>NZ_JBWDNS010000006.1:0-531322 GCF_056269305.1 Paenibacillus sp. J22R3 | reverse complement strand
TTTAAGAATTCGCTTGGTAGCTCATTCAAAAAACTAGCTTTGCGAAACGTTAGTTTCGCGATTTATGACCATTTGACTGGTCGCTCATTGTTCAGTTTTCAAAGAACAAATACTTCGTGTTTTGTGCGCCCATGTCTCAGCGGCGACTTGATTAATATATCACATTCGCTTACCTAATTGCAAGCTTTTTTTATTCTTTCAAATAAAAAACTGTGTTATATTCCTCGGCCTCAAAAGCGGCAAGAAGTAATATAACACAGTTCAACAAATTAGGTCAACCATTATTTCGAAATCATTTTATTTATTGTTTCTCGTCATTACTTCTTCTATATAGAGCTGTCGTTCGGTAATGAGATTCACGATCGTTCCGGATACAGATACCCACGGCCTTGTTGGATGATTCCGGTCTGAGAAAACAATCTCACCGATACGATCGTCATTCAGTCGTACGACTGTTCCATTATTAAACTGAGTAGCCTTATCGATAAAGATCCTTACGTAGGCTGGGTCCAGCTTACCGAATGAGTCCTGCAGCAGCTGCTCGAGCACTAAGTAAGGCGAAGTCGCTTTACGGTAGGCGCGTTTCATCGTCATGGCATTGAAGATATCCGAGATCGCTACAAACTTAGCATAAGGATGAATTTTCTCCGACCCGATACCAAGAGGATAACCGCTTCCGTCATATCGTTCATGATGCTGAAGTGCTGCCAGCTTCACACCTTCATTGATTGCTGCAGCGTTCTTGAGCAGCTGATAACCAAGAACAGTATGTCGTTTCATATCCTCCACTTCCTCAGCCGTCAGCTTCGTAGGTTTATTGAGGATGTTACGGTCTACCTTGGCGTTGCCGATATCATGAAGCAGCCCGGCGAACGCCGATTGCATCCAATCCTTCTTAGGGAGGTTATTCCACTGAGCAAGCATGTAGCAGCTTAATGCCGACATGACGCTTTTGTGAAACAGATAATCCTCATTCGGGACATTCTGCGGAGAGAAAGTCATCATCTTATAATCATGACTATGCGCAAGCAGTGCTTCCAGCTGATTACGCAAATCAAGAATCGGCAGTGCCATTCCGCTCATCATCTGATTGAACACTTTCTTGAGCAGCACAACCGTTAGGTCATACTGCTCCATCAATCCCGATTTGCTCGAATTTTCTTTGACTGATTCTAAATATTTCTCTTGTGCCGCTTCCTCTGCTTCCTTCTTCTCCCCAGGCGTGTCGATACATACAGTGGGTACAAGGAAGGCATGCAAGATATCATACTCACGTGGAGTTACCACTTTACCTTTATGCAAAAGCACACTGCCAAGCGGGGTGAGAACGTCTTGTGCAATTTTGTCCCCAAGCTTTACTTGCGAAATCGCTACTGTCCCCATAGCTCTCCTCCACGATGCCTGCGATTATCTTCTCTTTTATGACTGTTCTTCAGTGGAGGACGTTCCTTCTGTCTCCTCGCCCTCTAGCTCTTCATCCGTATTGTCAGACTCGTCATTGCGCGCCACACGCGTAACCGTCGCAACAGCGTCATCCTCACGAATGTTGATGAGTCGAACCCCTTGCGTATTACGACCCATTGTAGAGATGCCGGCCATGCTCATACGAATGAGCGTGCCTCCAGAGGTCATGATCATCAGATCCTCATCGTTTTGTACGACTTTCAAGCTGACAATCGATCCGTTTCTCTCCGTTACGTTGAGCGTCTTGATTCCTTTACCGCCACGGCTCTGGCTCCGGTACTCACTAACCGGTGTACGTTTACCGTAACCGTTGGATGTAACGATCAATATTTCATTCTCCGGCTCTACGACATCCATGCCGATTACCTGATCATCGTCATCGGAGCTAATCCCTTTAACCCCTGTCGCCGAACGTCCCATTGGACGAACATCTGTCTCTGGGAATCGGATGGACATCCCTTGGCTCGTGCCCATAATGATTTCTTTCGTGCCGTCCGTCAGCTTCACGCCGATCAGATCATCGTCATCGCGCAGATTAATCGCGATAAGTCCAACTTTACGGATGTTCGAGTAGTCATCAAGAGGCGTTTTCTTCACGATGCCCTGTTTCGTTGCAAAGAACAAGAAACGATCCGGCTCGAACGATTCAACCGGGATAACCGCATTAACGGTTTCTCCTTGCTCGATTTGAATCAAGTTAATGATCGGAGTCCCACGTGCCGTACGGCTGAGATCCGGAATCTCGTAAGCCTTCAGGCGGTACACTTTCCCTTTATTCGTAAAGAAGAGGAGGAAGTGATGCGTATTCGATACAAACAGATGCTCGACGAAGTCGGTATCCTTCGTATCCATTCCGATAACACCTTTGCCGCCACGCTTCTGGCTGCGGTAAGTGGTAACCGGCAGACGCTTCACATAGCCGGAGTGCGTAATCGAAATGATGACGTCCTCGCGTGGAATCAGATCTTCATCCAGGATCTCCTCTTCGCTCGCCATCAGTTCAGTACGACGCTCATCACCGAACTTCTCTTTCACTTCTTCAAGCTCATCGTTGATGATTTGCAGAACAAGCTGCTCATCAGCAAGGATCGCTTCGAATTCCGCGATTTTACGAAGCAGTTCCGCATACTCGGCTTCGATTTTGTCGCGCTCGAGTCCTGTCAGACGCTGCAAACGCATGTCGAGTATGGCTTGTGCTTGATCGAGGCTTAGGCTAAAGCGTGAGATCAAACCTTCTCTAGCTTCTTCTGTTGTTTGCGACGCGCGAATCAACTTGATGACTTCATCAAGATTATCAAGCGCAATACGCAAGCCTTCCAGAATGTGCGCACGTGCTTGTGCTTTCTTCAGGTCAAACTCCGTACGACGGCGAATGACTTCAATTTGGTGCTCTAAGTAGTAATACAAAATATCACGCAGGTTGAGTGTACGCGGCTCACCTTTAACTAGTGCAAGCATATTGAAGCCGAAATTCATCTGCATCTGCGTTTGTTTGTATAAATTGTTTAGTACAACTGTTGGTGTCACATCGCGGCGAAGTTCAATGACAACACGCATACCGTTACGGTCGGACTCATCACGAAGATCGGTGATACCTTCGATCTTCTTCTCGCGAACAAGCTCTGCAATCTTCTCAACAAGTCTTGCTTTAACAACTTGGTAAGGCAGCTCATGCACGATAATCCGAGCTTTACCGCCATTCTCCTCAATTGTTGCACGAGCACGCATTGTGACGGATCCGCGGCCTGTTGTATAAGCTTGACGCATCCCTTCGCGTCCCATTACGAACCCGGCAGTTGGGAAGTCCGGCCCCTTGATATAATCCATCAGCTCGATCGGAGTGATATCAGGGTTCTGAATAAGCGCTTGTACCCCATTGATAACTTCAGTCAAGTTATGCGGCGGAATGTTGGTAGCCATACCTACTGCAATTCCTGTCAAACCATTTACCAAGAGATTCGGGAAACGGGCAGGAAGTACTTTCGGTTCATGCTCTTCGCCGTCATAGTTTGGAATGTAATCGACCGTTTCTTTATTGATATCGCGAAGCATCTCCATCGCAATCTTGGATAAACGTGCTTCTGTATAACGCATTGCTGCCGCCATATCACCGTCAATGGAACCGAAGTTACCATGACCGTCTATGAGCATATAACGCAGCGAGAAATCTTGCGCCATCCGGACCATGGTCTCGTAAACGGCAGAGTCACCATGCGGATGGTACTTACCGATAACTTCGCCGACGATTCTGGCCGACTTCTTGTATGGCTTGTCCGGAGACATGCCTAGCTCGGACATGGCAAAGAGAATCCGACGGTGAACCGGTTTCAGTCCGTCTCGTACATCCGGAAGTGCGCGGCTAACGATGATACTCATTGCATAATCCATAAACGATTCGCGCATCTCAGTACCGATATCGCGATCCCTTACTTGCAGATTGTTCTCTTCCGCCATCGTTGACCTCCTAGGTTGCTTATAACATGAGCCTTCGAATACGATTACAGGGTTGTCCGCATTACGAAAGCAGGGATAATTCGTATAACAGAATACTAGAATCCATTATAGTTTTTTCTCAATCCGGCCAACCTTAAACGTTTACCGTCAATAAAGTTGTTTCAGGCATCCGCCCTGCAACAAACTTTCGCAAAACGTAGGTATTCGCCCACTCCATGGACCGTTCTCCGCCATAATCTAACAAGCGAGGTGAAACGGCTGTAGCCGTCCTTGTGGGCGAAGAAGCATGTTTCATTCCAAGTGCATTTATTAAGGCTTCTTGCACAGAAGCAAAAATAGGCATTATCCCTATTATAACATCGTTTTCAACCTCTGTCTCCTGCAGGCTGGGGCTTTCATACACTACCTATTACCCCTCTGGAAGGCGGGACCTTGTTGGCCATTCAACGCGTGAGAAGCAAATTGGAGAAAACAAACGTACTGCTGCATTCGGACGAATTACGTCAACGTATTCCGGTCACACAAGTGTGGAGCACGTCCGACCTTGAGCAGATGCTCAATGAGTTTGAAATGGTATATGTAAAACCCGATCACGGCACATTCGGCAACGGCGTCATTCGAGTGGAGAAAACAGCCGATCATACGTACACTTATCAGCTTGGAACTAAACTGCAAAGCTTTGCTTCGTTTGAAAAGATGGCACGTTCCCTGGGGCAAGTCATTAAGGGACGGAAATATTTGATCCAGCAGGGCATACATTTACTTACCTATAACAAAAGAAGATTCGATGTCCGCGTCATGGTTCAGCGTAACCTGAAGCAGCAATGGATAACGACCGGTGTCATCGGCAGAGTCAGTGATCCCACTAAAATCGTAACCAACTGTCATAACGGCGGCACTGCAATGCCTTTTGAGAAGCTGATGCGTGCCCATCTTTCTATTGCGCAAATTGCCAGCTATCAAGAATGGTTAGCGGAACTAGGTGTAGCCACCGCTCATCAAATGCAGACTACGTATAAGGGGATTAAGGAAATAGGTCTGGATCTGGCCATTGATCAATCCTTCAGACCATGGATCCTTGAGGTCAACACAATGCCTGACCCTTATATCTTCCGAAAGCTGCCGGATAAAGACATCTTTCGTCGCATTTATCGCTACCATGCAGCAAATAACCGCAAGAAGAAATAACACAAGCCGCCCGAATCGCCGGACGGCTTGTTATTTGTTCACGCTCTATACATCGAGGTTCTTCACGTACTTCGCAAATTCTTGAATGAATTCACGTCGTGGTTCGACGTTATCCCCCATAAGGGTTTCGAAAATATTATCAGCCTCAATGGCATCCTCGATTGTAACTTGAAGCATCGTACGGCTCTCCGGATCCATTGTTGTCTCCCACAGCTGCGATGCGTTCATTTCTCCGAGACCTTTATAACGCTGTACATTCACTTTAACGCCTTCACCGAATTCGCTGATGATGGCATCACGTTCTTTCTCGCTTTGCGCATAACGAATGACTTTATTGCGTTCGATCTTAAAGAGCGGCGGCTGTGCGATGTAGATAAAGCCGGCTTCGATAATTTTGCGCATGTAGCGGAAGAAGAAGGTCAGCAGCAGCGTACGAATATGTGCGCCGTCGACGTCAGCATCGGTCATGATGATAACTTTGTGATAACGAGCCTTGGCGATATCGAAATCATCGGCAATGCTCGTACCAAGCGCAGTGATGATTGCACGAATTTCCGTGTTGGATAAAATACGGTCCAGACGCGCGCGCTCAACGTTCAAAATTTTACCCCGTAGCGGCAAAATCGCCTGGTAATGACGATCACGGCCTTGTTTAGCCGATCCACCCGCGGAGTCACCTTCTACGATATAGATTTCACTGATCGAAGCATCTTTCGAGGAGCAATCCGCCAATTTACCCGGTAGTGCGCTGACTTCCAGTGCGCTCTTGCGACGAGTTAACTCACGGGCTTTACGGGCTGCTTCACGCGCACGTGCTGCTTGAAGGCCCTTCTCGATGATTTTCTTCGAAACAGCCGGATTCTCATTCAAGAACTCCTGGAACTTCTCCGCGAAGAAGGATTCAACAATCCCCCGCACTTCACTGTTGCCAAGCTTTGTTTTCGTTTGACCTTCAAACTGAGGCTCCGGAATCTTAACGGAAATAATCGCCGTCAAGCCTTCACGAACATCGTCACCGGACAGGTTGGAGTCGCTTTCTTTGATTGCATTCATTTTGCGGGAATACTCGTTAATAATACGTGTCAGTGCGCTCTTGAAGCCGGACTCATGCGTACCGCCCTCATGCGTATTGATGTTGTTAGCGAACGAGTAGATATTCTCTGTATAGCTGTCGTTATACTGCAAGGCTACTTCCACCTGGATGTTGTCCTTCATGCCCTCAACGTAAATCGGCTGTTCGTGTAATACCTCGCGTTTACGGTTCAAATACTTAACGAATTCGTTGATTCCGCCATCGTACTTGAAGGTGTTGGTTGCGCCTGTCCGCTCATCAAGCAGCGCAATTTCAATCCCTTTGTTCAAGAACGCCAGCTCGCGAATACGAGATTGAAGGATCTCATACTCATAAACCAACGTCTCCGTGAAAATCTCCGGATCCGGTTTGAAACGAGTCGTTGTTCCCGTTTCTTCGGTATCACCGATCACTTTGAGATCGTATTGCGGTGCGCCGCGACGGTACTCTTGTCTGTGGATATGACCTTCCCGCTTAACGGTAACCTCTACATGCTCAGATAACGCATTCACGACGGAAATACCGACGCCATGCAAACCGCCGGACACCTTGTAGCCTTCGCCGCCAAACTTACCGCCGGCATGAAGAACCGTCATAACCACTTCGAGCGTAGACTTCTTCAGTTTCACGTTCTCTCCGACCGGGATGCCGCGGCCGTTATCGACGACAGTGATACTGTTATCTTCATGAATGGTGACTTCAATGCGTGTGCAGTAGCCAGCCAGTGCTTCGTCAATACTATTGTCAACGACTTCCCATACCAGATGGTGAAGCCCTTTGCTGCTGGTGGAGCCAATATACATACCGGGGCGTTTACGTACCGCCTCTAAACCTTCAAGTACTTGAATCTGACTTTCATCATACGTGTTCTGATTCGACGACATGCTCAATTTCACTGCTCCTCTCAACTACTTGCCGCATCTAATGCTGCAAATCAATTCCCGTTGTACGACCCTTAGTTGGTCGCAAAATGGTGCGATCGTTTCTTCAGCGTTGAGGATGAAATCGGCGAATAGTAGATCTTGTGCTCTGTCACTACGATGGATTTCGCTTCTTCTTCTCCTATAACTTCAACGTCTTTGCGCTTCCGAGCCTGTGCGACGAATTGCTTGGACAGCTTGGAGGACTGCTCGATTGAGATATCAAATATAGCTACGAGTTCCGTAGCACGAATAATTTTTTCTCCGCCCAAATGAATGTACATAGCCTCCACCTCTCATAGGCAACGCCTTAAGGCTTACTGTTCGACATGACCGTCCTTCACCTGGTACACACGGGAATCATGGAGCTTGCTGATATTAACGCTTTCAAGCCCGGTCGTCGTAATAAAGGTCTGCACTTTACTTTGAAAAGTTTCTATAAGCTGCGTTTGCCGGTGCTGGTCCAGCTCGGATAAAACATCATCGAGCAGCAGCAAAGGGTACTCGCCTATTTCTTCATGGATAAGTTCAATCTCAGCTAATTTCAGCGATAAGGCTGTCGTTCGCTGCTGGCCCTGTGACCCATAAACAGAGGCTTCTTTGCCATTTATAAAAAAGGCCATGTCATCACGATGAGGACCAACGAGCGTCATACCACGACGAAGCTCCTGATCCTTTACTTGTGTTAACTTTATCATAAATTGCTCAAATAATATAGATTCATCTTCTGCCCCGTCACTTTCAAACGAGGGGCGATATACAATTGTCAGCTCCTCAGTGCCGGCTGTTATGCCCGCATGAATCTGCTGCGCCCATTTCTGAAGCTTCTCTATGAAGTTTTGCCTTTTTTTCACAATTTTAACACCATACTCTGCAAGCTGCATATTCCAGACATCCATCATGGCCTGATTGGCGTTGCCGGGCGATGCTGTTTTCAAGTAATTATTGCGCTGCACAAGCACTTTGCTGTATTGACCCAGTGCATGCAAATAACCGGGCTGAACCTGGCCGATTTCCATATCCAGAAACCGTCTTCGGATGCCCGGCGTGCCTTTTACGATTTCCAGATCCTCGGGAGCGAACATGACGACATTAAGCGATCCGACAAACTCGCTAAGCTTGCGCTGCTCCAGACCGTTTATCTTCGCTTTCTTCCCCTGAGTAGACAAAGAGAGATCCAGCGTGAGCGGACCATATCGTTTCTCCACTACACCCCGGATCCGCGCTTCAGTAGATTGCCAGCCGATTAGCTCTTTGTCCTTGCTCGTACGGTGAGACTTCGTCAAAGCCAGCACGAAAATCGCTTCCAGCAGATTGGTTTTACCTTGTGCATTGCGTCCGACAAACAAGTTGACCTGACTGTCAGTCGCAAGCTCAATATGCTCGTAATTGCGATAATGCTGCAATTGTATAGATGTTAATCGCACTTGGATGCCCCCCGGTCACTGCTGACAAGCTGTTTGGCTTGCTGCATTACCGTTTCACAATCGTAAAGCTGCCGAAGCCTTTCACATCAATCTTATCGCCGGTGTACAATTTGCGGCCGCGGCGGTCGTCCGGCTCCCCGTTAATCAGTACCTCGTTCTCCTGCAAGAAGAATTTGGCTGCACCGCCTGAATCAATACAGTCCGACAGCTTCAGGAACTGTCCAAGTGCAATATATTCTGTCGAAATCCCTATTTCTTTCATCGTTTTATTCTCCTTCTTTAGCCTGTCGTCCGGTATGGCAAGATGAGATGCAGGCTGTGCGGGTGATCAGTCGGCTTAATGATGATCGGGCTCATCGCACCGTTAAATCCGATAAACAAATACTCGCTATCGATAACTTTCAATGCATCAAGCATATATTTGGAGTTAAAGGCGATGCGAAGCTGCTCACCGTTCATTTCTTTGGCATCGAGCTTCTCCGTTACGCGACCGAGTTCCGTGGAGCTCGAGGAAATTTCAATGGTGCCGTCTTCATCCGAAATAAGGCGAACAATGTTCGTTTTCTCTTCACGTGACATCAAATAAGCGCGATCGATCGCATCCGTCAATTTTTTTGTGTGAAGCACGAGTTCTGTTTTGAACTGCTGCGGAATAATTTTAGAAGTGTCCGGGTAAGTCCCGTCCAAAATTCGCGAGTAGAACAATACGTTACCCACTTTGAAGAGCACTTGGTTATCCGCCACAACGATATCCACATGTGTATGATCATCCGGAACGAGCTTGGATAACTCATTCAGTGTTTTTCCTGAAATAACAACATTGGAAAAACGGTAGTTCTCAGGTGTTTCGACAGCAGCTGTGCGGCTAGCCAGACGATGGCGGTCTGTAGCCACGAATTTTAGTTGACCTTCTTGTAAATTCCAGAGCGCTCCGGTCAAAATCGGCGTTTGTTCGCTCGTAGAAGCTGCGAAAACGGTTTGGCGGATCATCGATTTCAGCAGATCACCGGGAACTGAGATGTTCTCACTTTGTTCGATTGTCGGAAGAATCGGGAATTCTTCGGGATCCAGGCCAACCATTTGGATATCCGTTGAACCAGAGCGAATCATCGTTTGGTGATGTTCTTTCACTTCAATTTCGAGTTCATCCGACGGAAGTTTCTTCACGATTTCTACAAAGAACTTAGCCGGCAATACAACACTGCCCGGTTTCTGTACTTTAGCAATGACAAATTCACCGTTCTCAACGGGAATAAAGCTTTGAATCGAAATATCGGTATCGCTGGCGGTAAGTGTTACACCTTGGTGTGTAACGTCGATTTTGATACCACCGAGAATGGGAATTGCCGGTCTGCTGGAAGTTGCTTTGGAAACTTGTTGAATCGCGTCGTTCAATTGATCTTTTCGAATGGTTAATTTCATGAATGTCACTCCTATATTGCAGGGATCAAGGCGGCGAATGAGGAGGCTGCGTTGTCACCTATATTTGATGATGTTTATTAATAAATATTAGTAGAAGTCGTAGTAGGGGCCCTGAATATGTGGATAAGTGGTTCAAACACGGATAAAGCAAGCCTATCCACATGTGTATAGCGTGTGCATAGGCTTGCTGATGAAATGTTGAAGACGTGTATAACTTTTTGGGCTATATCCACAGTCTTCGTATTTACGTATGGTTTTTAATTTTATCCGTTAACGTTTGGACGATTTTGTAGAGCTCCGAATCCACTTTCAGCTGCTGCGTAATTTTCTCGTGCGCATGGATGACGGTTGTATGGTCGCGTCCGCCGAATGCCTCCCCGATCTTAGGAAGCGAGTAGTCCGTTAACTCCCTAGACAGATACATCGCGATCTGTCTTGGGAACGCAACTGCCTTCGTACGTTTACGCGCTTTAAATTCCTCCAGCTTGAGTCCGTATAACTCCCCAACTTTTTGCTGGATATCCTGCATCGTGATCATTTTTGGCCGGCTTGATGGAATAATATCTTTAAGTGCTTCGGCTGCCAAATGCGACGAGATGTCTTCATTAATGAGCGATGAATAGGCTACGACGCGTATTAATGCGCCTTCCAGTTCGCGAATGTTCGTATCGATTTGGCTGGCGATGTAGACCATGGCTTCGTTCGGGATGTCCAAGTTCTCGGCCTTCGCTTTCTTCCGCAGAATCGCGATCCGCGTCTCTAAGTCCGGCGGCTGAATATCCGTTATTAAGCCCCATTCGAACCGGGAACGAAGCCGTTCCTCTAAGGTTGGAATTTCTTTCGGCGGTCGGTCACTCGAAATGACGATTTGTTTCCGTTCCTCATGCAGCGCATTAAAGGTATGGAAAAACTCTTCTTGCGTTTGTTCTTTGCCGGCCAGGAACTGTATATCGTCAATGAGCAGCACGTCAATGTTTCGGTATTTGTTGCGGAAGCTCTCGCCCCTGTTGTCCCGAATGGCATTGATGAACTCATTCGTAAATTTCTCGGAGGATAAATACAGAACTCGTGTATTCGGGTTATGTTCCAAAATATAATGCCCGATTGCATGCATTAAATGCGTCTTGCCTAGTCCAACGCCGCCGTATAGAAACAGCGGATTGTATGCCTTCGCCGGTGCTTCGGCCACAGCTAAAGAAGCGGCATGTGCAAACCGGTTATTGGCGCCGATGACGAACGTGTCGAACATATATTTGGGATTAAGCATATGCGTGTAGGGCTCTTCCGGCCCGACATGCACGGTTGGCATTATGATTGGTTGGATTTCTGCTGGCTCAGGCGGCTTATTCTCTTCAATGACAAATTTAATGTCATACTGGCGCCCCATATATTCCTGCAGTGTGGTCCGCACAAGCTTTGTATACCGGCTTTCGAGCCATTCGGCTGCAAAAGTCGTCGGCGCTGTCACAATGACAGTAGAATCACCACTAAACGAAGCTTTAGTCGCTTTAAACCAAGTGTCGAAACTTGGCTTGCTGAGCTTCGTTTGAATGATCGACAGCACCTGTTGCCACATTTCGTGCGTATGGCTATCCACAGATTGTCACTCCTTATCCAATTCACCGAAAACGGCGCGGTCATGCTGTTGATGTCGAAACATCGGGCTTTCTGATCCATTTCATCCACATTATTAAGGATGGGTGCATAAAAATTATCAAAAGGGGATGAATGTTGTTCACATTGTTATCCACAGGGTGTTGATAATGTTGAGGGGGAGTTGGAGTCATCCACACAGAAAACATAATCATCATAGCAAAATAACCCTTGATATTCAACGATTCCGCTGATTTTATCCACAAATTCTATAGGTTGTGTATAAGAGTTATCGACAACACTAGATATTGTTTATATCTTGTTACCAATTCGACATAATGCGGGAAACTCCGATAAATTCATCCACATGTTATTAAATTATCAACCTAAAGGCCCTGTTTATACTTTTAATATACTTTTATCCACAGCCTGGCTTTGGAGACTCTTCCCACAGCTGTTTCTGGTTGACTTTTGGCCACCTGCATGGTTTAATTGAAAAAGGCGTTTTTTCACCGATGGACGCTCGTGGTTTGACTATCTCGGCTGCGCAGCTGTTCACGCTTAGAAAAAACTGATGATCGCTAATCGCGCCAGACGATAGAAATAGTAAATATGCAAGGTGATTTGAGTAAGGTATAGGAGGTGCATTGATAATGAGACCGACATTCAGACCGAACGTTAGCAAACGCAAGAAAGTTCATGGTTTCCGTAAACGCATGGCTTCCGCAAACGGACGTAAAGTGCTTAGCGCCCGCCGTCAACGTGGAAGAAAAGTATTGAGCGCGTAAACCTTAAGACCACATTACGTGGTCTTTTTTTCTTTTTTACGGCAAGAAAGAGGTAGAAGAAACGTATTGTGCGCTTCCTTAATGAGGAAGAGACGGTCGGTCGCATGATAATCTTAGGAGAATTGTGTGGGATAGAGAATCTTGTTCTTACTGATATATAAATAAAGGTCCGGTGAAGGTGTACCCGTGCAAAGAAAATTGCGATTGCGTAACCGCGAAGATTTCAGCCGGATTTATCGAAACGGCAAATCATTCGCAAACAGCCAATTTGTCGTCTATTGGTCGCGCCAGCTGCAGGCGGATCCATTACGTCTTGGTGTTTCGGCGAGCAAGAAGATCGGGAATGCCGTCGTTCGCAATCGAATGCGGCGTCTTGTGAAGGAAATTGTCCGAGGGCAGAAGGACCGTATAACCGGGCAGCTGGATCTGATCGTCATTGTGAGGAAACCGGCAGTTGGTCTGGAGCTCAAGGAACTCGAAAAAAGCATGCTTCATGTATTGAAACGAGCAGGGCTTCTGAAGACTTCGCGTTAAGGCGTGTAATCGCTTTTACGTGAGCAGGAGGCTTGTTTCTTTGTGCCATAAAATGTGATATAGTTTACGTGAATATGAAAATGCAACTGGTCCTTCTTTATCCGGACCTTACGCTATCGGTATGCAGAGAGGAGATTTACATGTTGTCCCGTATTTCGAAACGAACATGGCTGACGGCAATTGCATTAATTGCGGTCATGCTTTTTCTGAGCGGCTGTTCTTCAGCTACTCACACGGTATCAATGACTGACCTGGAACACGGCAATTTCTGGCAGAGAAACGTAGTCTATTATTTCTCATTAGTGCTCGAGAATTTTGCCAAATGGTTCGGCGGCGAGTATGGCATTGCGATCTTGCTAATGGTTATCATCGTCAGAACTTTGATTCTCCCGCTTACGATTAAACAATACCGCAGTTCAAAGGCGATGCAGGCATTGCAGCCGGAGCTTGCGAAATTGAAAGAGAAGCATAAAGACAATCCGCAAAAGCAGCAGGAAGAAACGATGAAGCTGTTCCAACAGCACAAAGTTAACCCGCTAGCCGGCTGTCTGCCGCTGCTCGTGCAAATGCCGATTTTCATTGCGCTTTACAATGCGATTTATATGAATGAAAACATTCGTGAGCATACATTCCTGTGGCTGGAGCTTGGAGAGAAGGATCATACGTACGTGCTGCCTATCCTGGCTGCTATTACAACGTTCATTCAATCTAAGATGATGTCTTCGCAGCAGAAAACAATGCCAGCGATGCAAGGGATTATGATGATCTTCCCGGTTTTGATCTTCGTTATGGCGTTGTCATTCCCGGCTGCATTGCCGCTTTACTGGGTATTCAGCAATATCTACACCATTGTGCAAAACTATTTCCTATATGTACGCAACTCACCTAAGGGCAAGGAGAGTGTACCTGCGAAATGAAGAAAATCGTAGCATCGGGCAAAACGATCGAAGATGCTGTACAAAATGGTTTAACGGAATTGCAAGTGTCAGCGGATCGCGTTAATGTAACTGTTCTGGAGAAACCGTCCAAAGGTTTATTCGGCTTGATCGGCGCGCGAGCTGCGAAAGTGGAGCTCGTGCTTGTACCTCTGGTGGTCGAGCAGGCAAAGACGCCATCGGTTACTGCTGCAGCAGCCAAAGATCCGCTCCTTGAAACGGAACGATTCATCACCGAAGTGGCAAGAACGATGGGGCTTGACATTACGATTGCTCGTAACGATTCGAAAGACGGTTTAACTCTCGCGTTATCGGGAAGCGGCGATCTTGGCATGCTGATCGGACGTCGAGGCCAAACGCTTGACGCTTTGCAATACCTGGTCAACATTGTGGCCAACCGTTATGCCAACAGCCATCTTCGCATTGTGCTTGATGCGGAAGATTTTCGCGAGCGTCGCCGGAAGACGCTTGAGGATTTATCCGATCGGTTGGCGGGACATGTTATCCGTACACGTAAGGAAGTTGTACTGGAGCCGATGTCCCCGCACGAGCGGAAGATCATTCACTCGCAATTACAGAACCACGCTAAGGTTAAAACATTCAGTAAAGGCGATGAACCGAATCGCCGTGTCGTGATTACGCTTAAGTAAGAAGCATACAGCTCTTTTTCAGCAATGGCTCTTTAATGGTCATTGCTCATTTTTTTAAATATGAGGGAAAATAACATGATGATTCAAGACACGATTGCCGCCATTTCGACTGCTGTCGGAGAGGGCGGCATTGCCGTTATACGGGTAAGCGGACCTGAGGCAGTTGCAGAAAGTGCAAAATATTTCCGATCCAAATCGAATATTGTCACGGCTGATTCGCATACCGTCCATTATGGCCATATTGTGGATCCGATCAGTGGCGAAGTTGTAGAAGAGATTTTGCTGACGATTATGAGGGGGCCGCGTTCGTTTACAGCGGAAGATGTCGTTGAGCTTAGCACGCACGGCGGTGTTGTCGCGGTGAAACGCGTCCTGGAGCTGCTGCTTCGCTCTGGTGACATTCGAATTGCAGAGCCTGGTGAGTTTACGAAGCGTGCATTCCTAAACGGGAGAATCGATTTGACGCAAGCGGAGGCAGTCATTGATTTGATTCGCTCGAAGTCGGATCGCGCTTTCTCGGTTGCGATGAAGCAGGCTGAAGGGATGTTGTCGAAGAAGGTTAAAGCGCTTCGTCATAATTTGATTGAGCTGCTTGCACATATTGAAGTGAATATCGATTATCCAGAGCATGATGTCGCTTCCATGACGAGTGATTATATTCGTGAGCGCTGTGGTGAGTCATGTGCCGAAATCGATCGTTTGTTAAAAACGGCAAGCGAAGGCAAGATATTAAGAGAAGGCATTATGACGGCAATTGTGGGCCGGCCCAATGTCGGTAAATCCTCGCTGCTTAATGCGCTCGTACAGGAAAACAAAGCGATTGTGACGGACATTCCGGGTACGACACGCGACGTTATTGAAGAGTATGTGACCCTTGGCGGAATTCCACTGCGATTGCTGGATACGGCAGGTATCCGCGAAACTGCGGATGTGGTGGAACGAATCGGGGTGGAACGATCACGCTCGGCGCTTGAGGAAGCGGATCTGATCTTGTTCGTGCTGAATGTGAACGAGGAGCTTCATCCGGATGACCGTTTGCTGATGGAGCAGTTTCGAAATCGACCTGTTGTCGTATTATTGAATAAGACGGATTTGCCGGTAGTGATGGACACCTCTGAGGTTGAGGCGATTTTCTCCCCGGAACAAATCGTTCGTTTGTCGGTTCTGCACGAACAGGGGCTAGAAACACTGGAGGATGTCATTAAGCGTATGTTCTTCGGTGGTGAGCTGGAATCCGCGGATTTGACTTATGTCAGCAATGTTCGACATATTACGCTGCTCGGTCATGCCCGACAGTCGCTTGTAGATGCGATGGAAGCGACAGATATCGGGATCCCGATTGATATTGTGCAAATTGATGTGCGTACCGCTTGGGAGCAATTAGGTGAATTAATAGGGGATTCGGTATCCGATTCGCTTATCGATCAAATTTTCTCACAGTTCTGTTTAGGTAAATAATTGTAATTGTAAAGGTAAGGAGGGATAAAGTAATGGAATATCATGCAGGAGATTTTGATGTCATTGTAGTCGGTGCCGGTCATGCAGGTGTAGAAGCTGCACTTGCTGCTGCGAGAATGGGCTGCGAGACGCTGTTGCTTACGATTAACTTGGATATGGTGGCATTCATGCCATGTAATCCATCGATCGGCGGCCCGGCAAAGGGCCACGTCGTGCGTGAAATCGATGCGCTTGGCGGAGAAATGGGACGAAACATTGATAAAACGTTTATCCAAATGAGGATGCTTAACACAGGTAAAGGGCCGGCTGTTCACGCACTGCGTGCGCAAGCGGATAAGTTCCTGTATCAGCATTTCATGAAGCAAACGATTGAAGAAACCGATCATCTGACACTTCGCCAAGGGATGGCGGAGGAGCTAATTATTGAGGATGGCGCTTGTGTAGGGATTATTACGAAGACCGGTGCAGCGTATCGGGCAAAAACCGTCGTTGTGACGACGGGAACTTATCTGCGCGGAAAAGTGATTATGGGTGAGCTGATGTACGAGAGCGGGCCTAACAACCAGCAGCCTTCCGTTAAGCTGTCGGAGAGCTTGCGCTCACTTGGTCTGCAGCTCGTACGTTTCAAAACAGGCACGCCGCCACGCGTGCATAAGGATACGATTGATTTCTCCAAAACAGAGATTCAGCCCGGTGACGAGAAGCCGAAATTTTTCTCTTACGAAACGGAGTATTCCGATAATGAGCAGCTGCCTTGCTGGCTGACGTATACTTCGGAGGAAACGCATAAGATTATTAACGATAATCTCCATCGCGCTCCTATGTTCTCCGGTGCTATTGAGGGAACAGGTCCAAGATATTGCCCGTCTATTGAAGATAAAATTGTGCGTTTCGCTGATAAACCGAAGCATCAAATCTTCCTAGAGCCGGAAGGAAAGAACACGTCGGAGTATTATGTGCAAGGACTCTCCACTAGTATGCCTGAGGATGTGCAGCTCAGTATTCTCCGATCTATTCCAGGTTTGGAAAAAGTTGAGATGATGCGTACGGGCTATGCGATTGAGTACGATGCAGTTGTGCCAACACAACTGTGGCCATCGCTTGAAACGAAGGTTGTTCCGGGGTTATTCACAGCTGGACAAATTAATGGTACATCCGGTTATGAGGAAGCAGCAGGGCAAGGTGTTATGGCTGGTATTAATGCTGCACGAAAAGCGCAGGGAAAACCACCGGTTATCATCGAACGTTCGCAAGGCTATATCGGAGTACTCATTGATGATTTGGTGACGAAGGGTACTACAGAGCCGTACCGCCTACTAACTTCGCGTGCAGAATATCGGTTGTTATTGAGACATGACAATGCCGATATGCGTTTGACACCAACCGGTTATGAGATCGGGTTAATCTCAGAAGCGCGTTATCAGAAGTTTACACAGAAGAAGCTGCTGGTGGAGCAGGAAATTGAGCGTCTGAAAACAGTCAAGATTAGACCTGATGAATTAACGCTTCAACTGCTGGAGGAAGCACAGTCTACTCCGATTCAACAGACGACAGACGGACTTTCCATATTAAGACGTCCGGAAGTATCCTATGATATCATAGATCGACTGTCTCCATCGCCGGATGTGCTTACGGATGATATGAAAGAGCAAGTTGAAATTCAAATTAAATACGCTGGTTACATTGAGAAGCAGCAACAACAAGTTGAGCGTCTTGCTAAGATGGAGAAGAAACGCATTCCAGACGATATTGATTACATGGTGGTCAACAATCTCTCTAAGGAAGCGAAAACAAATTTGTCCAACATTCGGCCGTTGTCGATTGGGCAAGCATCAAGAATTGGCGGTGTAACGCCGGCTGACATTTCCATTCTTCTTGTTTATTTAGAACACTACAATAAGGTTATTGCAGCACGGGGGTAATGATGAACGCTACCGAAACTTGGTTTACTGATTTATTGCAAGAGCAAGGAGTGGCACTTTCGCCGCTCCAGCTTGAGCAGTTCCAAACGTATTATGAACTGCTTGTAGAATGGAACGAGAAAATGAATTTAACAGGCATTACGGAGAGAGAAGCGGTGTATGAGAAACATTTCTACGATTCCGTGACTCTCTCTTTCTTTGTCAAAATGGACAAGGTGTCATCGTTGGCCGATATAGGTTCAGGTGCCGGATTTCCAAGCCTGCCATTGAAAATTTGTTTCCCTCATCTTAAAATTACGATTGTAGATTCCTTGAATAAACGGATTCAATTTCTGCAGCATGTCGTGCAATCGCTTGGTCTTCAGAACGTACAATGTGTTCATGGTCGTGCTGAAGATATTGCGCGCCTCGCTAGTCACCGCGATGCCTATGATGTTGTTACCGCAAGGGCAGTTGCAAGGCTTAGTGGATTAAATGAATTATGTCTCCCTTTTGCTCGTAAGGGTGGAGTGTTCGCTGCAATGAAGGGTTCCGACCCTGCTGAGGAAGCGAATGAATCAAAACGCAGTATGATCGAGCTGAAAGCAAAACTTACTTCTGTTGAACATTTGAAGCTGCCTTTCGAACAATCAGATCGGCACATCCTCCTGATGGAGAAACTCAGCAGTACACCAGCGAAGTATCCAAGAAAAGCGGGTTTACCTCTGAAACAGCCTATTATGTAGTGATTATCGATTGATTTTGTTTCACGTGGAACATTTTACAGGCAGTCACAATTGTTTCGATAATAAATGCCTGTCAAGCAGGAAATCAACTTACAGCCGGCGAATTATAGTAAGAACGACAATACTCGGCACTTTGAAATCGGGTGGTAGTTGACGATATGAAAGAACAGTTCTCTCGTTTATTCGGATTGAGTGAAACTAAAAGCACTAGTCAAGATGAAGTGAAGCAGCTTCCAATTGAAGATGTGGATACAAGTCCTTATCAACCGCGGACTGTCTTCGATGATGATCGTATTGAAGAACTCAGTCAAACCATCCGTACACACGGCATCATACAACCGATTGTTGTAAGGATACGTGGTGGAAGGTATGAAATCATCGCAGGTGAACGGCGCTATCGTGCAGTTAAAAAACTCGGTCTTGAGACGATTCCGGCTATCGTTCGTGAATTTAATGATTCTCAAGCCGCTTCAATTGCTCTAATTGAGAACCTTCAACGTGAAGGACTCACTTCAATTGAAGAAGCGGTCGCGTATCAGAAGCTCATTGATCTTCATAATCTTACGCAAGAAAGCTTAGCTCAGCGTTTAGGAAAGAGCCAATCTACAATAGCAAACAAGATCAGACTTCTTGGTCTGGGTGATACAATTAAGAATGCGCTGATGGAACGCAAAATTACGGAACGTCATGCAAGAGCCTTGTTATCACTTGATACAGAAGCACTGCAGCTGAAAGTGCTAGACGACATTATAACGAAAGAGCTCAACGTGAAACAAACGGAAGCTCGTGTAGCGTTCTATAAAGAAGCTACTAAGTCTAAGAAGCCAAAGCGGATTTCCTTTACGAAGGATGTACGTTTGGCACTGAATACAATAAGACAATCTATTGATATGGTTTCGGGATCGGGCTTGCAAATTAAGACCAATGAACAAGATTACGAGGATCATTACGAAATCGTAATTAAAATTCCGAAACGATAATAGCGATTCAAACAGCCGTCCGAACCTGGGACGGCATCGTCATTTAATCGTTTTATATGGCATCATTAAAGTAATCAGCATAGAGGTGAACGGTTTGTCTAAAACGATAGCAATAACGAACCAGAAGGGCGGTGTCGGAAAAACGACCACGTCCGTTAATCTGGGTGCTTGTCTAGCGTCGCTTGGCAAGAAAGTATTGCTCGTAGATATTGACCCGCAGGGTAATACGACGAGCGGAATTGGAATTAATAAAGCAGATGTCGCGCATTGTATTTACGATGTGCTTATTAATGATGTTCACCCTAAAGATGCTACTTGTTCTACTAATATTGAAGGACTTAATATTATTCCAGCTACGATTCAGTTGGCCGGAGCGGAGATCGAGCTTGTTCCAACGATTTCTCGTGAGCAGCGCTTGAAGAAGTCACTTGCCCTGGTGAAGCACCAATATGACTACATTCTTATTGACTGCCCGCCGTCTTTGGGTATTCTAACAATTAATTCTTTAACTGCTTCTGATTCGGTTATTATCCCTATTCAATGTGAATATTACGCGCTGGAAGGCTTAAGCCAGCTGTTAAATACAGTACGTCTTGTTCAGAAACATCTAAATACTACGCTTCAAATTGAAGGTGTTTTGCTTACGATGTTTGATGCCAGAACAAATCTGGGCATTCAAGTTATCGAAGAAGTGAAGAAGTATTTTCAACAAAAGGTTTACCAAACCATTATTCCAAGGAACGTCCGTTTAAGCGAAGCTCCTTCACATGGACAATCCATCATTACTTACGATCCAAGATCCAAAGGGGCAGAGGTGTATCTTGAACTCGCGAAGGAAGTGATTATGTATGAGCAAGCGGCTAGGTAGAGGACTTGATGCGCTTATCCCATCGCTATCTGTAAGCGAAGATGATAAAGTTGTAGAAGTTTCGTTAACGCAGCTTCGTCCCAACCCATATCAACCGCGTAAAACGTTTGATGATGATGCGATAAAAGAACTCGCCGAATCAATCAAACAGCACGGTGTCATTCAACCGATCATTGTACGTACCGTCCTTAAAGGGTATGAAATCATCGCCGGTGAGAGACGATTCCGTGCATCCCAGCTATGTGGCAATCCGACTATACCTGCAGTAATTCGCAATTTCTCTGACCAACAGGTAATGGAGATTGCGTTAATAGAGAATCTTCAACGTGAAGATCTCAATGCAATGGAGCTCGCAATTGCTTATCAAGCACTCATGGATAAATTCGAGTTGACTCAAGAAGAACTCTCCATGAAGGTAGGCAAGTCGAGATCGCACATCGCAAACTTCCTGCGATTGTTGTCATTGCCGGAGCAAATCAAAGATAATGTTTCACGTGGAACAATTTCAATGGGACATGCAAGGGCAATTGTGGGTGTGAAGGAAGATGCACGCAAAAAGGAACTTGCTGAATTGACCATTACCAATGAGTGGAGTGTACGTCAATTAGAAGAGGCGATTAAAAACTTGGATCAGCCATCAGCTGAGAAAACGAAGCCGCAGTCTTCTAAAAAACGCGATCCATATATTGATCAACTGGAAGAAACGCTGCGTGAACAATTCAAGACGACGGTGAAAATTAAGCAACAGAAGGATAAAGGTCGTATTGAACTTCTCTATTATAATAAGCAGGACCTAGAACGGTTACTGGAATTGTTGCAACAGCTATCTTAATACCAAACTTAAATAGCATACTCGATTGGGAATCCCCGTTTGAAGTAGGGGTGCCAATCGAGTATGCTATTGTTAGAATAAAAGGTATTTCGGCTCGTTGGCTAGAGGGGGAGTAATGATGCAGCAGACAACGGATAAGGGATTGATCTATCTCGATCATGCAGCGACGTCATGGCCTAAACCGGCTGAAGTAATTCAAGCTGTTGTGGGAGCGATGGAACATGACGGGGCAAACCCAGGGAGAGGTAGTCACGCGATGGCTGTTCGGGCGAGCAGGATTCTATTCAATACGAGAAAAGCGCTGGCTAAGCTGTTCGCCGTATCAAACCCTAATGATATTGCATTTGCATTAAACACAACCATGGCACTTAACACCGCAATAAAAGGAATGTTAAACAAAGGCGATCATGTGATAGCCACTGCTGTTGAACATAATTCCGTACGTAGACCACTGGAATACCTGAAGCGTGTAAGTGGCATTGAGGTAAGTTATGTTGAGCCGAATGAAGCAGGTGAACTGGATGCGAAGCAAATTGAAGCTGCAATGCAACCTAACACCAAGCTTGTTGTTGTAAATCACAGCTCGAACTTGTTAGGGTCGATACTGCCTGTAGCTGATATTGGAGAAATTACACGCAAACACGGAATAAAGCTGCTAGTTGATGCTGCGCAAACTGCTGGGCTGTTGGAGATTAATGTGGAGCGAATGGGTATTGATATGCTCGCGTTTCCGGGCCATAAAGGGCTGTTGGGGCCGCAAGGAACCGGTGGTTTATACATTCACCCCAACTTGGAGCTAGAGCCTCTCCTGCACGGCGGTACGGGCAGTCAGTCCGAGGCGATTGAGCAGCCAACGGTGCGGCCAGACCGCTATGAGGCGGGTACTCAGAATGCAGCAGGAATTAACGGGCTGAAGGCTGGCGTGCAGTATGTTCTGCATGAGACGGTGCAAAATATCCATACTAGAGAATGGATGCTGACACAGCATTTGATGGAGGGGCTTCATGCTTTGAATGGCGTTCATATCCTGGGCCCGGAGTTCGGTAAACCTCGGACAGGAATCGTGTCCTTCGTTTTGCCGGGGGCAGATCCGTCGGAGATTGGATTTATTCTGGATCAGCATTATCAGATTGCAGTCCGCACAGGATTCCATTGTACGCCACTCGCACATGAAATTGCAGGGACGAAAGAAACAGGGGCAATACGCGCAAGCGTCGGCTGCTTCACAACGAAACAAGAGGTTGATGCGCTTATAGCGGCTGTAAAGGAAATAAAGCAGCACTACAGCTAATGGGCTTTAAACGGGGGAGAGTAAGACATCATGAATGAACTGATCGAAAGACCGTCCGATTGGGTAACGGTTGGACTGCTTATTGTTGTTCTGATCTTGTTAATACGCAGTCTCGTCATCAGCAGTAAGCTGAAACGACTACGTAAGAGTTATACGCAGTTTATGAGCGGCGCAGGAGTAGAAGAACTGGAAAGTGTAATTGTGGAACTGAAGCAACGCCTTAATGCTCAGGAAGAAGAACAGAACAAATTAAAGCAAAGCGTTCATACGCTGAATGATACGTTGAAGAAGAAGAAAGGCAATGTCGGTATTCATCGTTATAACGCTTTTGCAGAACGAGGCAATGATCTGAGCTTCTCAATAGCAGTGATTGATGATGCTGAAGACGGAATGGTGCTAAGCGGCATTCACGGTCGAGAGAACACCTTCGTCTACGCCAAGCCGGTGCAAGAAGGTCAATCGAAGTATCCGCTAACCCCGGAAGAAAAAGAAGCGATCAGTCTTGCGTCGCAGCGGGAATCGAAGTAGGGCGTACGCATTTCATGATCGATAAGAAGAGACTGTGCGCAATAATATCAGACATTCGCATAACAAGATGAAGACGAGTATTCTGCAAAACAAAATACTCCATAAAGCCGCCGACATTTACGATGCCCGTGATGTGGATGTCACCGACGGGCGGTAGATCTTTATTCACACCGGCACCCGGACGGACAGGACCAGAACCGACTTGAATACAGCCAACACTAGCGGCTTGACCCAAGCAGGCATCGATACCAATGACAAATGGTTTGCGGACAAACTTATTGATGTCGATTAACGTTTCGTCCAAGTTCATCGCATGGACAGGTTCCTCGAGGGTACCATAAAGATCGAAGAAGGGACTCCGATATTTGCTGAGAGAAGTGCCGACAAGAGGGCCGAGTGAATCGCCTGTGGAACGGTCAGTACCTACACATACAACAACAAGCCTACGATCAGCGGGGACGTTGTCCAAAAGGTACGTAATGCGGTTCATCAGAAGTCCTGTAATGTTAGGTTCTGTGTACGGTACTTTGAGCGGTGTTTCTTTCATTCCCGGCAATTTCATAGATTCTCCTCCCGCCAACTCTATGAATTCCAACAACACAATCGATAGAGAAACGTTGTTATCACTTGGTTACTAGTATATGGATGGGACAACCATTTTATACTTGGAATATAAGAAAGGTTGAGTTTCGCTGTATAAGGTTACAGCCGTTTCACCTTGCTTAACTAATGAACCTGCAATAAATACAAGTAGGAGGTACAGATGCATGCTTATTGCCTTTGATTCCACCCAGCAGGCTCTGCGGGCGGAAATGCTATTAGAATATGCGGATATTGAAATAGACATCTGTCCAACGCCGAAGCAAATAACAGCCGGCTGCGCATTATCCATTCATTTTCCCGAGAGTGATTTGCTAGTTGTGAAGGATGTCATAAGCCAAGAGAGTGTTGAGATAAGGGGAATATTTAAACAGATTGAGGATCGGTACGAGCCCATTGAGTTATGAGGCTTAAAGGGATACGATAGAGAGTAGAAACAGCTTTAGGGGAAAGGGGCGGACTGTTATGGAGAGGAAACAGTTTGAACTTGGCGATGTTGTGCAAATGAAGAAGCAGCATCCTTGTGGAACAAATGAGATGGAGATCATTCGTATGGGGATGGATATCCGAATCAAATGCGTCGGCTGTAAACACAGCGTTCTCATACCACGTGCGAAGTTTGAGAAAAACTTGAAAAAGGTGCTCCGATCGAAAGCCGAAGAAGGCTTAAATGGGGGAGAAAGCGCCAATGGAATATCAAGCAATTAATGCTTGCAATTGGACGAGCACCATGGTAAGATAAATTCTGTTCTGCTGATTCACCTTTATGGAGAGGTACCCAAGAGGCCCAAGGGGGCTGACTCGAAATCAGTTAGGCGTGTCAAAGCGTGCGTGGGTTCGAATCCCACCCTCTCCGCCATATTTAATCAATCAACGACCCTTAGGGTCGTTTTTTTGTTTATACACAAGAGGTTGTTTGAAAGGCTTGCGTTAGGGCATGTGCAGCTTCAACGAATCAACATTACGAAGTGCCCATATGTAGGACTAATAGAGTCAACACTGATAAGGCTGCCGGTTAATTTAGGTCATGCAACGCCATATTCAGTTACTCATTAACAAAGGAAAAAAGGGCTCTCGCGAGCCCTTCTCCGACGGCGTTTGATTTAGAAAACAGTCATCACTACAAGCTCTTCGTAAGAAACCTCGGTTCACCGGTCTTTAGTCGGTGTGCGTGTGTTACAGACACTGGTCTTTGGCACATCCCTCCGCTTCTATGCTGAGTGGACAAAATCTCCTTGAGGTTCGTACATGTATGGGTTCAACGGAACCACACCTCTCTTTACACCGTCACAACTATAATGCGCAGCTTGCTTATCTTCTATACAACTGGTTTGTAAAAATCAATACATTCGTTTCCACTTGCGATCCTTATTCGAAAGGGACGGGAACTTGTCGCCTTTCGCCAATCTGACCTTCTGCGGATTGTTTACACCCATATGAAAAGAAGCTTCGCCGATTTCAATATACATCCCGTCGTTTGGCGCACGGTCGCCTTCTCGAAATTCTGTCCATTCACCCATTAATGAATTACACCTCCAGTGCGGTTGCACAAATGAGGACGACGCAGAGATTCCGTCCTGATCATTAGTGTGCAACAAATGAAGGAGGAACATGAACGGAAGAAAGAGGTAGGCGAACAACCATAATTAACACTTGTCAAGAAGGGACTAAGTTTGGTATAATATTCGGGTATGCGAGAAATTAACTCGCTCCTTGCTCCCTTTAAGGGGGCCGCATAGTCCAAGAGGAGGTGAAACATATGCGCAAATACGAAGTGATGTACATTATTCGTCCGGATGTGGAACAAGAGTCGGTACAAGCTTTGACTGACAAGTTCCAAGCAATCATCGGAAACGGTGGAGAAGTCACAAAGCATGACGTGATGGGTAAACGCCGCCTTGCGTATGAAATCAACAAGATTCGTGACGGTATCTACGTACTGGTACATTTCAATGCAACTCCTGATGTTGTTGCTGAACTTGACCGCGTCATGAAAATTACGGATGAAGTTATCCGTTTCTTAGTTGTTAAAGATGTAGCTTAGTCTCATCAACGCAAGGATGTTTCGATTGGAGGCGATAAACGATGTTGAACCGTGTTATTCTCATCGGTAGATTAACAAAGGATCCTGAAATGCGCTATACGCCTGCAGGTGTTGCGGTAACGCAATTTACACTTGCGGTGGATCGTCCGTTTACGAGCGGTGGTCAGAACGAACGGGAAGCGGATTTTATTCCGATCGTTACTTGGCGTCAGCTTGCTGAAACTTGTGCGAACTACTTGCGCAAAGGCCGCCTAACAGCGGTTGAAGGCCGTATTCAGGTGCGGAATTACGAGAACAACGAAGGCAAGCGGGTCTACGTGACTGAAATTATTGCCGATAACGTGCGTTTCTTGGAATCCGGTAACCGCGAGAATGGTCCGCGTGATGAAGGTGCAGCAAGTTACGGAAGCGGAAACGGTAACTACGGTGGAGGCAACCCACAAGGTGGCTCCAATGGTGGTAATCCACAAGGTGGAGGTCGTTCGGGAGGCACACCAAGGAACAACAATAGTCGTGATCCGTTCTCAGATGACGGACGCCCGATCGATATATCGGAAGATGATTTGCCATTCTAACTGAAAGGACGGATGAACATGAGCTTTAAGCAAAGAGATGGTGGCGACGAGCGTCCAGAACGCAAATTCGGCGGTCGTAAAGGCCGTAACAAACGCCGTAAAGTATGTTTCTTCACAGCTAACAAAATTACGCACATTGACTATAAAGATACGGACCTGCTTCGTAAATTTATCAGCGAGCGCGGCAAGATCTTGCCACGTCGTGTAACTGGAACAAGTGCAAAGTATCAACGTCTTCTGACTGTAGCGATCAAACGCTCCCGTCAAGTAGCGTTGTTGCCTTACACAACGGAATAGGACGTAACGAAGAGGCAGCCAATACGGCTGCCTTTTTTTGCGTTCATATAAACAGGTCCTTTAAAACTTACTTGCTTGCTGCTCTGCATAATCGCCGATAACAGGCAGCTTGAACCTTTTGCCCTGCAAGGCGAGGAGCATTAATGCAACCCATAATATAAATGACAGCGGAGCAAGTAAAATGCCAAGCAGCCAGCCGATAAACGGGATAAAGCCGAGCACAATATTAATGACAACCAGTACGACAGACACAAGGATCGATTGCATGGCATGGAATTTCACGTAGCTGCTTCGCTTCTCCAGCACGAGAAACAAGATGCCGGTTACAAAGCTGCCTAAATAGCAAAGCAACCCCACAATCTTAGGGTCAATACCTGTTGATGATGGATCAGGTCCAAATAACGGTGCTTGCATAATGACGCTCCCTCCCTTTCTAGGTATGTATTCAAGCTTGGTTCAAACTATGCTTGGTTGAATTCACCAGAATTAACAAAGGAAAATCGTTAACCATTTGTAACTTTCGGCTCCGCATAATCGTTTAGAATTAGGAAATCACGTGTAAATAGATTTGTAGAGAATGGGGCGTTACAACGAAAATGCAACCGAGAAAAACACGACGATCGCATAAATGGCTGGCAGCTATTCTCGTTATCGTAGTACTTGCAGGGACAGCCGGCTATTTGAATCGAAATGCACTGGCGATGTGGGGCTTTGATGTGTTCTTATCCGGATCGGTCAAGGACAGGCTGGAGAATTCGTATCAGCCTCTGGAGGGCCACGAACCGGTTAAGACAACTTATAAGCCGGAGGAGCCATTCTCTATGCTGCTGCTCGGCGTCGATCAACGGGATAAAGAGGTAGGTCGTTCAGATACGATGATCTATACCGTCATCAGACCGAAAGATGGCGCCATTCTAATGGTATCCATCCCCCGTGATACGTATGTCGATATCGTAGGCAAAACAACGAAATCCGGGAACCAATGGGAAGATAAAATTACACATGCATATGCTTTTGGCGGCGCGAAAATGTCGGTTGAAACCGTCGAAAGGTTATTCAGCAATACTATCGATCATTATGCTACAATAAACTTTACCGGCTTCCGTGAAGTAATCGACGCTATGGGCGGGATTGCGCTTCCGATTACGGAGGATCTGGTCAATGACGACCCGGATCACGAGAAGTTCGTTGTTAAGGCCGGTAAAGAGCTCTACAATGGCACTGAGGCGCTCAACTTTGTTCGGTACCGTGAAGATGCAGGCGGCGATACAAGCCGTGCAGGACGTCACCAGCAGTTCTTAAATGCGATCATGACCAAAGCTTCGCATGTCCAGCAGTGGACGAAGATTCCTGAACTTATTTCCATTATGGGCGAGAATTTCACAACCGATCTAACACCGCAGCATATGATTGATCTGGCGAAGAGCATGCTGCAAAGCGACAACCGCACGATCTATAGTCATACGCTGAAGGGCAATGGACATCGTAAAGTAAATCACGGCGCTTGGTACTATTTTGCGGATGAAGAAGATTTAGCTGCAACGCAACAGTTGATTAAGGCATGGCTGGATCCAGCGAAAACGAAAGCAGAGCTGCCGCTTCCGGAGGAATACCAGGTTAAAGATCAGAAGCCTGTGCAGTCGTTGTCGTCCAAAACGAAAGCAGCATCAGAGAAGCATTAACGGCAATGCGGCGCTTAGAGCAACTCATAGGCGCACGTCAAGCACGTCAAGCTGCAGCTAGGCCCGGAGCTCTTCACGAACACAGGAAAGACAAAGTAGAAGGGAATGGGAACATCAACATGAATATTGCTTTTTTTCTACTGCCTAAGCAAGAGGTGGTATGGTTGACGCTCGATGCAACACTGCGTCAAACACTCGAGAAGATGGAGCATCATCGTTATACAGCAGTACCGATTCTCGACAGTCAGGGCGGCTATGCAGGCACATTAACTGAGGGCGATCTGCTGTGGTATATGAAGAACAACCCCCAAGTGACCTTTGATCAGACGAACAAAGTGAAGTTGACGGATGTCCAAATGCGCATGGCCAATAAGGCCGTTCAAATTGATGCCAATATGGAGGATTTGATTTCACTGGCGAAGGTGCAGAACTTTGTGCCTGTGGTGGATGACATGAACCGGTTTATCGGCATTGTTCGTCGAAGCGACATCATCGACTATTGTGAAGCCATTATCCTAAACCAACATAAACAAGCCAGCACAGAAATGGCAGCCGGCTAAATCAGACGCCGTCCTCGATCCAAGAGGGCGGCGTTTTGTCTTACTTGCAGAGCGGGATTCTAGAGCTCCTACTGGACAAGGTCCCCTGTGTTGCCGGAATTGTTTTATGCTATAATGGGGAGTAAATCATTAGTTCTGTACTAGTAAATCAGCAAGAGGTGAACGGTTTGAAAACCGGCTTAAAGTCAATTTTATGGAGCTTCTCAGCGTTAATTCTACTGCTTATGGTAGCAGTCCCCGTATTGAATGCGCTGGCTGCGGCAGTATTAATGGTGCCAACGGTAATCTTGTACACGACCTTGTCTAAACGGGCATTTACGCTGCATATGGCAGTCGTATATGGAATTGGCGTCATCATTATGGGACTGCCCGCCCTAATCGTGGGACTGTTCTTCTTAGTTCCATCGCTTGTGATGGGGCATTTCTACCGGAAAGGGGCTCCTGCCCGGAAAGTTCTAACCGCTACCGTATTAACGGTGCTTGCTCAGCTTCTGCTTGAGCTGGTTGTGTTTGACCTCGTATTCGATTTCTCCTTAATGCATGAAATCCGTGAAATGATTACGAAAACAGTGGACAATTTACGGGAACAAGGACTTATGCCTAGTGTGTGGACGGCAACCGTCACGGAATCGTATGTGCAGAGCTTGATTCATTCCATTCCAATGGCGCTTATTACCGTTTCATTCCTGCTAGCGATTATCACGCATGCGATTGCAGAGCCGGCTCTGCGTTCCAGCGGTTTAACGATTTCGCGTTTGCAAGCGGCTCGTGAGTGGAGATTACCGCGGATTTTTGTGTTTTACTACCTGGTCGTACTCATAGCGGATATGGCTACACCGAACACGGGCTCTTCGTTCATGACGGTGACGCTTCATAATTTGGTACCGCTGATGCAGCTTGCTTTCTCCATTCAGGCGATGGGTTTCTTCTTCTTCGTGGCGCATGAACGCAAATGGAACAAAGCGATACCGGTGCTTCTCTCGGTAGTTGTCGCGATTTTCCAACCTTTAAGCTTGATTGGGGTCATTGACGCAGCCTTCCCAATCCGTAAAGCGTTTAAGAAATCGTGATACGGAGGCGAATGAAACGATGCCAAAGTTTTTAATTAATCGCTGGCACGGGATGCACCATTTCTGGGCATTCGTGCTTATGATTTTGCTGACGGTCACACTTGCTTTCTATGAATGGAAGCTCGGCATGCTGGGACTGCTGCTCTGCGGCGCGGTCGGCTTCTACTCCGTAATGGCCGAGCGGGCCTTTCGCCGCGATTTAAAGGTCTATCTGGGGACACTATCGTATCGGGTGAAGAAGGCCGGCAATGAGGTTATCAGCGATTTACCATTCGGTATTATTCTCTATAACGAAGACAAGACCGTAGAATGGCACAATGCGTTTGTTACGCACATGCTGGAGCGGGAATCTGTTGTCGGGGAGTCATTGGAAGATCTGTTCCCGACGCTGTCGCAGGCCAAAGAACGCGAAGGCACAGTAGAAGCGCATGTCGGCAATTCGGTGTACGAGCTGCAGTTCAGATTCGATGAGCGCCTGCTCTACATTCGTGATATGACGCAGCGCTGGCAGCTGGCTAAGCGGTATGAAGAAGAGAAGCTTGCGCTTGGCATCGTCATGATGGATAACCTCGATGAGGTTACGCAAGGCATGGACGATCAACAGCGCAGCACGCTGCTTTCGAAGGCGACTGCGGAAATTACGGATTGGGCGAACAAGTTCCATGTGTATTTGAAACGGCTCACGTCTGACCGATACTTGGTTATTACCGACATGCGTACGCTCAAGCAGCTGGAGCTGTCGCGGTTTGTCCTTCTCGATGAGGTGCGGGAGATTACCGCGGAGAATAAGATTCCGATGACGCTCAGCATCGGCTTCGCTGCAGGCGCTGAAAGCGTTGTGGAGCTCGGGCACTGGGCGCAAACGAGCCTCGACTATGCGCTTGGACGCGGTGGCGACCAGGCTGCTGTGAAGGTCGGACAGCGGCAGTCATTCTATGGCGGGAAGTCCAACGCCGTTGAGAAACGGACGCGCGTTCGGGCGAGGGTTGTCGCGCATGCGCTGCGTGATTTGATCAAGGACAGCGACCGTGTCGTCATTATGGGGCATAAAATGCCGGATATGGATGCGATCGGCGCTTCCATTGGCGTACTGAAGGCTGCTATGCTCTTTAATAAAGAAGCGTACATCGTGCTGGAGGGCGTTAATCCTTCCATCCAGAAAATGATGGAGATGCTGAGAGAAGAAGAGCGGATTGCAAAGAGGTTCATAACGCCTGAACAGGCCAAAGAGCTGATTAACGGAAACACGCTCGTCGTCGTCGTCGATACGCATAAAGCATCGATGGTGAAAGAGCCGAAGCTGCTCACGCAAACCGACAAAATCGTAGTGGTCGATCACCATAGACGCGGAGAAGAATTTATCGCGAATGCAATTCTGGTCTATATGGAGCCCTATGCATCCTCGACTTGCGAGCTTATCACGGAGCTGCTGCAATATATTAACGATCGTGTGCTCCTAGATGTTAGAGAAGCGACAGCGCTACTAGCGGGGATTACCGTGGATACGAAGAGCTTCTCGCTTCGCACAGGCTCGCGCACCTTTGAAGCGGCATCGTTCCTGCGCCGCAATGGAGCGGATTCAACCTTGATTCAGCGGATGCTGAAAGAAGACTTGACCGAATACATTAAGAAGGCAGAGATTATTAAGCAGGCTGAAATCGTATATGACCATATCGCCATCGCTATGACTGAGCAAGGCCGGCAGTATTCGCAGCTGCTCATTGCTCAGACGGCAGATACGCTGCTTAATATGACCGATGTGCTCGCATCTTTCGTCATAGGAGAGCGGCCGGACGGTTTGATTGGCATCAGTGCCCGTTCACTGGGCCACATGAATGTGCAAGTGGTCATGGAGCGCATGGGCGGAGGCGGACATTTAACGAACGCAGCCGCGCAGCAAGAAGGAACTGTAGTGGAAGTAGCACAGCGACTGAAGCAGGTGCTGCAAGAACTTGATAAGGAAGAGGGGTTATTCGAATGAAAGTAATTTTTCTGCAAGATGTGAAGGGGCAAGGTAAGAAGGGTGAGGTTAAAGAGGTGTCGGAAGGGTATGTACGCAACTTCCTATTTCCGAAGAACTTGGCGAAGCTGGCTTCCGATGGCAACCTGAAGACGCTTGATGTGCAGAAGGCGTCCGAGCAGAAGAAGAAAGAGAAAGAAAAAGAAGATGCCAAGGCGCTTGCAGAACGTCTGGAAGCGATGAAAATTATTGTGAAAACGAAAGCCGGAGAAGGCGGCCGTCTGTTCGGCGCTATCACAAGCAAACAAATCGCGGAGTCGCTTGAGGCGCAAGGCGTCAAAGTAGACAAACGTAAGATTGAACTGGAAGAACCAATTCGCACGCTTGGCGTTACGCAAGTTTTGCTAAAGCTCCATCCAGAAGTGAAAGCGAAGCTTAGTGTACATGCTACAGAGGAATAAAAGCAATCAAAAGGGGAGTCATGCGGACCAATGAGTAATGAGATGAGTTTTGACCGAATACCGCCGCAGAATATGGAAGCAGAGCAAGCGGTACTCGGTGCTGTCTTATTGCAAACGGAAGCGTTAATAACGGCGATGGAGCGGCTGCGCAGCGAAGACTTCTACTTGCCGTCGCATCAGCTGCTGTTTGAAGCGATGGTGGAGCTTGGTGAAGCGAGCCAGCCGATTGACTTGGTAACCTTGACTGCTTATTTGCAAGATCGACAGCAGCTGGAGGAAATCGGCGGCGTCAGTTATCTGGCCAAGCTGGGTAACGCGGTTCCAACAGCTGCAAATGTCGATTACTATGCGCAGATCGTTGAAGAGAAATCGATGCTTCGCCGCCTCATTCGGACAGCGACGAACATCGTTTCGGAAGGCTATGCCGCGGCTGAGAATGTCGGAGCGATGCTTAGTGAAGCGGAAGCCCGCATCATGGAGCTGTCGAACCGTCGTTCAAGCACCGGATTCATATCCATTCGCGACGTGCTCATGGAAGTATTCGAGAAAGTGGAGCAGCTATATTCGAATAAAGGCGGCTCAACAGGCATTCCGTCCGGATTTACCGACTTGGACAAGATGACCGCGGGCTTTCAGAAAAATGACCTTATTATTGTGGCGGCACGTCCATCCGTAGGTAAGACGGCTTTCGCCCTTAATATTGCGCAAAACGTCGGTGTACGGGCGCGGGAAACAGTCGCCATCTTCAGTCTTGAGATGTCGGCTGCCCAGCTGGTGCAGCGTATGATTTGTGCGGAATCCAACGTAGATGCGGGCCGATTGCGTACCGGGTATTTGGAAGGCGACGATTGGGAAAAGCTAACGATGGCGATCGGTTCATTATCTGAAGCGCAAATCTTCATTGATGATACGCCGGGTATTACCGTATCGGATATTCGGGCGAAATGCCGCCGACTTAAGAAAGAGCGCGGACTTGGCATGATTCTGATCGACTACTTGCAGCTCATTCAAGGGCGCGGCAAAGCCGGCGAGAACCGTCAACAGGAAGTATCCGAGATCTCCCGTACACTGAAGCAAATCGCCCGTGAGCTTGAAGTGCCGGTTATCGCACTGTCACAGCTCAGCCGGGGTGTTGAGCAGCGGCAGGACAAGCGTCCGATGATGTCTGACCTTCGGGAATCCGGATCAATCGAGCAAGATGCCGATATTGTAGCGTTCCTATACCGGGATGACTACTATGATAAGGAATCCGAGAAGAAGAATATCATCGAGATCATCATTGCTAAACAGCGTAACGGTCCCGTAGGAACCGTCGAACTGGCCTTCTTGAAGAACTTCAATAAATTCGTTGGTTTAGACCGTTCGCACCAAGAACCGGGCCACGCCTCCTAATAAGGAAGGGTTCTGTCCCACATTTATCGAAATTCCGAACAATGCGATATAGGACCTTACAATTGTTCGCTTTTCGTTGACTTTACCACTGCAGACTGCTAAACTAATCATGCTGTCTAAAGCTGGTAGCTATTATGTTGCTTTTATAATTTCACCTCGGCAGTGCGTGCTAAACTTGTAATGGGGGTATATCCATGTCAACGGTAGTTGTAGTCGGAACCCAGTGGGGAGACGAAGGCAAAGGAAAAATCACCGACTTTCTGGCGGACGGTGCTGATGTTGTAGCCCGGTACCAGGGGGGAAACAACGCAGGTCATACCATTATGATCGGCAATAAGAAATATAAGCTCACGATGATTCCATCGGGCATTTTCAATGAAAATAAAGTGTGCGTCATCGGTAACGGTATGGTTATCAATCCGTCCGCACTGATTGATGAAATTAACTATATACATGACAATGGATTCTCCTCGGAGAATTTGAAAATCAGTGACCGCGCGCATCTGATCATGCCGTATCACCTTGTGCTTGACGGCCTTGAAGAAGAGCGTAAAGGCGATAACAAGATCGGAACGACTCGCAAAGGCATCGGCCCTTGCTACATGGACAAAGCAGCGCGTAACGGTATTCGTGTCGCCGACCTGCTTGATGCAGAAGAGTTCGAAACGAAGCTTCGCCGTATGGTTATCGAGAAGAACCAAGTCATCGAGCAAGTTTACAACGGCGAGAAGCTGGACGTTGACACGATTCTTGCTGAGTACTTGGGTTATGCTGAGACGCTTCGTCCTTACGTAACAGACACTTCCGTTGTGCTGAACGATGCAATCGACGAAGGCAAACGTATTCTGTTCGAAGGTGCACAAGGCGTAATGCTTGATATCGACCAAGGTACTTATCCGTACGTTACGTCTTCGAACCCGACAGCTGGCGGCGTTTGTATCGGTTCCGGCGTTGGACCTTCGAAGATCCAACAAGTTATCGGTGTTGCCAAAGCGTACACGACGCGTGTTGGTGACGGTCCATTCCCAACCGAGCTCAGCAATGAGACCGGCGATTGGATCCGTGAGAAAGGTTTTGAATACGGTACGGTTACAGGCCGTCCGCGCCGCGTAGGCTGGTTCGACACAGTTGTTGTCCGCCATGCACGCCGCGTTAGCGGAATTACAGGCTTGTCCTTGAACTCGCTTGACGTGCTTTCGGGTCTGGAAACGGTTAAAATTTGCACGGGCTACAAACTGCGCGGCGAAATCATTAATCATTATCCTGCGAGCTTGAAGCTGGTCTCCGAGTGTGAAGCGGTGTATGAAGAATTGCCAGGCTGGAGCGAAGACATCACTAATGCGAAGACCTTGGCTGATTTGCCAGAGAACACGCGCCGCTACGTGGAGCGGGTATCCGAGCTTACAGGTATTCCGATTGCGATCTTCTCCGTGGGACGTAACCGGGAGCAAACGAATCCGGTTGTACCGATCTACGTTTAATTAAATACCTATTCAGAGGACTGCGAGAAATCGCGGTCCTCTTCTTTTTTTGCCTAATTGGGGGCTGCAAATGTGAATGGTTCCTGTACCACGTGCCCATACTAAGAAGTATGGGCGAAAATGCCCTTGCATAGGAGGGTGATAATCATGTGGAAAATGACAGGGTGGCTGGCGAAAACGATCGCAGCGGGACTGCTGATCAGTTTTCTATCGATCTGGACGACAGGCTATATCGTTAACAGCTATGTCGAGACGCTGCTGAAGCAGTTTAATGTGCCGCTCGAACAGAAGCCTTTTGCGCTGAACGGCGTTTGGGGCGGGTTATGGGGAGCGGACCCCGTCGTGAAGCAGAAAGGAAACTCAGCGGATACGGATTCTTCAGCGAAGGATAAAGATGCAGATGTGAAAACAGGAAGCAGCTCGGATAAGAACGATGATTCGACGTCAAAGAATAGCGATTCACCAGCTTCGGTCGATGCGTTTGAGCAGACTCCGAGCGGTGAACTTAGTGATATCGGTGGCGGGAGCGGGACGAAAGCAGGCAGCGGCGTTGCTTCTTCATCGGATGACGAGGTTGCAATGTCGACAGATGAGATTAACTCAGCGAAATCGCAAATCAGCGATTCCGATAAGGAGAAGCTGTTCGATACATTGACGAAGCTCCCGCAGGACGCATGGCAGAACATATCGAAGTTGATGGAGGATGGGCTGACAGACGGAGAAATGACCCAGGTCCAACAGCTCATGGCGCAATACCTAGATCGGACAGAATACGACGCAATGCTGGCAATTCTGAGCAAATATTAATGTCAAGCCCAGGGTCGTTTGGTTGAATCGGAATGCAGCGTTATGATAAAGTAGAATTCGTACCCTGGCAATGTAGGTTTTACATTGCCCGATCCCAACAAAGTTATGGACCATAACGCGAAAAGGAGACGATCATGGCCTTTTTTAATGAGAGGGGTCGCATCCGGAAGGTATGGAACTCATTCCGACAGACTTTTCGGACCGTCAACCCAAATAGCACGCAAGGCAATACGAAACACCGATTACTGAGCAAGAAACCGTTATTTCTAGCGGTAAGCGCAGTAGCTTTATTGACGATTGCAGGCTTTAGCGGCAGTCATTATGTACAAGCACACACCGTAGATTATGTCGAAGTTTATCATAATGGCAAGCTGATTGGAGAAGTAGGCTCAGAGACCCAGGTTGAAGAGTGGATTAGCAACAAAGAGAAGCAGATTCAGGAGAAAAACACAGGCATACATATGGTGCTTGATGCAGGTACGATCACATACAGCGATAAAAGCGCTTACAATGCCAAACCGGATTCAGCGGCGACTTTGCAGAAGCTTGAAGGGCTGCTTGCTTCACATGCTACGGGCGTAGAGCTCGTTGTAGACGGCAAACGAATCGGCGTTGTGAAGGACAAGGCTACGGCTACTGCGCTGCTCAAGCGGGTAGAAGGTAAATATTCGCCGAAAGTGAAAGCCGGTAAGGCGGAAGTGACCGCATTAGCCTACTCCGCTGACGGCAGTCTGAAGTCCAAATCGGCATTGAAATCCGTGAAATTTGTCGAGAAGGTTGCGACTAAAGAAGCAGAAGTGCAGCCGGCGGACATTGCGGATCCTGAGCAGTTGTATTTGCAGCTTATTAAAGGAACTGTGAAACCGACTTCGTATACGGTCCAAGATGGTGACTGTGTAGGGTGTATCGCACACAAGTTCGATATTTCGCCTCAGGTCATCTACGAACGTAACAAATGGATTAAAGATGATATGATTAAAGTCGGGGACGTGCTTGATCTTACGGTGCTTCAGCCGCAGGTGACGGTCGAAACGGTCGAGAATGTCACGGAAACCGAATCGATTGAACCGGCTACGGTCGTGCAGAAGAACAGCAATATGAAAGCAGGCCAGTCGAAGGTCATACGCCAAGGCCAGAGCGGGAAGAAGCAATTGGTGTACCGCTTAGTGAAGCAGAATGGCTACTTGATGAGTGAAGAGCTGATCAGTGAAGTTGTTCTGAAGCCATCCGTTCCGGCGATTGTCATGAAAGGAACGAAGGTTATGCTTAGCGAAGGCAGCGGTCGCTTCAGCTGGCCGGTAACCGGCGCGCGTCTCACTAGCAGCTTCGGTCAGCGTTGGGGCGCGTTACACCGCGGCGTTGATATGGTAGGAAACAAAAACATTATGGCAGCAGACAACGGTACAGTCAGCTTCACCGGTCAACGTCCGGGGCTTGGCAACTGTATCATTATCAATCACCATAACGGCTATGAAACAGTTTACGGCCATCTTAGCAAAATTTCCGTCAAGCGTGGTCAGACGGTTGAGAAGGGTCAACGGATCGGCATTATGGGTAATACAGGGCACTCCTTCGGCACGCATTTGCACTTTGAGGTTCATAAGAACGGCGCATTGCAAAACCCGCTTAAGTACCTGTAAGCGAAGCAATCGCAGACCATACGAAACACTGCTCGGCCTTTATGGTCCGGCAGTGTTTTTGCGTTCAGAGGAAAGTCACAAAATCCGCGGAAAATCGACCAATTCTCCCCTCATATGAGGGAACTTTCATTGGGAACTAAGACAGTTCCTATGGTAGAATAGAAGGAGATTGCTAAGCGACAGGCGGTGTAGCGATGCACGGAAAAATATTAGTCGTTGATGATGAACAACCGATTGCGGACATTATAAAATTCAACCTCGAGAAGGAAGGCTATCAAGTCATTTGCGCCTTCGACGGTGGTGAAGCGGTAAGGCTCGCGTTCGAAGAGCTGCCGGATTTAATATTGCTTGATTTGATGCTGCCCGTAAAGGATGGCATGGACGTGTGCCGAGAAGTGCGCGCGCGTCTGCAAACGCCGATCATTATGCTGACAGCCAAAGATACCGAGCTGGATAAGGTGCTTGGCCTTGAGCTTGGGGCGGACGATTATGTAACGAAGCCGTTCAGTACACGTGAGCTGCTTGCCCGAGTGAAAGCGCATTTGCGGCGTCAGAAGAATGATGCTTCTTCATCTGCGGCTGCTGCGGCAGGTAACGGCGCTTCGGCTGCTGCTGAGGACAAGCAGGGGCTGGGGATTTTCAACTTGTTTATCGATACCGATATGTATGTCGTCTATAAAGACAATGAACCGCTCGATCTGACACATCGCGAGTACGAGCTCGTTTATTATTTGGCCCGCAACTGCGGGAAGGTGATGACGCGCGAGCATTTGCTGCAGGCGGTATGGGGATTTGAGTATTTCGGCGATGTCCGTACCGTGGATGTTACGATTCGGAGACTTCGGGAGAAGATCGAGGATGATCCGAGCCGGCCGGAATATATTTTGACCCGACGTGGACTCGGTTACTTGATGCGTAATCCGAAATCCGGAGGGTTCGGGTACGGATGAACGGGATACGGTTTTTCCGAACCATTCAAGTTAAACTGATTATTATTTATGTGCTGCTGATTCTCATAGCCATGCAGCTGATCGGTGTTTATTTTATCAGCACGATGAAGACCTCGCTGACATCGACATTTACGAATAACATGAACGAGCAGGCGAATCTGCTCTCGAAATTATCGGCGCAAACGCTGTCCAATCGGTTGGACAAAACAGGCAGCTCCGAAGAGAACTCGACTGAGGAGTATCTCAGGGTGCTTGTTAGCAGCTTGTTCAGCATTAGCGAAGCTGAAATTCAAATCTTAGATGCGAGCGGGAAGGTGCTGGCCACCTCCATGCAGTCGCATCAGTCCTATATCGGCAAGAAGAATACGTCGCTTGCTGTCAGCCGGGCGCTGCAGGGGATTCGCGATAACGAAGAGGAAATTATCGATGAGGATGGTTTGCGCAAGAAAATTATTGCCAAGCCGATTGTAGACGGGGAGAAAACGGTAGGCGCGATTTATCTGGTCGCTTCGATGAAAGAGCTCTATTCGACGGTTGACCGGATTAACCGCATCTTCATGTCCGGGATGCTCTTCGCGCTTGGATTGACAGGCGTACTCGGCATTCTGCTCGCCCATACGATTACGAATCCGATTAAAGCACTGACCCGCCAGGCTGCGGCAGTTGCGGAAGGTCGGTTCGATCAGCAGGTACCTGTACTCGGCAATGACGAGATCGGCCGATTAAGCGAAGTGTTTAACGATATGACGATGCGCTTACGCGATGCGCTATCGGCAACGGAAGAAGAGAAAGAGAAGATTTCTTCGATTCTGGCCAATATGAGCGACGGGGTTGTGGCCGCCGATGAACGCGGTATTGTTATTATCACGAATCGGCGAGCTCAGGAAATGCTGCGCCGGGATGATTGCGAAGGCATTCGCCTGACCGACTTGTTCGGTATGGACGAAGCGCAGCTTACGGGATTGCAGAAGGGGAATGAGCCGTCGGCTATTCTCTATCATCTGGAGACCGAAGGCGACGAGGAAGAGCTGATGCGTGTGACGCTGACGCCGATTCATCGCCGAGATCAAGGCATAAGCGGTACGATTGCGGTGCTGCAGGATGTCACGGAGCAGGAACGGCTTGAGCAATCGCGGCGCGAGTTCGTAGCGAATGTATCGCATGAGCTGCGAACACCGCTCACGACAATCAAGAGTTATGCGGAGGCGCTTGACGATGGCGCGATGGATGAGCGAGAGCTTGGTCAGCGATTCGTCGGCGTTATCCGGAATGAGACAGAGCGGATGATTCGGCTCGTAACGGACCTGCTGCATCTCTCGCGGCTGGATTCCAATCAAGCTCCCTTGCGGCGGCAGCAGACGAATGTGCCGGATATGCTGGAGGAAGTGGCTGACCGTTTCTCCTTCCAGCTGCGGAAGAAGACGATTAAGGCGTCGGTTCGCGTAGAAGATGCGATCACGTCCATCTGGCTCGATCGTGACCAGATCGATCAAGTGCTTGATAATCTCGTTTCAAACGCGATTAAATATACGCTCGACGGTGGACGCATTGAAATTATGGCACGCCGACTTGAGCCGGCATCTATTGCAATTAGCGTGAAGGATACGGGAATCGGTATCCCGAAACGGGATCTTGGCCGAATCTTCGATCGGTTCTATCGGGTCGACAAAGCCCGCTCGCGCAACATGGGCGGTACCGGTCTGGGCTTGTCCATTGCCCGGGAAATTGTGAAGGCACATGGCGGCTCCATTGCGCTTGATTCTGAGCTTAATGAAGGCACGACGGTAACGGTCATCCTGCCTGTGCAGGCCGGCGGAGGTGAGAGCGCATGATGGACAAGCTGAAGACCGCGTTGCTCACAGCGCTCGTTATTCTCAGTCTGATTCAAAGTTATATGCTTGCATACAGCATGCCCGGCCTCGGTGTAACCACTTCGCCGCAGCAGGATTACGTGCCGGCCGAGCCTATGGGGCAAGAGGAGAAGATCGAGAACGTTATTTTTCCGGAAGACATGGTGCTGCATCTGGGCAAAGGGAAACATACGCTTCTGTACCCGGCCTCGAATTTCTATAACTTGATCTTCGGCAAGATCAAAAGCCGTGAGTTTAAAGGCTTCCAGCGGAGCGCGGCTGTCGTTGTCGATTGGGATGAAATCCGCAATCGCGATGAGGGGCTTGAACTGCGGTTCGGGCGCGGCGTTCCCGTTGAGCTGTTAAGCAAAGTATTGAAGCTGGAAGGCGATGCGACATTTATGGATGATGTCGTCAACCGGATCTGGATTTATAAAAGCAGTGATCGGGATGAAATCCGAACGTATTTCTTCAGCAGCGATAACTTGACCGTCTATGAGTCGGTGAAAGCGGATTTAACGGCACAAGACGTACAGATGTATGTCGGTTACGGCGAGTATCAGACGAACTACAGGAAAGTCGGCGATGATCTCTATACGCCGGATGGACCTGTGGAGTCGATGCAGCAGATCGTGGGCTATGAAACGTATTCACCGGAGCAAATGCAGCGGTATTTGTTCGTTGATCCCGGCGTTACGCGGGTAATCAGTGACCAAGGCGGGTCGCAGATCTATACAGATGGCAAACGCGGGCTGCAGGTGGAACAGAATGGACGATGGATTAGCTTTACGGACCCCGTATCGGTGCAAGGTCAAGACGATAACGAGAGTCAGAACGTATATGCGGCCATTCAGTTCATTAACAAGCATGGCGGCTGGGATGGTATGCATCGCTTCACGCATGCGGGCACATTCGAGAGTGTACAGGTGCTGCGATTCCAGCAGTATTACGGCTCGTATCCGATTATCCCACAGGAGCCGTTCATGTTCGGCAGCATGAGGCTGCGGTTGCAGCAAGGTGTCGTTTCGGAGTATGAACGCTCACTGCTCACTCTGCAGAAGAAAGCGCAACAGCGGGATATCCGCTGGCTGCCGGGCGGCGATATGCTGGAGAATGCGTTTAAGAACTACAAACGCAGATTGGAAGTGACTGCGATCTACCCTGCGCTGCTGGCTATATCAACCGAGAAGAATGTGATGAAGCTGGAACCTATCTGGGCTGTCCGTCTCGTAGACGGCACCCAAGAGAACCTGCTTCAAGCGATTCCCGGCGGTTACAAGCCGAAGCCCGGTGAGCCGGGCGGTGCGCCGCTACAGAAGACGAGCAATGCCGGCGGTGCCAGCGGCAGATTGGATGAACCGGTTGATAATGCCGCTTCGAGCGGTATTGCACAACTGAGTGACGGACCATTATCCGGACATATCAGCAGCTTAATCAGTCTTGAAGGCACGAAAGCAAGCGATGGACAAGATGGAAGTGAAGTGGGAGCGGGTGCTGCCGGTGAAGTCACGGACGCAAGTGCAGGAAGCGGCAGCGCCGTCCCAGCGCATGATGATATAGCAGGAATGCCGGGTGCTGCAGATAATAAGGCTAGCGGCGGAGGGAATGCGAGTATTGGCGGCAGTAATGTCGGCAGTTCTGCGGAGAACCCCTAAGCGAGGCTAAGATCATATCGAGAGCGTATTAGGATCGTAGTTGAAGGAGATGAAGGAATGGACTGGGGCAGGGCGAAAAGTGTGTTGATTTTTGCATTTTTGCTGCTGAATCTCGTGCTTGGGTACCAGCTCTGGTCCAACATCCGGGAAGGGCTGCGAACGAGCGCGGATGTGAGTGATTTGCGGCAGGAAACGCAGGCTCTTATGGAAGAGAAGAAGATTAAGCTTGCCACAAGTATCCCGTCGGAGACACCTGAACTGCGGGATTTGACGTACCAGATCCAAACAAAGCTCGGTAAAGGCGAGCGTCATGAACTGAAGAAACCGGTGGACAGTAAAGTCGTCTTCGAGGAGAAAGAGCTGCAAGCGAGCCTGGGAGGCATCATTCCGGAGCTTGAGAATTATGCGCTTGGAACGGTTCATGAGGATGAGTTTATTTTGTACAGGATGGTTGAAGGGCGACCCATGTTCGATGCTAAGCTTGAGCTCTATTACGACTACAGGAACCAGAAGATTACGGCTTACAGGCAGGACCTTGTCGAGCTGCTGCCGCCACAGAATTCGACTTCACAGTCGGTTTTGTCGGCCACTAAAGTGGTGACAAGCTTAATTGAGAATCAGCTGCAGAACGGGGCCGTCATTGGGGAGATCAAGCTGGGCTATCACGGACAGATTTTTGACTCCAATACACAGGTTTCGGCGCCGACTTGGCGCGTGCTGCTGGAAGATGGCGGACAGTACTACATGAATGCGATCAGTGGGGAAGTTGTGACGGAATAAGTGGGGTTTCGCAGTGCCTCGTCGAAACTTCGGCGGGTTTGGGGAGCAGGGGAAAGGGCAGGTTTAGAAGAAGTATGGGACTTCGATTTACGGTACTTGGGAGCGGTTCGACAGGAAATGCCACGATTGTGCAGTGCGAAGATGCTACCGTGCTTATTGATGCAGGTTTAAGTGCGAAGAAGCTCGAGGAGCTCATGCGGGAGCGGGGTGTCGCCGGTCATGAAATTGATGCGATTCTCGTTACGCATGAGCATTCCGATCATATAAAAGGGCTTGGTGCATTTGCTAGGAAGCACAATGTGCCAATCTATGCGAATGAAGCGACATGGGGGGCACTTGAGCGCCATGTCGGTACCATAACAAGCGAACAGCGTGTCATTATGGAAACAGGTGAAACCGCGAAGTTCGGCGCAATGCGGACGACATCGTATGCGATTTCGCATGATGCGGCCGAGCCGGTCGGGTATGTTTTCCAAGATGATGATGTCAAGCTGAGTCTGGCAACAGACCTTGGCTATGTCAGCGATAAGGTAAGACGGATGATAGAAGATTCCGATGTGCTAGTGCTAGAGTCGAACCATGATGTCAACATGCTGCGGATGGGGCGTTACCCGTGGAACATTAAGCGGCGGATCCTAAGCGATATCGGGCATTTGTCCAATGAAGCGGCCGGAGAAGCGTTATGTCAGCTGATGACGGATCGAACGAAGCGGGTTTATCTGGCGCATCTGAGCTTGGACCATAATTTGATGGACCTGGCTAAGCTGACGGTAAACGGCATCTTGGAGAACAACGGCTTCTTCTTCAAACGGGATGAACATCCGCTGCGTGAGACGTACCATGACCGGCCTACGGCATGGGATGAAGTGCGCCGACGATAAGCTCGTCCAGCTCGGAATCGAGCGAAGTGATTTTGCGTTCAAGTTCGTCTTGGGTGAGTATGCCTTTATCCATGAGCAGTTCTGTCATCGCACTGAGGGTAAGCAGGGTGCGGTAATGATCTTCTTTGAGGTCGGCAAGCTTGGCTACCAGATTGAGATGGTCAAGGGCTGAGGAACTTCTGGATTTCATGAGATTCGCTCCTTCATCTATTCGTTTATTAACAATTAACGGACGGCAGCAGCCGTTTCACCTTGTTCTATTATTATTGTAGACCGTTCTACCGATATCATTCCTAGATTCGTAAAATAATGGTCTTGATGTCAGGATGACATCGAGAGGAGCGATTATAGATGAGCTTGTTTGATGATGATTTCTATTCAACACGTGTATCGCGTCGAATTCGGTCTACGAGCCGTGACGTTTCGTTTAGCAAGCGTGGGAGCGGCATCCGTTGGACGCCTGTGCGTGTGGCCGTAGCTTCTTCGGTGGTTAGTGCACTGGCTGCGGTGCTGGTATTTGGTTTGTTTACGGGCTTTGATCGCAGTGAAGGTTCGATATCGGCGGTAGCAGGCGTGACTAATGTGGGCATGAGCAATGATCCGCTTGAGAAGACGATCTCGGCTGCGGCGAAGATGCGGCCGGCTGTCGTTAGTATTATTAATGAGCAGGCTCAGCCTGAAAGCGATGCGCCCGGCGGTACTTCAGACGGCAATGATGCGGCAGGGACTGACGGCGGAGATGGCTCTGCTCAACTGCAGCAAGCAGCACTGGGCTCTGGGTTTATTTTCGAGAAGGTCAAAGGCAAGGCGCATATCATTACGAACAATCACGTTATTGAAGATGCGGTTGCGGTAAAAGCCGTGCTGAGCAATGGCGAAACGCGGGATGCGAAGGTTGTCGGTACCGATGCGATTACGGATCTGGCTGTGCTGGAGATTGATGCGGACGGCATTGATACGGTAGCGGAGTTCGGGGAATCCGAAGGCTTGCGCGCCGGTCAATGGGTCATGGCAATTGGAAATCCGCTTGGACTCAGCGATTCATTGACGATGGGCATTGTGAGCAAGACGAAACGGATTATTCCGGTGTCGCTCAGCCAAGACGGCAACTATGACTGGGAACAGGAAGTTATTCAAATTGACGCGTCCATTAATCAGGGCAACAGTGGCGGTCCATTGATTGATCTGGACGGCAACGTAGTCGGCATCAACAGCATGAAGATTGCGGAGTACGGTGTGGAAGGCGTCGGTTTTGCGATTCCTTCGCATATTGCGATGCCGATTGTGCAAAGCTTACTGGAGTATGGCAAAGTGAAGCGTCCTTACTTAGGCGTATATACGATGGATCTGGGCTTGTACATGGCACAGCAGTCGGCTGTAGCTCAGGGTAATGGCGATGCTGATGACAGTGCAGGCGGCGCGGATCAGGAGCCGTCTACGGAAGGTTCTGAGTCCGGCGATGGTGCTGCTGTGGGCGGAGAAGACGAAGGCGTGATGCTGCCGCAAGGCGATCTGAAGCTTCCGGACGATGTGAAGCAGGGCGTTATTGTTCTGCAAGCGGTCGGTCCGGCGGAGGAAGCGGGTCTTGCGTTCAACGATGTCATCGTGAAGCTGGACAATGAGTCGATCAGCAGCACGATGGAGCTGCGTAAATATTTGTACGGCAAGAAGACGATCGGCGATAACATTGAAGTGACCTTCTACCGAGACGGTAAGAAGCAAACGACAACGTTTAAGCTGGCGGAGAAGACGGAAGAATAACGGTATAGTCGCGAAGCGGATCAGCTCGTGCAAGCTCGGAAGTGCGGGCTTGCGTTACGACGGGCTGATCTCTTTGCGTGGATATGGGGCAAAAACCGAGCATTAGGCGGAGAATCGGGAAAGAACAAGGCATGAACAAGGCACGAACCGAGAATAGGGAAAGAACAAGGCATTAACCGAGTATAGGGCAATGGCATAATAGGATACAGACTACAATTGGGGGATCTGGCAGATGTATTGTGTGTGTAAAGAGCATGTGGAGCTGGCGATTGATAAATTTGTGGATGAATACGAGGATGCACCGGATATCGTGGATTTGGTGACGACGAAGTTCACGGAATGGGAAGCGCCAGCCACTTGTGAGCTGTGCGATCACATTGCCGAGTATTTGGTGGTGTAGCCGGTGCATATTCAAATCGCTGCTGTCGGAAAGCTGAAGGAAAAATATCTCGTGCTCGGCATCGCCGAATACGCGAAGCGTCTTGGCCCGTACGTGAAGCTCACGCTCACGGAAGTAGCGGACGAGCGGGCGCCCGAGACGATGAGCGCCGCCGAGGAAGCCATTGTTCGCGAGCGCGAGGGTGAGCGCTTGCTCGCGGTTATTAAGCCAGACGCGCATGTTGTCGCGCTGGCGCTGGACGGGGAGCTATGGTCGAGCGAGGACCTCGCCGGCCAGCTCGATCATTTAGCCACGTATGGGCGGAGCCACGTGGCTTTTGTTATTGGCGGGAGCAACGGCCTCGCGCCCGCCGTGCTGAAGCGCGCCCAGCAGAAGCTCAGCTTCGGGCGCATGACCTTGCCGCACCAGCTCATGCGGTTGGTGCTGCTGGAGCAGGTGTACCGGGCGGTGAAGATCAACCGGGGGGAACCGTATCACAAATAACGGCAAGTTTTTTGAGTTGTTTTGAATTCTATAAATAATTAAATCCTTATTGCAGTCTTTCGATTACATGTTCCGCATGCCGATAGTATTCGAAGTTGTGGTTAACGCTATCTTGGTTAAGCCCGCTATGAAGCAACCCCCAAGCGAACTCTCTCAGCATATTCATGTATTTCATATCTTGGAGAATTACATATTGCTCTTCTTCGTAAAAGACAAAATACGATTTCAACCAGAGTATCTCTTGTGCCTGTGTAAATATATTGGTGAAGGGAATGGAGGCCAAATCGAAAAAGGCGGTCGCTCGCGAATTAATTGCGCCGAACGACCTGATTTGGCTGTACGAGGAGTTACGGGGAGAATGGGAAGTTTAGAGCTTTTTAAGAGAATTTCACTCTGGACTTATGAATAAACGCTACCTATAATCTCTTTAGAGAGGAAGTGACCCGGTCTATGAACCCGCTCATCATCTATACGCCAGAGCAAACCCATTCGACGAATTTGAATTTGATGGGCCTCAGGCGAATAGCATAATTCTACATTGACCTTCACGTTGAAGTAGAACGTTTTTGTGGATTCGCTTTTTTCCTTGAGGTTCCGCCTGGAGGAGAAAACATGAAACAAGAAACGCAGAAACGGCTGGTTATTCTGGCCGTATTGCTCGGAACGTTTACGGTAATATTAAATACAAGCCTGCTTAATCCGGCCTTGCCGGCTTTTGCCGAGCAGTATAAGGTTGATGAATTAAGCATCAGTTGGTTGATTAACATCTATGTGCTCGTAATGGGCCTTACTCTTCCGCTAACCGGTTTTTTCAGCAGACGTTTCGGTTCCAAGAAGACGTATTTGACCGGCCTGGTTCTTTTTCTAATCGGTTCCGCCGCAGCGGCGACGGCTGGGAATCTAGCGGCGCTTATCGCTTGCCGAGGATTGCAGGGATTCGGCGCGGGACTTTTGACTCCTTTATCGATTACGATTATTTTTTCGGCTGTCTCCGTTGAAGAAAGAGGGAGGGCAACCGGAATCTGGGGCGTAGTAAGCATGCTAGCCCCGACAATCGGTCCCACTTTGGGAGGATTGATTACCGATCATGGGAAGCCGGAGCAGTTGTTCTTGATCAACCTTCCTATGGGATTGATTGGATTGATAATGGCGATATTGTTCATTAAGCCTTCTGCTTCCGAAGCTGGACGATCATCTCCTTTCGATGCAAAGGGGTATGTATTGATAGCAGTCGGTATCGGATTGTCTTTATATGCGCTTGGGGCTATGAATACGATTGAAGGGGTTATGAACGGGCTTCATTGGGGGATACTGGGAGCGGGAATAGCCAGCCTATTTCTTTTTATAGTGGGCAGGCGAAAGGGTTCGTATTCTTTATTGAATTTGACCTTGCTGAGAATCCGGGAGTTTCGGATCGGAACCGCGGTGACCACTTTGATTGCCGTGGGCTACTATATGTCGTTCTTCTTAATCCCGATCGTTATTCAGAATGCGTATCATTACAGCGCGACGTATACCGGTATATTGTTTATTCCCGATGCGGTTATGACCGGAATATTCATGTTGATCGGAGGAAAATTTCTAGACCGTAGAGGTGCGCGGGGGGTAGTTGCCTGGGGCTTGGGTATAACGGGGGTAACGACGCTACTGCTCGGATGTCTAACTCCGGACTCTCCATTCTGGTATGTGACCTTGTTAATGGCGGTACGCGGAGCGGGGTTCGGGCTTTCAAGTATTCCCGCCACTACCGCCGGAATGGGAGCTTTGCCTGAGGATAGTCTGGTAGAGGGATCCGTATTGAACGATTTGATCGAACAACTCGCCTCTTCCGTAGCGATCGTCGTTTGTTTATTGACCTTTGTCGCTTGTAGAGACGTTTCCGTTGCTACGGGGCATCTCTCAATGGAGGCAGCCGACTTGAAGGCGGCTAACGGTTTGTTCCTCTCGCTTGGCATTCTCATATTCGTCGTGCTATCGATCTGTTGGTTTTCTTCCAATAAAAAGGTTGCTACGACATTGGAAAATAGATAATTAAACGCCTTAATGCATGATGCGAATACCGCAACGTGCATAAGGCTTTTTTTAATTGCGCTATGCGCCTTGGACGAGATCCCGCCGGTCGACGTGATTTAATTATCCCAATCGCACTATGATCATCTGCACACCGGTTCTTTGAAGAAAATAAAAGGTTCTCCCGTTGTGCTCGTGCCCGAGGGACTCGGACGCATGATGCTCAAGCTTATGAGGGGGAAAGAGTACGCTAACGGATACGAATACGTCCCCTTGGGGCGGACTTAATGTAGTCTTCCTTGTTACAACTTGCCGTTACAGACAGCGCGGAGAGCCGTACCACAAGTAGGGCGAAATCCGAAAAAGCTGCATGGATGTTGAAATCTGGCGTTTATGCTGGTTCAACCACGGAGATTTGACCTGAAAGGATGCATATAAATGTGAAGGCAAAGGAGGGTAACCTTGTTTGCTTTTTTAATTGCCTATTTACATGTATTAATGTCTTGGTGTACTATTACATTAATACAATTATTCATTACATTTCATAAAGGGTGAATCGATTATGAGGCAATGGTCGGCTTTATTAATTAAGGATTTCAAGTTATCAAGAACCGTGTTCTTCATCGGACTCGTCATCAACGTATTGATGGCTCTGTTGACGCTCTATTTGGGGAGGGTAGCGGGCGATACGTTGCTTATGTTCGTGCCATTGGCGATTGTTGTCGCTCTTCATGCCGTTTACGTACCGATTGTAGTATTTTTCAGTTTGAAGCGGGAGAGCAATCATTTGCTTTTATGGTTGAGCAATCCTCAACCGGCCGCTAAATTGCTCATGAGTAAGATCGCGAACGGTATGATGATGATTGTCATTTCGCTTGGCATGTTATATGCGTTGTCCGGAGCGCTGATCATCCCCAATTTTGACTTAATTGAACCCTATTGGACGGATGCTTGGAAATTGGCAACGTTCGTCTTCGTCCACATTATTTGGATATCCATTGCGATTTGCGCTTGGATGATGGGACTTTGGGCTTCATACCAGTACCTCAGATTGAAGTTAGGAAGATGGAGTCGGGCAGCTGTTGCCGCCGCGGCCATCTTATCTGGAGGGATATTTGCCTGGTTCACCTCTTCCGCGCCATATAGGTCCATTACGGAATGGGGAAGCATTACCTATAAGTTACCTGAGATATTTAAGGATCCCCTACAAACCTACGTAGGAGAGTATCTATTTGATGTCGTTATTATCGCAGGATTATTCATACTAACCGCGTGGCTCGTGGATAACAAAGTTGAGGTATAACGATGGATGAATTTAATGCGTCAAAGCCGATCTATTTACAATTGGCGGAACGGATACAGCGACAGATCATTAGCAAGGAACTGAAACCGGGCGAGAAGCTGCCTTCTGTCCGCGATATGGGAGTCAAATACAGTATGAACCCCAATACTGTTCAACGTGCGTACAGTGAGTTGGAGCGCGAAGGTGTTTTGGAAACCAGGAGAGGGCAAGGAACGTTCGTTACGGAACAACAAGATCGCTTGGTAGGTCAGCGCGAAAAGCTGAAGCATGAACAGATCGAACAGTTCGTCCACATCATGCAAGAAATGGGCTATGACGCAGCAGAGATCCTATCGGGACTGCAAGAATATTTGAGCGACATTGAAAAAGGAGACAAGTGAAGTGATTGAATTGACGAACGTTTCCAAACTACATAGGAAGCAGGTCGCACTTAAGGACATTTCTGTATCGGTACCTATGGGTAAAATCATTGGCGTCGTAGGCGGGAACGGCAGCGGCAAGTCGACGTTATTGAAGTTAATGGCTGGACTTTCGCTTCCCACTAGCGGTCGAGTGACCATAAACGGAGAGAAGGCTAACCGAAAATCCGGCAAAACCGTTTCTTACTCCCCCGAGATAGCCGTCTTGTATCCAATCTTCACGGTTAGAGAAGCAATTGCGTTTCAGGCTTCGCAATTTCCGGACTTTAATCTGGCTAAAGCGGATGAAATTTTACACCTTATGAAGCTGGATTCTAACATGAAAATCAAGGCGTTATCGAAAGGAAATCTCGGCAGATTGCAAATCGTGCTCGCTTTGGCTAGGGAGGTCCCCTACATTCTATTGGACGAACCGTTGTCTGGTCTTGATCCTATGGTGCGAGAGACGATCGTTAAAGGAATGATTTCATATGTGGACCTCAGCGCTCAAACCTTGATCCTTACAAGCCATGAGATTGCGGAAGTTGAAACGGTGATAGACGGGTTCATCGCGCTTAAGGACGGTTCCTTGCTTAAAATGGCCGAAGTGGAGGAGCTGCATGAATCAGAGGGTCTTCGTCTCGGGGATTGGATGAAGAAGGCTTATCATCTAGAGGAAAGGGAATGATGAAAATGATGGAAGATGGTCAAAAAAAAATTGCAGGCGGAGTCTCGTTATTGCGTCTTAATCTGCTCAGGGGGCTTTACCTTCTTGTCGTCGTAGGGCTTGGCATCACGGTGTTGCCTAACGTCTTTGACCGATCGCAATCGTGGGAACTGATGGAGGGTGTCGTGCAATGCATGCTCGTCGCCTTCTGGGTGCTGTGCATATTGGGGCTGAGGTATCCGTTGCAAATGCTCCCCGTACTCCTGTGGGAATTGGCTTGGAAGTCGGTTTGGCTGATCGTCGTTGCGTTACCGATTTGGACTTCCGGTCAGATGGACGACACAACTATGGAGACGGTCATTGCCTGCTTATTGGTTGTCATATTTCCATTCATAATCCCTTGGCGCTTCGTGTTTGCAAACTATGTGAAGAAGCGCGGAGATCGATGGATGTAAGCTGGAATATTCGCCGATAGACCCGTTAAGCTGAACCGTACCACAAATAGGGCGAATTTTTTTGAAATGGGAGGTTATCACGTTGAACCACCTGCTGCTGGCAGACGATGATCCAAATATTAGAGCGCTGGTGCGTTACGTCATGACCCGTGAAGGATATAGCGTGCATGAAGCTCGCGACGGGGCCGAGGCGGTAGAGGTTATGGAACGTTCAACGATAAATATCGCTATCATAGATGTGATGATGCCGCATATGGACGGGTTTGAGTTGTGTGAGCATATTCGACAGCATTACGACATCCCGATTATTTTGCTCACTGCCAAGGACCAGCTATCAGATAAAGAACGAGGCTATCTAAAAGGAACGGATGACTACGTGACCAAGCCATTCGAGCCGGAAGAGCTGCTCTTCCGGGTTAAAGCGCTGTTCCGCCGCTATAACCGGGCGGCGAATGACATTATTCGAATGCATCGTATTACCATAGATCGCAAAAACGTGGAAGTGAACGACGGTCAATCTATTATTTTGCTGCCGATGAAAGAATTTGAGCTGCTGGCCCAGCTGGCCCATTACCCAGGGCGTCTATTTTCCCGTGACGAGTTGATCCGTCTCGTATGGGGCCAGGATTACGAAGGTGACGACAATACGGTTAATGTACATATCAACAGGCTACGCCAGCGTTTTGCCGATTACGCGGATGATTTTGTTATTCAGACGGTTCGAGGCATCGGCTACAAAATTGTGGTGAGAGCCAAATGAAAAGTCTGTACTCTCGCGTGTTTCTGATTATAATAGCTGTTATCTTGGCCAGCAGTATGTTGGGATTCATCGCTTCTAATATTTATTACCATATAAAGCTCAAACCATTTAACGATGAGAAGCTTGTATCCATTGCCGAGCATATGAAAAACTTTATTGAATCTGATCCGGAGGATATGGAGCGATATCTTGGTAATGCGGCCGCTTTAGGGTACGAGATCTATGTGACGGATGGGCAAGAAGAGTCTCGTTTTTATGGGAGAACCTTCCGGGAGCAGAATCTAGACAAGCAAGACATCAGGATCGTTCTTGGAGGCGGAATCTACCACGGTGTGGCGCAGTTTCCAAATAAGCCGTTCATCACGGGCTTCTTCGATAACCGCTTAAGCAATACGGTAGGCGTGCCCATACAAGCATCGGGAAAGACTTACGCTCTGTTCATGCGACCGGATGTACTGCTGCAGTTCGGAGAGCTTCGTACCTTCTTTGCCTTAGTCGGATTGCTGACCATCATCATCAGCCTATTATTCTTCTTGGCGAGCACTCGCTATATTGTCAATCCAATTACGAGGTTAACCGAAGCGACCAAACGTCTTGCACAAGGAAACTACAATCTTCGTCTAACGACGGGAAGACGTGATGAAATTGGTCAGCTAGCTGAGCATTTTATGACGATGAGCCGGGAACTGGAGCGGGTCGATCTGGCACGCCAGCAATTTGTATCTAATGTATCGCATGAAATCCAATCGCCGCTTACCTCCATCCAAGGATTTGCTAAGGTATTAGCGCAAGGGGATTTGCCGGAAGAAGAACGCCAACAATACGCTTCCATTGTTGAGGCTGAAAGCCGCCACCTCTCCATGCTGAGCAAACAGCTGTTGCTGCTCTCTACGCTAGAACAAGGAGAAGAGGCGCTGAACAAGAAGCACTTCTCCTTACGCCGACATATCCGTCAAGGCGTGGAAATGTTGCAATGGCAGCTGGATGGGAAGGAATTATTACTAAAGCTATCCGTTCCGGAATCCATTTCGGTTTATGGCGATGAAGTGCTTCTGATGCAAGTATGGACAAATTTGCTGAGTAATGCGGTAAACCATATTCCATTGGGCCGAAGCATCGAAGTGCGTGCTGAGGAAATGCAGTCGCATATCCATGTGGTTATTTCGGATAATGGAGAAGGGATTGCTTCCGAGCATTTACCCTTTCTATTCGATCGGTTCTACCGTGTCGATCGCGCTCGGGAACGTACTTCGGGTCGAACAGGCTTGGGTCTGGCCATTGTGAAGAGGATTGTGCAGCTGCACGAGGGAACTATCGAAGTGAGCAGCATACAAGGGGCAGGCACCAGCTTTACGGTGACGATTCCCAAATTGTAATTTGTTATTTATGCGCCATTTATATTCGCTTCCTAAACTGGAGACATCCAAGAGGAGGGAAGCAACATGTATCTGGCCATTCGAGAAATGAGGTTCGCTAAAGTCCGTTATTCGCTAATCGCGATTATTATGCTGCTTGTCACGTTCCTGGTTCTGTTCGTTACCGGGCTTGCGAGAGGGCTCGCCTATGATAACGCGGCATCGATTCAAAATATGGACGCTACACATTTTATTATGGAGAAGGATTCGAATCATCGCTTCACCCGGTCACGTCTCAGCGAACAAGTACGGATACAAGCGGGCTTAATCACAGGACAAGAGAACGTGCAGCCACTTGGCGTCAAGATGACTACCATGACGGCGGAGGGGACAACTGGGAAGCTAGACGTGACGCTTCTTGGAATAAATCCGGTGGGCTGGCTGATGCCCAAGGCGACCGAAGGCGAGCCTATCACATCGGGCGGGGCTGGAAGTGTACTTGTAGATCGCAAACTGAAGGATTCAGGGATTGGCCTCGGTACTGTTCTAGTAGATCAGGCTTCAGGCTTGAAATGGACGGTTAGCGGTTTTGTCAGCCATGAATCTTACAGCCATTCGCCGGCGGTATTTCTGAATGAGCACGACTGGCAGCAGCTTCAGTTGGAGACTGCAGCGCGAACGGAGTCAGGAGAATCCGGAGACGGCAAGACCTATAATGCGATAGCCGTAAAGGCGAATAAGCACCAAGCAAAGCAGCTTGCTGCAACCTTGCCGGACTCAGAGATCGTTACCAAATCACAAGCCGTTATGGCCATTCCGGGTTACAAGGAGGAGCAGGGCTCGCTTTGGATGATGATCATCTTCTTGTTTCTGATTTCTTCCTTTGTCCTAGCAGTGTTCTTCTATGTCATCACGATCCAGAAGAGTAGTCAATTTGGTGTTTTGAAGGCGATCGGAACACGAACTGTTTACCTTGTGCGAAGCGTTTCCCTTCAAGTGTTGCTTTTATCGACAGGGAGTCTAATTATCAGCATACTGCTTATCCAAGTAATTAAAGCTCTCTTGCCTGGCGGCATGCCGTTTCTGCTTCAACCCTCCACATTGGCGTTTACTGGCGGTGCGTTTATTGTGATGTCGCTTGCCGGATCACTGCTTTCCATTTGGAAAGTAACCAGAATTGACGCCGTGGATGCGATAGGGAGGAGTGCAGCATGAGACACAGACTTATCCTGGACAATATTACGCATACCTTCGAGGATGGCGGTATGCAGCGAACGGTACTCGATCGCCTGAATTTGCAAGTTTCGGAAGGGGAACTTGTGGCAGTTATGGGACCGTCCGGATCCGGCAAGAGCACGTTTCTATCGATTGCTGGCGCACTCCTTGAGCCTACGAGCGGTGGAGTATTGCTGGATGGAGAGGCGATAGCCGGTAAACAGAAGCAGGCGCTGTCCGATATACGCCTGAACAAGATTGGATTTATTTTTCAAAGTGCCAACTTGATTCCATACTTGAAGGTGGAAGAACAGTTGATGCTGGTCGCAAAGTTAGGGAACATGAACAAAGTGAAGGCGAATGAACGCATCAAGAAGCTGCTTCATAAGCTGGGTTTAGACCACCGTAGAAGTGCTTATCCTCACAAATTATCAGGTGGTGAGCGTCAGCGCGTCGCAATCGCAAGAGCACTCATGAATGATCCGGCCGTGCTAATGGCGGACGAGCCGACGGCGAGTCTGGATGCCTCAAGAGGAATGGACATCGTACGGATGATTGCCAGAGAGGCAAAGGAACGGGGTAAGAGCGGAATTATGGTTACGCACGACGAACGGGTACTGCCGCTGTGTGATCGTGTTCTTTATTTAGAGAACGGTCGTCTAATTGAAAATAAACATAAGTAGGGCATGCGGCAGATGGGGTATACTTGTTAGAAAGCATAATAAACAAAGAATTCTAAATAGATGGAGATGCGAAATGAGTAAAGGCAGAGTATGGAACAGAGGTAAGCACAATGGTAGAGGCCTTCCTCCTCGTAAAGAAAATAAGGGACCTGATAATCCGAGTGGTAATAACGCAGGGGGCCAGGAAGTAGAGCCATCCGGGCTAACAAAGGACAATATTTCATCTCGCATAAACACAGTAAAATTTATGAATAGGGATCATTGGATCAGCCGCGTCAATCCAGTGAAACGCGAGGACTTGGACAGTAAGACCCGTAAGTGATGATGCGATACATCTTCGAACTTGTAAATAAACCCCTAGACTTGAACGCAACGTTCGAGCGCTAGGGGTTGTTTGTTGCGTACAATTGTTTAGATACTATGTTGTAAAGGCAGCATGATGATAATTTTCGTGCCGCTTCCGACTTGACTGCGAATGGTAACACCATAGCTTTTTCCGTAAGCAAGCTGTACGCGTTCATGTACGTTTTTTATCCCATAACCGGCTTTCGATTCTTTGGATAACAGTGTTCCTACTTGATCGGAAGACATACCGCAACCATCGTCTTCTATTTCAAGGAAAAGCGCTGGAACACCGGCGACTTGTATGGATTGATAAACCCGAATGGTAATGTTCAAGCATGTATGATCATCAACTATGGCGTGATTAATAGCGTTTTCCACAAAAGGTTGTAACAACAATTTTAACGTTTCATGGGATGATAAGCTTTGGTCAATTTCCCAGTGTTCGATAAAGCTATCATCAAAGCGCATATGCTGGATGGCAAGATAGTGTTTGGTAAGGGCAAGTTCTTTATCCAACGTAATATATTGATGCCCCATATTCAGCGAGGTTTGATAGAATCTTGCGAGATGGTTCACGATTTTGCTTACTTCAATATCGCTGTTTTGGATGGCCAGAGAGGAAATACCCGACAGCGTATTATAAAGAAAATGCGGATTGATCTGACTTTGCAAGGCATAAAGTTCCGCGTCGCGCTTGGCAATTTCCTTGACGTACAGCGTATCGATCAACTCTTTGAGACGTGCGCTCATCTTATTGAAAGCCGTGCCTAATTGACCGATTTCATCCTTGCTGAAATCATCGGCCAAGATGATGAAATTTCCTTGCTCTACTCTCAATGCTTGACGGTTTAACTTACGCAGACGGTGCGAGAAATATTTGGCGATGACAACGATCATTAAGAGAGAAAGGCCGAGACTAAAAGACGCAATGACGACGATTTGCATAGCCGTTTTACGAGATGAACGCATGATTTCGTCAATTGGCGTGAGAGAGACTGTTTTCCAACCATGCTGCATGGTGTTATATACGAGCAAATTGGGATGTCCATTGATGGTGACGACTTTTTGATTGCTAGACAGGTCAGGGCCGATGGCTTCGCTGAACGGTAGGTTTAAGAGCGATTTATCGGATGCGGAGATAATTTGATTTTTTTCATTGAGCAAGTAGACGCTTTTGTTTTGCTCTTCTTTTTCGATTAACCTGTAGAGCAGTTCTTCATAGAGACCGATCGTCAACATCCCGTAATGTTGGTTTTGATTATTAAAGTTGAGAATTCGCCCAAGATAAATCACGTTTTTCCCGCTTTTGTCCTGGATTACGTTGCTGAATATATTGTTGCCATAGGTTTCAAGCAATTGAGTGAGATACTGAATCGGCAGATTCTCAGGAGTGATATGTTTGAGAAACAGACCATCCTCCGGGAGTGTTTTATTGTAGACATAAAGGTTGATGCTAGCAAGGTTGTTGTTAGCGGTCAGCATGCTGTATAAGAGTCCATCGATATATCGGTAGGCTTCGACGGTAGAATAGTCGGTTGTGTAGGTTTGCGTTAGATAAACTTGTAGGGCTTCATCCGTATAAATCAGAGATGAAATTTGGCGAAGACTATCTAATTGAGCATTTACGTTGCTGTTGATTTGTTGGTTGCTGCTCGACATATTCTCGTATGTCAATTCCAACAGCCGTTGCTCTGTACGATCGTAGAAGAATATCGTAATGAACAATAGAGGGGTTATCGTTACCGTAAGAAACATGAGTAATAACTTCTGTAGCAAGGATAAATTTTTGAAAAACTTCTTCAGCGTATTCATGATAGTGATCCCTTTTTCGCGTGCGTACGATATTGGTTAGGAGTGAGCCCGGTGCGTTTGAAAAAGGTAGCGCCGAAATAGGAGGGGCTTTCAAAGCCGACTCGTTTGGCAATCTCGTGAATCCTAATATTCGTTTCCTGCAGCATAATGCAAGCGTTATCTATTCGGATCTGAGTTACGTATTCAAGTAATGTTTTTCCGGTAATATCCTTAAAAATAGTGCGGAGATAGTTGGGTGAAAGAAAAATAAGTTCTGCCAGCGCATCAATCGAAATAACCTGTCCATAATTTTTCTGTATAATACTGCAAACTTCATTGACGATCTCGATGTGTCGGTCGACGGGAGATGCCTGCAGCTCGTCCATCATAAGGTTTAGGATTTGCCGCATGTGCGTTTTCATAGATTGCATGCTTTCCATAAGGGAAAGGCGTCCGAGAAACTGGGCATCCTTCTCGATAATTTCTTGCAAATGGCGGTTGTTGGCTCCGGTCGCCGACAACACGGAATCAAACACTGATATGGTATCTACAAAAACTTGGCTGACATTTCCGGGAGGGAGACCGCCATCGTAAAAGTCATGGAGCCATTCTTCGACTTGGTTTCTGCGGTTTTGTTGGACGGCGGCAATCAAGTGCTTTGTTTCGGGAAAGGGTTCCTTGCGCGAAGTAGCGTTCATGGTTTCCCAGCTGTCGCTAATAAGTCCCGTGCCTTGAGTTGCAACCAGATGATTGCGAATTTTCAGCATCTTTGGCCAATTTTTCGTAAAGGAAAGTAGTGTTTGCGGGTAGTTTGTCAGGAAAAGCGATATCCAACGTTCAGCATGCGCCGACTGATTCCGCCAATTCGTAAACGAGGTACTGACCGATTCCTGCGTGACAAAAATCCATTGGCCATCCCGCAGCTTGGTCAGTACACCGGGGAAAAAGCTGGGCAAACCGGCGATGAAAAATTCTAATCTCTCCGCGGTGGAAAAATCACCGGAAGGCGCATCGATAGCAAGAGGATTCTCAGCCAACAGCGTATACTCGTCTATGCTGATAAGTACAAAGTAAAATGTTTTGTTCTCGGCAGGAAGATGTAAATAGCGGTTGTAAATAGAGGTCACTTCATCCGCTAAGCCGGAGAGCAGATGACCGCCGATTCGGAGAAGTTCACGCAGATATTCGCCAGCTGTCAAGACGGTGGAATTGAGACGGTTTTTCTGCTCTTCGCAACGTTGATGGACCATCTTCATCGTGGCAGCCAGTTCTTCGTTGTCGATCGGTTTCAGCAAATAGCCGCAGGCGCCATGCTGCAGTGCGGCACAAGCATATTCAAACTCATTGTATCCACTCAGAAATACAATCTGAATAGCAGGAAAGCGAGCATGTACTTGTTTACAGAGTTCGATGCCATCCATGACAGGCATTTTGATATCGGTAATGAGGATATCCGGTTGCAAGGCTTCAATCTTATTCAGTGCATCTCGTCCGTTGCTCGCAGTAGCAATGACGCGGCAAGACATCTTGTCCCATTCAATATAATTGGCCAAAGTGTCTAATGTGAGTCGTTCGTCATCCACTAAGATTATCGTGTACATGCATCGAGCCTCCGCAATATGGTTTCGTTATCGCACGATAATTCCATTACTTAGAACAAAGTATAGATTCGCGTACATGTACTGTCAATTACAATAGCTTCTGTAAAACGGACAAAACGAAAGTTCGTTTTTTTCTGATATAAATCGGAAAATCGAGAGATAGCGGAAGAATACGGGATACCCTAAGATGAACTCATAAACCTAATTTGGATATGAGGAGTCGGGAGAATGGAATGTGATGTCGATGGAAGCAACGAGAAAATACCGCTGCTGAAATATCCCACAATAAAAAAAATGCTTCGGCAGCGATACTTATTTATGCTCTTGATGCCGGGAGTTGTATGGGCCGTATTGTTTGCTTATGCGCCTATGGCTGGTTTGTACATGGCGTTTATAGATTACAAACCTACCTTAGGGGATTTCTGGGGCTCTCTTTTTAAAGCGGATTTTGTGGGATTGCAGTGGTTCGAATACTTCTTTACCGGACAAGATTTTGTGCAAGTGATGCGCAATACGTTGGTTTCGAGCGTGTTAACGCTGTCCATAGGGTTTATGGTTCCTATTTGTATTGCGATAACGTTGAACGAAGTCAGAATAAGTTGGTTCAAACGGACGGTACAAACAGCATCCTATTTACCGTTCTTTATTTCATGGGTTGTTGCTGCGAGCATTGTGATTACGTTCTTGTCGGCTGAAGGACCTGTCAATCAATTGTTGATGAAACTCGGTATTGTAGAACAAGGCGTTTTGTTTATGCAGGAAGGAAAGTTATTCTGGATCATCATCGCCTTGTCGAATGCGTGGAAAGATATGGGATATAACTCCATTATGTATTTGGCGGCTATCGCAGCAATTCCGACGGAGCTATTCGAAGCGGCAAAGGTGGACGGCGCCGGTCGTTTGAAGCAAATCTGGTATGTGTTACTGCCGATGCTGCGGCCTACAATTATTATTCTTCTGATTTTAAACATCGGCAATTTGCTGAATACCGGCTTTGATCAATTTTTCCTACTGGGAAATTCGCTGAACAGGTCGTATTCCGATGTAATCGATACCTATGCGTTCCGTTACGGCATTCAGAATGGCATGTTCTCGTATGCATCTGCCGTAAGTATGTTCAAATCGGTAGTCGCGTTTATTTTGGTGGTAACTGTCAACCAATTATCTAAAAAAATGAGCGGAACGCGTCTGTTCTAAGCTGTACGTACAGCTGGAAGGAGGAAGAGGATGGAAAACGAAGTTGCGCGGGCTAACAAGTCAAGCGCTATAAGCAATCGGTTACAACGTTATACGCTGGCAACCATTACAGGGAATATGTTCGTTTACGGATCGTTGATGTGCTTGTTTATCATTACGTTTTTTCCGTTCTGGCATATCTTCGTTTTATCCCTGAACGATGCGTCCGACCCTACGTATGGACAATTTATGCTGTGGCCGAATGATTTCAGCCTGGACAGTTATAAAACCGTTCTGAAGGATTCAGAAATTCTGAATTCCATTATAGTAACGGTCGGTCGAACGGTCATTGGAGTACCTCTTACACTGGCTTGTATTTCGATGCTGGCTTATACCCTTAGTAAAAGAGAACTTGTGGGCTGGCGCGGAATCAACTTGTTTTTTATATTTACGATGTACTTCGGCGGGGGGTTGATTCCCACGTATATGGTAGTACGCAGCTTGAATCTCATCGACAGCTTTTGGGTGTTTATTTTCCCCGGGGTAATAAGCGTTTTCTGGATGATATTGGTTCGCACCTACATGGAGGGTTTGCCCAAAGAAATGGAGGAGGCGGCGCAAATGGAAGGCGCAAACGATATTCAGATTTTTCTGAAAGTCATTCTGCCCGTGTGCACGCCGGTGCTTGCGACCATCGCCTTGTTCTCAGCCATTAGCCATTGGAATGCATGGTACGACTCTTATATTTATACCTACGACGCTTCTTTGAAAACATTGTCGGCGGTTTTGGTGAAAATTCTGAATCAGTTCCAGACGAACGATATGTTAAACGAGGCAGAGCAGCTTGCCAATGAACAGCGGAAAATGCCGGTTTCCAGCGAGACGATCCGTATGGCAGTGACCATGGTAGCAACGCTGCCGATTATTCTTTTATATCCACTACTGCAGAAATATTTCCTGAAAGGGATGCTTATTGGGTCAGTGAAAGGCTAAGCGATACGAATCATAGAACGTATTTGCTCCATCTTTCCGAAGCTTTGTTCGTTCGGAAGGTGGTTTAAATAAAAGCTATTTCATTCAATGAGGGGGATCTTAATGAAAAAAAGACTCATCTTGGCAGGGGTACTAGCAAGCATTATGCTTCTGAGCGCGTGCAATACAGGCAACAAAAATGCGGGAAATAACGCATCCGAAGCCGAGAAATCAAACGAAGCATCGAACGAGACATCAAGCGCGGGATCAAACAACACGCCGAAGAAACCCATTACGCTAACGTTGTTTGACAAAAACGTGGGCGATCCGTTTACTAACCCTGTAGCAAAGGAAATCACGGAACGTACAGGCGTGACTATCGAGATTCAGCAACCTACCGGCAATCCGGACGAGAAACTGAATTTGATGTTAGTCAGCGGGGATTTGCCGGATATTGCCCTGATTGACAGACGCGTAGCTACCTTGAATAAATATATTGCCGGCGGAGCCTTGATTCCGCTGAACGATTTAATTGACAAGTATGCTCCGAATATCAAGAAGCGCTATGGTGACGTGCTTTCCAAAAGCGTGTACGAGGATGGCAAGAATTATTATTTGAACAACTGGTACGGATTGGATCCCGATCCGAACTGGGCAATCAGTATGCGCATGGATGTCCTGGAAGAGTTCGGATATGGCGAACGCGCTAAGGCCGGGGACTCCTTTTCGCAGGAAGAATTCCTGGATCTGCTGAGAAAATTTAAGGAGAAGTATCCGAATGTAGATGGCAAACCTTCCATACCAATGACAGTGAACGCAGAACAAATGCCCGCCATTATCGGTTCATTCAAGGCGATGTACGGGATGAAAACGTATTATGAGCATGATGGCCGTCTCGAATTCATAGTCCGAGATCCGCGTTACTTGGAAATGATCAAATATATTAACACGCTCTATACGGAAGGTTTACTTGACCGTGAATGGGGAATCAATAAAGCTCAAAATTTTGAACAGAAAACGGCCAGCGGACGTGTGTTTGCAACGGGTGGCGGTATCGTGAATGAAGCCAACAATGCATTCCGCACGCAATACGGCAAGGATACCAATCAACTGTTCTACGCGTTTAAAGTAACGGCTCCAGGCGTTGATCCGGAGAAGACGACATACGGCCCTCGTAGTTCTTTGGGTTGGGACGGAGTCGGCATTACGGTAGCGAATAAGCATCCGGAAGAAACGATCAAATTTCTGGACTTCCTGGCAAGCGAAGAAGGCCAATATTTGCTGATGTGGGGTAAAGAAGGAATGAACTGGACCATGGAGAACGGTGTTCATGTACCGAAACAAGAAGCGTTGGATGCCATCAGTAAAGATTGGGCGGAATTCTCGAAAACGACAGGCGCGCGCAAATGGACTTGGATGATTCGTAATGGATTGGGCGAAGACGGCACTCCTTATGACTTAATGTTCCGTTACAACAGGGATAACGTGAATCAACATGCATTGAAATCAATGGCAGGATCCACTTGGGATACCGCGCTTTATGATGATCTCGGTCCAAAGGGAGGCACGCCTGACGCGTTGAGCGAACAAAAAATCAAGGATATTATGGACAATGGCTTCTCCGCTATGGTGTATGCAACATCAAATGATGAAATCGACGGTATGTATAAAAAGATGATTGCCGAGATCGATGCAAACAGCGCAGTGAAAATCGAAGATATTTACTCGACTAACTATAAGGCTCGTATGGAATTGTATCAGACTGCCGAAGGCAAATAAGCATGTAGCAATACCGAAGAGCATCGCTTGTATCATGGGGCAGAGTGCGGCAGGCGTACTCTGCCCCATGTATTCCAGGAGTATGAAATCTATATGCAAGGAGACGGAGAATGGCTATTTTCATTGGAGAGAACAATGTCTTTTTGTTGAATACCAAAAACTGTTCGTATAGCTTTAGCGTAGATCGGGAAGGGCTGCTGCGGCATCTTTATTGGGGCTCGCGCATCGATTCCATTGAAGATTTCAAGAATGAGCCCTATGTATGGGAACAGGGTTTTCACTCCATTAATGACGTGAAGAGAGAGGAATGTTCCTCTTTCGGAACCATGAGGTTCAAAGAAACTTCTTTCAAAGTAACTTATGCCGATGGCACGCGAGATTTTCGTTATCGTTATGTGAAGCACACCATCCAAAACGACGAACTCACGGTGATCTTGGAAGATACGGTGTTTCCGCTTCAGATGATCTTACATTATAAGGTGTATGAAGATGTGGATATTATTGAGAAGCGCCGCACGGTCAAAAACTGCGGCAGCGAAGTCGTTGTAGTGGAACGTTTGCATTCAGGGGAGTGTTCATTACCTGGAGCGGGTTGGAATCTGAAAAATTTTAACGGCATGTGGAATTCCGATTTTGATGCTTACGAGCAAAAGATAACAGGTGGAAAAACGGTGCTGGAAAGTCTGCGGGGCGCAACGGGTCATGTGGCAAATCCCAGCTTTATTCTCTATCAAAATGCGGGAGAAACATACGGAGAAGTCTATTATGGCGCGCTGGCATGGTCGGGGAATTTCAAAATCGTATTGGAGCAAACGCCGTACGCGTATTTAAATATTCTGGCCGGCATCAATGATACGGATTTTGAATGGCGTTTGACGGCGGGGGCAACTCTGGAAACGCCGGCTCTTTATCTAGGGTATTCTCCGGATGGATTCGAAAGAATGTCGAACGCAATGGGTGAATTTTCTAGAAAATACGTGATACCGCAGCCTTTGGCAGGTAAGCCTCTTTCCGTTTTATATAACTCCTGGGAGGCAACGTATTTCGATGTGAATGAACAAGCGCAGCTCCAACTAATAGAAAAGGCAGCCCAAATCGGTGTAGAGCTATTCGTCATGGACGACGGATGGTTCGGACAGCGCAGCGATGACCATGCCGGCTTGGGAGATTGGCGTGTAAACGCCGTAAAGTTTCCTAACGGACTGGCACCGTTGACCCAGAAGCTGAAGAGCTACGGCATGCAATTCGGTTTGTGGATCGAGCCGGAAATGGTCAACCCCGATAGTGAATTGTATCGCACGCATCCCGACTGGGTTTACCGTTACGCAAGTCGTCCGGTGATGGAAGGTCGCTATCAATATATGCTGGATCTTACAAGGCAGGATGTACAAGATTATATTATTGGTGAAATCGATCGATTACTTGCGGAGAATGAAATCTCCTATATCAAATGGGATATGAACCGAGGGTTGAGCGAGGTTGCTTCCGCGATCTTGGATCGTAGTGAATTCAAAAGCATTTGGTACCGGCACACGGCAGCATTTTATCATATTATTCAATCGTTGAGGGGGCTGCATCCCGAGGTAGAGTGGGAAGCTTGCGCAAGCGGCGGCGGCCGAGTAGATTATGGGACGATGCGTTATTTTGACGAATTCTGGCCAAGCGATAACACGGATCCTTTGGATCGTTTGTCTATTCATGAGGGATATAGCTATCTATACCCGATCAAGTATATGCGTGCCTGGGTAACGGATTCCGGAAATAACGGCAAACGAGCCATGCCTTTGTTGTTTCGTTTGCATTGCTCCATGTGCGGCGCGCTTGGGATCGGTCTCAACCTAAATGAGTGTACGGAAGAGGATTCGAAACTCCTGGAGAAATACGTGGCGCTCTATAAAGAAATTCGTTCGATTATTCAGTTCGGGCAATTGCACCGCTTGGCATCGTTGCCGGTGGATGGGTTGCAGGCCTTGCAGTATGAAAACGGGAAGGAAAGCGTATTGTTTGCCTTCTTGGATCACCCCTCTCGCTGGCGTACCGTATTTACCGTTCGTCCAAGAGGATTGGATGCGAAAGTCTCCTATCGCGTAGAAATAGAAGGGCAGCAACGGCAGACATATTCCGGTGCGTTTCTGATGAACAGCGGTCTCCCTATTTCATTAAATCATGATTATGCCAGTTGCATGGTGCGCTTGCTGCCGGAAAGCTAAAGATAAATGTTTGTTACCGTTTAAACTTATAAATACGACGTACAGGAGATTGTATCTATGTGGAAACTGTATTCGCCTAATCATGCTGTCTGCATAACGATTTTTGAAAATTCAGAAAAAGAGTTATGGTACGAGGTCGAGCGCAATGGCAAAGCGGTAATTGAGCAAAGCAAGCTCGGGTTCGAAAGCGATTTGGAAAATTTCACGAAAGCCTTTCGGTTTATAAAGGAAACACGTGCCGTTATCGACGAGACCTATTCGTTGCCAGCGGGTAAAAAGGCAGTTTATTCGAATTATGCGAATGAGCTGACGTTAGAGTTTGAGTGTGGAGCGTATACGTTCGTACTGTGCGCGCGTGCTTATGAAGATGGTGCTGCTTTCCGCTATCAAGTACTGTCCGACGTAGAACAACCTATGAAAGTCATGCGCGAAGCAACGAATTTCAATTTGGCAGAGGCCTACGACGATTTATGGTTGCAGCATTTGACAAGCAGTTATGAAGCTACCTATGACCATACCGGATGGGAAGACAAAGCGGGCAGGGATTATGGAATGCCAAGCGTATTCCACGCCGACAATGGCGGTTGGGTCATGCTTACGGAAGCACAGGTGTATAACACGAACGGCAGCTATTGTTCTAGTCACTTGCGCGGAGCCGGAGGCCGCAGCATGTCTTTGGAGTTCGCCCCGGAAGAAATGGGAAAGCCGCTTTCCTGTAAACTCCCGTTCTCCTCTCCTTGGCGCGTCATCGTGGCGACGGACGATTTAAACGAATTGGTCAATACGACAATAAACTATAACTTGAATCCGCCTTCCGTAATCGAAGATACAAGCTGGATCAAACCGGGGCGTTGTTTATGGGCTTGGTGGGAATATATGAATAGCGCACAGCTGTACACGGAGCAGAAACGTTATGTGGATTTTGCGGCAGGGATCGGATTCGAAGGGCTCACCGTGGATGCGGACTGGGATATTACGTGGCTGAAAGAGTTGTGCGATTATGCCCATTCGAAAGGGATTGTCGTATGGCTGTGGAGCGCCATGCAATATATCGATACTCCTGAAACGGCACGGGAGAAAATTTCGCTGTGGGCCAGTTGCGGGGTAGATGGTCTCAAGGTGGACTTCTTCCAGAACGATTCTCAGCACACGATGTGGCAATACGAGATGATTGCCGATATGATGACCGAGCATCGGCTGATGATTAATTTCCATGGGGCAACCAAATGCATGGGCGAAGGACGCACATGGCCGAATTTTATGACGGCTGAAGGGATTTTGGGCCTTGAACATTATATGTGGAGCGGCTTGCCGGACGCACGACATAATTGTACGGTTCCGTTTACGCGCAATGTGGTCGGTCCGATGGATTATACGCCGACCGGATTTTCGAACACGAACCGAAATACAACGTTAGCGCATCAAATGGCGCTTTCAGTCGTATTTGAATCAGGCGCTTCGCACGTTGCCGCTTCCATTTATTATCTAGAAGCGTGGAGGGGGACGGATTTTTTACGCCGCATGAAGCCCGCTTACGATGAAGTAAAGGTGCTGTCCGGATTTCCGGGTCATCATGCAGCCATTTTACGCCGCTCGAAAGAAGAATGGTTGATTGGCTGCATTACGAACGAAGCCATGATTTTGCGTCTGCAAATGGATTTCCTGCCCGAAGGCGAGTTCGTGGCCGAAATTTACGAGGATGACTCCAGCGGCGAAATGATGAAAGTAAGGCGCTGCAAAGTGACTTTCGACTCGGTGTTAGAACTTCCGCTTCTAAAAAGCGGCGGTGCGGGCATTTATATCGCAAAAGAGATGTTGCCATTGCCAAAAGGGATTGCTTCCGGTTATATGAGCGAAGCAAGAACGGAATATTGGGCGCAAGCGGCACGAACGCTGCAAGGAAGCGAGCCCGTGGTTTATGAGAATGAACAGGAAGCCGTATTGCTGAATGGCAGTGTTGTTTTTTCAGTAAAAACAACCGCCGCACCCCAAACAATAAGACTGTTCTATGCAGCAAAGGAGCCTTGGACACTGCGTGTAAGCGACGGAATCAACAAGGTGGAAATGGAAATGCCACAAAGCGGCTCTAATAAAATATTCCTTGCCAAAGACGTGGTATTTCCCTTCGCTGACGGCGAGAGTGCTTTGTTCATCGAACGTATTGCAGGAGCTGTGCCCGCTTTGGAAAGAATCCATATTATCGATAACAAACCGCAGAAAGAATTATATGTTCCTGTCCGGAAAGGCAGCCTGAGCGGTGGCGCAGAATTTGTTCTGGATGCGTCAGGCAGCGAGAAGGCTACAGGTCTTGGTAACGGAGGCGAGCTTAAGTTTGACCACATTATGCTGCCTAAGGATGGCTACTATTTAATGCGCTTCGACTACTGCGCAGGGGAAAGCAGAGACCTCAGCATAGAAGTGAACGGAGGAGCCGACACGTACAGAACAAATTTGCACAATACGGCAGGCTGGGGTTTCCCGACTTGGGATATTAAAGATCAGCGTGAAATCCGCATCCGGATGCAAGCGGGTAACAATACATTGCGTCTATATAATGATCAAGGTCGGGCAGTTCATATATACGGCTTTGCGATTACGGCAGATGAATAAGAACCAAGAAACCACTCCTTGTCGGGAGTGGTTTTGTCTTTATATACTTCGGCCTCTATATACATGGAGCTTTGACCCCAAGGGATGGGATACAAATCCGATTGAAGTTGGTTGTAATCAGTGTTACTCTTACAACGGTAAACTCATCATTTATGTTTTCCAATACAACTAAATTTAGTTATCAAGAAAGGTAACACTATGATAAAAGTTGAACGCTTATCCTTCTCATTTCCGCAAAAAGAACTATATAACAACATTTCGTTTACGCTTGAAGAGGCACAACATTGCGCTTTCATAGGTACAAGCGGCAGCGGGAAAAGCACATTGATTGATATCCTGATGGATCCGGAAAGATATCTGTTCGATGGCAAATTAGAGATGGACCCCGATTGCACAATTGGATTTGTAAGTCAGTTCTCAGAACTGGATAACACGAAAGAAACAACCGTTTTTGACTATATCGGGGAACGCTTTATTAAGATCCAAAATGAAATTGCAGCTATTTGTACGGAAATGGAAACGACTTCGGATATGGATGCGTTATTAGAAAAGTATCAATCCGCTCTAGATGCATTTGATGCAATCGGCGGGGAAGATTACGAAAGCAACATTAATAAGAAATTAAATCTGGCAAACCTGATGAAGCTGAAAGATTATAAGGTATCCGATCTGAGCGGCGGGGAATTCAAACTTATTCAAGTGATGAAGGAAATGCTTAATCGTCCTGACTTGATGATTATGGACGAACCTGATGTATTTCTAGACTTCGAAAACCTCAATGCGCTTAAAAAACTGATAAATGCTCACAAAGGAATGCTGCTGGTTGTTACGCATAACCGCTATCTATTGAATCATTGTTTCAACAAAATCATACACCTTGAAAACACGGAGATCCAAGAGTTTGATGGGCGATATTTGGAATATACCTTCTCCTTACTTCAGACAAAAGTGGAGTTGCAAGAAATCGCAGTCGCTGAACAGGAAGAGATTGAGAGAAACGATACCATCATTAATAATCTTAGAGTTATTGCAACTTATAATTCAGAAGCATCCAGAGGGAGAGCGTTAAAAGCTCGAGTTAGATTTCAAGAAAGATTGGAAGCGCGTAGAATTAAAGCGCCATTCGTTGAAATTAAGCAGCCGAATATCAGCTTTGGTATGGATCATAAATTGGAAGACACCATTGTTGTCAAAGTCCATAATTACAGTGCGGCCTTTGATGAGTTGCTTCTAGACAATGTTAACTTTGCGATCAAATCTACGGATAAAGTGGCCATTATTGGTCCAAACGGTACCGGGAAAACGACTTTACTCCGAGATATCTTTACCAATAGTCAGGATTCAATTGAAATCAATGCTGATGCTAAAGTGGCTTATTTATCTCAGATTCAAGGTGAAATGCTAAAGGATTCTAATACCATACTGGAAGAATTTATCGATGCGGGGTTTAAAACCTACGATGACATTAGATCGTATCTGTTGGACTATGGTTTTGAAGGCGAAATCGTCAGTCAGAAGATAAAATCGTTATCAGGTGGAGAAAAAAACATCCTTCAATTGGCTAAAGTTTCTGCCAGTAAAGCAAACGTATTGCTTCTTGATGAACCGACAAGCCATTTGGACACCTATACGCAACTAGCACTGGAGAAAGCCATTGAAGACTATCAAGGTGCGATTCTCATGATTTCTCATGATTTCTATTCTGTAGTAAATGGCATGGATTATGTGTTAATCATTGAAGATAAGAAGATCAGAAAAATGAGTATGCACCATTTCAGAGAGATGATTTATGCCAGTCATTTTGATAAAGACTATCTGGAAAAGGAACAAAACAAGAGATCAGTTGAAATGAAAATAGAATTGGCTTTAAAAGAGACTAATTTTGAACTTGCAAAAGGTTTGGTTGATGAGCTAGAAGGGTTGATTAAGTTGCTTTAGATTTCAACCGACTAATGTCGAATAGGCGGAGGATTTACAAGAGTCGCATCGGAAATGTAAATGTTACCTTGGTCATCGACGGAAGCGAAGAAGATATCGTCTTGGCGAACGCTTTTCGCTTGTAATCGCGAATTCAGCCAGGTGGTATCTTTCTTTATATAAGAAAGCGTAGTTTTGTATAAGAAATTTCCTCCATTTAATGGATAGCGAGGAAACAATCCGCTGCAGTAGACCGATCAATATGATTGCTATTGCGATTTCCATCCACATGCAAGCGTGACCGCCTTTCATCAAATCAAGATATTCAGTTCATAATCCTATCGTACCCTATACAATATCAACGTTATACGAAAAGAGGCGACGACAGATGAATGATGCGATTGACTTCTCGACAAATGAGAAAGGGATTCGGCAGGGGATTCGTGCGCAGCCTACACAAGAATTATTGGCCTATATCCAATCTGTCTATGACTTAGATACTTCGAGTTCATTTACCGATCTTGGTGGGGGATACAACTTGAATGTGTTGGTTTCCCACAGGGGAAAACCTCATGTTGTACGAATATATCTGCCATCCGTTTCTAGGGAGCGATTAGAAGGGATACATCAAGCTATGGCGGCGCTGCAAGGCAAGGTGCCAAGTGCTGTATTATTACCCACTTGTAATGGTCGGACCTATTGCGCATGGGGAGACCGTCTAATAACAGCAGAGGAATTTGTGCCCAATAATGAAACAATGGATACGTGGGAGCATTTGACGATAGGTTTACCTGTATTAGGTCGTATTCATTCTATCTTCGCATCCTTGTCTGTGCATCATGATGTTGGATTTAAACCCTTCGCCAATCATATAGCAGCTGAAACTGCTCTATCTATGACCCGTAAAGGGGTTGCTCGCATGCGTACTTGGGCAAATATGACCGATTACGAACGACAGGTTGCAGATACGGCTGAAGAGTTGGCAGTGCGTCTGGATAAACTTGAGCAGCGCCTTCCATGTCAACTGGTTCATGGCGATTTTTGGGATAACAACGTGCTTTTTCAAGATGACCGACTTGTTTTCGTAGGGGATTTTGACTTTATGGGAATGCGTCCACGCATTGATGATGTAGCATTGACGTTCTATTTCACAGATGCCAAATATACACTGTTTCATCCAGATAACAGAAATCGGTTCATGCAATTTCGTAAGCTTCTACAAGCCTATAACGAAGGACTCGATACTCCATTATCCGCCAATGAACGTGCTGCGTTACCGTTAGCTATGGCTAGACAACCTTTGTGGGGCATAGGAGGCTGGGTGACACGCTTGGAAGATGATGATGCCGCTCGAAAGTATGCTTCCGACATGTTGTGGTATGTCAAATGGGGATTATCAATAGTAGATTCGCTGGATGAATGGCGTGAAGCATTTCAGCCGTGAGCATTTTTACACAGCTTGGGCAGATCTGAAACAAGCTAATTTCGTTGTAAAATGGTTCGAAAAAATCCTTTCGATTAATAGCCGTAAAGCACACCAGTTATGGTGGGCTTATTTGCCATGCGGTTGTTTCAACTCTAACCAACCCGGTTAATCCAGTATCAAGCAAGGGAAACAAGTTATTTGGAAGAAGAGGTGATTGTTATGCTAGGATGGGCAATGGTGTTTTTCATCTTCGCAATCATCGCCGGCATATTCGGCTTTCTCGGTATCGCATCAGCGTTAGCCGGCATCGCGAAGATTTTATTCGTAGTCTTCCTGGTTATGTTCTTGGTTTCATTGATTTTCGGAAGACGACGAGTCTAGGTACAAACTGCTAGTCTCAAGCTTCAATCAATTCTAATCATTTATGAACAAGGAGGAATTACAATGACAATTCAAACGATGACGACGAAGGTACACACGGTGGACAACTTGAACGAGGTTCAACGAGAGGTCAATCGCTTCCGCACTGAAGGCTACAATCCAAACAACATCTTCGTATTGGCCCATGACAAAGACAGGACGACCAGAATCGCCGAGAACACGGATGCCGAGCAGATTGGCGTAAGCGTTGAGGGCGTCGGCACGGCGATTGCTAATGTGTTCCGCTCAACCGGCGACGAGCTTCGTGCTAAGATGAGGTCACTCGGAATTTCCGAGCCCTATGCCGAGCATCTCGAAAGTGAGATGGATGGCGACAAAATCCTCGTCATCGCCTGGGGCGGAAGAGAATACCTAAACGATGAATATGACGATGCCATTTACTACTACCCGGGATATACGCCTTTTTAAGGCTAACAGACTAGACCTATAGAGATCAAAGACCTGCCCCTGAGGGCAGGTCTTTAATCTGGTTGACCACGTTTAAGTATGCTAAGATGAAAACAGCTCACGAGGGATTTTTCTGGATGAAATGACAGGTTATGTCCACTTTCATTTACACGAAATCCATTCGTGGGCTTCTTTGTTTTGCCTAAACGCGAACCTTATTACTACTGCTACCAATTGATGTCGGAGGATGGAACAATGGGCGAAAACAGATTTCATTTGAACCAGGCGGATGGTGTAGTTAGGCTGATGGGAGAAAGGTATGAAGCCCCTCCTCCTAATGTCCAGCTGCAGACGGAGTGGAATGGGGACAGCTGCTCTTCCAAGGTGATCAATCACGGGCTTGAAGATTATTGCATTAGAGAGATTGTACTTTTTCAGAGGGATTTGCCTTTCGATGCAGATACGACTGTCTACGGTGAAGGCTATAGCATGCTATCGCAATACGTCGGTACGATCAATAGCGTTAGTACCATTACGGGTTATAGTGATCATGATCACTACAAAATTCCGCAAGCTGAGGGCTTCCAAACCGTTTACAATCTCGCATTACTCTCGCCTAAGGAAGCCAATCCGATTCTTATGGCATTTACCTCTTGTCACCGATTTAACGGAGAAATTCGTCTGGGTCAAGGAACAATTGAAATTGTGCTCGTAACGGATGGCGTTTGCTTGGAAGCGGGTCAAACATGGCAGCTGGAAGATTTCATTATAATCGAAGGCCCAAATCAGAATGCGCTATTCAAACAAGCAGCCAAGGCTATTCGTACGCATCATCCCCTCTTAACTACGGAAGAAATACCGACGGGGTGGTGCTCCTGGTATTGGTATGGCACTGAGGTAAGAGAAGAGGATGTTGAAGCCAATATGGCTGTAATGTCCACCGAGTATCCGGAACTCAAGTGTGTCTTAATTGACGATGGGTATCAAGCCTACATGGGGGACTGGTTAACTCCGGGCCCGGGTTTTACGAATATGAAGGAGCTTTGCCGTTCAATTCTGGACAAAGGGCTGGAGCCGTTCATTTGGGTTGCTCCCTTTATTGCGGAGAAGGATTCGAGCTTATTCAAGAGTCACCCGGATTGGTTTATTAAAGACGCAAGCGGGAAGCCGCTCCCTTCGGATGAAGTTTCTTTTGGCGGCTGGCGCAACGGCCCGTGGTACATGTTGGATGGCACGCATCCGGATGCACAGAACTACTTAACGCATGTATTTAAGACGATGAGGGAAGAGTGGGGCTGCAACTATTTTAAATTAGATGCGAATATGTGGGGCGCTCTCCATGGCGGTACTTATTATCAGCCTAATACCACAAGGGTAGAGGCTTATCGCGAAGGGATGAAGGCTGTGCTCGAAGGGGCAGGAGCCGATAGTTTTATTCTCGGTTGCAATGCGCCGATGTGGCCTTCTCTTGGCGCAGTTCACGGCATGAGAGTATCCGACGACTGTTCAAGAACATGGAATACAATAAATAAGAATGCTGCGGAAATCTTCTGGCGGAGTTGGCAGCATGACTACTTGTGGGTTAATGATCCGGATTGCGTATTGCTTGAGAATAAAACATCGGAGCAAATCGGTCCATCGGATGATGAATTTCTCTTTCATGCGACATCGATTTATTGCTCAGGAGGAATGGTTCTATCAGGCGATAGTTTGTTGGCGTATTCCGGGAAAACAAAAGCAAGGCTTCGGAAGCTGCTCAAACCGACTAACGTTCCGGCGCAATTTGATGACACGAGCTTCACGGTCGGCAGAATCGAACTTGGCCACCGCCAATTGATTGCTGTGTTTAATCGGGAAGATACCCCCGCTATCATGGAAGTGAGCCTGCCTCAGCCTTGTCGGATCCGCGACTTCTGGACGGATGAGGAGCTGGGGTTTCATGCTGAGCATCTAACGGTTGAACTTCGTCCACATCATGCCAGACTTTACGTTTGTGCAAACAAAGGGTCATAAGTAGGCGAACCCTGTGTAAAGAATATAAACGAAAGAACCTCTTCGAAGAAGTATCGGAGAGGTTCTTTCGTTACGGTCTGAAAGACGCAAGGCGAACCGACTTTCATCAATAAAAAACTTTAGAGCTCAGAAGATCGAGCGCGCGCTCAATGTCCTTTCGTTCTTGATCGGAAACCGTTTCAATTCGTTTGAGAAATTGGGCTTCCGCGGCCTGAAAAGACGATGTCATTAACGCTTCCCCTTTTTCGGAAAGCCGAATAGACTGTCTGCGCTTGTCCTCTGTTTCCGCAGCTTTTTGGCAAAGCTGTTTTTCGCTTAGTTTCCTTAGCTCTCGGCTGGTGTTTGGCATGGACATATGCATGCAATCGCTGACTTCGCTAAGAGTGACAGGTTGATTAATGGCAACGTACTCCAGAATTTTATATTGAAGGGCCGTAATTTCAGTTGATCGAGCGTCCTTTGTCATCTCATGCGTCGTTTGATGGACGGCAGATATGAAGGTAACGAATTTTTGAAATAACGCGTTCGTAAGCATCAAATCACCTCTTTAAGAAACAATAGCAAACTGATTATCAAATAACAATTATCATTTGACAACAAAAATAACAATGTGCTATTTTATTGTTATCAAATGATAAGTAAGAGGTGAGCTTTATAAAAACGTTGGTTATTTTTACACACCCGAATCATCAGAGCCTGAGTTATGCTTTTTTGCAGGAGGTCGTTAACGGATGCAATGGGAATGGTCGGATCGCAGAGGTAAAGGTACTGGATTTGTACGAAGAAGGGTTTAATCCGGTTCTGATTTTTAACGAGAATAAGCGCAGGAGAGACATGCACATGGACCCGGATCTTGCCGTGTATAGAGAGCAGCTTCTTTGGGCCGACAAAATTGTACTCATCTATCCGATTTGGTGGGGGCGTCCCCCGGCTTTGCTTCTGGGCTATATCGATCAGATGTTTGCTTCAGGATTTGCTTATAGGGAGAAAGGCGGTGCTTTTCCGGAAGGTCTTCTGAAAGGCAAGTCGGTCGTTTGCATCTCCACCATGAAAGGACCGGCTTTTTATCCTATGATCTGGCTTCATAACGCCCATAAAATAATAATGCGAAGAGCGCTCTTCAACTTTGTGGGCATTAAAAATGTAAAATTCTTTGAGTTTGGCAATATGGAGAGTTCACGAGGCAAGCATAAGGAGAAACTGAACAAGGTTAATCGTTATTTCCTCACGATTAACCAATAGACGGGTATAGGATACCAATGGCGTATTCTTGCTTTGATGTGGGGCCGGCTGTCCGGGCGGGATCATTGCAATTGCGCTGTTACTGTATGCGCCGATGGCCCAAGGTGGATGCTTGTTACTTGTTACGGGATGAGTTCCCCATTAACCGCAATCCGATTGGTGCCGCTCGACTTGGCGAGATACATCGCTTGGTCCGCCGCACGCATGAGGTCGAGCTCCGTCTTGCCCTCTGCCCATAACGTACAGCCAACGCTGGTGGTCATGGGGAGTTGAAGCTCCTTAATCTGCATGGGTGACTCCAGTTGCTCAATTAACCGTTTGGCAACTTGCATCAAGCCATCAAAGTCGTTCTGCAGCCATACCGCCACAACGAACTCATCGCCGCCTACGCGCGCGACCAGATCGGATTCGCGAATGACATGCTTGATGCGATTCGCGAATTCTACAAGCACGAGATCGCCGACTTCATGGCCGTAAGTATCGTTGCATTGCTTGAATTTATTCAAATCGAGGTAGAACACGCCGAATAAGCCTTCTTCTTGACCGACGCGATTCATCCAGCCTTGGATGCGAACGCTAAAGCCTCTACGATTAAGTAACCCCGTCAGAATATCGCGCTCTGTCAATTGAATAAGCTCGTGCTCTAGTTTCTCGCGTCTTTCTATTTCGGCTCTTAATTGAACCAATAATTGCTCGTAATCATTCAGAATCCGAATTTTGTCGTCGTAGTTGACTTGTTTACCCAGCTCGGAACCCAGAGCGAGCGATAACAATTGCAGCGTCTCGATATGGCGGCTCGAGAAAGCATCAGGTCGGCCGGAGATGACTTTCAACACACCGACAGCGTTGCTGGATTCAAACAAGGGAACGCAGACCATGCTTCGCGCGCCGACTTTCATACACGCTTCCTTGTTGACGCGATCATCCTGCTGCGTATCCGGGGAATACAGAATATCTTTCTTCGTTACGCACAATCCCGACAAACTGCCGTTCTTATTCAGTCGAATGCCAATATGAGGCTGCAAAGTACCGCTGACGGCAGCATACACCATTTCGTCTCCCGCCAGCATCTCGATGGTAGAACCGTCGGCTTCTGTTAATAGGCACATCCGATCGCATATTGTATTCATAAATAGCTTTAAATCAAAGTTAGACAGCAGCATCTGCTGTTGAACTTCCATAATGACTTTCAGGCGACGGTTCTCTATCATCGACCCCATATCCCTCCATGCTCGCATAGTAATCTGCCGATTATTTAATAACATGCTAGCACGTTTAAATAGGTTTGTCAGCCGAGACGCAATCGTATGGGCAAACGCACTTTTTAATTCTTGTCCACATTTATACCTTACCAAAATGATAGAGATGCATTTAATAAATAATCTCAATCATAAGGGAGGTTTTGAGGATGGGAAATAGAGGATCCATTGGGTATGACCCTGTTCAGATTTATAACTCCACTTCGTATACTGCGTTTGGGAAGGTTGAATATGCATCCATCTTTTGTAGTGACGACAATTATAGGGTTGCGAGTAATACGACTTGGAGAGCTTCCAGCCGTGGTGTCTGTTTGTTGACTAGAATCACCGCAACGGTTATCACGCCGAGTGGAAATATTGATGCGCAACCTTATACTTCTTCCGGTACTTCTTTCAGCGATTTCGCCATTATACAGGTAGGGGCAAATCGGTTCCAAGTGACGCGCGTTGTAAGTGCCAGAAGACGTAAGTAACTACCAAAGCTGCATACTCCAAAATAGGTAGCAAACATGACAAGACGACTAGCCGAAGTTTAATGGCTGGTCGTCTTGTTCGCTTTAATGGTTCTTATACCATAATATTCGGCGAAGCATCGAGGTATCTTTCAAGAGCCGGAAAGGGCGCAAATCCGGTTGATAATTGCCTTCAATAATCCAAATCCGGCGGTTCCGGTCGATGCCTATATCGAACCCGACTTGTCTAAGCTCAGGGTAACGCTCCCCCAATCGTTTGGCAGCCAATAGTGCGATCCGTTCCGCTTTGGCCAGCATGCGCCGATCTCCGATTCGGGCTAATTTAAGCGCCTGAAGCACCGGAATGGTGCGACTGGTCACATTCGTGACCAAATATCCTTGCGCCGCCACTTTCGCGTAGGAGCCGGTTATTTGCCAAGGGGAAGAAGAGCCTTTTGTTCGCTGGGCCATGATTCGAAGGTCGAATGGCTTGTGCTGAATTTGAGCAAGCTGCAGACGCCTTTGGACAATATATCCGCGAGCTCTGTTTCTTTGACGGAGCCATTGGAGTAACTTATCGGTGCCTCTCATGGTGACCGCATTCTTCTCGTTTTGCATACGATAGGTGTTCACGCCGTTCCGTTTAATGAACACGATATCCCTGCCATAACTCCCGTCGCGAGGTTTCAGTACGACGCTGCGATAGTGAAGCAGCATCTTCGATAAAGCGTTCTTCTTCAGCAACTGTGTTTCCGGCAACCGTCCGGCGAGAGAAGGGCGAATGCGAAGGAGGCGATATTGCAACCATTTGTCTCTTTTGATTAACAATACAATCACAGCCTTTTTCAATCTTATATATGGTAATTCTAAGTCAAATCAGCGTTCAGCATAAGCGAGTATTCGTCTATATTTATGAGCCGAAAGCCGTTCACTACATTTCTTTAAAGTACTTGTAACGGTAATAAGAGTTATAACCAAGAATAACCATATAAGCAACAACTAATAGCACGACCATGATTAAATCGATACCCATCAAAGCAAAGGATGTAATTAAAGCGCCAAGCACAAAAACCATCATGTCATAGGCTTTCGCCTTTGCCCGATTAGCGATGGCTAAGTTACGCTCATCGTTCTGATCAATCTCCAGCTGCTTTGCTGCGGCGGGATTCTTCTTCATAGCGCTTCGGAGGATTATTTCTCCCATAGCATGACCGAATAGGCCGCAGCCAAGCCCGACGCAGATATAAGGCAACGCTCGCAGCAAACCTTGTGGATCTTCCATGGTTTTGATGAAATACACACCAACTGCCAGTAGTCCTATGCCTGCAACGGTCAGAAAATAATACGAAATCGTTTTATTCATACAAGTTCATCCTCCTCATAAATAAAGATTTCTTCGATGCGCATACCGAAAAAACGAGCAATCTTGAACGCTAAAAGAATGGAGGGATTATAACGCCCGTTTTCCAGCGAACCAATCGTTTGTCTAGAAACTTCAAGAGCCGTTGCTAATTCTTCTTGTTTAATTCCGCGTTGCTTGCGAATTTCTTCTAAACGGTTGTTCAATGCGTTCATCCTCCTTATGGAAAGCTAGCTTCCCATAAGGGGAGTATAGGGTGCGATGTACGGAATGTCAAGCACGCTTTCCATTTCTAGAAGCAAGGAGTCATCTACAGTCTGGGCAGATCAAATAAACAAAACAAAAACGGTTGCCCTTCCCGCACCTATGCAGGAAAAGCAGCCGTTTTCTTGTCGCGTTATTGCCCAGCACTAGCTAGCCTTAGAAATAAGCGAGAGAGGATAATCCGTTAATGTGCGTTAGATAACGGACATCGCTTGCTTTTTTCATCAGGGTGGCCGGCAGACCTTTCAGTTCGATGCCTGTCTCGCCGATAAAGCCGACGGCGTCCTTGCGGCCAAGGCTGGCAAGCGTACCGGAGAATACATATTGGAATTCCTTCATGCGGATACCCTTGAAATTTGCCGCGATATTCGCGCCCGCTTGCTCGCCCATCTGCCACGCCAGCTGCGCGCTCTCCGGAAGCGGGTTTCCTTGCGGGCCTATAACAATTCCGCAATCGCCTGCCACGAATACATCGGGATGAGAAACGGATTGCAAGAACGGATTCAGGACCGCCCGCCCGCGATTCACCTCCACGCCGCAATCGGCAACAAGCGGATGGCCCTTCACGCCACCGGTCCAAATCAAGGTATTGGCATCGATCCTTCTTCCGTCCTTCAAGCTTACAGTTGCCCCGTTGACTTCGGTGACCGCGAGCCCGGTAAGAAGCTGTACGCCTCGCTTCTCAAGGCTTTCCGTCGCCCGCTGAACTAATTCCGCGGGAAACCCTTTAAGAATAGCCGGGCCGGCCTCTACCAGTAACAGCGAGATGTCCGCATAATCGACATTGTATTGGCGACATATACCCGGGAGTTCGTCGACAAGCTCGCCGATGACCTCTACGCCGGTGAGGCCGCCGCCGCCAATGATGAAGGTTGCATCTGCCTTGTTCTTCGTCCGCGCATATTGGCTGATTCGTTCAATGATGTGCTTGTTGATCCGGTGCGCGTCGCATACCGACTTAAGGCTCAGGCTGTTCTCCTGAAGACCCGGAATCCCGAAATAATTGCTTTCGCTGCCTAAGGCCAAGACCAACGCATCATAGCTCAGCAAAGAACCGTCTTCCAATACGACCTTGCGGGCCACGGGGTCGATTTGTTGAACCGTCCCGATTTTCACTTGGATGTCTTTATTTCTCAGAAGCTTATTTAAAGGCAAGGCAACGGCCTGATCGGTAACGTTTCCTGCGGCAAGACGATGCAGCTCGGTAACGATTTGGTGCGTCGCAACGCGATTAATAACGGTAATAGCAGCATCTTCGGCTGTTAAATGGGCTCGTGCGGAGAGGGCGCTCAGTAGTCCCCCGTAGCCGGCGCCGACAATCACGATTTGTTTTCTCATCTTAAAGTCCTCCCCATGGATCAAGATAATTGGACGACGTGCGGTGCGGTTTATTTCTTTCTCTCACCTAGAATATCCAGATAGGCCTGACCGAACCGAAGCATCCTCTGCAGCTCCGGGTTTTTCAGCAACTTCAACATGCCAAGCAAACCGATCGTTTCATTGCTTTTCTCAGCCCGGTCAGAGGCCTCGATAGCCGCGGTCGCAATGGCCTTGATCTTTTCTTCAATCGGAATCGCTAACTCCTTCATGCTCTTCGCGGTATCTGCGAGAAGCACGCGGTCTGAAAGCACCTTCTGGGTGAAATCGTAAGTCTTTATAAGTTGAGTAGAAATTTCGGCAAGTTGGGGCAAATGAAGAATCAGTGCAGTTAAGGCTTCCCGTACTTCCGGTTTCGCCAATTGTTCCATCACATCCGGATTGACGTTACCTTGTGCCTCCGCTAAATTCCCTTGATCGGACTCGAGTATAGATGTATTCGACATGCCAAGTTCCCCCTTCAAGCAGTGTAGGTTGTCCTGCTGTATATATAACGATTTAAGGACGGTTTTTGTGATGATTATGGGGATAACAAGGTTATCCAGTTGGAGTTATTATTCAAAATACACGCGGAAAACATACAGCAAAAATCCCAGCAACTTAACCGGTGGCTGGGACTGCTTGCGTTCTGGTTATTCAATTGTTTTTCTCAAAGACTTATACATAGCGGCTACATGTTCATCGACTTCATCCCGTGACATGCGTAAGCGATTTACAGAAGTACCATATCCAATCTCGGTGTCGCCTGCCGTTAATCCCTTGAAAATGCCATCTGCGAAGTCATTTAGCGGTTCACCATGCGTATGCAGTCCCGCACCGCCTAAATCGGTATTCACCGCCGGGGGAGCGACTTCAATAACTGCTACAGAAGTGTCAGCAAGCTGGTGTCTTAAACTCATCGTAAACGAATGAAGTGCGGCTTTCGTTGCTGAATAAATCGGTGCAATCGCAAGTGGAGTGAAGGCTAAGCCCGATGTCACATTAATGATTGCCGCGTCTTCTTTGGTCGCAAAATAGGGAGCGAACAGCATAGAAAGATGGATAGGCGCTTCTATATTTGTTGTAATTTCTTGGTTGAACTCACGCCAACTATTCTTAGCGTCCGCCTTCAATACATGAAAGCGTTGCTGGATCCCTGCATTGTTAACTAACACATTGACCTCCGGATAACTCGCCGTCACCCAATCAAATAATGCTGCGCGCTCGGATTCCGAATTCAAATCGCTTACTCGCGTGATCAGCGCTGGATATTTTTCTTTTGCCTCCTGAAGGACATGTTCGCGCCGTCCAGAAACAATGACTGTATTGCCGGCTTGAATAAAGCGTTCTGCAAAAGCTAATCCGATTCCGGCACTTCCGCCCGTAATGAGTATTGTGTTCCCTGAAAGGTTCATTCTAATCCACCTTCTCTATAGATTTTCCGTTTGTATATCGAGCAATTTTGTCGTCAATTCCTTTTAACGCTTCAGTCATCAACGAAATTTCAGCCAGCACAGCTTGCTTGTGAGCGTTCATCATTTCAAGTCGGAGTGGAATGGTGTTTGCCCCTTCCATAATCCAATCCATGTACTGCTTTATACCGCTTATGGGCATGTGCGTGTTCTTTAAACAAATAACGGTCTCAAGTAGTGCCATTTGTTTTTCTGAAAATAGCCGCCTGCCAGCTTCATCGCGCTCGATCAGGGGGAGCAGTCCTTTTTTTTCATAATACCGTATCGTAGATTCCGGGATCGTTAATTTCGCTGCAGCTTCGCCAATAGAACGGTACTTCATCCGGAGACCTCCATAATCTATTCCTGTCGACAGGAATAGAATACGACTTAAACCATGGTTTAAGTCAACATCGAACGATTCATTTCGGCAGGCCTTTATTTATGCCTTCTCTTTATCAATCGCCCGTATTCGTGTAGTACAATGGGGATAACAGCCGTCATTGTAGAAGGAGAGAGTGATCATGGAACACATTTTATTCACCTATATGACGAAATTGACCTCCTTAAGTGAAGAAGAACAACAAGCGATCGTGAACGAAATTCATATCGAAGAATTTAAGAAGGGAACCATCCTCCTTAAACAAGGAGAGGTACCTGCAAAATGTTATTTCGTTCTGAAGGGATGTATCAGGCAGTACTCGAACGATGAAGAGGGGAACGAGGTTACATCGAACTTTTATACCGAAGAGCAGGCGATTGCTTTTTTCAATCATCATAAGGCAGACAAGTCATCCGACTACACCATTGCGTGCCTAGAAGACTCTGTGGCGGTGGTTGGCGACCTGGATATTGAACAGGACATGTATACCAAATACACGCAGTTGGAGTCGATGACTCGTAAGATGATTGAAGAGAACTTTAGTCAGGTGCAGGCGGAATTTGCGGCGTTCATTGCTTCTTCACCTGAGGAACGCTTCAAGGCGCTGCTAGTGAAACGACCTTCTCTAATCGACCGGGTACCGCAGCATCAATTGGCGAGTTTTCTCGGCATGACCCCGGAGTCTTTAAGTAGAATTAAGAAGAGAATGCATCGCGAATATACATAGCTTAAAATCAGGTGAATATGTCTATTTTCCTCCCCTGAATAGCAACCATAACCCAAAGCCGAGTTCTCCCGCTGTCATGGGGACAGTAAAAACAATTTCGAGTATCTTCCCGACTTCCTCATAATCCGCAAAAAATAGTTTACTCATGTGAATCAAGATATAGCCAATAGAAGCTAGAAGCAGCAGGATGCCGATCCATCGTGGTACGTTGTTTGATTGGAGAGCCAATATTCCCAAAATCAGCAGATGCGCGCCAAAGACGATTAAACCAAAGGACCAAATGGAATCAAAGGCCTGTAAATGTAACATCACTTGTGCTCCAAGTTGATTGGAGGTATAAGGTGATACATAATCGGTGCTGTACGTAGTCATCGGCAGCACGAATAATAAATTGGCGATCGCTATTCCTAATAGGGTCGCATAAACAAGACGGAGCCATGCGCTGAGCAAGGCTAGATATTTATTGGTTGATTTCAAGAACACGTAGCATGACCAAGCGACCACAATATCGCACAGCAGGATGATAATCCAACCGAAGATTTCGGCTTTGAATAGATGTTGATGCGAAATCATGTACTGGAGTACGGCGCTTGCATCCCCCTGTTTCAAAATCCTTGCATGCACAAAGCCATACGAAAAAATGGCGGCAAGCGTCATGATCATGAGCGCTGTACCGCCAGTTAAAGCCGACTTTCGCTGATCCGATATCTCTCTTCCTTGGCTAACCATTAGAGACCCTCCTAGATGTACGTGGTAATTTCATTGTATCTGGGAGGGTTTTTGCTTGCATTGACTTAAGTCAATGCATCGCCGACGGATCGTTGATCCGATCACCTCGTACAAGGAGTTATGATCACATGGACAATGTTAATGTAATTTATGGCATATTGCCGCACCCGACGCTCGCGGGCCGGGTGTTTGTGCAGAAAGAAAATGACGAGTGGTGTCTCCCGGGTCTGCGAGTGGAAGAACAAATTTCCTCGACTTCAGCAACACGCGAGATGTCGCGTATGTTCGGTCAGCCGGTGATCGCGTACAGATACGTATCTATTTCAGAAGACCTACAACGGGGTCGAATAGAAGGCATCTTCTTATTAGACAATCTTGGCAGCGACAAATTAACGCAAGAGGGAAAATGGGTAAGACGGGATGACTTGCCCCATTTACAATTCAAACGATTGGACCATCTCGAAGTCCTTAACAATCATTGTTTTGAACCGGAGACCGTTGATCAGCCAAAGTACCGCCGGCCATGGGAGAACAGCGGTTGGTTTACCGGAGTCATGACGTGGATACAAGAGATTGTCGCCTCATTGGGCAGCGAGGTTATTGCGCAACCGGAGCCCATGAAATGGTGGAGTCTGTCGTGTGTCCTCCGGGTACCCACCACACAGGGAAATGTCTACTTCAAAGTAAATGCCGAACAACCGTTGTTTGTGGATGAAGCGAAGTTTCTTCAACTCATAGGTAACTTCTACCCGGGGCGTGTACCGGTCGTCCTTGGAGCTGAACCGCGATACGGATGGATGTTATCAAGCGATAGCGGAATGAGCATAAGAAATAGCGTTACAATGGAACAGAAGATGGAGTTGCTGCGAATATTCGCAGGCATCCAGCTTGATTCCATCAACCATATAGATGAGTTGCTGGAAGTAGGCTGTGCCGATCGCAGACCGCATCGATATATTCCTTTCATTGCCCCGCTTTTGGATGACGAACTAATGATAGCCCGGCTAACGCCGGAAGAAATTAGCGATCTTCGAAAGCAACTGCCCAAAATCACGGAGATGTGCTTGAAGCTCTCGGAGTACGAGATTCCATCCACGCTGCTGCACGGCGATCTTAATCTAGGGAATGTGACAAGCGCACAAGACGACAGGCTGAGCCTCATCGATTGGACGGACGCATCCGTAGGCCATCCCTTCATGGATATGTTCCTCATCTTTGATGAAAGCGATATAAAGCTGCGTGGTCAACTTCGAGACGTTTATTTGGCCATGTGGAGCGACTTCGAGCCGATGCACCGTCTGTTGGAGCTCTGGTCGCTCTGCGAGGTCATCCATGCCATCCATCACGCCATTAGCTACCAATCTATTCTGCACCACACCGAGGAAAGGGCAAGACCCGAGCTGGACGACGGCCCTCCGTTCTACCTTCGCAAGGCATTGCGATTTCTTCATGAGCAAGCTGAACAATAATTCAAAAACACCCGTTCCGGGGAGCAAGTGGTTCTTACGCCTCTAGCCTAATATTTGGTATAATATCGGGGATAATAGGATTATATGGAGAGAATGAGGGATGACAATGTCGTATGTCGTTGATTTTAAAAATGTGTCTACAGTTGGTTTAGAGTCTTCACCGGTAGCAGAGACGCTTGCCGGCTTGCGCGCGAATGAAGCCCGTTATTTTATGAACAAATACGAACATGTGTTTACGACTGTCCCGGCAAGCGAAAGTCAGGAAGATCTCGATTATGCGAACCGAATTCTGAAGGAGGAACGCAATATCGAGTTTGCGGCCAAGCCTTTAGAGACCTCGCGTTTTCAAGTGGAAAACATTCAATTTACCTACGTCTTCTATGAGGATGGCCTTTCGATCAATGTGATGTATACGGTCGATGACCCTAAGAAGCGGGCTGTTGGGTTTAAGCTGTCTGAAGGAATGGAGATACCGAAGGAGCTGGAACCGAAGTTTAAATTCGCAAGGCAGAAGTCCAAATTAGCCGGCACCATTCGGGGTTCGTTCTTCGTTATTAAGGGCGAATATTAAACAGAAGGGCAGTGAAGTTGCCGCTATGATCAATGCTGCACATATTATTTTGTATAGCACGGACGCGGATGCAGACCGGGTTTTCATGCGAGACGTACTCGGATTAGCAGGTGTGGATGCCGGCGGCGGGTGGCTTATCTTTAAACTTCCCCCTGCAGAAATTGCTGTACATCCTACAGATGGACCAAGCAAGCACGAGTTCTACTTTATGTGCGAGGACATCGAGAAGACGCTAATGGATTTAACGGCAGCAGGTGTTGAAATCTCGGCGCCGATCAGCGATCAAGGTTGGGGCAAGCTGGCCTCCATTAAGTTTCCAAGCGGTGCGGATCTTCCGATTTACCAACCGCTTCACCCCGTAGCCTACGACCTGGAGAGCTGAGTCTATACCAAAGTTAAGGCCATCCCGCAGCGGGATGGCCTTTAACAATTCGACGGATGCATGAATAACTGATAAGGCAATGCTAACGGAAATGAGGTCAGCATTAGGACGCCAATGCTTCCTTCGTGATCTGCTCGATGTCGATTGGAGAGCGAGCTCCTTCGCTTACGAGGTCGGGCAAAATGTGCTGCAGGAAGTAATCGACGCAGTGCAGCCGAATGCCTTTGATCTTAATGAGCGCATATCGGTACATGACGATGAACTCTTGCTCGGAATTTCCCTTCTGCAGCTCGGCGAACGCTTCGTAGATCTGATCCATTTTATCGGCCACTTCGAGGATTTGCCCTTCTACGGAATCATCCTTGCCTTCGCGCAGCTGTCTGCGGAAGATGGACTTAAACTCTTCAGGGATATGCTCATCGATGAAATGGGCCACCATTCCTTCTTCGACTTGCTGTAACATGGAGCGCAGCTCCATGGAGTAGTGCTTGACGGGCGTCTTAATATCGCCGATGAAAATTTCACCGTAGTCGTGACTGCTGGTGATTTCATAGAGCTTCTTCCAGTCGACAGTGACACCGTGGCTTTCTTCGATATCGGCCAGAGTTTTGGCATACTGGATCACTTTCCACGAATGCTCGGCAACGCTATGTTCCTGGAATTTGAATTTGCCGGGACAACGAATAATTCGTTCCAAGTCGGTTAACGATTGGAAATACGCATGAATGCCCATACTATCAGATTCCTTCCTTCGATAAGAGTTGGCTTGCTGCCGTCGTAGGTTCAGTATAAAAGCGGATTGTTTGCGGATCGTTAACTCGAGATTGGCAATCGGTGGACGTAAGTCACCCAGTGCACCCATTATGTACGGAAGAAGGCCGCAGATGACTGAAGATGAAAAAAATGGCGCCACAGATAGGAGATCTGTGGCGCCATTTTTTAATTTACCCTTTAGAATAAACGTTATATCTAAACTGCAATATCCACGCCGATACTGTCTAATCTGCCAACTTCACGAATGTAGGAGACGACAGCCTGATGGTTTTCATGAATCGTGTATGCATTCACTGCATCTTGATTCTCGAATCTCACCATAAGCACAACTTGGTATTCTTTGCTTTTCTCCGCCATGTTGAGTCCTGCCTGAATTTCGACGATTCCAGAGATGGTATCTTGCAGTGCCTTGAAGCGTTTCGCGACCTCTTGAAGCTGTTCATGTGTGGTCGTTTCAGCAAATTTCAAAAGTACAGTACGTTGAATCATGTATGATTCCTCCTATAAGGCAGCGGTAGTAGTTCTTGTCCATTTTACATGCGACAAGCTTACACTTCCACTCGAGACAAGATTTCGTCTTTAAACTGTTGAATGGCAGCATCTGTATCGATCGTGTAGCCGCCTTCCAATCCGACAAAACCGGAGAAGCCGGTACCTTTGATGGCATTCAGGATATTCACGTAATTTAGCTCGCCCGTGCCCGGCTGCTTGCGGCCGGGGTTGTCCGCGATATGGTAGTGGTTGATGCGTTCCATGTAACCGGTCGCGTTACGGATGACGTTGCCTTCTGTAATCTGCTGATGGTAGACGTCGAACACGAGCTTCACGTTCGGGCTGCCCACTTGGTCGACGACATCCACGGATTCGTCCGAACGCTGCAGGAAATGTCCTTTATGATCTACGAGTCCATTAAGCGGCTCCAACTCCAATACGACACCTGCTTCCTCAAGCAGAGGTGCCAAGCGCTTGAGCGTCTCCACCATCGTTGCTCGTTGAACGTCGCGAGGGACGCCATCTATTTCGTTGCCTGTTTGTGAAATAATCGACTTCACGTTCAGCACCCGGCAAGCTTCGATCGTCTGCCTAACGCCTTCGATGTAAGCGTCCCGCTGCGACTCGTCGACCAAGCTGATGAACTTCGTGCACGTCGCGCTGATGCCGACGCCAATCCGCTCTTGTTCCTTGGCGAAAGCCTTAAGGTCCTCCAGCTCCCACCAGGCGTAGTATTCGAGCCCTTGAAAGCCGTGTTCTTTGATTTTCTCCAGATGATAGACGGCGTCTTTGCCTTGATAAGCCCCGATACACAATGAATATTTCATGCTGCCAATTCGCTCCCCTGACCATTTATGGTGATCCATACCTTCACTTCGAAACCCGCCATTTGCGATTGAGCTCGCGAAATTGGGTAGGCGCTATGCCGACGTAGGACTTGAATAGTCTCGTAAAGTTCTGTAATTCGCTATAGCCTAACCGTTGCGAAATTTCCGTCACGGACAGATCGGATGTCTCCAGCAGCGTCTTCGCTTTCTGAATCCGCATTTCGCGTTGTACTTGGAGCGGGGGTTTGCCGAATAACTCCTTGAACCGGTTGCTAACATAAGTGGGATGCATGTGAAGCTCATCTGCCATCTGCTGCAGCGTGAGTGGTTCTTCGGGCGATTGTACGACCCGTGAGAGCATAGCCAGAAACACATCGGATTTGGCGACGTCCTTCTGGGCGTCTTTCTGACTGAGTGCGCTGTTCAAAATGATGTATAAGAGCTCGAGCGACTTCGCTCGCGTTAAGATCGAACGCGGCAAGGAGGGCATGCGGGCATCCGCCGAATCGATGAATTCCATGAACACTTTCTCGAAATAGACATGATCTTGCAGCGGGAACACGAATGGGATGCGGAACATCTTCATGACATCCATGACGCCTTCAATTTCGAATGTGAAATGCCACCAAAGAAACTCGGTTTGGTCGGAGGTATCTTTATAATGATCATGCACCACATGCGGGGGAATAAAGGCGACGGTCCCCGGTTCGAGTGCCATCTCTTCTCCATCGATTCGGAGCTTGGCGCTGCCCGACTTCAAATAAGACATGACGTAGAAGGGAAGTGTGCGGTTCAGCGTCTTCATCTCGCTGCGGCGATGCACATCGAATTGGCTGACCTGCAGCTCGGCATGTTTTAGAAAATAGCTCAAGCTATCGCTCATCACACTTCCCCCTTCTTTGTTACAGATTAAAACGTGACGCCAAGCTTAATGCTCTGCTCCGGACTTTGATCCACGTAAGTCTCATATCCCTCGGCGGATTCCTCGAAAGGGATGACCGGGTAAATGATATTCTCGCAATCGATACGGCCGCTCGAGAGGATATCCCAGCATACGTCTTCGATTCTGCGCCAGCTCCAACGCGGATAGTCCGGGTTCGGCTCGCTGCAAGCACGGGAGAAGACGATTTTGGCATTGTTGAAATGCGCTTCGCGGCCCAAATCGAGCCCGCCTTTGAACGCTCTGGCCCAGCCGAGGAAAGCGATTGTGCCGCCGTAAGCCAGCCCGCGGAGCCCTTGCTGAAGCGCAAATTCGTTGGCACTTGTCTCCAAGATCACATCGACGCCGAGCTTGCCTGTCGCTTTCTTAAGTTCGAGCCCCACATCATCCGTGATGGGATCGAATGCCGCATCCGCACCGTTCTTAAGCGCGACTTCGCGCCGTCCTGCGATCGGATCAATAACGGCCACCCAGCTGGCGCCCGCCAGCTTCGCCAGCTGTGCAGCGATTTGACCAATTGCGCCGAGGCCGAATACTGCGACACGGTCGCCCGCCCTAACGTGTGCGTCGCGAATGCCGCCAAGCGCAAACTGAGCGGGATCGAAGCACACCGCGTTTTTCCATGACATGCCTTCGGGCATTTTTTTCAAATAATAGTTGTTAACCGCGTTCACGATATGCGTTTCACGAATGCCTCCGTAACAAGATACACGGTCCCCGACGTTATACTCCGTTACTTCGGAACCTGCCTCTGTAATGACGCCCACCCAGATGTTGCCTAGGTTCCAACGTCCGAAGCCGCCGTCCGTTTGAATATCCTTCGGATCTCTCGGCAAGAACAGATTCCAACCTTCTTTATCATCGAAGTAATCTGCCGTATGCGGGCTTTCACCGCGGAAGCCTGCAAGATCAGTGCCGTGCTTGGGCGAAGCGTGGTCGACGCGCACCCTCACCTCGTTCGGCAGAATAGCACGATCTTCGTAAGGGATAATCGCCGCTTTACGCGGGGCTGATGCGATCAATTGTTTAGGCATGTTTCATCCTCCTGATTGTAAGATAATAATCACTTATGAATAAGAGCATAATCTCGGTTGTTATCGCTTACAGCTTGATTATATAGCATGTTATTCCATGAACCATTATCAATAACCGATGGATACTTATCACTTTTACAGGTTTATTGAAAAAAGCTCCCCAAATGAGGGGAGCTAGAAACGACCGATCGCGACCATCAAGGCCAGCGCGATGAAGACAATATTCACGCCGATTTCCCGATACTCCTTACGCCCTATATGGAACAAGGCGCCACAGAGGACGATTACGGCAAGCGCGGTAGCGGCTATTGGCGTTAACACCGGTACGATATCCAACGCTTGAGGCAGGATAAGTGCAACTGCGCCGAGTAATTCTGCTATCCCAATAAAGGCTACGAAGGCTTGTGGAACGTCTTTCACCCAGCCCCATGAAGCTTTGGCCTTCTCAAACTGAAAGGCCTTCAACCAGCCCGAATAAATAAAACCTAATGCGGCAACACCTTGTACGATCCATAATGCAATATTCATGATTGATCTCTCCCCTGATTACGGATTAGTTGACTGCTATACGTAGGATAGCCCCTGGGGTCGACGGTAGGAAGTAGGCACTTTTTTTAAACCTAGTATTTAAAAGTGACCTTAAACGGGTAATGGGGGAAGCGGGATTGTCCGTATTTGGCACCGTTGGACATAGGGTAGTGTGGTGGGACATATATATTTGGTAGAGTCTTAACGACGTGAAGAAAGCCCCAAAAAAACAATTGATTTCTGCTGTGATTAGCTTTATAACTAGTATTAGAATAATTATCATTTAGTACTAATTTTAGTTTATGGGGTGATAACGATGAATATGGAAAATGCTAACGCAGGGAAGTGTCCGTTCAATCATGGAAGCGCTACGAGTCCTGCATCTAGCGGTACGTCGAATAGAAACTGGTGGCCTAACCAACTGAATTTGAACATTCTTCATCAGCATGACCAGAAAACGAACCCGATGGGCGCAGCGTTTAACTATGCAGAGGAATTCGCCAAGCTGGACTATCCGGCACTTAAACAGGATCTTCGTGATCTGATGACAACCAGTCAAGATTGGTGGCCCGCTGATTACGGTCATTATGGTCCATTCTTTATCCGTATGGCGTGGCACTCGGCAGGCACATATCGTACGGGCGATGGCCGTGGAGGGGCCGGAACCGGCACGCAGCGGTTTGCTCCTCTTAATAGCTGGCCAGACAATGGCAACCTGGATAAAGCGCGTCGACTGCTGTGGCCGATTAAACAGAAGTATGGCAACAAGATCTCTTGGGCGGACTTGTTTATTCTGACGGGGAATGTTGCCATTGAGTCCATGGGCGGCAAAACCTTTGGTTTCGGCGGCGGCCGTGAGGACGTCTGGCATCCGGAAGAGGATATCTACTGGGGTGCTGAAACGGTATGGCTGGGAGACAATCGCTATAAAGGTGATCGTGAGCTCGATAATCCGCTCGCGGCTGTTCAAATGGGCTTGATCTATGTTAATCCGGAAGGTCCTAACGGCAGTCCGGACCCGCTTGCAAGCGCCCGAGACATTCGTGAAACGTTCAAACGGATGGGAATGGACGATGAGGAGACGGTCGCTCTCGTGGCTGGCGGGCATACGTTCGGCAAAGCACACGGAGCGGGAGATGCCGCACTTGTCGGGGCTGAGCCGGAAGGAGCTGCTATTGAAGCGCAAGGCTTGGGCTGGTTGAGCACGCACGGCTCAGGCAAAGGCCGTGACGCCATCACGAGCGGTATCGAAGGCGCATGGACGGCGAATCCGACGCAGTGGGATAACGGCTTCTTCGAGCTGCTGCTCGGGTATGAATGGAAGCTCACGAAGAGCCCGGCAGGCGCGAATCAATGGACGCCTATAAACCCTGCTAAGGAGCATCTTGCACCAGATGCGGAAGATGCGGCCGTTCGCGTTCCGACGATTATGACCACTGCGGACATGGCGCTTCGTGCGGATCCGGCATACGAGGCAATATCTCGCCGTTACTATGAGAACCCGGAAGAGTTCGCGGATGCCTTTGCTCGCGCATGGTTTAAGCTTACTCACCGTGACATGGGGCCTCGTGCAAGATATCTGGGACCGGAAGTGCCGGAAGAAATTCTGATCTGGCAAGATCCTATATCTGCACCTGAGACGGAGCTGACAGACGCCGAAGTAGAAGAGCTGAAATTGAAGATCCTAAGCGCAGGACTAACAGTCGGCGAACTGGTATCGACAGCTTGGGCTTCGGCCAGTACATTCCGCGCCTCCGATATGCGCGGCGGCGCGAATGGTTCCCGAATTCGTCTTGCTCCACAGAAGGATTGGGAAGTGAATCAGCCGGAGCAGCTTGCGAAGGTTATTGCTGCACTGGAAGCCATTCAGAGTGGTCTGGATAAGCAAGTAAGCTTGGCTGACTTAATCGTACTGGGCGGCAGCGCCGCAGTGGAGAAAGCCGCTCGAGATGCGGGCTTTGATGTGACGGTGCCTTTCGCCTCCGGACGCGGCGATGCCACGCAAGAGCAAACGGATGTAGAGAGCTTCGCTGTACTGGAGCCGGCTGCCGATGGATTCCGCAACTATCAGAAGAAGCAGTATAGCGTCAGCCCTGCTGAGCTTCTGGTGGATAAGGCACAGCTGCTGAACCTTACGGCACCGGAAATGACTGTACTCGTAGGCGGCATGCGCGTGCTGGGCACGAACTACGGGAATACCGGGCATGGCGTGTTCACCGATCGCGAAGGTACGCTCACGAACGATTTCTTCGTAAATTTGCTGGATATGGGCCTGCAGTGGAAGCCGGCTAATGCGGTGGTTTACGAAGGGCGTGACCGGAAGACGGGCGAAGTCGTGCGTACGGCTACCATCGTCGATCTCGTGTTCGGCTCAAACTCCGTACTGCGCGCCATTGCTGAGGTTTACGCGCAAGACGATAACCAAGAGAAGTTTGTGCGTGACTTCATTGCGGCATGGGTGAAGGTCATGAATGCAGACCGCTACGATCTTGCATAACCGACACGAGAGTAGACAAAGCACTTATTGAATTTTATTTATAGAAGCTGAAGAGCGCTGCCTAATTCAGGTGGCGCTCTTCATTTTTGCCGGGCTTGTATGTATGCTATTATGGCAATAAATCCAACTCGTACACTAACATCTCACAAGGAGAGGCTTCCTATGAATATTGAAGAAGTTAAACGAATTAGCTCGGTGTCCAAAAGCGAAAGATGGCCCTACCCAAGAACGTTTCAGGAATTGCTCCATGCAGGAGTGGTTGCTTATCGGACAAGCGTAGCCAACGACAACATCGTGTATATGGGGGCAGACAGTCAGTACGAGGAAACGAATTCGGCGGCGGTTTCAACCCTTGAGGTAGCGGAGCAGTTCCAAGCCGATGCCGTAAAGAGAGGACTGGTACATCATCAGCAGCATCGGACTCCTTTTTCAGAATTTCTTAGGGACATGGCAGCTGCAGGCGTACACTATTACGAAGTGAATATGATCGATCGTACGATTAACTATACGAGCGGGAGAGCCGGAGAGTCTTATGTGGAGGCTGTTCCGGTTTTCGAATAACCCCGAAGTCGAGGGGGCTGCCGGATCACAGGTTCAAGCGTAGTTTACAATAGAGACAAAAACACCCCGGGAAAATTTCCCGGGGTATTTATCGTAATCACCAATTGTGCTCGAAAAAGCAACATGCTATAATAAAAGAATTCTCTGCAGTTTTATGTATTAAGTCGTAGTTATTGCATCTTATTTATACCTTAATATTATCACAGGGAAGTGCGGGTTGTCAAATGTTCTTTTGCTTCTCCAAATTACAGTTTAAAGGAGTGTGCCCAGAAGGATGATACACGCAAAGGATTGGGAGAACGAACAAGAGCGGCTGGAGCTGACAATGAGCAAGCTCAATGAAGCAATCGTGGAGCTGGAGCCTAAAGTGGATCAACTGGGTCATCAAGCGGCGGACATCCGCAAGCGATTCTGGGAAGAAGTCACGGTGAATACGAGCACCCATGAGGATTTTGAAGAGACGTTCTTCACGATTCAGCAGCAGGCAGCCGTATTATCCGAACGGGAGCGGAGCCACCGGCAGCTGCAGCAGAAATGGAATAGCGTGAAGCGACTGTTGGTATCTCCCTATTTTGGACGTATTGATTTTCAAGAGGCTGGTCAGGATCTGATTGAGCAGGTTTATATAGGCGTGTCCTCTTTCGTCGAACAGGACGGCATGAATTTCTTGGTGTACGACTGGCGTACGCCAATTGCGAGTTTGTATTACGACTACTCCCCTGGCGAGGTTGCCTTTGACACGCCCGGGGGATCAATTAAGGGGATCATGACGCAGAAGCGGCAATACCAGATTCGTGACGGACGGATCCAGAACTTGTTCGACTCCAGCATAACGATTGGCGACGAATTGCTCCAGCAGGTGCTGGGCAAGGGCGCTGATACACAGATGAAGAGTATCGTGGCGACGATCCAGAAGGAGCAGAACGCCATCATCCGTGACGATAGAAGCCGCATGCTCATTGTGCAAGGTGTGGCTGGCAGTGGAAAAACCTCTGCTGCCCTGCAGCGCGTAGCGTACTTACTATATAAACATCGCGATAAACTGACGGCTGATCAGATTGTTCTCTTCTCACCTAATCCGATGTTCAACAGCTACGTGTCTACGGTTCTTCCGGAGCTTGGCGAGGAGAACATGCAGCAAACGACCTTCCAAGAATATCTGGACTATTGGCTTGGATCAATATTTCAACTGGAGGATCCCTTCGACCAGCTTGAATATGTGTTAACCGAAGATTCGACACAGGGGTATGCGCCCCGTCTGAGCGGAATCCAATATAAGTCTTCGGAAGCGTTCCTTCAGGCTCTTCATGGTTATGCGTCGTGGCTGGGGCAAGCAGGGATGCTGTTTAACGGCATTCGATTCCGCGATCGGGTTTTAATTACCGGCGATCAAATCAAATCGAAATTTTATAGTTATGAACCCTCGATTCGACTAACCAATCGCATAACTCTACTGCAGGAATGGTTAATGAAGGAACTGACTCTGCTGGAGAGAGAAGAGCTGTCGGCTTCGTGGGTTCAGGAGGAACTGAACTATCTGGACAATGAGCAGTATGCGGAAGTATTTGGCGAGCTGCACAAGGATCGCGGTGTGTTTGATTTCGCCGAGCAGTATGCGGAGGTACAAGAATTTGTAACGAAAAAGCGCCGTGGAGATGAAGCAGACTTCAACTTCGCCGAGCAAGAGGAAGAGATGCTCTGCCGCATGGTCGTGAAAGAGGCCTTCAAGCCGCTGAGACGAAGCGTAAAGAGTATGTTGTTTATCGATATGCAGGGCATATACACGCAATTGTTCAGCGAGAATGACAACGTGTATCTTACAAGGACGAACACTGCTGAAGTCCCCGAGCATTGGCCGCAAATCTGTGAGCAGACGAGGGAGAAGCTGAGTCGACGCGAGCTGTATTATGAGGACGCAACACCGTACCTCTATCTAAAAGAACTCATTGAGGGCTCTCGGGTGAATACGCTGGTTCGGTATCTCTTTATTGACGAGGGCCAGGATTATTCAATGTTCCAATATCAGTTTCTCAAGAATCTGTTCCCTCGTGCCCGCATGACGGTATTGGGTGATTTCGGTCAGGCGATCTTCACGCAGGCAACGAAATTACATGAGGCGGAGTCACCGCTGCTCAAGCTCTATGGCGAGGCCGAAACGAGCCGAATTCAATTGTCCCGCAGTTACCGCTCCACGCGCGAGATTGTAGAGTTCACCAGGTCGCTGCTGCCGGGTGGCGAGGGGATCGTGCCCTTCGATCGGAGGGGAAGGAAACCCCTTCTTATTCAGACGGGCAGCGACGTGATGAGGACGGCGCGAATGGCAGCGGACCTCGCGGCTCTTCAGGCGGAGGATTTCGGCTCCATTGCTATTATTACGAAGACAGCAGCCGAGAGCAGGGAGGCCTACGAACGCCTTGCCGCTCATGGTTGTCAGGGGCTGCGGCTTGTTACGAAGGAGACGCCTGTCTTCGAGAAGGGAATCATGGTTATTCCCTCTTACCTCGCCAAAGGGGTGGAGTTCGACGCCGTGCTTATCTATGATGCCGCTTCTTCCGTATACCATCGGGAAAGTGAGCGCAAGCTCTTCTACACGGCATGTACGCGTGCCATGCACCGGCTTCTACTATATACGACAGGTGAGTGGACACCGTATATCCAGGGTTTGGATTCCTCATTGTATGAAGGGGTATAAGCGAGCCGGAGTGGACCGCAGTTATAGGTTTAACACAGTAGACACGGTACCCGACTTGGGTGCCGTGTTTATTTTTGCTAATATCCAGTTTATTGAAATGGGTTATAGTTCGAAAGAATCTCGTTCTTTTGTAATTCTTTTTCACTTATAAGCTAAACAAAATAGGTCTGCATGCCGAAATAAATTTTAGAATAATTTACTAGTTTTTAATAAAAGGAGCGTTTGTTGATGAAGAAGAAGGCTTCAAAATGGTTGATTCTCCCACTTGGAATAAGCTTACTAATGCCAAGCTTAGTTGCGAATGCAGCGGATTCGGCCCCAAAGACGTCGGCAGATTTTCAAGATTTGAAGGATTTGGATGCAGCAACCAAGGCCAAATTTGATGCATTGATTTCCAAGGGTATATTTGATGGCATGGGCAACGACACGTTTGGAATTAAAGAAGAAATGAACCGTGCACAATTCGCTAAAGTGGCTGCTTTGATTTTTGGCCTCCAGGTCGACAGTACTTTAAAGACTTCCTCGTTTAGCGACGTGGGTGGCACCGATGGAACGAATGGTTGGGCGATTCCTTACATCGAAGCCGCGAAGAAAGCCGGACTAATTAACGGAGTTGGCGATGGTAAATTTGCTCCTGGCAACACCGCGACTTTAGGACAACTTGCTACTGTATTCGTTAGAGGCTTAGGCGGTACAGTAGATGTCAACAAAACACCATGGTACAGCGATGCCGTTAAACAAGCCATCGAGTTTAAAATCCTCGATGCAGGAGTAGACGGTTCAAAAGTCGCCACTCGTCGTGATCTGGTTGTTGGTGCGTATGGCGGACAGCAAGCTTATGAAGTGATTAAGAAAGAAAAAGAAGAAGAGAGTAAGCCAAAACCACCAGTAGTAATACCATCTGGAGATACAACTGCACCGAGCATCACCGCTGCTACCGTTAACGGCAGAGATGTAACGGTATCCGGTGGCACAACAGGTACGATCAGCTTTAAGAGCAGTGCGTATCTGACAGCGGGAACGCTTAGCGTGAGTGAAGCTTCGACGTTGACTATTACTGCAATTGAAGGTATCACTTTGACGGATTATCCGTCGTTGCCACTCTCTCAATCCCTAAATTCCGGCTCGAACACACTTGATCTGATTGACAAGCTTGGAGCGCTCGATCCACAAGAAGACGGCGTATCCATGTCGCTGCTTAATCAGTTGGATACCAACGATGACGGGCTAGTCATTACGGGAACGCTTCGAGATAATTCCAGCAACTCCCGCACGGTAACATTAACCATTAAAGCAGACGATGCGGCGCCTAACCTGACTGCAGCGAACGTCAACAATCTTGCTGTTACTCTTAATGACAACGAAGGCCAAATCACGATCACAAGCGGTTACCTGACTACGGGAAACATTACTTCCAATGAAGACGCCACTTTGACGATCACCGACATTCAAAACGTGAACCTGTCCTCTTATCCGTCGTTGAACTTCACGCAGCAGCTTGTCGGAGGAACGGCTTCATCCTTGGATCTAATCACAAAATTAGGTGTTTTGGATAAACAACATGACGGTGTGTCCGTTAGCTACTTGAAGCTCCTTGGCGGCAATGCCAATCAGATGGTTGTATCGGGTACGTTGACTGACGCTGCGGGCAATGCCAGCGCGGTTACTCTTACTTTTTACTGGAACAACATCGCATAACAAGATGGATGGTGAAGAGCGCATACCTTTCAAGGTGGCGCTCTTTTTTTGTAGGTAGAGCTTGTCCCGGGGTTCGGTAGGATGTATATATAGGATATAAACGCATACAGGCAGGGGAGAAGACGCAAATGACGATTATAGCTGCACTATTGGTTGCACTTGTCGCAGTGGAGCACATCTATATCTTAATACTGGAGATGTTTATGTGGACTACGCCGCGGGCATTAAAGGCATTCGGTACCACGAAGACGTTCGCCCAAGAATCGAAGTCCCTCGCTGCCAACCAGGGATTGTACAACGGTTTCTTAGCGGCAGGTTTGCTCTGGGGATTGTTCCATCCCGCAGCCGCAGTCGGGCATCAGATTCAACTATTCTTTCTCTGCTGCGTACTCGTTGCTGCTATTTATGGAGGCGTAACGGCTAAGAGATCTATCTTGATTGTGCAAGGTCTGCCTGCAATCGTTGCACTGGCGTTCGTGTTGATGACCTAAGTTAAGTTAGCCGTGCTAACACGCTGATGTCCTCAAATCGCGATTGTAAAAGCCGCTTCCCGCATAGGAAGCGGCTTTTTGGCGCAAATAGAAACAAAGCCATTGACAAGCGCCTCGGATTCCACATATATTATCGGTACACTAGTTTAGTAGTGCACTGGTTCGCGGTCTATAGGAGGGTCGGACATGCAACTTAATTTTGACAACCCGAAACCGATATATTTGCAAATGGTGGACGAGGTCAAGAAGGCGTTAGTCAGGGGTGAGCTGGCGCCGGGAGACAAGATCCCTTCCCTGAAGGAAAGGGCTCAAATGTCGCAGGTTAACCCGAATACGGTGCAAAGGGCGTATCAGGAGATGGAGCGGGAAGGATTGACGGAGACGTTGCGCGGCCAAGGCACGTTCATCAAGAACGACCCGGCTTTGCTGCTGCATATACGAGCGGAGATGGCCAACACGGCGGTACGCCAATTTATCGAGGAGATGCGGGGTCTGGGAGTCGAACCGGGAGAGACAGAGCTCTTGCTTCGCAAGCAATTATACGAAGGCGAGGAGGCTTAGAGCATGAGCATGAATGAACATTTCGACCAACCCTATATTGCAGAGTTACATGGCGTTCATAAACGATACTTGTTGAAACACGCGATTAACGGAATCGACCTCCAAATCCGCAAAGGAACGATAGTCGGCTTGCTCGGCCCGAACGGGAGCGGTAAATCGACTCTGCTTAAGATGCTGGCGGGAATGATCTATCCGACGTCAGGCAGCATTCTCGTAAACGGCAGGGAGCCCGGCGTTCGGAACAAAGCGCAGATCGCCTATTTGCCGGAGATCGACAATTTGTATGGCTGGATGACGGTGAAGGAAACGCTGCGTTTCATCTCCGGCTTTTATCCCGATTGGAAGGCGGACAAAGCGGCGGATATGCTCGCGAAGATGGAGCTTGATATCGACCAGAAGGTGCGCAGCTTGTCCAAGGGAATGCGCGCAAGATTGAAGCTGATCGCTGCCTTATCCCGCGATGTGCCGCTCGTCCTGCTTGATGAGCCATTCTCGGGCATCGATCCTTCCTCGCGCGCTAAGATCATCCGCTCGATCGCCAGCGAATTCGAATCCGGAGAGCAGACGATCATCTTATCCACTCATTCCGTGAAAGAGTCTGAGCCGATGTTCGATGACGTGATCTTCCTGCAAGGCGGACGAATCAAACTGTTCGACTCCGCAGAGAACCTGCGCGCGGAGTTCGGTTGTTCACTCGAGAACATATGGGAGAAGGTGTACGTGTAATGGCATTCCGCAATTTATTCCGCAAAGAGCTGAAGAGCGTCTGGCCCTTATACGGCGTTTTCTCGGTCGCGGTCCTTTTGATGGATCTCTTGCTCTGGTTCAAGAGTGGGGTATGGGAGGATGACGTGCTGTCGATGTTATCGTTGTTATTCCCTTATATCTTCATTGCTGTGGTCACGATCGGTGTAGGCTATTATCAGCTGCATTCGGAGTGGAGAACGAATTCGATTTACTTGCTGCTCTCGCTGCCTGTACGTGGATGGAAAGTGTTAGCGGCGAAGCTCGCAGCTACGATAACGTTGTTGATCGGAGTCATGCTGTGGATTGCAGCAAGCTTCTCGCTCACGCTGCTAATCGCCAAGTGGGATGAGTGGCAAATTGTCCACGAATTGCTGAGCTTCAAGCCGGAGATCGTGAACTTGATTCTGCACAGCTTCTGGCTCTACCTGTTCATCACGGTATTCGCGGTCGTTATCGTGCAATTCGCATTCCTTTGCGGGCAGCTCGTCGCGCGATTGAAGTGGCTCGTTGTTCTCATCGCTTTCGTCACGGCGCTCTGGGCCACGCTTCGGGTTAGCCCGCTCTTGTCGGCGCTGCTGAAATGGACGCCTGATATATGGATAGGCGGCGAAGGGCAGGATGGAACGTTTATGCAAACCGGACCGTTCATCGTTGTGGCGCTTATTATCGTCGGATTAACGTGGCTGAATGGGTATATTTTCGAACGGGAAGTGGAGGTATGAAGATGACGTTACGCTCTAAGAGAACGCTTCTTCTCTCCGTGGTCTTCGTCCTATTCGTGGTGATGATTCTGGATATCGGGATTCGCAAAGAGGAGCCTTTCAAACGCTTTAGCGATCAATTCGTTAATGAGGCGCGAACGCAGGCCCGTGAGCAAGCGGACCATGGCGTGACAAAGACGGACGAGAGGCAGCTTGAGATTACCGACCCAGTGACGCTGCAGGAGCTTCAGCTCACCGGCGCAGGTGGTCCGATAACGGTGCAGCGAGCAACCGGCGGCATCGTAAGTCTGCAATACGCGGTTACCGTGTTCGCATCGGACGCAGAGGCAGCAGATCGGATGAACAAGGCGGTAAGCATCGAGCAGCATCATGAAGCAGGTAAGGTCAACTTGGTTGCAATGGCCGGCGGGAAAACGCTTGATCAAGATGATTACGACATCGCCTACACGCTGCTCGTGCCGGATGGCATGAAGCTGCGACTGAGCGCTGAAGAGGAATCCATTCGGCTCGAAGGCATTCATGGCGATGTTGATGTAACCTCAAGAGGCGGCCTGGTGGAGCTCGTTGGGGCCACCGGAAATTTAACCATTAATGGCTCCTATGGCAATGTGTACGCTTCTGGCATAAACGGGGATATCACGCTAAACAACGAGTCGGGAGTCGCAACGATTGAGGACGTTCGAGGCCATGTATCGGTGAGCGGCAGGTCCGGAAGGCAGTTTATCCGCCGCGTTCAAGGAGCAGTAAGCGGAGTTACCGAAGGCGGCCCCGTGAACGTGAGCGACATCTCCGGCAACGTTAATTTGAGCGGAGTAGACGGCGATATTCGAATGGACGGTATTCGCGGTGACATCAAAGTGGATTCACAATCCGGAACAACGGATGTGGTGCTGCCGCAGGATGGCGGATTTAGTTTAAACGTTGAGGTTAAAGATGGGTCCATTCTCACGAGTTTGCCGTTTATAAGCACAAAGCCGGACAACGACAATAGGACGCGATTAACAGGTGCGACCGGTACCGGCAAATGGAACGTCGACATTACGTCGAGTAACGGAGAGGTTATTATCCATTCCCCAATAGAGGAGGCACAACCATGAGCGATACGCCGGTTGTAAGCTTGCGCAATGTGACCAAGAAGGTCGGCAAGACAACGATTATTGATAATGTAACGTTCGACGTGCCCAAAGGCGAAATATTCGGTTTTCTCGGTCCCAACGGAGCCGGCAAAACGACCACCATTCGAATGATGGTCGGCTTGATGTCCATCACCAAAGGTGAAATTCGCATCCAAGGCCATAACATTAAGAACGAATTCGAGAAGGCTATCCGCCACGTCGGTGCAATCGTCGAGAACCCGGAAATGTACAAATTTCTGAGCGGCTATCGTAATTTGGTCCATTACGCACGTATGGTCCCGGGAGTGACCAAGGAAAGAATCGATGAAGTGGTCAAGCTGGTGAAGCTGGAAGACCGCATTCACGATAAAGTGAAGAAGTATTCCCTTGGTATGCGGCAACGGCTAGGCGTCGCTCAAGCGATGCTGCACAATCCGTCCTTGCTCATCCTGGATGAACCGACGAACGGTCTTGACCCTGCGGGAATTCGCGAGCTGCGCGACTATTTGCGGTACTTGACACGGACCGAAGGCATTACGGTTATCGTATCGAGCCACTTGCTCTCCGAGATGGAGTTGATGTGCGACCGCGTGGCTATTCTGCAAAAGGGCAGACTGGTGGACATCAAACCGATTCACGAGTTTATCGGCTCCGATGAGCAAAGCAAGTCCTATCTCATTGAAGCTGACTTTACCGATGAAGCGGTGGCGGCGATCAAGCGGATGGAAGGCGTCAAAGAAGTGAAGCTTGTTGAGGGAGGCGCCGAAATCGTGACCGGACGGGAACGGATCCCGCGTATTCTGTCTTACTTAATGGGTAGCGGGATTGACGTCTTCGGTGCACATCCAATTAAGGTGTCGCTCGAAGATCGGTTCTTGGAAATGACGGGAGGCGAGCAGGTTGGTTAACTTAATTCAGAACGAAAATATGAAAGTATACCGCCGCTGGCGAACTTGGATCATGGTCGGGTTCATGATCGCGATCGTGTTTACCGCCAGCATCCTGGACTGGTATTACGACAAAGACACCAATTCAGAGACGTGGCAGAAACAAGTCGAGCAGCAAAAAGACACCATGGTGAAGGAATTGGCCGATCCGAAAACAGACGAGGGATCAAAGAAATATTATAAGGATCGAATCGCACTAATCGATTATAGGCTGGAGCATGACATCAGGCCGGAGGTCGGCACCATGTGGAGCGGCATTAACGGTTCCGCGACGTTAGTCATCTTGATTACGCTGTTCACGGTCATTATCGCCGGAGACAGCTTGGCCGGTGAATTCTCGACAGGGACAATCAAGCTGCTCCTCATTCGGCCCGCTAATCGGCTCAAGATCCTCATCTCTAAGTATGTATCCATGATTATGTTCGGCATCTTGTTACTTATCGTGCTGTTCATAGTATCCGTGTTGATTAACGGATTGCTGTATCAGTTCGGCGATATGAACTTGCCGCTGGTCGGCATGGATTCGAATGGGGACATCTTCGAGCGGAACATGCTTGTTAACTTGTGGAAAACCTATCTGCTAAACGGTGTATCCACCGTGATGTATGTCACGATCGCGTTCATGATATCTTCAGCGTTCCGCAGCAGCGCAATGGCCATCGGGTCCTCGATCTTCTTATTGTTTGCGGGAACCATAGTATCGGAGCTTATTCAGCGTTACGATTGGGCGAAGTACGTGCTGTTTGCCAACCTCAATCTTGCACAGTATCTGGAGGGTCGGCCGTATCAGGATGGCATGACGCTTTCCTTCTCCATCATCATGCTGGTCATTTACTTTATCGTGTTCAATCTTGTTTCTTGGCTTGCGTTTACGCGCAGAGACGTGGCGGCCTAAGTCGGTCCACAATTTAGCTTAACATGCAAAAAGCTTTCAAACCGCCAAATGCTGGCGGTTGAAAGCTTTTTTATTTTGCACATTCACCCCCAAACCTAACGTTTGTTGACTGCGGTCTTATGTTTGTTGTCTGGAATGAGGCCTGCAACATTCTATACAATGACATCAGTTAGTTTGAAAGCGCGTACACGCTGAACGTGAACAAACGGAAGGAGTGGCTGACATGGACATGAAGAGCGGGCGTAAACGCTTACGAACACGCTGGCGCACGCAGGATACAGAACTGACGTTTCTGGCCCTGCCGACGACCATTTGGTATATCTTATTTTGTTTCTTACCGATGTTTGGTCTAATTATTGCCTTTAAAGATTTCAAGATTCACGGTGGCTTTCTCAGCAACGTCATCAACAGCGATTGGTCAGGTTTCAAAAACTTCGAGTTTCTGTTCAAGTCGAACGATGCTTGGGTCGTGATGCGCAATACGCTGGGATACAATTTGATATTCATTATCCTAAGCATTGCAGTACCCGTAACTTTGGCACTGATGATTGGCCAACTGCACAGCAGTAAAGCCGGCAAAATCTATCAAACGATGATGTTCTTGCCTTATTTCTTATCTTGGGTCGTTGTATCCGCCATTGTTTGGGCGTTTCTAAGCTTCGATAAAGGGATCGCCAATCAATTCCTGGCAGACCTCGGCAAGGATCCTGTGAACTGGTATATGGAGCCTAAATACTGGCCGTACTTTCTGGTTTTCATGAATGTATGGAAGGGCTTGGGCTACGGCATGGTTGTCTATCTAGCGACCATCACCGGTATCGACAGCACGTATTACGAGGCCGCCGTAATCGATGGCGCTTCCAAATGGCAGCAAGCTCGGTTTATTACATTGCCGCTTATGAAGCTGGTCATCGTGATGATGTTCATCCTGGCCGTAGGGCGAATCTTCTACACGGATTTCGGATTGTTCTTCCAGGTGCCGCGGGATTCTAACTCTCTCTTCAACGTAGCGACTACCATCGACGTTCTCGTCTATAAGCAGCTGAAGACGGCAACGGTAGGTATGGCTTCTGCTTCCGCATTCGTACAATCCGTAATGGGTTGTGTGACCATTCTGATTGCCAACTGGGTCGTTCGTCGTGTAGACCGAGAGAGCGCAATGATGTAAAGGAGGAAGCGGGAAATGAAAGCAAAAGCGAAATATGAATCAGGTCTCGACAAATTCAACCGAATCGGGACCGCCACGAACGTAAGTTTCAATCTGATTTTCATTATATTGGCGTTGGTTTGCCTCGTGCCCGTCCTAGTGGTACTGTCCGTATCGCTAGCCAGCGAGGATTCCATCCGTAACGATGGTTATCATCTCATTCCGACGGCCTTTTCCGGAGAGGCTTATCATTATATTGTCAAGCAAGGGAAGATGATTAGTCAGGCGCTCGGCATCTCCGTACTCGTTACCGTCGTAGGTACCGTGCTTGGCGTGATGCTTACGACTTCGATGGGGTATGTCCTTTCGAGGCCCAATTACAAGCTTAATGGGCTGCTGACTTGGGTCGTATTCATCCCGATGGTGTTCAATGGAGGTTTGGTGTCCAGCTACTATATCAACTCGAATTTGCTGGGTCTGAAAGATACGGTGTGGGCACTTATTCTGCCGCTGGCCGTCTCCTCTTTCAACGTAATTATTTGCAAAACCTTCTTCAGAAGCACGATTCCGGACGCTCTGATCGAATCTGCCGAGATTGACGGCTCGAGCCAGCTGCGCATCTTCTTCTCCATCGTGCTTCCGATATCGCTGCCGGTACTGGCTACCATTGGATTGTTCCTATGTTTCTCCTATTGGAACGATTGGTTCCAATCCATGCTGTACATCAACAACCAGAACCTGTACTCGCTGCAGGCGCTGCTGAACAGCTTGATGAGTAACGTGGACGCTCTGGCGAAGAATGCTTCCAGCATGGGCATCAGCTATGCGGAGCTTGTCGCCACGATGCCTAAGGAATCCGCGCGTATGGCCGTTGCCATCGTCATTGTGGTTCCGGTGGCCGTTGCCTACCCGTTCTTCCAGAAATATTTTATTTCCGGTCTGACGGTCGGCGCTGTTAAAGGTTAACCCGAAATAAGCCTGGATTCGTCCGGTTTATGATAGCTGCCGCCTGATACAGGCGGTGGAAACAAAGATCGCAATCAAAGGGAGGAAATGGGTATGAAAAAGACAAAGAAGCAATTGCTTGCAATCGGGGCCGCGGCGCTTTTGACAACAACAGCACTAGCGGGCTGCGGAAACTCGAATTCCAATTCCGAGTCGAGTAACAACACGCCTTCTAACACAGCTACAAACACGGAGGCAAACAAACCTGCTGAATCGGGCGAAGTGCCGACGCTGGTATGGTGGACAATCGGTGGGCAAACGCCTGCTAACTTCGACAAAGCAATCGCTGCGATGAACGAATACACCGCTGAGAAAATCGGCGTGAAAGTCGACATCAAAGTAGCAAGCTGGGGCGACTGGGATACGAAGATCAATACCATCGTAAACACCGGCGAACCGTTCGATATTATGTTTACGAATAACAGTAAGTACAGCCAACAAGTTAACTTAGGCGCATTTGCGGATCTGACAGATTCCGTACAAAGCGATTCGCCTGATCTTTACAAGCTCATTCCTGAGAAGGTATGGGACGGAACGAAAGTCGGCGGTAAAATTTACTCCGTACCGACGTACAAAGATTCTTCATTGACTCAATATTGGGTATTCGACGATAAGTACGTACAGAAATATAACATCGACGGCGCTAGCATCAAGACGTTGAAAGATCTCGACAAACCTTTCCATGATATGAAGGCCGGCGAAGGCAAGAGCTTCTACCCGCTGTCCCTCACGCAAGGCGACGGATTTAACGGATTCTTCAACGGTTATGACGATATGACGCTGGGTCTGCCGCCGATCGGCGTGAAAGTCGACGACGCTTCCCGTAAAGTCGTATCCGTGCTGGAGCAGCCGGAAGTCATGGCAGATCTGAAGACGCTGCACCAATGGTACAAGGATGGCATCATCAATCCGGATGCCCCGACGAAGACGGAAGCTGACAAGGCTCGTCCATTCTTCGCGGCGCAGGCATTCCCAGGCGCGGAAGCAGGCTGGCAGATCACTGAAGCGGTTGCGAAGTACGATATGTTCCAAATCTTCGGGCCTATTTATACAACGAGTACAATCCAAGGTTCTCTGAATGCGATCTCGGCTAACTCGAAATATAAAACGGAAGCTCTGAAATACCTGCAGTTGGTAAATACGGATCCGAAGCTGCGTAACATGCTGGCATTCGGTGAGCTCGGTGTCGACTACGACAACGTAGACGGCGAGAAAGTCGTTGAGCGTAAAACAGATACATGGCCATTGGCTGCTTATACGCAAGGTACATTCTTCGACTTGGCTGTAACGAAAGGCGCTCCGGTCGATCAATGGGATCAAGTGCGCAAGCTGAACGATCAAGCTACTTCGTCCACGAACTTGGGCTTTGCGCTAGACATCAGCAAGCTGGGTACTGAAGTGTCCAACACGAAAGCCGTATGGGATAAATATCGCTATGAGCTGATGACAGGTGCTTCTGATCCTGAGGTGATGGTACCGAAGATCGTAGCAGAATTGAAAGCAGCCGGTATGGATGCGATTACAGCTGCTGCTCAAGAGCAAATCAATAGCTATTTCAAATAAGTTACCGCAAGTAATCGAGTAAAAGGCATACAGAAACCCGAACGGAGATAGCCGTTCGGGTTTTCTGCCACGAAATACCTGATTGCTTTTGGAGGCAACGACGTTATAAGGTTGAGAGTGGGTACGACAAAAGGCTTACTGCAAAGGAGACGCCGCATGCTTTCATTTATGCAAATCAAGATCTATCGCGGCAAATTCATTGCATATGCGGTATTTGTGGTGTTCATCGGCCTGACCATAGGCGCACTCACTTGCGCGGTACTGCTGAGTCAGTGGGTGGGAAATGCTCGTAATGAAGCCGATGGCGCATTCACTCGGGTGGAAAATACCCTTCAATATGATGCCGACCGAATCGAAGCCTTCATGCAGCGTGTCTATTCGAATAGCGGATTGGTATCGGATGTGCGCAGCTTCTTGGGAAACACCGCAGAAGGTTATCTGACGAGCAGGCTGCAGAACAGCCATTATAATCGACCGCTCGTTTCCTTTCCCGAGGACATTAAATCCTTTCTTAGCAACGGGGGAAAGGGAGACATCACTCAAATTAGTTTGCACACCTCACTTGAAGGTAATGTAGTGAGCTTCGATAGTAATGGGAATACGAGTTTTCAATTCCGTTTGTCCAATTCGGATCAAATGTTCCGCGAGACGATTCAGAAAGGTTTCGTCTACCATAAGAAGCTGTCCGATCCGAATCAGATCGCTCGCCAGCTGGGCGAATTCCGTTTCCTGGTCAGCAGCGACCGCATATTTAAGACTGTGCAGAATTATCATCTGAGCGAAGCAGCAGCAGTCAGTCCTTCCGGGGAAGTATACCAGATTGCCGGCAGCGGCCGAAACACAGAGGAGCTGGTTCGCAGAGTGATGGCGGACGGGCGCAGTCATGGTTTTCTGAAGACGGGATTTGCGGATGCGGTTTACTTTGTGTCATTCAACTCCGCGGAGTTCGATTATCGGTTTGTCAGTATGGTAGACATGGCACCGCTTATTCGTCAGAAAGCAAGCGTACTGCTCATGGTGTTTCTCATCGTGCTCGTTGCGATGATCAGCGTATTGCTGCTCATTGTTTACAATTTACGCGAGGACGCTAACTTCCTGCGGCGGATTATTCTTTCCATCGGACGAGCAAAGACCGCTGATTTCACACTGGTTAATCCGGCACGCTATCGCAGGAACGAATACGGCATGATCGCGCGTGAGCTGGACGATATGATTCATCAGCTCGATCGACATATTCAAACGAATTATTTGCTCAAGCTTAAGCAACAAGAAACCGAAATGAAAGCGCTTCAGCATCAAATCAATCCGCATTTCTTATATAATACGCTAGAGGTTATCCGTTCCTCTGCACTAATGAATCATGCCGACCACACTTCCGATGCGATCGCCACTTTAGGGGCGCTGTACCGGGATATCGTGAAGAACGAGAACATCATTCCGCTTGGCAGCGAGCTGAACCTGCTTCAGAAGTATCTGAAAATAATGGAATTTAAATATCCGGAACGATTTTATTATCAGCTTAATGTGGAACCGCCGCTGCTATGCTTGCCTACCGTGAAATTCTGGCTGCAGCCGCTGGCCGAAAACTTCTTCATCCATGGCTTTAACCCTGAGAGTGAGTTCAATCTGCTCATCGTTAACGGTTGGGAGGAAGAAGATCGTTTCGTGCTGGAGATCATGGATAATGGCAATAAGATCCCTGAGGAGCGTCTGGCCGAAATCAGGAACAAGCTTGCCAGAGGTGACGATGCCGAGACGGATCACATTGGGTTACGTAACGTGTATACAAGACTGCACTTCTTCTACGGAGTCGGGTTCTCGATGACAATCGACAACAATGAGGAAGCTGGCGTTAAAATAAGTGTATTCCTATCCAAGGAGGCTACTTTCGATGTACAAGCTACTGATCGTAGATGATGAGCCGCAGATTCTGGAAGGCGTGAAACGCACGCTGGATTGGGAGAAGTACGGCTTTGGCCAAATCGAGACCAGCGAAACATATGAAGGTGCAATCTCGAAGGCAGTGGAGTTTCTGCCCGATTTGGCTATTTTCGATGTATGCATAGGCAAACAACGTGGTTATGATGCTATTCAAAAGCTGAATGAACTGCGTCTTCCTTCCAAATATATAATGATGAGCGGCTATGGCGAATTCCAGTACGCACTGGAGGCCATTCGCTGCGGCGCCAAGGATTATCTGCTCAAACCCGTCGACCGTACGAAGCTGCAGCAATTGGTCGAGAAGATTATTGTAGAAGATCTGCACGGCACAATTGAAGGCTCGGATCGCGATGATCTGGACATCGACCCGGTGCTCGGCGTTCGCTATGATAGTTTGTCCAAGCTGACCAATCGCATTCTGCTGATTGTCAAAGCGGAATATGCGCAGAACCTAAATTTGAAATCGGTTGCAGAACGGTTTCGCATGAATGGAACGTATCTCGGGCAGCTGTTTCTTAAGGAGACGCAGAAGAAGTTTTCGGAGTATCTCATGGCCTATCGGATGCTTCGTGCCCAGGAGCGCATTCAGACTACGGACGAGAAAATTGTCAGTATCGCGCTTTCTGTCGGATATCCGAACCTGAACTACTTCTACTCTCATTTTCACGCTTATTTCGACAAATCACCCTCGGACTTACGGAGAAAGGAATAGGACCGTCATGCAACGACAACAACGGAATCCAAGGCGCCTCGTTGCAACCATCATGCTCGTCCTGATGCTGACGCTGCTTGTATCCGGCTGCTTCTCCTCATCCGGTAATGGCAAGAATACCGCAATTCCCGGTAATACGGTGAACTTGATCTATTACACGATTGGGGATCCCGATGCAGACCTGCAGATGGTCAATGAGAAGATCAATGAGGTGCTGGCCAAGAAAATCGGCGTCACGATCACTTATATTAAAGTGGGCTGGCAGGAGTATGAAGATCGGCTGAATACCCTCGTATCTGCGGGTACGCCGTTTGATATCGCTTTTGCACCGGAATACACGACCTATGCGCAACGAGGCGCCTGGCTGAAGCTGAATGATTATTTATCCAATGTGGGTAAGGATATGTATGATGCCATCGATCCGAAGTTCTGGCAAGGCGTGCGGATGGATGATGGCAGCATCTACGGTGTGCCGACCAATAAGGAATTGGCGGTGCGCGACCAGTGGATGTATCCGGAAGAGTTGGTGAAGAAGTACCATATTGATATTTCGAAGTACACGACGCTTGCTTCCCTTAAACCGCTGCTGCAGATGATCAAGGAGAAGGAACCCGATTATCAGCCGATGGAGCTCGACAAGGACTCCCAGAATTTCTTCGCGCTGGACGGTTACGAATATGTATCGGAGAAGGGGCTTCCGCTGATGGTGCGCGTGCTGGATCCCAGCTCTCGGGTAGTGAATATATTCGAAACGAAGGAAGGCCGGAACGTGCTGGATATTCTTCGGGATTACTACGAGAAGGGATATATTAACGAAGATGCGGCTATGCGCGAAAGCCAAGGCCTGAAGCGGGGCGTGAAGGTGTTCTGGAAAGCTGCCGGAGGCGGACCGCTGTCGGAGAATAGCTGGAGCAAGGATCGCGGCTATAAACTTGTGGCTTACCCGGTAACACCGGCACTGATTACAACGGAATCCATGCGCGGCGGGGTAATGGCTGTCAGCGTGGATACGAAGCATCCCGTAGAGAGCGTAAAGTTTCTCAATCTGCTGAACACTGACCCTGAGGTGCGTAACCTCTTTAATTTCGGCATTGAAGGCGTGCACTACACGCTCGATCGTAACGGTCAGGTGGTACCTAAACCTCCCGAAGACAGCGACGGTCATCCGATCCAAGGCGCGCAGCCAAGCTATGGAGGCGTGCAGTACACGCAAGGCAACTGGTTTATCTTGAAAACGATGGGCGGCGAATATCCGGATCCCTTGGACAAATGGAATCAGTTCCGCGCCGGCAACCGGGAGGCCGTTAATTCGAGTACGCTCGGATTTACGCCCGACTTGTCCCGAGTGCCGATTCAAGTGCAGAACATTCAGATGGTCTGGGAGAAGTACTTCCCAAGTTTGATGACCGGCAGCGTAGACGTGGATGCCGTGCTGCCAAAGTTCAATCAGGAGCTTCGGCAAGCAGGGATTAATGAGGTGCGGATTGAAGTGCAAAGGCAGCTTGATGCTTGGCGAGCTGCCCATTCCCAGCCTTAATTTAAGGTGTTGCTTCTGTTTTTGAAGTTGTTTATACTTCGAAGAGTGCACCTATTCCAATAATTAGGTGGTCTTATACTACGAGAGTTCTAGAGCGAGCAGCCTTCATGTCATGGACATCAGTGACTTCATAAGGGTGGTGCGAATTGATCGTATTCGATTACTTTGTTAATCTCTCCATTTTCTCGCTTATGGTTAGTACTCCCTTGGTCATCCGTTCGTTCATTATTCGTCCATCCCTGAAACAGATGCGTCTGTGGGTCGGCGTTTATGCGGGGCTTGTTTCCGTTATTCTCGTCATCCTCTCCGTCAAACAACAAGGGTATTCCTACGACATTCGATATGCGCCTGTCATTCTGGTATATGCCTATCTTGGGCCTGTACCCGGTATCATTGCAGGCTCTTTTTCCTTGATTACCAGACTGCTATCCGGCGGCAATTGGCTGCCGGCCATAGTAGGCTGGGTCATAAACATCGCGATTCTCACCGGATTATATAGGTACATCCCCCGGCTTACACCAATTAAGAAAAGTGCGGTACTATCCTGCGGCTACATCGTTGGTTATTTGTGCACCGTGTTTACTTTTCAAATTCTCATAGCTTGGCCGCTCTTTCACCTGCAATATTTGTTATTTGTCCTGTTAGGCGTCTTCATCGGCGGGCTGCTTATTGAATCCAATGAGAGACTCCGTCGAATTATCGCAGAGAAGAACTACATGGAGAAGACGCTGGAAGTCAGTGAATCCCAATACCGGCTCATTGCGGAGAACACCTCGGACCTCATTGCGCTAATGGATAAGGACTATTCCGTTAGTTATTTCTCGCCATCCCATGAGCACATATTGGGGTACACCCGTTCTGAATTAGAAGGGGTCGAATTGTGTTCGTTCGTTCATGAGGACGATGTGGTGATGTTCCGAAGCGCGATCAAGAAGATGTTTGCAGATAGTGAATCACACGCCATGGAATTCCGGCTGAGGCACAAGGAAGGTCGATGGGTCGAATTTGAGTCTCGCTGCAGACCCGTTGTGGGAGCGGCGGGGAGTATTGATCACGTCGTCATTATTAGCCGAGATATTACGGAACGGAAGAAAGCCGAGGAGTTTCTGCTGCAATCGGAGAAGCTGTCCGTTGTCGGGAAATTGGCAGCCGGCGTAGCTCATGAAATTCGCAATCCGCTGACAACCATGAAAGGGTTCCTTCAACTATACAGGAGGGAGAATCCTTCAATGAGGAATAGCGACTTGCTCCTGAGTGAGCTTGAGCGGATCGAAATGATTACGAATGAGTTTCTGTCGCTCGCCAAACCTCAATCCATTCAGCTGACCGATACGGATCTCAAAGAGCTGCTCGAGAACACGGTCGAATTTCTGTCGCCGCAGGCTCTTCTGAATAATATCGAGTTTATCCATGGGTTCGCAGGAGCCCAATTCCCTATTACATGTGAGAAGAATCAGCTGAAGCAGGTGTTTCTCAATATATTAAAGAACGCCATAGAGTCTATGCCGGGCGGCGGAGAGATTCACATCAGCTTACGGGTAGAAGCCACAGAAGCATACATTATTTCGATCAAAGATCATGGCTGCGGGATTCCCGAGGAGCTATTGCCTCAGTTGGGACAGCCTTTCTACAGCTTGAAGGAGAAGGGAACAGGTCTCGGACTTATGGTCAGTCATCGCATTATTAAACAACATCATGGCAGTATTGCCTATCAGAGCAAGGGCAATGAAGGGACCTTAATTGAGATTAAGCTGCCGATACGATGAGTAGAGGTTAAGAACAGTAGTGAAGATCGGTGAAGGATCGTCGTTCAATATTAGCAAAACGCCAAGAGGCAAATGCCCCACTCTGCATGCAGATGAGGTATTTGCCTCTTTTTTTATTTCTTGCATAGCCAAAAGAAACACAAAAGAACAAAAAAGGTTGCTAAAAGTAAAATTAACAATATATTCATTCGCAATTGATCTCCATTTTACACAGCATGGTTATCATTTGAAGTGTAGAACAGGTTGTAAAGATAAGGTGTGCTTGGGAATAGGAGGGAATGAGAGCTGTGGCTGCAATTCACTTGAAAGACATCGCAAAAACATATTCAAATGGAAAAACCGTGATCGAGGATTTGAATCTTGAAATTAAAGATCGTTCTTTTACGGTGTTGTTAGGTCCTTCCGGCTGCGGTAAAACGACAGCTTTACGCATGATTGCAGGACTTGAAGAGGTTAGTGCCGGGCAGCTGTACATTGGCGATCAGAATGTCACCAAGAAAGAGCCGGGGGAACGAGGCATCGCCATGGTTTTTCAAAACTACGCGATCTACCCTCATATGACGGTGCGCAGAAATATCGAATTCGGTTTGAAAAATATGAAATATCTCAAGGATGAGATCGAGAAGCGTATTAAGCAAGTGGTAGGCATGGTTGGGCTGCAGGAGTATGTGAATGCGAAGCCTTCAACCTTATCAGGAGGGCAGAGACAGCGAATTGCGCTGGCGAGGGCAATCTCGAAGAAGCCCGAAGTGTTTCTGATGGACGAGCCGTTATCCAATTTGGACGCCAAGCTGCGCAATCAAATGCGCAGTGAGCTCATCGAGCTGCACCGTAGTTTGAAATCAACGTTCGTCTTTGTTACGCATGATCAAATCGAAGCAATGACGATGGCGACGGATATTGTGATTTTCAATCACGGCCGCATTATGCAGCAGGGAACACCTAAGGAAGTGTACGAGAATCCGGCCAACCTGTTCGTTGCAACATTTATCGGCGATCCGGGCATGAATACATTTCAATTGCCTGGAATCGGTACAGTTGGTTTTCGCCCTCAGAAAGTGAAGTTAACGATGCAGGCGGATTTTCGAGGTGCAAAGGTTGCTGGGGTGGTCATGACCAAAGAAATGCTGGGGATGGATCACTTGTATCACGTTGCAACCAGTCTTGGCACGATCATTATGAAAACAGAGGCGGACTTGAGCGTCGACGAAGCCGTCCAGCTCTACATATCCGAACAGGATCTGTACTTCTTCGATAGCAATGAGCAGCGAACAGCAGATGAAATGCTCATTGATTCCGTGTTGAACACAGTTAAGGCGATGGATGGCATCACCATGACTAATCATCATTTGGTGGGCAATGTCTATGGTTAATAAAATCTTTCGTAACCCCTATGTCCTTATTGCACCGGCTGTCATTCTCGTATGCGTATTTTCCTTATATCCGGCCTTCTTCGCGATTAAAGTCAGCTTCCTCACTTGGGATACCGTGTTAGGAACCAAAAGCTTTGTCGGATTTAAAAATTACATCAACATTTTTCACGACCCCGTGTTCTGGAAGGTGCTGAGAAACACGCTTTATTACAGCTTTTTTACCGTCGTCATCGGTATTGTACTTGCCTTCCTGCTGGGGATTTTCTTTCAGGAGAACAAGTGGGTCGACAATTTTGTGCAGAGCATCATCTTTACGCCGCATATTCTTTCGAGCGTTTCCATCACCGTGATGTGGATGTGGCTGATGGATCCGGGCAGAGGGATTCTCAACTATGTGCTGCATGAGCTGGGGTTGCCGACGCTGAAGTGGATGATGAGTGCGGATACGGCGCTGATGTCTATCATCATCGTCTCCATTTGGAAAGCGCTCGGTTACAGCGTGATGATCGTAATCGCCGGCCTGCAGTCCATACCCGGCTATATCTATGAAGCCGCTAAGCTGGACAATGCGGGCAGATGGACGAGGTTGTTCCGCATTACCCTTCCGCTGCTGTCGCCAACGTTGTTCTTCATGTTCATTACAGCGACGATCGCTTCCTTCAGTTCCTTCGATATCGTGAGCTTGATGACCAAGGGCGGTCCGGAGAACTCAACGAATTTGGTCGTATATTGGATTTATCAAATTGGTTTCCTCCAGTTCAATATCGGCAAAGCAAGCGCAGGTTCGGTCCTATTCATGTTGCTGGTAAGCATCATCGCTGTGGCTAACTATTACTATTTCGCTAAGAAAGTTCACTATCAGTAGAGGAGGATTATAGAACGATGAGATATACGGCCAAAGTCATGCGTATCCTCCTGCTCCTTGCATTAGTCCTGATGTTTGCGTTTCCGTTCGCTTGGGTCGTGAGTACGTCCCTGAAAACGTATGTGGAATCCATTCAATTCCCACCGGATTTGATTCCGAACGTCCCGCAATTCATCAACTATAAGACGGCATGGGTACATATTAACTTCTTCCATTACGCGACGAACTCGGTCATTATCACGCTCTCTGTTGCATTCGGACAATTGCTCGTCTGCGTGCCGGCTGCCTATGCTTTTGCCAAGAAGAAGTTCAGGTTCTCCGGTATTCTCTTCGCGCTGGTGTTGGTCGACCTGGTACTGCCCACCCAAGTGAGCTTCGTCCCGATGTACGTGCTGATCAGTGACTTGAACTGGCTCGATACCTACTGGGGCTTAATTATTCCGTTTGTCTTCTCATCCTTCACCATCTTCTTCCTGACTCAGGCGTTCAAGCAGATTCCTGAAGAATTACTGGATGCCGCTAAGCTCGATCAAGCATCGGAGCTGCAAATCATTACCGGGCTCATGGTGCCAATCTCGAAGCCCTTCCTGTTGACTACCTTGTTGTTTACCTGTATCGGCAAATGGAATGACTACTTCTGGCCGCTCGTCTTAACCAATTCGGAAGCGGTGCGAACATTGCCGATGACGGTCAAAAGTTTGGTTGCCGATACACGCGGCGTAACGCATTGGAATGAAGTCATGGCAGGCAACATGATGTTGATCATCCCGGTTCTGGTTCTCTATCTTGCGGCGAACCGCTTCATTAAGAGTGCATTTGTATACGGTATTAAGTAACCCTTAATATAAAAATCGAGTGGAGGCTAGAGACAAATGAAATGGAATGCGAAACATGCTGCAATGATGGGGATCTTGGCAACGACAATCACGGTAACCGGCTGCTCTGCAAGCACAACGAACGAAACGAACAATAATACACAAGCAAGCACCGATGCCAATACGAATGGAACCGCACCAGCTGGGGAGAAAGTGAAGGTCGACTTCTGGTCGATCTGGGATCCTACCAACGGCAACGGTAAGCTAATTGCAGATGAAATTATAAAATTCAATGAACAAAACCCGGATATTGAAATCGTCATGTCGGGTCAAGGCGGCTATGACGGCGTAGCTGAGAAGCTGGAAGCTGCACTCGTCGCTAAGAATACACCGGTTATCGTTCAAATCGAAGAGTCCTTCCTGGCTCGTTACAATCCGATTGCAGCCGATTTAGGCAAATATATGTCCGCAGATACAATTGCGAACTATAACGAAGGTTTGACTCGCTCCAGCTATGTAGATGGCGTGTTCAAAGCAGCACCAATGAACCGCAGTACACCGATTTTGTATATGAACGCTGACTTGCTGAAGGCGGCCGGACTGGATCCGAAAGGGCCCAAAACATGGACGGAACTTCAAGAGTACGCCAAAAAACTGAGCGATCCGGCTAAAGGCGTATATGGCTTCTCCGGGTATTGGGATACCGATGCATGGTACTGGGAGTCTGCGGTGTATTCCTACGGCGGCGAGATGGTCAACAAGGACGGATCGCAGGTCGTGTTTGATAACGAGAAGGGAACCGGAATCATCAAGCTGTTCCAAGATATGGTTAATGATAAAACGATGCTCAACGCCTACAGTGCACAAGACAATCAATCCGATCTCATCAAACAAAACTTCTTTGACGGTAAGGTAGCGATGGACTTGGATTCAATCGGGTCCATGGGAGAGCTGATTAAGAATGCCAAGTTCAACGTTGCGGTAGCGTTCCAGCCGCAAGAAGGCGGTAAGAATGTGGTCGTAACCGGAGGAGCGAATTTGATCGTTCTCGACAAAGCGACGGAAGAGCAGAAGAAAGCGGCAGGCAAGTTCCTCGATTTCTTGGCGCAGGACGACAATGTAACGGAATTCTTCCAAACGACAGGTTACCTGCCAACAACGAAGTCTTCGCTTGAAACACCGGAAATGAAGCAATGGCTGCAAGAAAAGCCGCAATACCAAGTGGCGATTGACCAATTGCAATTCGCGCACAGCCGCCCTTGGCAGAAAAATTGGAAAGCCATGTACACTGCTATTATTGAGGATCTGAAAGGCGCCTTGATTGATACGTCCAAGGATCCGAAGGAAGTTGTGCATCATGCCGCACAAGCTGCGCAGCAGATTATCGACGAGAATAATTAAGGGAAATAAGAGAGGAGCATGAATAATCATGGTAACCAAGAGCATTTTCATGAACGGCGGAAGCTGGTATAAAGGCAACTTGCACGGACATTCCACACTATCTGATGGGGCGCTTACGACAGATCAACTGCGCGCAGCTTATAAGGAGAAGGGTTATCATTTCTTCGCGCATTCGGAGCATGATTTCTTCTCCAACTTCGAGAACGAGAATGAACCGAATTTCATCACATTGCCATCGAGTGAAGTCGGAATTACGATGCCGGCAGGCGATGTCCGCATTTTCCACCTCCATGTCATTATGGGGACGGATATGCACATGGCTGCAGCGACCAAAGAGCAGTTTAAGCATATGGAGCCGATCCGTTGGCCGGATTTTGTAAGCTTCGAAACCGCACAGGAGTTCATTGATGATATGGTAGCACGAGGCAACATTGTGATGTTCAACCATCCGCATTGGTCGACGGTGGAGTGGGAAGACGTTTATGCGCTGGAGAACCTGTTCGCGCTTGAAGTCTACAATCACTGCTCGGAGTGGATGGAGAACATGGGTAATTCCCGCGTGATGTGGGAGACGCTGCTGCGTAAAGGCAAGAAGCTGTGGGGCACCGCGACTGACGATAACCACAACCGTTATCCGCTTGACTCCAAGTATTGCGATTCCTTCGGGGGTTGGGTCGTGGTCAAAGCGGCTGAACTGACACGCAATTCCGTTGTCCAAGCCTTGGTCGAAGGCAGCTTCTATTCCTCAACAGGCCCGGAAATCTATGATTTCCGCATCGAAGACGGCGAAGTGATTTTCGAGTGTTCACCGGTAGAGCGCATCTATATGAATGGTGATCTCCGTCAGTATCAAATCGAATTGGGCGATAATCTAACATCACTTCGCAAAAAGTTACGCGGAGACGAGAAATTTATTCGTATCGAATGTTATGATAAGTATGGTAAATTCGCGTTTACCAATCCTATTTACTTAGAATAGTCGCAAGATCTGTAGATCAACCCGAAATGCAGATCGGCTGTGTTTCGGGTTGATTATAGGAATGGAGTAGGTGAGCCTTGTGCTGCAGGTTGAAAGAATGAGCATGATCGTAGCGGAATTGAATGCGAAGGGCAGAGTAACGGTTAACGAACTCGCCGATCAATTGAACGTGTCCAAGGTGACCATTCGTCGTGATCTGGATGCGTTAAGTCGAGAGAATAAGCTGGTTATCGTACACGGGGGCGGCATCAAGCCTAACTTCACGCTTTATGAAGCGCCTTACAGCCATCGCAACTCGATCTATATTCAAGAGAAACAGCGGGTTGGCGTGAAAGCGGTTGAATTGATCCAAGATTATGATGTGATTGCACTTGGCGTAGGTACGACGACCATTCAAATCGCCAACCACTTATTTAATAAAAAGAACCTGACAATCATCACCGGATGTATTCAGGTATTGAATAGTCTTATCGAGCGCAAGAAATCCGGGTACTTCACGGGTAAGCTTATTTTTCTAGGCGGTGAAATCGACACGGATCAAATGTTTGCTTCGGGCTCGATGACAATCGAGCTGCTGGAGAAGTTCCACATCGACAAAGCCTTCATAGGGGCGAATGGTTATTCAATTACAGATGGCATTACGACCTATGACATTGATGAAGGCAATTTTCTGAAAAAAATGCTCCAACGCTCCAATAAAGTGCATGTCGTCATTGATCATTCGAAGATCAACGTAAAATCCATGTACAGATACGCAGAATATAACGATATCGATTATGTAATATGCAATGAAGATTCGCCTCAAGAATGGAAGGATAAGCTTGCCCAAGAAAACGTAGGCTGGGTCATTGCATAATTTCGCGGCTATCATCAAGAAGGAAGGTTAACGTTCATGCAAGTACCTCAAACCATAGTGGATCAGCACGTGCATTCCTATTATTCGCCCGATTCCGAAGAAACGTTGGAGCATATTGTTGCTAACGCGGTGAAGCTCGGCAAACAAGCCGTTGTGACGACGGATCATTTTGATTATGACTGCAAGTATTTCAAGAAAGACGTTCTGATTGATATGGACAATTATGAACGTGAGGTTGATGCATTACGTCAGAAGTACGATATTGAGATTCGAAAGGGTATCGAGGTCGGCTATCGCAAAGACTATCACGAGGCAATCAACCGTTATGTGGAGAGCTACTCGTTCGATTTGGTGCTGCTTTCCGCTCATAATAACGGTGTCCTCGACTTTGCCGAGGAGGCCTTCCACAATCAGCCGATGGATGTGCTCCTGGCCAATTATTTCACCCATGTACGCGATGCCGTCGATCGGATGGATAATTACGATGTGGTTGCCCATCTCGATTACGTTGCTCGTTATACGAAGTCCATGGTAAGCCGTGCGGATTACGAGCGCTGCAGCTCGATTCTATACGATATATTGACAACGATGATTCGCAAGGAGAAAGTGCTCGAGCTGAATACGACCGGGCTGTTCCGGCAAGGATGGATTCATCCGCATACGTACTTAATCGAGATGTACTTGGATCTTGGCGGTAAATTATTCTCACTGGGGTCCGACGCACATCGACTCAGCAGTATTGAGCAAGGCTTCGGCGAGGCAATCGCATTATTGAAGTCTTATAATATTCATGAAGTTGTGCAGTTCAGTAATCGAGCTCCGCAGATCGTACTGTTATAAGATGACAAGCAAAGGGAGGGTACCCATTAGGGTGCCTTTTTTGCTGTTAATAGGGGGAACCACATTTGATATAACATCGGTTTTTTAGGTTCCGGCACGGCACTGGTGCATGCTTTGTCGTATTCCGATTCTAACGGTTGTGACAGCGGTTATTAGGCCTAAATAGCCGCTTTTTAGCGGCTAACGGTTGCCAGAGAGCTTATTTCAATGATTTCCATGGGGTATCGGGCATTTTGCTGCAAATAACGTCTGTCACAACCGTTAGGATTTCAAAAAGGCGTATATTTATCAAATAGCCACGCTGACAACCGTTAAAGTTTTGTCCATGAAGCATAGACAATAAAGTAGCTGTCGGGACTTTCTCGGGCAACCTGAGGGTACCTATTCGGGTACCCTTTTTTGTTTGCGTATCAGACATGATTTCACCCAAATAACCGCATGCTAAAAAAAAATTCGCGCTAATGAAAAATACGGGCGTGCTCAGTTGTATTACTAGTGAAAGGAGGTGCTGAGGTGTACGATTCATATGAGCTCAATGAATCTGTGCGACAGGCCTTGGATCTATATTCGCAAAGCATGATCAAAATTGCTTTTGCCTACTTGAAAAATATAGCAGATGCAGAAGAAGTGACGCAGGAGGTGTTTCTCACCTATTTGCAGAAGCGCCCTGTATTTGTATCCAGTGAACATGAGAAGGCGTGGCTGATTCGAACAACCATTAATAAAAGCAAGAACATGCTTAAAGCAGGGTGGTTTAGAAACAGGAATCCCGTCCCAGAAGACCTAAGCTACCTCCCGAAGGAAGAAAACGACGTTCTGATGGCAGTTCTGGCTTTGGACAAGAAGTACCGCATTCCGATTCATCTGCACTATTACGAGGGCTATTCCATTCAGGAAATCGCAGAAATAATGCAGGCTAAACCGGCGACGGTCGGAACCTGGCTTGCAAGAGGACGCTTAATCTTAAAAGAGAAGATTGGAGGTCTCGAGCGTGAAGAAATCTGTTTATAAGTCTGCGATGTCCCACGTGAAAACAAGCGAGGATTTCAAAGAAGCAACATATAAGAAGTTGATGCAGGAAATGCAGCAAATGGACAAGGAACAAACCAATACAATTAACCCAAAGGGGCGAGTGAAAATGGAAAAAGTAATGACGAAAAAAGTAACAGGTTGGACAGTTGGAATTGCAGCATGTGCGGTGTTGGCGGTTAGTATCTTCACATTGAACAATGATGCGACACCTACTACTCCTCCTCAGACTGCAATCGTAGATACAGCGAAGCCGCCAATCATGGGTAAAGTAAGAGTGAATATTGATGGCGTGATCTCTGAAGTGAGCGCAGACGGCAAAAGCTTCAAAGTAGGCGATCTGTGGGTTGAAGTAACGGATCAAACGAAATGGGGCAGCAATGAACCAACGGCAACTGCACCGTCTGAAGATCTGCTGTCGAAAGAATTTAAAGTCGGCAATATCGTATCGGGCTTCACATCGGACGATGTAAGCACAGGTAAAGTGAAAGCAACTGTGCTCTACAATAACATGGCTCCACAGACAGGTGAGGCAGGTCAGTCAACAAAACCGGCTACTACAGGCAAAATGATGGCTAACATCGATGGCGTGATTACAGAAGTTAGCGCAGACGGCAAAAGCTTCAAGGTTGGCGACCTATGGGTAACGGTAACACCGGAAACGCAAATGGGCATTGATGGCCCGACAGCTGCCGCACCATCGGAAGATCTGCTTGCAAAAGAATTCACAGTCGGTAATATCGTATCCGGATTTACATCCGAAGATGTAAGCACAGGCAAAGTGAACGCTACACGCATCTACAACAACATGGTTCCACAGAAATAAGCTGGTTGCATGCAATTGCGCCTCTCCAGAAATGGAGAGGCGCTTTTTGTTATAGAAATCCCCGAATTTCCGACAAATTCATATGAGAGAAGACTAATGTTCGGTGGGACTCTGGTTCGATGCTAACTCATACTTGGTATGTCAAAGTAATACCTAGGGATGCATTTCAGCATTCACCTAAGGGGGAAATCGATAATGAACTATCATTTCTTTGTAGGCAACGATAACGGCAACAGCGAGCATGATCTGATCATTGACGGCAAATTGATTCAGCAGCCCAATGTGAATTGCAGAGTGGACGAGCTTCCATGGAGCGAGGAGCAAGCACCGGAGAGTTTTGTGCGAATCCTGCAGGATCAGCTGGTAGTCACGGTGGATTCGCCTGCCGCGAGGCCGGGGATGTACTATGTCGGGAAGTTTGCGCTGGAGAGCGGCGAGATTATTGATACGATTCAGATTGGCATCGATTCGAAGAGCGATATGGATTTGCCGATCATTAATACGCTGGCTCAGATCGCAGCGCTAGCCGTGCAGAAGGCTTTCGAAGACGAGAAGAAGATTCCGGCGCAAATCGATGTGGAAGTCGATATGGCGACCGCACTGCCTGTAACGCAGCATACCGATGAGACCTCAGCTAAGTTTGAGAAACGGTTTACTTCCGACGTGCATCATGTGACGGTGCATCTGGGCGTGCAGCGAGTAGCCGTCAAAATCAGCTTCCCATTCGTGAAGGTTGTGCCCGAAGCGACACCTGTTATCTTCACGCTGCAGAAGGATGCGGCAGGGAACTGGCGAGAAGGCGATATCTTTGCTGATTTTGCCGCGACTTATGGCATCGAGAAGAAGTTTAACGGCAGCTATTTCAAAGATAAGCGGATCCTTCATGTCGATATTGGCGACGGCTCGACGGAATATCCGATTACGGAGGGCAATAAGTTTCTGCGCCAATTCATTCACGGCAGTCATCACGGTGCCGGTTACGCCATAGAGGAGGCGCTGCAGGAGTTTAATCGACTCATTCATTTGCCGGATAGTCCGAGGCAGTTCTTCAGCGATGTGCTCAAGAATCCGAAGCATAAATACCATGCGCGGGCGCTCAAAACGTTACGCAGGCCGCTGGAAAGCCAAGTGAAGCAAATCGTGCAGCATGTGAAGAAGCAGCTGACCAAAGCGCGCAATGAGATCGATCTCATCTGTGTATACGGCGGCGGAAGCATTCTTATGCGCGCCGTCCTCTACCCGTATCTGAAGGAGGCTTGCGACGAAAGGGAGATCAAGCTGCTCTATATTCCTTCCGATTACGCGGTTGAGCTGAACGCATCGGGGCTGGATGCTTTCGTACGGGGCAAAATCTATGAAGCGCTGAAGAGTAAAGCGGAGCAGCCGGCATAAGCGAGCTGGATAGGTCGAGGTGACTTAGATGAAGAAGATGAAGCTTCCCGGCGGCAATATCAGCCTTAAGACGAAGAAGACAGAGGACCCGCTTGTCATGGCCTGGCTGAATGCGCAGTCGAATCTGATGGATTCCTTTCGCTATTTGGTGGAGAAGGAGATCGTGCTGAACGGGGTTCGTAATTTACAGGCTTATATTCCTATGGAGAGAACTAGCTTGCAGGACTCCTCGGACCCGCTGGGAGCAGGAGTTTATCGTCAGATAACGACAGATCGACAACAGATGGCGGCGACGATTGAGGAGGAAGAAGAGGCCGGCAGCGACGAGCTCGATTCTCTTCCCGAGTCGGAAGAGGTAACGGATGCGGAAGATATCGATGATGGCGACATTGAGGCGTGGAGCTGATATTGCATGTTGCGAAGTGATACTAAGTAATACTTAATATTACTGAGTATTACTTGGTAATACTTGATTTTACCGAGTCATGCCGAGTCACATTTCGTGTTACTAGGTACTACGAAGTATGACAAAGAAAGCCCCTTCCATCATCTGAGGAAGGGGCTTTCTGCTTGGATACTACTGCTCCGGAACGGCGCAGATACCGTCGATACAGCCGTCGCCGACCACCTCTGAAGACGCTAAGGGCTGCCGATTGCTCCATGCTTGCTGCAGAGCTTTCAGAAACATATTCTCTTGCTGGGCGCCGGACAAGGTCTGCTTGCGGTCGATGATGTAGTACGGAACGCCGCGTATGCCGAGCGAGCGCCCATCCCCTTCTTCAGCGCGTACGCGGTCGGAGAACTGCTCTCCGGCCAGCATGGATAGCGCCTCATTACGATCGAGGCCGACCGCCTCCGTAATATCGGCGAGCGTATCGTGATGGCTTACATTTTTATTGTCGCTGAAGTAAGCTCGGAATAACAATTCGGATACCTCGGCGCCTTTGCCGGCTGTCTCGGCGAAATGTCTGAGACGATGCGCGTCGAATGTATTCGTCAGCACCAAGCCGGCGAATTGAAAATCCAGCCCCTCTGCAGCCGCTTGCTGAGCCAAGTTGTGATTCATCTTGATCGCTTCTTGACGGCTCATGCCGTATTTGCCGGATAACATGTCATACACGTCATGCGGTACATGCTTCGGCGAATGAGGGTCTAATTCGAAGCTGCGATATAGCACCTGAACCTGATCGCGATGCTCAAACGCGGCCAGCGCTTTCTCGAAGCGGCGCTTACCGATATAACAGAACGGACATGCGAAGTCCGACCAAATCTCTACTTGCATAACAGTTGCCTCCAATCGAAATTCGAAGTTCTTAATGGTTTATTCGGCTTCGCCCACGAGCGTAAACCGCTCATTCACATGCTTCGGCTGTTCAATTTCGTCGATTACGGCGATTGCATAGTCGGCGTAGCTGATATAGCTTTGACCCTGGCGATTCAAGATCACATGATCTTTCCCTAATGTATAAGACCCTGTGCGTTTGCCATCGGGATTGAAGAAGGCAGCCGGGCTGATGTATGTCCATGTAATCGAGGTTGTATTTCGCAATTCATCAAGCTGTTTCCCCGCATTGGAAGCGGTCGGATACACGAAATCCGGGAAGCCCGGCGTATCCATCAGCTTGGTCGTGTTCGTTTCGTCGATGAAGAGGCTTCCGGCACCGCCAACAACGATCAATTTGGTGCTTGGCGTTTCTTCGAGCGCTTGAACCAGCGCTCTGCCGGCATCGATGTACAGATGTTCCTCTCCATCCGGCGCTTTATACGTATTCACCACGACGTCAAAGGATGCCAGATCAGAGCCGGTAAGTGCGAAAATGTCTTTCTCAAGCACGCCATTGTTTGTATCTGCAAGTCGAGCTGCATTTCTTACGATGGCCGTCACTTCATGACCGCGATCGGATGCTTCTTTTGCAATAAGACTTCCGGCCTTGCCTGTAGCGCCGATAATGGCGATTTTCATGGTTGATTCCTCCGATTTCTTTCGTGCATCAGTTGTGTTTTGCTTTATAGTCCAATATTATAGGGATAATTCGATTTATGGTAGTAGGCACTTTTATATAACATAGTCACATAAATAAGACCATGAGAGCAGAGGGGGGATTTACGATGGCCCGAACCTTATTCGAGGGAAGCATCCCCGAGGAGCAAATCGAGGTTTGCCCGGTAACGGAAACGCAGAACGTCATCGCTGGTAAGTGGAAAATCATTATTTTATGGCATTTGAGAGAAACAAGGCGCTTCGGAGAGCTGCAACGATTAGTACCCGGCATTTCCAAAGGCATTCTGACCAGCCAGCTCAGAGAGCTGGAGAAAGATCGAATGATTCACAGAGAAGTGTATCAGGAGGTCCCTCCGAAAGTAGAATATTCCCTGACGGAAGCAGGGAAGAGCTTCATTCCGATTCTGGAGAGTATGGGGGAATGGGGAAAGAAATACACCAAAGGCAAGAAAGGTGGAGACATCGTATGAGCATAGAGCTGATAGCTGCTGCTGAACGAGGCGATAGGGCGAAGGTGGCCCAGCTTCTGAACGAGGGGGCAAACATCAATGAGCAGGACGCCAGGGGAAGAACGGCAATGATGGCCGCAACGCATGCGAACAAGCCGGATGTAGTGCGAGTATTGATTGAAGCAGGTGCGGATATTCATTTGCAGGACAATATGCGCGATAATCCCTTCCTCTATGCAGGTGCCGAAGGGCTGCTCGATATTCTCAAGCTCCTAATTGATGCAGGTGCCAATACCAAGCTGACTAATCGATATGGCGGCAATGCACTTATTCCTGCTTCGGAGAAAGGCCATGTGGAGAATGTGAGCGTGCTGCTTGCGACCACGGATGTGAACGTCAACCACATCAACAATTTGGGCTGGACGGCGCTGCTGGAAGTGGTCATTCTGACAAATGGCGGACCGAAGCACCAACAGATCGCTAGGCTGCTCATCGATCATGGCGCCGACGTGAACATCGCGGATCGAGATGGTGTTACACCGCTGCAGCATGCGAAGCGTAATAGTCGGTTTAAGGAAATCGAACAGATGCTGCTGCAAGCAGGAGCGCGATAAACCCTATCTTATGGGAAAGAGGAGCTGCCGCGGCAGCTCCTCTTGTGTACTAGCAATTATGTTAGGGCTTTTTAAGCACATCGTCGTGATGTCCGACATTTCGAAATAAAATGAAACGATAGTCTTGTTCCCGTTGATACTGCCAACTTATACGCAGCTCTTTATTTGCTCTTGCTTCCCACACTGTGGGTTTAATGTGTTTTGCAGATTCTATTTTATCAATTCCAAGTCCAACTGTGAATTTTGGAGCGGTTTCTAGCATCATGTTAACAGCGCTTTTTACAGCATTCTGTTCGTTTAAATGAAGTTTAGCAAAGTTTTTTTCATATAGCTCCGAATATTTAGCTCCGTATCTCATTATTGATCATTGATGCGGTCCAATGCAGCCATCGCATCTTGAACAGTTCGATACGTAGGTGCTTCCTTCAGGCCACCGTTTTTAATCCACTCTTCCACTTCATTCTCTTCAATATCGTGAGGGGAATAATTTGATTCAATGTATTTATATACGGGGAGTTCAAACAATTCTTTTTTATCCATTAGCGAAATTTGTAAAAGGTAAAAGATATCATTGTGGCGTTCTTTCACATAACGGTTAAACTCGCTATACATATCTCCCACCAGGTACGTAAGATGGTCGACTAAATTATCGACAGCCTCTCCGACTGATTCCCCATGTCCATAAGTCCCTTTAATTCCTGATAAATGAACCGCGTACATACCGTCTTCTTCTTCCAGGAAAATAATAAGTTTAAAATTGATTTTAAGCAGTTCCTTAATCATTGGTGAACTAAATAAAAGATTAATTCGATCGTTTTTCTCGATTAACTTTGGACCATTATAAAAAGCTTCGTCAAAGGTAGTCGCCCAGTTATCTCTTACTTTTGATGATGCAATTGTCTCCATCATTCTCACCTCACTTCACCTCCATTGTAGTACATATCGTACGATACGTACAACAATTATGTGCCGGATTCTAGTTAATTATACTTTTTATCTGTAGTATTAATGATTATGAAGGAAAGAGCACCACTTTGGAGGACGTAATTCGGTTCGCCACCCTGCGTGGTGTGATATGATAATGGGCAGGTGTGAGGTGATAAATATGATGAAACGCAAAACGATTGGCATGTTTGCTCACGTGGATGCAGGCAAAACCACATTGGCTGAGCAGCTGCTGTACCATACGCATAGCATTCGGGAGCGCGGCAGAGTGGATCATAAGGATGCCTATCTCGACAGCCATGAGATCGAACGGGCAAGAGGCATTACGGTGTTCGCAGACCAAGCCGTCATGACCTATAAGGGAACCACCTATTACTTAATCGATACGCCGGGGCATGTCGATTTCTCGCCGGAGATGGAGCGGGCGGTTCAGGTGATGGATGCGGCAATACTCGTCATCAGCGCGGTTGAAGGCATTCAGGGGCATACCGAAACGGTATGGCAGCTGCTTCATAAGCATCGCATTCCGACGTTCTTGTTTATTAACAAAACCGATCGGGTCGGCGCAGATGTTGATCGCGTCTTCGAGGAGATCCGCGCGCATCTGACAACAGATACGTGTTGGATTACAGGACATTTCGCAGAGGACGGCCAAGTTGGAGAAGCGCTGCTGGAGTGCATGGCAGAGCAAGACGAAACGCTGCTAGACATGTTTCTGGCAGGCACGCAGGACAATGCGTTCTGGCTGCGAACGCTCCGGGATCAGATTCGCGGCCATCGGCTATTCCCTTGTTCAAGCGGTTCGGCATTACAGGATATAGGCGTGATCGAATTTATGGATCAACTGCATCAGCTGACGACCGTAGATAATGACGATCAAGCCCCTTTCGGAGGGCGCGTCTACAAAATTCGTCATGACCATAACGGCGTACGATTGACCTATATCAAGGTCTTGAGCGGCACGCTGAAGGTGCGCGATGAACTGTGTTATGGGAGCGGGGATGATCCGGTTTGTGAGAAAGTGACACGGCTCCTCATTATTAACGGGAGCAAGTCGCAAGCGGTCGATCAGGCTTCGGCAGGTGATTTGGTTGCGGTGACCGGACTGTCAAGCGCTGAGGCAGGGCAAGGCTTGGGAAGCTATTCGGATAAACTTGCCTACGATATGGTACCGACGCTTACGGCGAAGGTGATTTTCGCGGCGTCACTGCATGTGAAGGATGTGCTCAAAGCCTTTCGGCTGCTGGATGCCGAGGATCCGTCCTTGAATGTCATCTGGGAGGAAAGCTTGCAGGAAATCCATATTCACGTGATGGGCCTCATCCAGCTTGAGGTGCTGGAGCAGCTTGTAAGGGAACGATTCCAGTTCGCGGTTTCCTTCGGCAGCCCTGAGATTCTGTATAAAGAAACCATCGCGTCGACCGTGAACGGATACGGTCACTTCGAGCCGCTTAAGCATTACGCTGAGGTGCATCTGCGCCTGGAGCCGGGGGAGCGTGGCAGCGGACTCACGTTCAGGAATGAATGTCATGCGAATGATCTAAGCATCGGCAATCAAAATCTCATCAAGACGCATCTCTACGAACGCGACCATCATGGGCTGTTAACGGGCATGCCGCTCACCGATATTGTGGTGACGCTGCTCACGGGCGCCGGCCATAATGAACATACGCATGGCGGTGATTTTCGCGAGGCGACGTTCCGGGCACTCAGACAAGGCTTGGAGAAAGCCGAGAACATGCTGCTTGAGCCGTATTACGAGTATAAGATCAAAGTGGAAATCGACGATATGGGCCGCGTGTTATCCGATATTCAGCGGGCCTCCGGCGTATTCGAACCGCCGATAACGACGGCTGCGCACGCAGTCATTACGGGTAAAGTGCCTGTCGCTACTTTCATGGATTACAGCACGGAGCTGGCTTCTTTTACCCATGGCAGAGGGATTGCGCACTTCGCCTTCGGCGGTTATGATCGTTGTCATAATGAACAAGCGGTGATTGAACGGAAGAATTACCGGAAGGATGCGGACCCGCTGTACAGCTCATCGTCGATATTTTGCGCCAAGGGCCATGGGTATACGGTCGTTTGGGATGAGGCAGAAGCGAAGATGCATTTACTATAAGCGGTAAGGATGTTTGAACTTGATTAGGGGAGGGACCTCAGCGTGGCAAAAGCATTAACGAAATCGATTCCGGTGGGCGCTACCGTTTTTCCGATTATATTCGCGATCAGTATCGTTCACTTGCTGAACGACACGATGCAATCCACCGTAACGGCGCTGTTTCCGATCTTGCGCGACTCGCTGCATTTAAGCTATAAACAGATCGGGTTTATCGCCTTCGCAATGAACATTACGGCGGCGGTTATCCAGCCGATGGTCGGCATGTACGCGGACAAGCGCCCGCGGCCTTATATTTTGCCAATTGGGGTGTGCTTTACGCTGGTCGGCGTTGTTGCGCTCGCGTTAGCGCCGGAGTACGCGTATATTGTGCTCGCTGTTATGATGATCGGCATCGGATCGGCGATCTTTCATCCCGAATCCTCGCGAGTAGCCTATTTGGCCGCAGGCGGGCAAAGAGGGCTGGCGCAATCGATCTTCCAAGTAGGCGGCAATATTGGCGGCGCGCTTGGACCGGTTATGAGTGCTGCGATTTTCGTGCCGCTCGGACAAATCAGCGTTCTCTGGTTCTCCATTGCTGCAATTGTAGCGATTCTGATTCAAAGCTATGTCGCACGCTGGTATCGGGATTATGGACTGCAGCTGCGTCCTACGGGAGCACAGAAGAAAGCGGCATCAAGTGTGAAGAAAGATGCTGCCGCTTCGGCTTCGAGAAGCGGATTATCGTCTAAACAAATTACGTGGGCGATTGTTATCCTTGTTTTCCTGGTGGTATCCAAGCATATTTATATGTCCAGCTTAAGCAGCTATTATAGTTTCTATCTCATGGATTCGTTTGGCGTTTCCGTGCAGCATGCGCAGCTATTTCTGTTTGCGTTTCTGGCGGCAGCCGCGGCAGGGACCTTCTTCGGCGGACCGCTCGCCGACCGCTACGGGCGCAAAAATATCATTTGGTTCTCGATTCTCGGAACGGCACCGTTTTCTCTGCTGCTGCCGTATTGCGACTTATTTTGGACATGCGTGATGTGTATCTGTGCGGGGTTCGTGCTGTCTTCAGCGTTCTCCATCATTGTCGTGTTTGCGCAGGAGCTGATGCCGGGCAAAGTGGGCCTCGTGTCAGGCTTATTCTTCGGGTTGGCATTTGGTATCGGCGGATTGGGTTCGGCTGTACTTGGCTGGATTGCCGATGAGACCAGTATTGAATATATGATGAAGCTCTGCGCGTACTTGCCGCTGCTTGGCATACTCGCGATATTCCTGCCTAAGGATGAGAAGCTGCACGCCTAGTGAGTCGGCATTCGCCGTCATTATAATTACAGTGAAAGGACGCCAATGTGGCGTCCCTTTTGCTATTTTCGTAAAGTAGTGCTACATATTAAGATATCCCTTCGCCCATAATCCTTCACGAGCGGTGACACAGAAAGCAGGTTTACACGTAATGGCAGAAAATAATAAACAGCAGTTTCGTTTCAGCGAAGCGCCGATTTGGGAGCTGCAGCGGAACTATTATGAAGAAGAAGGCATGAAGGCTTGGAAGAATGACCAAGTCCCCCAATATATATCGAGTAATCCGATGATGGCTACCTCTTATGCGGAGATGATTTTCGGATTTTTTCAAGATCGTGCCGGAACGGGAGATCTTACGGAGCCGGTTACGATTATAGAATTAGGTGCTGGCGCAGGGCGCCTTGCCTTTCACACCCTGCATAAACTGTGCGAGCTGCGCAATTATGCCGGTATAGACCTGCCGCCTTTCCGGTATGTAATGACGGACCTGGCAGCCAAGAACGTATTGGCTTGGCAGCAGCATCCCGCTATGCAGCCTTTTATTCAGGAGGGGCTGCTGGACTTTGCGAGGTTTGATGCGGTACAGGATACAGAGGTGCATCTGGCCGTAGCGCAAACTACCATACGTCCGGGTGATTTGAAGCAGCCGCTGCTGATCGTCGCGAATTATTTCTTTGATGTGATCCCGCAAGAGCTGATTTATGTCAGTGATGGCGAGGTCTATGAGTGTGATATCAGTGTTGAGTTCCCGGACAATCTCAAGGAGCTTACGACGTCAGAAACCATCAAACATATGAAGCTGAATTACGTAAACCGCCTGGCGCCTGAGTACAAAGACGAAACCTACCCCTATCGCGACTTGATCGAGATGTATGTGACAGAGCTTGATGATTCTTATATCCTGTTTCCGGCAGCCGGGTTGACCTGCTTGGATCGGCTTCGACGCCTGTCACAGGCAGGGTTTCTGCTGATCACGGCGGATAAAGGCGATCATCGGCTGGAGCACTGGGACCTTGCGGATCCGCCGGAGTTCTTTCATCACGGCAGCTTCTCGTTAACGGCTAATTATCATGCGATTCAACATGTGCTGGAGCAGCGAGGCGCACTGTCGCTCTTTACGAAAGAGCATCATTATAATGCGATTAATGTCGGCTGTATTCTCATGCTGGAATCGCCGATGCGTTATGCCAACACCAGGCTGGCCTTTCGGCGGTTTGTCGACCGGTTCGGGCCGGACGAGTTCTTCAGTTTGAAAGAGTGGGTCGACCAGCATTCAGGCACGATGGGGCTGCAGCAAATTTTGTCCTTCTGGCGGCTGGGCGGGTATGACGCGGAGTTCTTTATCCAGAGCACGAAACGCATCTCGGCGCTGCTGCCTGAAGCAGGCGAAGAAGAATTGATGGATATTCAACATGGCATCCGTATCATGTGGTCATCGTTCTATGCGATGCAGCGTTATGATTTGGCGCTCGATGCCGGGCTGTTGCTGTTCGAGATGGAGTTCTACGAGGATGCGAAGGAGTTCCTTAGCCTATCGGTTGAAACGGACGAAGAGGAGTCTGACCCGACAGTCTTATTCTGTCTGGCAATATGCAGCTATGAGCAGGGGGATAAGGAAGCCGCGATGTCATACTTGCGCGAAGCGCTCGTTCTCGAGCCTCAGCATGAGGATGCCCTAGCGCTCCTGCATGCTCTGAAGGCAGAAGAATAAGACGGTCGCTTCAAGGGACTCAAGAGACTCAAGAGACGCCTCTCCCTCTTTTAGACAGGCGGCAGCAAGTCGCTTAACTTGGCTTCCCATATGAACATACAGCCTTAGGCCCTCATTTGGGATGAGCTACAAGCCGGCTTGAACCCAGTGCTGGCGCGGAATCCGGCTTCCATCGCCACAATCAACCGCGAGCTTGGTGTCACCATTATCCTGTCGGAGCATTGGCTTGAAGACGCGCCTTCTCTCTCAGATACGGTCGTCATAATGGACCATGGTTCTACCCTCGCACCGGGTGCACCAACAGAGGTCGGTTTAAAGCCTCGTGAAATGGGCCATTCTATGTTCCACTTAATAATTACTTTTGTGTGAATATCAGCAAAAATCGACAATATTCTACCTTGTTCGATCAATGTCTGAGAAGGACGAGACTTTCTGTGTAAACTTCAAAGATTCAGGAATCATAAAGTCGAATCTGCTGTTGCTGTTGTAGCTTCTACACTTCAGGAGCCGGTTGTCGAGATGGGATAGGCTTGGTTCAAATATGACAAAAAAGGTTCCGATATCGAATGACTAGGGTATCCGCCGTGACGTTTCTCGAGGATAGGTAGTAATCTATCCCGAGTGATGTTAAGGAGATGATGGGGTGTGCCTAGAAAAGGCGGAAGCAGCATATCAATCAAGAGCAAGTGGACGAAGACGAAGTGGTTGCTGGCAGACCGTACATTAAGACGATTCGTTCCCGAAACGAAACGCTTTACCCGCTCATCACTTCTTGCGATGGTTGGGCGATATAAGACCGTGTATTTCAAACCAACAACCGGGACGGGTGGCAGCGGCATTGCACGTATTGTTCGGCTATCTGCTCGGAAATTTCAGGTGAAGAAAGACACAAGAACCACCCAAATTTCTTCCGCAAGCTCGCTTTATCGCCGACTAAACAGAATAGCCCGCGGCAGAAGCTACCTGCTCCAGAAAGGCATTTATTTAAAAGCTTCTCGCGGCAGACCATTCGACCTGCGGATGATGGTACAGAAGGACGGCAGCAAATGGGTGCCAACCGTTATGTTCGCCAAGCTTGGCAAGAAGAACAAGGTAGTCACGAACTACCATCAAGGCGGCAAACTTGCTCAGGTTGAGCCGACACTGCGACGCTCGGGGTACAGCCAAGCTCAAGTTACGCGATGTAAGCAGAGGCTGAAGACAATGGGCATGCAAACGGCGCGCTGCTTCGATCGTCACAGTACCCGGTTCAAGGAACTCGGCCTTGACGTGGCTCTTGATCGCAAAGGACGGCTATGGATTTTGGAGGTCAACACGAGGCCGGGCTTTAGCGCGTTAAAGTCGCTTGCCGACAAGCGGTTTTACCGCACGGTTACCCGCTATGGCAGGAAGTATGGAAGAACCAAATAAGCCTATATAGAGCAGGCCATCCTTCATGAGGATGGCCTTTTGGCTGTTTTTACAGAAAAATGGAGAAAATGATTGTTTTTTCGACAAAATAAGTGTAAATTTCAGAATAAAGAACTAGTTTAATAGTATTATAGTCCTATTCAAATAGGCATTAATAAATTGCTATGGCTTACTATCATAGATTGTTTCTTACTGAATGGGGGGGTATAGCGTTGAATGTCGATAAAAAAGAGACGACTTTACGAACGTTAATGAGATTAGGGCCCATTCCACTTTCTTCTTTTTTCTCTATTGCGATGGAATTAGTAGAGTTGATTAGTCAGCATCATCGCAACGGAATTATTCATGATCCTCTAAGCCCCGACCATATATTCATTCGATTTCAAGGTGAGCGACCGATACTGAGGTTTGTCAGCTCGTCCGAATCCCATCAGACCAATAAGCAGGGAATTCATAGAGAGCAGGAAGAGTTCAATCGCACATTTGCTTACATCTCGCCGGAGCATACGGGGCGCATGAAGCGGAAGCTCGATGAACGCAGCAATTTGTATACATTAGGCATCCTATTCTACGAACTGCTGGTCGAAGAAACCCCGTTTAAGGCGAAATCAGTGAATGAGTGGATCCATGCCCATATTGCTCTGCTGCCGATTCCCCCACAGTCTGTGAAGTCCGAAGTGCCGCGCATGCTGAGCAATCTCGTAATGAAGCTATTGTCCAAGGCAGCAGATGATCGCTATTATAGCGTCTACGGTCTCCGTTTTGATTTGCAGAGATGCGCGAATCAGTATAGGGAGAAAGGCAGCATTACACCATTTACTTTAGGAGAAACAGATGCAATAAGTCGATTTCAATTACCGACCCGGTTATATGGCCGAGAAGATGAATTGCAGAGATTGCTTCAATCCTATGAGCGTGTCTCCGCGGGTGCTATGGAGTTTCTCTTAATTGGCGGTCATGCAGGAAGCGGCAAAACATCGTTAGTGAAAGCCATTCATACGCTGCCCGGTATGCCCAAGAAGGGGTACTTCATCTCCGGTAAGTTCGATCAGCTCAATCACTCGCTCCCCTATTCATCCCTTATTATCGCCTTTCGTGATCTCATTGGGCAGATTATAGCGGAAAGTGAAGAACGCTTTACATCATGGAAGACGAAGATTATCTCTGCTTTAGGCCAGAGCGGAAGTGTACTCATTGAAGTTATTTCCGAGCTAGCCCTCATTATTGGTGAACAACCCCCCGCGCAAGAATTGCCGCCGGCCGAATCAACGATTCGCTTTCAAACGTTATTTTGCAACTTTATTCAACTTTTCGCAGATCAACATCACCCGCTTGTCATCTGGCTGGATAACTTGCAATGGGCGGATGCTGCTTCACTTCATTTACTTCGCGTTTTATTGAACGACCCGACTAATAAATATCTGCTTATTATTGGTACTTATCGTAATAATGAGATTCATGAAGGACATCCGTTATTGGAAATACTATTTGGTCATTCTTCTAAGAAGGACCCCTCCATTCAATGTATGAATCTGAAATCACTCGGATATTCCAGTGTCATCGACTACGTTTCGGATGTACTGCATGCTAAGCCGGATCGAATTAAATCGCTGGCGGAAGCGCTGTATCAGAAAACAGGAGGCAATCCCTTTTATTTAAAACAAATGCTACATAGTTGTTATGAAGACAAGCTGCTGTATTTCGACGCAGAACAAGGCTGTTGGAATTGGGATATCGGGCTGATTAAAGAAATGGAAGGCTACAAAGATGTCATTAGTCTGATTATGAGCAGGTTCAACGCGCTCCCGTCAGAAACCCGTCAATTGCTGCATTTGGCAAGCTGTATAGGAAACGCTTTCGACATCAATCGATTATCCATGTTATGCGAGCAAGAGGTTGAAGAGACTGAACATGGTTTGCAGGCTGCATTGGATGAGGGTTTCGTGTGGAGTGAAGGGGATCGGTATATCTTCTTGCATGATCAGCTGCGAAGTGCAGCCTATGAACTGATGCAGGAAGAGGATAAGAAGCAGGTTCATTTGAGAATCGGCCGTTTCATGCTTTGTTATTATCAATCGGAATCGATCACGATGGATGATCATCTCTTCGAGATTGTGCATCATCTGAATTGGGGTAGCGAGCTCATAACGGAACCAACCGAGATTGAACGATTGGCCGGTCTGAATTTACAAGCAGGCAAGAAAGCCAAAGCCTCTGCGGCGTATGATCAGGCGTTGGAGCTGCTGGAGAAAGGCGTTCAATTGATTGGAAGCAAGGGCTGGTCTACACACTTTGACCTCTATTCCCATTTGTTGCTTGAGAGCTCAGAGTGTCAGTATTTCTGCGGTTATTTCGACCAGGCCGAGTGCACGCTGGACCAGCTCCTCTTGCACGTCGTGAATTTGGCGGATCGGGCCAAAATCTATATTATCCAAATTACGATGTACGCTTTCCTGAAGCGAGAAGGAAAATCGGCCGAAATTGCGTTTAGGTCCATGGCGGAGTTTGGGTTAGTAGTACCATCCAAAGCCTCGAAGCTAGCGATTATTTCCGAAATTGCGCTCACTCAGCTATGTCTGGCAAGAGAAGGGGACAACATCAAACAGCTGTCGAAGAGCAGAGATCCTTTGCACAAAGCATTAGCGGATATCGTAATGGCTTCATCGCCAATCCTGTTTATTGCAAATGAACAATTAGCTGTTATTTTGTTCGCCAGGTATGTAAGAATGGCGTTGCATCAGAAGAACTCTGAGGCGCTTGCAATAGCGCTCGGCTCTTATGCGATTACATTATGCTTTGGTTTGAGAAGCTATAAAGCCTCCTTGCGTTTAGTTGAAATTGCACTCAGCTATTCGGAGAAAATGGACAGTGCCGTCTTAAGAGGGAAAATTCATTTCATGGTGGGGATGATTCTACAATTCCTGCGACCTCAATTATCGGATCGTCACTTTGAACATGCGGCCCAATTAAGCTTGGAGGTAGGCGATCTGAATTACGCGGGTTACTCTTTGTCTTCGAGAATTATTACGGATACCGGTAATTTGTGTCGTTTGAGTCGAATGTGTACCCAATATGAGCAAACGGCGATTCGAATGCTTGATGTGATGTCCCTGCGGGTGATTGATTTAACGAAGCAATATGTACACCTCTTGCAATCTGCGACAGATGCGGCAAATATGAAGGTTCATTTTGAGTATTTCGATGATAGCCGGCTATTACAGGAAAAAGTAATGAACAACTCCTATAAGTCTTATATGGTTTATAACGCTACATGCAAGCTTGAAGTGTATTACCTGTATGGCTATTATGCAGAAGCCCTGGCAGCTGCCGAAGGAACGAGGGAATATGAGGGAAGCAAGACGTTGTCGTTCGATCAAAGGCACTGCTTCTACCATGCGTTGACTATAGCTGCTCTCTATCCCAGTGCCTCGGGTCCTGCTAAACGCAGCTATCATAGACGTCTAAATCAATTACTGGCTCAGATGAAAAAGTGGACAAGGATCGTTCCGGAAAGCACATTAAGCAAGTACTGGATGATGCTTGCCGAGTCCGCTCGGTTAAGCGGAAAGCATCGAGTGGCGGCAAAGCTGTATGACCAAGCCATTGAGCTGGCTCATGTAACCGGATGTCCGCAGGATGAAGCGGTCGCGCTTGAATTGGCCGGCCAATTTCAACTCTCGTTGAATCATCCTCATGCCGCAGAAACCTACCTTCGAAATGCATGCAAAGCGTATTGCAGGTGGGGGGCCAGAGGTAAGGTTGCCTCCATGCAAGAACAATATGCGGCGCTTAAGTCGTTTTCTTTCTTCGAAGAAGAGGATCTCGAAGATTGCGAACGCAAAGCCGAGTTCGGAAGAACGGAGCCGGATCGAAAGCTCGCCCAAGGCTTGGATAAGGTGCTGGATATGGATACGATTCGACAGGCTTCAAAAATTGTGGCTAAAGGTACGGCAGAGACGAAATTGCTGGAGGGTTTCCTTCAGCTGGCCATTCAGAATGCAGGTGCTGAGAAGGGCGTCATCTTATTAGGCAGTCCCGGTAAATTGGACATCGTTGCAGAGAACGACATGAACCGCTGTGATGACCGATGCATAGAACCTTCAGCCTCTTATTCTGCTGCAGTGGTGCAATATGTCATGAGAACGAAGGAATCCATCGTACTTGCAGATGCGTGCCAAGGCATATTCGCAACAGATCCCTATATTGATTTGAAACGACCGAAATCCATCTTGTGTATGCCCATTCGATATCCGGATCATCGAGAGGGCATCCTGTACCTGGAAAACAATCTAGTTGCGGATGTTTTTAATATGGAACGTTTTGAAATATTGGAAATGGCGTTCTCGCAGATGGCATACATGCAACTCTGGCAATTACGAGAGCCTACCGGCGGTGTAGCAGTCAAAGAAGTTAAAGTAAAACTGGCAGCTTCTCTGATTGAGTCGCTTTCGAATCGTGAGCTGGATGTTCTTCGCCTCATGGCAGATGGCTTATCCAACAAAGAGATTGCCTCACGGCTGGAGATTACAGAGGGCACAGTTAAAATCCATGCCTTCAATATATATGGTAAGCTGCAGGTTAATCGGAGAGTACAGGCCATCTCCAAAGCGAGGGAGCTGCAGCTATTGGGCTAATGCCGTAATCCTTCTAATCGTACTTATTGCTGCTCAAGTAACTCTCCACGAATAATCGGAATTTCTTTGGGAGCCTCAATCGTTAAGCGCAATAATCCATCATCACTCTTAATAACAGAAACTATAATATTTTCATTGATGACAATGGATTGTCCGGGTTTTCTTCCGACGACCAGCATGAAACTCGCCCCTTTATGTAGATGAATTAGGTTATACGATGATCATAAACTGTGCCGGCCTTTATGTGATCTGACGAAAGTTATAGCGGCCAAATGTTTAGGGAATAAGCGATATAACCAAAGTTATAGAGGACGATAAAACAAAGAAAGAAGGGAGCTCTAGCTGCGCTAGAGTTCCCTTCTTTAAGTTGAAGATTAACGAAGCAACTGAAGTACGCCTTGTGGTTGTTGGTTAGCTTGTGCCAGCATCGCTTGAGCAGCTTGGGAAAGGATGTTGTTCTTCGTGAACTCCATCATTTCTTTCGCCATATCTACATCGCGGATACGGGATTCAGCAGCCGTCAGGTTCTCAGAAGAAGTACCCAGGTTGTTGATTGTGTGCTCAAGTCTGTTTTGGTAAGCACCCAGTTTCGAACGTGCTGTGGATACAGCGCTGATTGCATCGTCAAGAACGGAAATCGCTGCGGAAGCTTTGGAAGCTGTGCTCAGATCAAGCGAGTACTCAGTGCTCGACTCGTTTGTAACGGAAGCTTTAGCTGTGAATGCAGCTACTTTACCGTTAGACGCTGTAATCGAGGAGTTAGCAGCAGTTCCTGTTACTTTCAGCGCTTTGGAACGCATGTCGGCAATTTCAACAGCCAATGTTTGACCGCTGTTCGAACCGATTTGCATGGACAACGAGTTGTCCACTACATCATCCTCAAGCTTGAACGTTGTGTTCGTGGAGTTCGTCAATGTAGCAGCATTCGTAGTCAGTGTAACACCGTTATCGAACTCAATTGTATCGCCGGCTTTACCTTTTTGAGTATCGTAAGTTGTTGTACCGCCATCGTTAGTCAATGCGAATGTATATTCAGTAACATTGGCATTAACACCGAAGAAGATGCTGCCGTTGCCGGAAAGATCAGCGCCATCGTACTCAAGCTTAACATCGCGGCCCAGGTCAATAACCGTGTTGTTAGCTGCTGAAGCACTCAGGGAGTATTTCGCGCCATCTACTGCAGTACCATCGGCTTTTTGAAGCTCAGCTGTGTAGCCCGATGCTGTTTCGACATCGAAAGTTACATTGTAGCTTGCGCCGGAAGCTTTGCCTTGAAGAGCAGTAGTGCTGAGGTCAATCAGCGCACCCGATCCACCGAAGGAAAGGTTTGTCAGTGCATTTGGCGAGCTAGCAAGTTGAAGCTCGTTAACAACAGAGCTTGTACCAATTTGGGTGCCGGAAACCGTTTCTTTCAGGCTAACGGTGTATTGGCTTTGAACTGTAGTGGACAATGTGTTACCCGATACGAAGGAAGCACCTGTCGAAGTAAGCGTAAGGTCTGTACCGCCGCCATCAAGATCAAATGTAAGATCGCCTGTCGTGTTGGAAGCGATTGTTGCTGTTGCGGTGTTAGCGCCTTGAGTAACTTTGACTTGATCTAGTGCAGCGCCGGATGCAAGGCCAATGACTTGACCGTTATAAGTACCGTTATCATTGACAGCATCAGTAAGGTTCAAACCACCAATAATAGCATCAACATCGACATCAAATTGAACGCCGGCAACTTGAATTGTTTTTGCGCCGTCGCCAGCCGCTCCGGAAATCGAAACTGTGCTAGTGTTAGTACCGTCGCTGAACGTGAATGTAATATCTGCAGTAGTGTCACCACCATCGACTACGGCTACAGTCAACGTATTAGCAGTACCATTGTTAATAAGCGCTGCTTGAGCGGAAGTTGCATTGGAAGCCATTGTGAAGTTGGAGATTACGCCTGCGGATTTAAGCGTACCAGCACCGTTATCCGTAACTTTAGTAGCATCGATTGTTCTCGATGTTTCGATTGTGTACGTACCGGAATCCGTAGCATTAGCCGTACCTGATTTAATATCCAATCCGCTTCCGATGGAGGAGTAGATTTGGCTCTTAGCAACTGTAAGTGTATGGTTCACATCATTCAACGAGGAGTTGCTCTCCAGTGTGATTGCTGTGTTGCCGCTAGCTGTGTTAAGGATTGCTCCAGTATCTGTAGCTGTACCGTCGAGCTGCTTCGTGCTCTCTGCAGTGATCGCAATTTTGTATGCGCCGCCTGCCAGATCAACTGTGTCGCCAGCTGTAACGGATGCATCAGTAACATTGGAGAGAATGGTGGTTTCGATTTGCGCTACTGTGTCGGAAGTAACCGCGATATCGAATGTACCTGTAGGAGCGGTCGATTTAGGATCAACTGTGATTGCAGTAATACCTGTTCCCAGTGTAGTTGTAGCTCCACCGGTAAGTTTTCTGCCATCGCCGGTAATCGCAACATCACCGTTTAAGATTTTTCTTGTATTGAACTCTGTAGTGTTACCGATACGGTTGATCTCGGAAGAAAGTTGGTTAACTTCTTCTTGGATCGCGTCACGATCTGTTGTCGAGTTCGTATCATTGGCAGATTGCGTTGCCAATTCACGCATACGCTGAAGGATTGCATGCGTCTCGCTTAGCGCGCCTTCAGCTGTTTGAATCAAGGAGATACCATCTTGAGCATTACGAGTAGCTTGATCCAAACCACGGATTTGACCACGCATTTTCTCGGAGATCGCAAGACCAGCTGCGTCATCGCCAGCACGGTTGATACGTAGGCCGGACGAAAGCTTCTCCAGGTTTTTGGACGAGTTCGCACCGTTAGCTCCCAATTGACGGGAAGTGTTAAGTGCCGCAAGATTGTGATTAATTCTCATTGTTCATTACCTCCATGTGGTTGTGTTGAGGATGCCATCCATTTGCATCCTTGTGAGACAATAAAGACGTGCCTCCAATTCGCTGCTGGGTCGCGCGCTGATCCAGCCAATGAATTGTGAGCCTCTTCCCTATCCTCCCTGATTTGAACCACTCGTCCTTAAGTGGAAGGTCATGCATCTGATTTATTGTTGCTGTTGTTTCGCTTGTTGCTCTTCAACCAGTTCTCCGCGAACGATTGAAATATGTTTAGGTGCGTCAATGGCTAACCGCAAGTGCCCCTCATCGCTCTTTACAACCTTCACCATAATGGTATTGTCGATCATGATGTATTCCCCTGGTTTTCTCCCTAGTACGAGCATGCACTTCTCTCCTTAGAAGTTAGTAGAAAAAAAGATGAGCAAATACGTCGTTGCCCATCTTCATCCTGAAGAATGACAATCGACTTATTTGCTCATCCATAAGTCTTATGATGTTCTGCTTTACAACCTAGTGAAGTCCCGGAAAACATGATCAGACAGCAAAAGGACGAGTAAATAGGCGGGCATTTATTCGGAGCTTATCCGGAATAAATGCCATGCTTATTCACTCGTCCATGAGTGTAATATGAGTTGCTTTACCCAATATATCGACAGCATTATTTTTTTTATTAGCGTTTTTTGCTGAAATTTGAAAAAAGTTTTCGGACCCTCGCGAGCCTTGAAATGCGTTTATTGCAAAAGCTTATGAATCCTATAAAATCATCTGTCTTGTTACTATCAGCCGCACATGATACGTTAAAGGAATGAAGGTAAGTAATTGTACCAGAATGAACGGAATAACTCATGCGGGAGCGAGGTGTGTAGGATCCATGTTTCAAGTAACAAACAGTCCTTTTCAACAAGATCAGGTGGATTTGCTTAATCGATTATTGCCTACACTGACAGAAGGGCAGAAAATCTGGCTGAGCGGTTATCTGGCGGCAATATCAGTCGCTGCGACATCACCGGGAGCAACGACAACCGTGCAGGCGGCGAGCACACCGGCAATCTCCAAAGAAGTGACGGTGCTCTTCGGATCACAGACAGGGAACAGCCACAGGCTGGCCAAGAAATTATCCGGCAAGCTGCAGGATCAAGGCTTCCAGGTAACGCAGTCTTCTATGATTGATTTTAAAGCGAACACGCTCAAGAAGGTCCAGAATCTCTTCATCCTCGTTAGTACGCACGGAGAAGGGGATCCGCCGGATAATGCGATTTCGTTCTATGAATTTCTGCACAGCAAACGGGCGCCTCAATTAGACGGACTGCCGTTCTCGGTACTGGCTCTCGGCGACACGTCATACGAGTTCTTCTGCAAAACAGGCAGAGACTTCGATCAGCGGCTGGAGGAGCTTGGCGGTACAAGATTGGCTCCACGGGTTGAATGTGACGTTGACTTCGAGGATGCCGCGAACCAATGGATTGAGAGCGTTCTCGCTTCCCTTGGGCAAGCTTCCGCAGCTGTTCAGGCACCGGCCGCTACCTCTGCTGCCGTGGAAGGAACCGTTTCGGAATATTCCAGATCGAATCCTTTTCAAGCTGCCGTGCTTGAGAATTTAAACTTAAACGGACGCGGATCGGATCGGGAGACACGTCACCTTGAGATCTCTCTTGAAGATTCCGGTATCCACTATGAGCCGGGTGACAGCTTGGGCATCTGCCCGCACAATCATCCTAGACTCGTCGACGAGCTGATTGCTGCAATGGGTTGGTCACCGGATGAACGTATTACACTTCCTAAGATTGCAGAGGAGCGCTCATTAAGAGAGGCTCTGACAAGCTATTATGAAATTACAGTGCTGACTAAACCGCTGCTTGAACAAATCGTTGCCCTTACGCCCGGCACCGGACTGGAAGAACTTCTGGCCGCCGGTCAAGAGCAAGAGCTGAAAGCGTACCTTAAAGGACGTGATCTGCTTGATCTGGTACAGGATTATGATTTGGAAGGTGTGCCTGCGGACAGCTTCGTATCGCTGCTAAGACGCATCCCGGCTAGACTTTATTCCATCGCCAGCAGCGCGAAGGCTTATCCGGATGAAGTGCATTTGACCATCCGCAAGGTGCATTACACGGCTTCAGGAAGAGTTCGCTATGGCGTGTGCTCGACCTATGTGTCGGAGCGCCTTGAGCCGGGACAATCGGTATCGGTATTTGTTCAGGAAAATCCGAACTTCAAACTTCCATCCAATCCGGAAACGCCAATTATTATGATCGGACCCGGCACAGGTGTCGCACCGTTCCGTGCATTCCTCGGTGAACGCGAGGAAAGTGGCGCAGAGGGCAAGACGTGGTTGTTCTATGGGGATCAGCATTTCGCATCGGATTTCCTCTACCAAGTGGAGTGGCAGCGCTGGCTGAAGGAAGGCGTTCTAACGCGCATGGACGTTGCCTTCTCGCGGGATACCGCCGAGAAAGTCTACGTGCAGCACCGGATGCTGGAGAAAAGCAAAGAGCTGTATCAGTGGTTGGAGCAAGGGGCGGCCGTCTACATCTGCGGAGACGAGAAGAAGATGGCGCATGACGTGCAAGCGGCACTAGTCACAATCCTGAAGCAGGAAGGCTCCCTCAGCCAAGAAGAAGCGGAAGCGTACCTGATGAAGATGCAGCAGGATAAACGATATCAACGGGACGTCTATTAATTAGGGAGAGCCAAGAGAGCGAAGGAGGCAGAGACATGTCGGATAATAACCTACTATCATCAAACAGTGCACCGCATAGTGATGTGGAAGATATAAAGCGCAGAAGTGATTATCTGCGAGGGACTTTGGAGGAAACGCTGCAGGAGCGGATTACAGGCTCTATCTCTGAGGATGACAACCGATTAATGAAGTTCCACGGCAGCTATATGCAGGATGATCGCGATGTGCGCAATGAGCGGAGCAAGCAGAAGCTGGAGCCGGCGTATCAGTTTATGGTGCGCGTACGGGCAGCCGGCGGTGTCGTAACGCCTGAGCAATGGCTTATGATGGACCGGATCGCGCAGCGTCATGCCAACGGCACCATTCGTTTGACGACGCGGCAATCGTTTCAGCTGCATGGTGTCATTAAGTGGAATATGAAGGCCGTCATTCAAGAGGTAAATGAAGAATTACTAAGCACGCTTGCGGCATGCGGCGACGTGAATCGTAATGTCATGTGTAACCCGAACCCTTACCAATCCGAAGTTCATGAGCAGGTACAGGAATGGGCACAGAAGGTAAGCAGTCACTTGGATCCACATACACGTGCTTATCATGAGCTCTGGCTCAATGAGGAGAAAGTGGTGGACAGCCGTGACGGTATAGAACAGGAACCGATTTACGGACCGGTCTACCTGCCGCGTAAGTTCAAAATCGGGATCGCCGTTCCACCGGCTAACGAAGTCGATGTCTTCTCACAGGATTTGGGATTCATCGCGATTCACGAAAACGGTCGCTTATTAGGCTTTAACGTCGTAGTGGGCGGCGGTATGGGGATGTCGCACGGAGATCCGAAGACGTATCCGCAGGTGGCGCGTACAATTGGCTTCATTACACCGGAGCAAGCGGTGGATGTGGCGGAGAAAACAGTCATGATCCAGCGGGATTATGGGGACCGTGCAGTCCGTAAGCATGCTCGGTTCAAGTATACGATTGACGACCGTGGTTTGGAGTGGTTTATTGAAGAACTGCAGCAACGACTGGGCTGGAAGCTGGAAGAAGCGCGTTCCTTCCATTTTGACCATAATGGGGATCGTTACGGCTGGGTGAAGGGAAGCAACAATAAGTGGCATTATACGTTGTTCATTCAGAATGGCCGGGTGAAGGACGAGGATGGCTATCAGCTCATGACCTGCCTGCGTGAAATCGCCAAGATTCATACAGGAGATTTCCGCCTTACGCCTAACCAGAATTTGATTATCGGCAACGTAACGAGTCAGAAGAAGAAGAAACTTGAGCAGCTTATCGAAACATATGGCCTAACAGATGGGGCGGAGTACTCTGCACTGCGGAGAAATGCAATGGCCTGCGTATCATTGCCGACTTGTGGTCTGGCTATGGCAGAGTCGGAGCGCTACATGCCTTCACTGCTGGATAAGCTTGAATTAATATTGGATGAAGCAGGCCTGCGCGACAAGGAAATCGTCATTCGAATGACAGGTTGTCCAAATGGCTGTGCGCGCCCTGCGCTAGCGGAAATCTCGTTTATCGGCAAAGCGCCGGGCAAGTACAACTTGTACCTGGGCGGCGGACATTCCGGTAACCGGTTGAACAAATTGTATCGTGAGAATATCGGCGAAACGGAGATTCTGAATGAGCTGAAGCCGATCCTGCTCCATTATGCGAAGGAGCGGAAAGAGGGCGAGCATTTCGGTGACTTCTGTATTCGCAGCCAATATGTCAAAGCAGTAGTTTCTGGTCTTGATTTCCACGCTTAATTCACGTTGTCCATATTGAACGTCTAGTTGTGACGGTCGCCATGTGCGACCGTTTTTTGTTATAATCACTAAAACATTGACAGAAGAAGAGGGATTTGTCTGTTTTTGTCGAATGTGTTTATTCTATTCATGATCATAGAGATAGTGTAGATAGAATTATGGGACAACTAGGAGCCAATGACAATCATGACCCCGTTTATTCGTGACTTAATCGTAAACACCTCTATCCTCTTTGTATTTACTTTCCTTACCGGACAGCTGTTTACCCGATTTGGAAAAGTCCGTAAGCCATCTTGGCGGTATAAGCTGAATGTTGGCGTATTGCATGGCGTATTTGGTATCATTCTGATCTTCTCGGGTATTCATGTGCAATCGAATGTCGTGCTTGATGTGCGCAATATTGCTTTATTTATGTCCGCGCTGTATGGCGGCCCCATTGCAGTGACTGTCACAAGCGCAATTACGGTGCTATTCCGAACCATAGAAGACCCTTCCGCGTTTCCGGTGCTGTTCACTGTGGCTGCGTGCCTATCCCTCGGAAGTGCGATCATTGCTGCTAAGGTGCGCACTTATGTACTGAAGTGGACAACCTTTCTGATTTATTTGGCCATTTTCTTCTTCATCGATTTCTACATCGTGTTTGACCTTCCTTTCCTGGCAAGAGTTGCTCCTTACCTGCTGATTAATTTAGTAAGCGGCATACTGGCAGCCTATCTGCTTCATTATTTCCGGCGGAATCGCAGCTTGAACCACACGATTAAAGAACTGCAGCAAGAGCAGCAAAGTATTCTAAGGCTGCAATCCGGATTTACGTTCAAAATTACCAATCAACCCGGCACTTATATGTTTACCTTGGCTGAGGGTCAGCTGCTTGAAGAGATGGAGATGACATCGGAGGACTTTGTTGGAAAACCGATTCATGAGGTGCCCCTGTTTGCGTTCTTACAGCATAATCTTACAGGTGTGCCGATTACCGAGAAAGTGACCTGCGAAGCAGTGGTAGCTGCGTATCAACTCTTAATTACAGTGCGTCCTGTTATGGAAGAGGGTACCGTTAGGGAATGGATCGGTTCGGTTATGGATATTACAGAGCGTAAACGAGCGGAGCAGCAGGTAACGGAGAAGGAAGAGCGGTATCGTACGCTCGTAGAGAACTCGCAGGATTTTATTCTGAGCTTTCATCTGGACGGCACGATTGCTTCGGTCAATCAGAAGATGTGCGAAGAGCTGCAGCTGGAGCGGGATCAAATTATCGGGCACAAACTGACGGATATCTTGTTAGACGGGTATCTGGAAGAATGGGAGCGCAGCTTCGAGCAAGCGATTCAGGAGCAGAATACGCAAGAGCTTGAAGTGCGGCAACTGTTGCTGAAGCAGAACAAGATATACAGCCTTACGCTCTCACCGTTCTTTAATTATTATCAAGAGGTTAAAGGGGTTACCGTAACCATTCACGATAATACGGAGCTTTATCAACGGAAAGCAGCCGATGAGTCGAATCAAGCGAAGAGTCATTTTCTCGCCACGATGAGCCACGAAATCCGCACACCGCTTAGCGGTATTATTGGGTTAAACGGCTTGCTGATGAAGACGGACCTTACTCCTATTCAGCGCAATTATGTATCCAGAATGGGCTCTGCCTCCGATGTACTGATGGTCATTATTAACGATATATTGGACTTTTCCAAAATCGAAGCAGGCAGAATCGAACTGGAGCGCATTCCGATTTCCCTTCACGGTTTTCTGGATAAATTGATGCACATGACGTCATTAATGGTCGAAGGCAAGCCGATTACGCGCATATTCGACGTCTCCGAGAATTGTCCGGACCGCATAATTGGAGATCCGCTGCGATTAGAGCAGGTCATGCTCAATCTATGCAGTAATGCGAGTAAATTTACGGATAGCGGCTTCATCCGGGTTGCGGTGGAAGTCGAGACTACTGCGGCTAAATCGAATAAAATACTGCGATTCTCGGTTCAGGATACGGGCATTGGCATTTCCGAAGCGCAGCTCCCGCTGTTATTCCGATCGTTCACGCAGGCCGACAGCTCAACAAGCCGCAAATACGGCGGTACAGGACTCGGACTTGCCATCTGTAAGCTGCTTGTGGAAACGATGGGCGGTCAGCTTGTAGTGAGCAGCGAGCAAGGGAAAGGAAGCACGTTCTCGTTTATGCTGCCCCTGGAGGAGATTGCACCGGACAAAGACGACATGACCACACTATCCAGTGGTGCTATTGCCGCAGCTAATGAGATTCTTGAGGAGCAAGGGAGTCAATCGGATGATAGGCAGCTTAAAGGACGTATTCTGCTCGTTGAGGATAATGAAATAAATCAAATCATCGCCAGAGAAATACTTACGGGGAGCCATTATGATATTGAAGTAGCGAGCAATGGATATGAGGCATTGCAAGTGCTGGAGCAATCCGAACCAGAGCAGTGGGATGCCATTCTCATGGACATTCACATGCCGGAGATGGATGGCTGCGAGGCCACCAGGCATATCCGGATGAATCCACGATTCCGGCATTTGCCGATTATCGCGTTAACGGCCGATGTTTTCTCGGAAAATCATGAGCTCTATTATCAGGCAGGCATCGATGATATTACGACGAAGCCCTTTATCAAGGCGCAGCTGCTGGCGACGCTGGACAAGTGGCTTGGCAAACATACCTAAGAAAGGCGGCACAAGGGGGGACCTTGTTGCCGCCTTTTCTTATGACTGCTGAATTAGATGTACCGGCGGACCGTGTCTGCCAACTGGTCGGCAACGTAGCCTGCACCGGAAGCGAGCTGATTGCGGTCGAAGCGGAGCTTGACGTAACGCTCGTCGGTATCGAATGCTTCGGAGAATAAGCCGGATAAGCCGCGCGCCTTGCGATCGATCTGCAGCAGCAACTCAACTCCGTTCTCATCGGGATAGAATACGATTTCCAGCTCATCCAACTGGCCTCGGAACTCCGAGGTGGGAATGAATTCAAATTCCTGCACGAAAGGCAATCCTGAAATTCTGCCGTATTGCGGCGCGTATTGGCAGGTGACCTCGCGAATGCGGAAGCCGAGCTGACGAACGGCCTCCAGTACAACTGCAGCGTAGGGGTGAGGGTTCACTTGAAGCTGATCCCGATCCTTGGGGTCAATGGCTTCTTTGATTTCCAGTCCGGTTTGAATCCATACCGGCGTTCTGCCCATCGTTACCGGCGTATTCGCCGGTAACTGGAAGGATACAGGGAACTCGTAGACTTGCTCAGCTTCAACCGTAAACTTGCCGGCGAGCAGAAATTTGGCTAAAGGAGCTTCTTCTTCTATCTTCGTATCATTATGTTCCTTTACATATCGTGTCATAACGAAGGCGTAGACATCATCGACCTGCTGAGCCACACGGCCGCCTTGAATCCGGACGATGCCACTAAGAGTATCCCCCGCCTGCACCTCGTCCTCGTGAAGCATGAGATCGACTTGCGCTGCGCCGATTCCGACGCTGGCCAGCATGCGTTTGAACATAGACATTGAGATATAACGCCTCCTTATAAATTTACATATTCAATGAACTGATACGGGATAGGACGATAGAGGTTTCATAGAGGCAGCGGATAATTGCGGTGGTACCGAGATTCCTATCAAACAATGGCTTTTTCTCCTTAATGTGCTTTTAGTTGAATTTAGTTGTTTTGTATTGATATTCCTTGGCGGTTTGAGTATGCTTAAGGAGAAATACATTCCATATTCATACAGGGGGATCAACCATGGGAGCCATTAAGCGGGTAGTCATTATCGGTTGGGATGGAGCGGGGAATTTCGTACAGGCTGCAGAAACGCCTCATTTGGATCGTTTAATCAGCAAGGGAGCCGTTTCATTCGAGGCACAAACCGCTTCTCCGACGATCAGCGCGGAATGCTGGGGGGCGCTTATGCATGGCGTAAACCCGGATAAACACGGATTAACGAATACGAAGGCAGAGAAGCAAACGTTCCCTGACGATTCGCCCTATCCCTCGATTTTTCGCATCGCCCGTGAGGCTGACCCGAGTGCAAAGCTAGCTTCGTTCAGCGCATGGGAGCCCATTAATTATGGCATTATCGAACCGAATATCGGGGTACACAAGATATCGATGCCTGATCGCGAGGTTGCCTTGGCAACGGCTGACTATATAAGCAACAATCCCGATTTCAAGCTGCTCTATGTGCATTTGGATCTACCGGATATGGCGGGTCATAAGCATGGCTATAATACGCCGGAACAGCTGCGAAGCATTGAAGAGACGGATGCCAATAGCGGTGTCATCCTGGATGCACTTGAGCAAGTGAATGCGCTGGCCGACAGTCTCATCATTGTCGTATCGGATCATGGCGGAGGCGGGGAAATCGATACCGACCACGGCAGCGACCATCCGCTGGATAAAACGATTTTCTGGGCGGCGTCAGGACCGGGCATTGAGCCTGGAACAACCATTACGGAGCCGATTGTCATTACGGACACCGCTGCGGTTGTTGCGTATGCGCTGGGGCTTGCGGCACCGGAATCATGGGAAGCGAAGCTGCCGCAGCATTTATTCGGCACAGCTATAGTTGAATAGCATGCTGGTATTGGCTGTTTTCCTTGTGCTGTTCTCCGGGCTTACACATGCCGTATGGAATTTGTTTGCCAAACGCAGCTTGAACAAAGCGGCTTTCTTATGGATCATCCTTCTTCCATCGACAGTCTTCCTGATTCCGCTCGTTATAAGCCGGCTGCTAAGCAAAGCGCTGCCGTGGCAGGCTTATATGCTTATTCTCATTACGATGCTGATACAAGGCTGCTACGCTTTTCTGCTGACCAAAGCCTACACGCTTGGGGATTTGTCGCAAATGTATCCCATCATGAGGGGGACGGCAACACTGCTCGTTCCTACGGTCGGCGTTGCTTTTCTTGGAGAGTCGTTGTCTGTATGGGGCTGGGCCGGCATTCTGTGTATGATCGTCAGTTTCTTCAAAATCAGTGATTGGTCGTTTCGAAGGAGCAAGAGGGGGCGGTCATCCAAACCAATACTCGTTGCGTTCGGGGTGGGGTTATGTACAACCTGCTACGTGTTCGTGGATAAATTGACGCTAGACTATTTATCGCCGCCTGAGCTGCTTTGTCTAGGTAATGCAGGTTTCCTGTTGGCATTGACACCAACGGTGCTGCGTTCAGGCAAGTGGAAGACCGAGCTAAAGACAAATTGGCGAGTTATCCTCATGGGGGCCGTACTTTCGCCGGGTTCGTATTTGTTATTCTTATTTGCGATGAACCTGGCTCCGATGGCTCACATCTCGCCGATTCGAGAGATCGGGACGGTCTTCGCAACCTTGCTTGGCATCCTGGTACTGAAGGAACAGCAGGGGATGAAGCGAATTGCATCATCGGCTGCGATTGCGTCCGCGATCGTGGTCATCAGCGTGTTCGGTTAGGTTAAGTTAAGGGGTCATCCAGCGTATCGGGTGTTTGGCGAGTGCCTCATCCCAATCTGCCGGAGGGGCTTGATTACATAAGATACAGGATACATCCTCCAGATCGCCGAGCTTATACGGGAAACGATGTCCGAGCTTCGTATAATCAGCCGTTACAATAACCTCCGTCGCATGGGAGATGGCCTTGCGGGATACGGCGGACTTGCTATTGTCCAGGCTGGTAAGACCGGCTTCGGCATGGATGCCATCAACGGAAATGAAAGCTTTATCGATATAATAATGGCCAAGAGCCGCTTCAGTCATCGAACCTGCGCACCTGGCATGCAAGGAACTGATTTCTCCGCCGAGAAATAAGATTCGGCCATCGAAACGCCCTTGATTCTGTTGTTCCATTAACAGTGCGGCAGCGGGAAACGAATGGGTCAGCACCGTTAAGGCGGTTTGGGTCAAATGCGGAATGACCGTCAGGAGGGTCGTTCCTTCATCGAGAAAGATCACATCTCCATCACGAACGAGGCCGGCCGCCTGCCGGCCTATTTGATTTTTCTCCTCGCGCTTCAGCGTCATCCGCTCCAAATAAGGCGGTTCCTCGTAGCTGACGGAAGGCTTAACAGCGCCGCCGTACACCTTCTTCAGCTTCGCCTGCCCTTCCAGCTCATCCAAGTATCTGCGCACCGTTTCCTTCGATACGTCAAATAGCTGCACCAATTCCGATGAAGACACATTTCCGTTCTGCTCAAGCAGGTCCAGTATCTTCTGTTTGCGTTCCTCGCCGATTAGCGACATTGTATCCGTAACCTCCAGGCCAAGTGCTTTACTACTTGTCATTTTAACAGAAAAATCGGCAGGAAGTTCTCCTGTATATCCAAATCCGACGCGATTCGTTAAAATAATTGAAAAGGGGAGATGCAGGCATGATGCAACCAACAGATAGCGTTACGATCATGACATTCAACACTTGGCTGGGCGGCGAGGCCGTTCATGACGGTGTGAACAAGATTGCCCGTGCGGTTGAGCTGTCCGGCGCGGACATTGTAGGTTTTCAGGAAACGCCGGATCCGGGGAAAGCAGTAGCGGAGAAGCTCGGCTGGCATCACTATCAGAACCAAGAGGGCCGTGCAAACTGCAGCGTGATTAGCAAATATCCCATCATCGAAGCGAGCCACGTGGAGGGGATGAGCGCGATACTCACTCACATTCAGCTGCCTTCCGGGCAAGTCATTCTTGTCGCCGATGCCCATCTGTATTATGATCCTTACGGTCCGTATTGGGCTTTGTTCGATAATAAACCGACAGACGAAATTGCAGTGATGGAGCAAGAGGCTCGGGGCAGAGAGCTGGCGCTGGTTCTGCGTGATCTTGCCCCTCATCTGGCATCAGACATGCCGCTGTTCCTTATGGGCGATTTCAACGCGCCTTCCCATCTGGATTGGGGCGATGATACGAAGTCACTGCATGACGGTTATGTCGTTCGATGGCCGGTCAGTGCAATGGCGGAAGAGGCGGGGCTTCAGGATTCGTACCGCATCGTGCATCCCGATCCGGCAGCTATGCCCGGCCTTACATGGTCGACCGTCCATACGCCGGAGCATCCTTGGGGAGATAACCCGTTTGAGCCGCAGGACCGCATTGATTATATCTATTATCATGGTTCCCGTGTGAAGGTTGTGAGCTCCGAAGTGTTTGTCGTCGGGGAGCCGAAGGGATTCGGCAATCATGAGGATAATGAGTGGCCGTCCGATCATGCGGCGGTCATATCAACCTTCCAAATCGTAACGCCGTAATGATCAAAGGGAATCGCTCAGATTCCGAGTGGAGTGCATAGGGGAATGGGAACGCCATATTCGGCTATTCTAACGTTAATGGTTACGGCCGGCGTCATTAATGTCTTTATGGGGATTTACATCTTAACGAATCGTGCAAGGCAGTCCATGTCGAAGACCTTTGTCGCACACTGCTTGCTGTCTGCGATTTATATATTCGGCTCTGCGCTGGAGCTGTCTGCGGGTTCACTGGAAGAGATCACATTCTGGATCAAGGTTGAATACATCGGGATGCCGTTTCTTCCTCCCATCAATTTGCTGCTCATTATGTATTTTCTCGGCATGGACCGCTATTTGAAGCCCGCTTTGCGCATGGGACTGTTCATCCTGCCGCTCGTCACCGTCGCGCTCGTCATGTCGAACGAGATGCATCATCTATATTATCGATCCATCACGATAAGGCCGGAATTAGGGTTCCTGAAGGTCGATCTGAACGCTGGACCTTGGTACATTATCCAAGGCGCGTATACGTTTGGTTGTATGTTCGGGGGCGTCGCACTGCTGCTGCTGTACTGGAACCGGATGAAATCGGCTTATCGGCTTCAGCATATTACGATGTTGGTCGGGCTGCTGCTGCCGCTCGCGGGTGATTTTGTGTACCTCGGTAATTTGACGCCTCAGGGGATCGACCCGATTCCGGTCATAATGGCAGGGACCTCTGCGCTGTATATGTGGGCACTCGCTTCGCGAGGCTTAATGAACGTGGCGCCGATTGCACGGGATAATCTGTTCGAGAGCATGAGTGACGGCGTACTCGTACTGGATATGAATAATCGGCTGGTCGATTACAACCCGGCCGCTGCGCAGGTGATGCCGCAGTTATCGACGTATTCGCTCGGGCGATCGATCGAACCGTTATGGCGCCAGCATTCGGATGACAGCATCCTCCTTGAGGAGGTTGATTCGCAGAGTACGCAAGAAACGTTGTGGGAGAAAGACGGACAGTCGTACTACTACGATATTCGGGTTTCGGTTGTTAGGAAGAAAGGCGGTCAGGAAACGGGCAAGCTGATTGTACTCATCGATGTGTCTGAACGTGTTCGGCTGCAGCAGCGATTGCATGAGCTTGCTTTTCACGATGGCCTTACGGGAATATATAATCGGACGCATTTCTTACAGCTGAGCGAGAAGCTGCTTGGGGAATCCTTATCGAGCGGGGAGCCGCTTGCGCTGTTATTATTTGATATCGACCACTTCAAACGGATTAATGACACCTATGGACATGATATCGGTGACCGAGCGCTCCTTCACATAGTCGGAGTATGCCGCAAGGTGCTGCGCACGGAAGACGTGCTTGCTCGCTATGGCGGGGAGGAATTCGTTGTGATGATGCCGGGGTTGTCACTGGAGGAAGCGGAAGCTGCGGCGCACCGGGTTCGTAATGAGCTTGTCAGGGAGCAGATGGCGTTATCGGTAACGCCGGATGGATTCATAGCTGTAACGGCGAGCTTTGGGGTTGCTGTGGTGAGTGGTGAAACGGAGACGGACTGGGACGATATGAAACAGCTGTTGAAGGCTGCCGATCGTGCCTTGTATGAGGCCAAGCATGCGGGACGTAATACGGTACGTGTTGCGAACCATACCGTCAGAGTATAAAGACTGAAATGCAGAGTAAGCCGCCGGAAGGTGGCTTTTTGCTTTGTTGCTGCCCCTGATTTCACAGATCGTTGCGAATTCTTGTGATTGTAATCACATCGACTGCATGAGGTGCCTTGTATACTTGGATTATTCCAAGTGACGAAAGCGAGGAACAAGCCATGCTTAGCAAGCAAACCATCGACATTATTAAATCAACCGTTCCGGTATTAGAAGTGCACGGCACGACCATTACGAAGCGATTCTATCATCTGCTGTTTACCGCTCATCCCGAGCTGCTTCATATGTTCAATCATGCGAATCAAACCAAGGGCAGGCAGCAGACAGCACTGGCCAATGCGGTCTATGCGGCGGCGCTCCATATCGACAAGCTGGAGATGATTCTGCCGGTTGTGAAACAGATTGCCCATAAACATCGGAGTTTGGGCGTGAAAGCGGAGCATTACCCCATCGTCGGGCAAATGCTGCTTACAGCGATCAAGGATGTGTTGGGAGAAGCTGCAACGGACGAGATTCTGAACGCATGGGCGGAGGCCTACGGGATCATCGCGAATGTGTTTATCGAGACGGAAGCCGAAATGTACAAGCAGGCCGAGCAGCAAAATGGCGGTTGGGCAAACTATCGGGCATTTCGTGTGCAGAAGAAGGTACGAGAGAGTGACGTTATTACATCCTTCTATTTGGTGGCGGAGGATGGAGGCGCACTTCCTGCTTTTGAACCGGGGCAGTATGTGAGTGTTAAGGTGCACATTCCCGGTGAAACGTACACGCATATTCGTCAGTACAGCTTATCCGGCGCGCCGGGTAAACCGTATTATCGCATCTCGGTCAAACGCGAAGAGGCGTTTCCGGACAAGCCCGAAGGGAAAGTCTCCATGTACCTGCATGAGCAGATCAACCAAGGAGATGTGCTGCGGCTATCGGCGCCTGCGGGCCACTTCACGCTAGATGTCGCGGATACAAGGCCTGTTGTCTTGATTAGTGGAGGCGTGGGGTTAACGCCGCTAGTGAGTATGCTATCCACCTTGACGGACAGCTATTCGGATCGTCCGGTTACCTTCATTCATGCTGCTCAGAATGCCAATGTGCATGCCTTGCGATCCGAAGTGGAGGAGATTGCGTCGCGAGCTCCACAGGTATCCGTGTATTGGTGCTATAACAAGCCGACAGAGGATGACCGTGCGGCGCAAGCTTTTCATAAAGAAGGTTATATCGACCTGCCATGGCTCCAAGACGTCTTGTCGACGAAGGATGCGAGCTTCTACTTCTGCGGTCCGGAGCCGTTTATGAGAATGGTGTTCGGCCTCTTGAAGGAGTGGGGCGTCGCCACAGAGGATATTCATTATGAATTCTTCGGAACGGGCGGCAGCTTGGAGGAGGCACCGGAAAAGTCGTCTCAGCCGCAGGAAACAACTGCTGCGCAATAGTGAGGGGTTACTTGGTTTCGCCTTCCGATTGGCTGCGCAGCAACCGATTGATGGTTTCCCTGCGCAGCCCGAGAAATTGCCCGATCTCATCTTGTGTCAGCACATCGGATAGGGAATCAGGAGAGATGTAAGCTTGAAACCAAGCCTGGAGCTTACGCAGCTTCTCTGCCGGCGCAACCTCGGTTAATTGGTCAATGCGCTGCTGCATCATACGCAGCTTGTCCTGCAGCTTGAGGGCGATGTCGCGACATTGTGCCGGATTATGCTCAAGCTCTTCGTACCACATCTCGGCGGGCAAACAATCGACTTCGCAAGTGACGAGTGCAATTGCAGTCCCGTAGTAAGGGTTAGGGCTGATTAAGGAATGATGCGGGATGATTTCGTCCGGCACAATGATATTGACCAAGATCTGCGAGCCGTCCTGATGGACGCGAACGATCTTGAGTAAACCGCTCTTTAAGTGATAGAGGGGGCCGGATTCCCCTTGACGGAATAGGGTTTCGCCTTTGTGTATGATCATCGTTACCTCATGAATGCCGGCGCTTGCCGGCATTTTTTTATTTTAGTATAACCGATCTAATGTGGACCTGATCTAATGGGCGTAAGCATGTACATCGATTCTTCAGCTCCGGCGGTATTCGCGGGACGGATCACGATGGGATTGCATGCGCCGGCTAATTGCATGTTTACGGTATGATCTGCGATGGAACGGACAATTTCAATCATGAAGCGTCCATTGAAATATACGGTAACGTCTTGTCCGGGGCTGCTGCTCACGGCATCAATTTCCTCGTAGACATCGCCAATTTCGGCTGCTCTGGCTGTGAGAGAAACAGAGTGGGGAGAGCGTGTATGCAGTTTAACCACGTTGCTGTCGCCTGCTAATATCGTGACTCGTTCAAGAGCATACAGCAGGTGCTTGGTGTTAAAGCTAAGTTCGGTATGGTGAGCAGCAGGTCTCATAACCTTGTCTAGAGAAGGAAAAGTCCCCTCAATGAGGGAGGATTGCTGATGATAATTAGCGGTTCGAAGGGTGATCGTGCGGTCGCGGTCGCCGATACTGATGTCCGTCGTTGCCTCGTCATCCTGCAGCATTTTGGCAAAATCGGTTAAATGTTTCCCCGGAATAATGATAGGTGCGCTCGGCGTGGATGTGCTTGAGATATAGTCGGTCGTCGATTGGAAGGAGAGCTGAACGCCATCGGTCGCCACGAGCTGCAGATGATTACCGTTAAAGGCGTATAGTACGCCTGTCAATACAGGTCTGGATTCGGAAGCGGCAACGGCAAAATCAACCTGTTTAATGAGCTTCTTCAAATGACTGTTCGAGATCCGAATGCAGGTCGCTGAGTTGTCTGTTGTAGCTGCTGCTGCTGTGCTGCGCGGGTAATCTTCGGCATCCATGCCGTTTAAATGATAGCGCGATGACGGAGAAGTAATGGTGAGGGTTAATCCGCCGAGAAGCTCAAGCTGAATCGAATCTACCGCCTGAAGGCTGCGAACGATATCGACTAAATAACGCGAAGGCACGACGATTCGGCCGTTTCTGTGAATGATGACATCGACATTATGTACCGGAATGAAGGACGTCAGTATCATGCTCATGTTACCTGCGGTGACGGTTATTCCTGAGGAATCAGCGGTGAGCAGGATACCGGAGAGGATCGGAATTGTACTCTTGCCGGAAGCGGCATGAGCGACAGCTTGAAGTGCCCGGAGCAGCAGCAGTCGGTTTACTTGAACGAACATGAAACCCTCACCTGCCCTCCGAAAGTTCATTGTGTAAGTAGGTTTCGATAATCCCCCTCAGCCCCTCGGATTTGGAGCAGGATTTCGCCATGCAGTGGGCTTCAAGAGCCTGCCACACCTCAGCGGATAAGGTTAGAGAGACCTTCCTTGTTTCCCCGAAGCCTTTGCGTCCGGCCCCCTCACGAGAACCGCCCTTCGAGAAAAGCATGGACATTTGTCCTTCGTGGTTCGGTATGCCGAGCTTTATGTTTTTGGTAGAAGGGGGAGTCATGATGAACAGCACCGCCTTTTTTTGAATATGGTTACTTTAATCAATAATTACATAATTTAACTGTAGCATAGTGCGTAATGTAGTGGCAACAAAAAACTTGTCCCTTCACGTTTCCACTCTCTATACTTAAAGTAATTTGCTACAAGGGGGCCGCGTAGATGAAACAGAACAAATACGATGATCCGGACTTCTTCGCCCAATACAATCAAATGCCTCGTTCCATCGGCGGACTGGAGGCGGCCGGGGAGTGGCCGGCACTGCGAGCGCTTATGCCTGTCCTGCAGGGGAAGCGGGTGCTTGATTTGGGCTGCGGCTTCGGTTGGCATTGCCGGTATGCCCGTGAGATGGGAGCTGATTCTGTTATCGGCGTGGATCTGTCCGAGATGATGCTTGCACGCGCTAAGGCGTTCGAGCATGATTCGGGCATTGCGTATCATCAGCTTGCGATAGAGGACATCGCGTTCGCCGCTGAACAGTTCGATGTCGTAATTAGCTCGCTCGCTCTACATTACGTCGAACGGTTCGATATCGTCTGCCGCAAGATCCATGAGTACCTTGTACCCGGGGGCAGCTTTATTCTTTCGGTGGAGCATCCCGTGTTCACCGCGCGCGCTGCACAGGACTGGCATTACAGTGCCGAAGGGGAAAGGCTGCACTGGCCGGTCGACGATTATCAACAGGAAGGCATGCGGCAAACGAGGTTTCTGGACAATGATGTGGTGAAATACCATCGTACGGTTGCGACGATAATCAATCAGTTAATCGAGGCAGGCTTCACCATCAGGAAGCTATCTGAGCCGCAGCCTACGCCGGAAGCGACCGCTGCTTATCCCGATATGCGGGATGAAACCCGCCGTCCACTATTTCTGCTGGTTGCCGCCGAGAAGTAGTGTTCGATTGACTTTGATTGCATACAAAGAAGCTGTCCCAGAAGAGTGCCTTACGACTCTGCTGGGACAGCTTCTTTGGTCTAGACCGGGGGAATGGTGGTTCTTCACCTACCCTTCCAGAGCGCCGGTCATCCGGAGCGGGCCGCGGCGCATGATTCGGGACATAATCTGAGCCATTTCGCGCGGGGTATAAATCATTCCGGTTTCCAGCCAGTGCTGCACGACGCCAAAGTTAGCGGAAATAATATAGGCGGTGAGAAAATCGCGCGGCACGAGAAGCTTCTGATCCTCAGGCTGAAGCTGCATCAGCTTGTTATAGAGATGCTTAAGCATGAGTTCTTTGTACGTGACGATAAACGAGGGATCACCCTTGGGTCCCATCATAACCCTGAAGAAATCACTATTCTCCTTCAAGAAACCAAAGACATCCACCATAAAAGGATAAGGTTCATCGCGTTCCACATGCTGGATAAGCAGTTCCGGGTCGGCTAGCTGAATACAGGCTTCGAAGCCGCTCCAGATCTCCGTTTTGCATTGCTCCAGCAGATCGAATTTATCGTGGTAGTGCAAGTAGAAGGTTCCCCGATTAAGTCTGGCTTTGAGCGTTAAATCCCGAATGGTAATCGCTTCGAAGCCTTTCTCCTCAATAAGTTCAATCAGTGCGCTGCGGAGCATATCTTTCGTTCGCTCAATGCGGAGATCGGTTTTCTGAGACATGCGTTCAAGCTGCCCCTTTCTGTAATGAAATATAATTTTAGGATGAATATTGGCTCATAATGAACAGCGGCATTGCCATGTGTTGAATAAGCAACAGAAGCGTCTGATCTTGATTATTGAGTTCTGCCCCAAAATCATTATAATAAACACGGTGATCATTATTCAACACGATGTCCATTATAAGGTGGTGGCAAGTTTGCATAAGAATTTGTTAAAGCAGAAATTAGTTTGGATTGGCGCAGTTGCTGTACTGGCTGTGCTCATGGTGTTCGGGGTAGCGATGATTGGACCTGCTGCCGGAGCGGCTCCGAAAGAGCTCCCGCTTGCGCTGGTTGTCTTGGATCAACCGGCTGATAAACCCGATGGATCCCAGTTGGCCGTTGGAGAGATGTTAAAGGAGAAAATGACCCAGCAAACACAGCTGCCGATTAAATGGGAGATCGTGAGCTCCAAGGAAGAGGCACTTGCTGGGATTGATAATCAGGCCTATTATGGCGCATTGATCCTGCCGGCTGATCTAAGCGCGGGCTTGCTTTCGCTGCAGTCCGCTGCGCCGCAGCCTGCACAGCTGCAGATCTATGTGAGCGAAGGAAAGAACGCACAGGTAGCAAGCACAGTGAACATGCTGCTGCAGACAGCGATGCAAAAGATCAGCAGTCAGCTGTCGGCGCAGCTTCTGGAAGAGATCGGGAAGCACGCCGATGCCATTCCGGTAAGGTCCGCCGGTGCGCTGCTGGAGCCGTTCACGGTCAGCTCGCAAATTGTGCATCCCGTAGGTGCTAACAATGCCAGCGGTAACGCACCATTGCTGCTCACGCAGATGATGTGGCTCAGCTGCTTGGCAGTCAGCATAACGTTGTTCTTGGCGTCGCAGCAAGCGGTGAAAGCCGGCGGCGGCCATATGCGTATCGTGTTGACAAAGCTTGTAATGGGCCTCGTAATCGTCACGGGTGCAACGGCCTTTCTTGTATGGATGTCTGGCTCCTGGTATGGCATGGAGCTCTCGGATCGAACGCAGCTATGGTTGTTCCTCTTATTGGCAGGGGCGGCATTCTTCCTGTTTCAAACAACTTTACTGCGCTGGATTGGCATGCCGGCGGTTCCGCTCATGGTGCTGTTATTCTTCTTCTCGATGCCGGTTATTAACATGGCACCTGAGATGCTGCCAACTGCTGCGAAGGATTGGCTGTACAGCTGGACGCCGCTGCGGTTTGTCGCGACGGGCTTGCGCTCGGTGATGTACTTCGACGGTACCAACATGAACGGCACGTATCGGGTGCTTGGCTGGTTGTCCGGCATTTGCATGCTGGTTGCCGCCGCATCTGTACTTAAACCGAAGAAAGTAGCAGCGACTTTAGATCGTTCTATGTAAGTGATGTCTACCTCTAAAATGACTAAATCGGAATCCAGGTATTCCGGTTTGGTCGCTTTTTTTGTGCGCAAGTTATAATCAATACAATACAAAACCATATTGACTCTGTGGTGCACCCCACGGTTTATGCTGGGAGAGGGAGGAGATTCATGTACAAGATCAGCGAATTCTCGGAGATGACCGGGCTGAGTAAGGAAACGCTGCGTTATTATGCGGAAGTGAAGCTGCTGGAGCCTGTTTTTATCGATCCCTCGAACAAGTATCGGTACTACGACGACGGCAGTTATTTTATAGCGGTGCTGCTTACGAAATTGAGACGATTCGGCTGTACGATTCAGGAGATGAGCGAGGTTATGAGTGACGAGTCCTTTGCGCATCTGGAAGGGCTGTTGGAACAGAAACGGGGCAACATCCAGCTACAAATAAGGGATCTCCTGTTACAGGTAGAAGAAATTGATGAATTCCTTGCATCGGGAAGGGAGTAGTGGACACATATGCTGACATGGAAAGAAGAAACGACGATTCACGCACCGATCGAGAAGGTATGGGACCTATTCTCAGATCGGAATATCAATCGAATTATGCCCAAGGTTGAGGAGCATACGCTCATCGAGAAGACCAAGAGGGAAGCGGGAGCCAAGCATCGTCAGAAATACCGGGAGGGCAAGCGCGTCGAGACGTATATTGTCGACACCTTGGTCTATGAGGACCTGCCTGATTCCAAGCGAAAAACGATCCACTTCGTATTAGGCAAAGCTTTTGAGATTACGCTCACTTTCACAGTCGTACGAGTCGATGACGCGCGCACGACCTTCATCTATGAAGGGCAGAACAAAGGGGTAAACTTCGTCGGACGAGCCATGCTGAAACTCGGCAGCCAGAAAGCGAATTTGAAAGTAGTGCATGAGTTTATGGCGCTGGTGGATCAAGAAGCAAGAAAATAAAGCATAGCCGCAATAAAGAAGCGCCTGCTCAATCACGAGCAGGCGCTTCTTTGTTAGGGTATCTAGCGAGCGAGCGGCAATTGCAATCGGGCGGCCACATCGGCTTCAAATTCGTCAGTGAGTTCCAGGCAAATCGGATACGCATGCAGCTGGAAGCTGACTCGATTCGGAGCATCGGATTCCGATTCTGATTCATAGGGTATACCCTCGGCATCCAATCTCGATTGGACCCCTTCAAGAAAAGCGATACTGCTCACACCGAGGGTTACATTCATAGCGGGCGGCAATGCAGTCATCGCGATGGGAATCCATTTTCGCGCTTTGGATACAATGACCGCATGGGCTGTTCCGCCAATGGCAAACGTAAAATTATCATAAACTTTATCAAGTTTAAAGCCCAATAATCGCACCAGTTGCTCGCGAAAAGCAACTACGGCGTCTGTCTCTACAGGGAAGCCCACTTCCCGCAGGTAGAGGAGACCCATGGCCCCGATCGGAGGCAGAACGCCTTCCTGTACGTAGGAGTGACAGATGATTTCCAGCAAGTTGCCGTCGCCATCGCGGAAGTAGACGTTCTTTCCCGTACCGCCGAAATCATCCACGATGCGGCCGTCCGGCCACTTGAGGAGAGTGACATTCTGATCACCCAGCCAGCTTACCGCTGCATCGAAGCCGGAGGTCGCCACTTCGAAAGCGATATGCGCCGGAGCGCTCGGCTCCAATCCTTCCGTGAAACATAGGGTCATAGAAGGTGTTGGCTGGAGATGAATCTCGGTATCCGACTCGTATTGGATGGGAAAAGCAAGCTGCTCATGGTAAAACTGCTTCACGCCTTGAATCGAGAAGGTTTGCAGCTGCAAACGAGAGAAATGTGTCACCATAACCATCCGCCTCCTTATATATACTTATAATACATTTATGTATATAAAGTTGGCAATCCTTAACATAAAAAGAGCGGCGCAGAGGGAATCCTCTACGCCGCTATCATTATGCCGCTACCGCAGCAGGCTGCGTGCGACGAGCTTGTTTGCGAATCAAGAAGGTGAACGGCAGCGCAGCAACGGCGATATACGTTGCAACCATGAAGACGTCATTCACGCTCATCGTAAAACCAAACAACGGAATGAGATTCGCTGTCTCTGTTCCAGCTGCTGTCAGCTCCGTTACATGCGTAATCGTGTGCGAGGCGAGCAGGGAAGTGAATAACGCGATGGCAAAGGAACCGCCCACGTTACGAATCCAGTTCGTCACCGAGGAAGCATGCCCAACCATCTGAGGTTGAATCTCTTCCATACCCGCTGTGCTTGTAGCAGCCGCAGCGAATGATACCCCGAGGTTACGCACCGCCATCCAGAAAATGATGTACAGATGCGAGGTGTCATTATGCATATGCGTCATTTCGTAGCTGCCGAATACGATAAGCACGAGTCCGCCGATCGTCAGCCATTTGGCACCGAAGCGCGGATAAATTTTACCGGCCAGCGGCATCGAAAGCGCCATAATCAGGGAGGATGGAAGCAGGATTAAGCCCGTGTCCATCGGTGTAATTTGTTGAACGTTCTGCAAGAAGAGCGGAACGAGCAGTGTTCCCGAATAAAGGCTGATTGTAATGATCGTGTTAGCCAGTAACGTGATGGAGAAACGGTAATTGCCGAATACCCGCAGGTCGAGCAGCGGATTGTCTGTGCGAAGCTCGCGCCAGATGAACAAGACGAGCATGACAGCCCCGAATACGAAGAGCCCTATTGTCTTGCTGGAATCCCAGCCCCATTGACGCCCCTGACTTAATGCGACAAGAAGCGATACACTGCTGAGGACGACTGTAGCCAGGCCGAGCTTATCCAAGCTGGTGGCCTTGCCAATACGATAGTTAGGAATCATCGCAATAATAAACACAATGGCAATAATGCCGATTGGCACATTGATGAAGAAGAGCCAGCGCCAGCTGAACTGCTGGATGAGCCAGCCGCTGATTGTCGGTCCAAATGCAGGTGCAAGCATCGCCGAAAGCCCCCAGATACTAACGGCGAAAGGCTGCCGTTCCTTCGGAATCACTTGGAAGATGATTGTCATCGTTGCAGGTAAAACCAAGCCTGTAAAGATACCTTGAATAATACGGAAGGTAATCAGCGAACCGATTCCCCATGAGAAGCCGCACAGCAAGGAGAACACGACAAAACCGGCCATGGCATACAAGTACACGTTCTTGTAGCCAAATCGGTTCCCCAGGTACCCTGTCAGCGGAGCGACGGTACCTAATGAAAGCATGAAGCCGGTCAGTGTCCACTGCACCGTACTCAAGCTTGCATGAAAGTCTTGCATAAAGATCGACAGCGCGACGTTAATCGTGCTGATACCCAGAATACTGAGAAAGGCGCCAAAGAAGATCGCAATCATAATGGGCCAGAAACGAACATTCGGTACAGATGAATGATCCATGAACAAACTCAACTCCAATCGTAATAACGGCCATAGGCCTACTGTAGAGTTGATCATACTGCAATACTCAGACAAAGTAAACTACTTTTATGGTTTTTAGTTTACTTTGTATAATTTGTTTATTTTAATGTTAAGTTTGTGTATACTAGGAAGCAAGAAAGTGAGTGTGAGCGCTTTATGGAACCGACAGGCGAAACGCAAAGCTGCCGCTACACCGATGAATCCACGAAGGATAAATACGTAGCCAAGCTGCTGCATCCCATCAAAACGAACGGGTTTCAGGGACTTCGTATGGACGACATCGCTAAAGCCATGGACTTGTCCAAAGCAACGCTATATAAGTATTTCACTTCCCGCGACGAAATTATTGAACGATTAACTGCACTCTTTATCAAATATATTGTTTGCGCAGAAGCGAAGCTGGCGGAAGGCGACAGTAAGGCCTACATTGAAGGTTTTCAGTCCGCATTCGCCCAATCGCTGCTTATTGCCAACTATAGTACGGAAGTGTTCTTCAACGATATGCGCGAGGTGTATCCACAGTTGATGGCTTCTCTGAATGTCGCCATTAGCGAGCGCAATGAACGGCTGCGGAGGTTCTATGAACGCGGCATGAAAGAGGGCTATATGCATGAGCTCAATGCGACGCTGCTCATCCTGCAGGACGAGCTGATGTTCCGTAACTTGCTGGATCCGCATTGTCTGATGAAGCAGAATCTGACGCTGCGAAATGCCATTAGCGATTATTATCAACTCAAGAAGCTGCAGCTATTCAAGCCTGACGTCTATGCACAGATCGATGATTCGTCGATGGTAGAACGAATTGAGCATCTGGTGCGCAAGGTTACCTACGGAGTTGCGTAATATGACAAAGAAGCCTGCGGAGTTAATATCCTCCGCAGGCTTCTTTCTGTTAATCAATATTGTTCGCGATTAAGCCCGCTTTGCTAAGCGGAAGTGCGGCATGGTAGAGATGGCCGACATCTCCAATGCCGTAGCAGCGCGGAGCGGCCCATCCGTGATCGTACTCTTCCATGACGACTGTAGTGACGGAGCTCGGCGCAATCCAGAAACCGGACCAAACCATCGGCAATGGCAGCTCGAGCAGATGGGACAGCCAGGCAAGGCCGAAGCCAAGGTGGCAGAATATTGCGATCGTATCTCGGTTCGAATGCTCAATCTTATAGCGCCCGCCTTCGCGGCGGTAGCCGTTCTCCAAGAAGAATTGATCCGAGTTTCCTTAATTTCTTGGAATCGGCCTGCGAAGGAAGGGTCATTGTAGGGCGCCCGCTCATGCCAATCGTCACTTGAAGGGAACGGCCGATGCTCACGGACCCAAGTATGGTCGGCATTCCAAGCGACGGTGGATTGGCCGTCTCGGTTCTTCATTTGCCAGCCGCCGAGCTCCTCAAGCCAGGGGAGGACGGTTGCCTCCAGTCCGATCTCGTCTGCGGTATATTGCATCGTATGAAGTGCTCGTCCAAGCGGTGAACTGTAGATGCGATCAATTCTCGTGCCGGAGAGCCGTTCTGCCAGTGCTTTCGCTTCAAGATGGCCCGGCCCCGTAATGGTATTATTGGGATAGTCAGGCTCTGCATGCCGGATGATGTAAATCTTCATCGATTACCTCCAGATATCCTGGTTTCTATTTCTTCAGCATATGGAACACTTGCTCGACATCTTTGTCTCCGCGTCCGGACAAGTTCACGATGATAATTTGGTCCTTGCTCATGGCCCCGGCCAGCTTCTTCGCATAAGCGATCGCGTGCGCGCTTTCGAGTGCCGGGATAATTCCCTCTGTACGGGACAGCTCTTGGAAGGCGGCTAACACTTCCTCGTTGCTGACGGTTACGTATTCAGCACGCTCAGTTACCTTCAGATGGCTGTGCTCCGGACCGATTCCCGGGTAATCGAGACCTGCGGCAATCGAATACGTCTTCTTCGGATTGCCTTCCTCATCAAGGAGCACCAAACACTTAAACCCGTGAATGATGCTTGGCACGCCTTCGGTTAGGCTTGGCGCTTGGTCAGGCTCCACACCAATCAGCCGCACGGAAGGCTCGTCCAAGTAGTGGGCGAAAGCGCCGATGGCGTTACTTCCTCCACCAACACAGGCCAGCACCGCATCCGGAAGTCGACCTTCTTTCTCAAGGATTTGCCGCTTCGATTCTTCACTGATGACGGATTGGAAATGCTTCACCATCGTCGGGAAAGGATGCGGACCCACAGCGGAGCCGAGCAGATAGAATGTATTTTTGTAGTTTTGGATGAGATCGTTCAGCGCTTCGTCTACGGCGTCCTTTAATCGCCCTTGTCCTTTATGAACCGGAACGACAGTTGCACCCAGCAGCTCCATGCGGAATACATTGAGCGATTGGCGACGCGTATCCTCTGCGCCCATATAAATGACACAGTCCATCTTGAACATGGCACATGCCGTTGCAGTCGCCACGCCATGTTGGCCGGCACCTGTCTCGGCAATGATTCGTTTGGCACCCATCCGTTTGGCTAGCAGAATTTGGCCGACGACGTTGTTAATTTTGTGCGCGCCGGTATGGTTCAGATCTTCGCGCTTTAAGTACACTTTGGGACCGCCCCATGCATCGGATAGCTGTTTGGCGTAGGTAAGCGGATTTTCGCGGCCGACATACTCTTTCAAATAATAGCGCAGTTCCTCATTAAACTCGGGATCGTCTTTATAGGCGTAGAATTGCGCACTCAAATAATCGAGCACCTCTTGCAATTCAGGCGGTACAAAGCTGCCCCCGAACTCACCGAAGTATCCTTCTTGCATTTGCGTATCACTCATCTTGAAAGCGCCTCCAATACGGGATATAGGATATGAATCGAATTTCTTTAATCCTATCATACTGCGTGAGATTGTCATTGAAAAAAATGGGAATTTACGCTCTCGAAATTCTAACGAACCCAGGAGGTCTTATTTGCCCCAAAACGGGCATTTGAAATTCTAACGGATCCCAGAAGCCTTATATAGCCACAATTTCATCCCTGACATCCATTTTGGGCTGAATAGCGTCTCTACAGTTCGTTAGAATTTTCGAGAGGCCATTATCGTCCCGATAAGACCTGTACGGTTCGTTACAATTTCGGCGCTGCGGTTGACGCTGCCACAGGTGCGTTTGCCGACTGTAACACGAACAAAGTTAGCCTCTATAGTAGTTGTCGATAGGATTTTCGTCATTTGGGCGTGTATAGTAAGGGATATAGGATTGTGCTGCAGTTGCGGGATTAGTATGCAGTGTGGCAAGGCAAATAAGGAAGGTGCGTGTACGTATGAATATTACCGTTAATCAGCAAGGAAGCTCGAAGGTAGCGATTATTGAAAGCTCAGATATTCTCATCGAAGACGTTCAAAGTGCGCTGGATCTGATGGCCACCGTTCGTTACAACGAGGACTGCGACAAAATACTGTTGAACAAATCCAATGTAACGGAAAATTTCTTCGATCTTAAAACTCGGATTGCCGGAGACATTTTGCAGAAATTCACGAATTACCAGCTGAAGCTGGCGATCGTCGGCGACTATGATGGCTACGACAGCAAGAGCTTGAAGGATTTCATCTATGAGAGCAATCACGGTAAACAGGTGTTTTTCCTAAACGATCAACAGGCTGCGCTGGATGCGCTCCATAGTGTTTAATCCGTCATTCAAGAGGAGTACGCAGCTGCGAAGAGAATAAGTAAAGTATCTTTCTATTTCTTCTCGGAGGTGGCTTATGAAAGCATTATTCATCGGTGGAACAGGTATCATCAGTTCCGCGATTACGAGGCAGTTATCGGAAACCGCAGGATGTGAGCTGTATCTGTTAAACCGAGGCACTCGCAACGAGAGTTTGCCGGCTAATGTAAAGGTACTTCAAGCGGATATTAACGATGAAGGTCAAGTGGCCAAGCTGATTGAAGACTTGAGCTTTGATGTTGTGGCAGACTTTATCGCGTTTCGTCCGGAGCAGCTCGAGAGAGATTATCGGTTGTTTCATGGGAAAACCAAACAGTTCATCTTCATCAGCTCCGCTTCTGCCTATCAGAAGCCGTTGTCGGATTATCGCGTTACAGAAAGCACGCCGCTGGCCAATCCTTATTGGGAGTACTCCCGCAATAAGATTGCTTGCGAAGAATACTTAATCAAGCAATACCGGGAGCAAGGCTTCCCGATTACGATTGTACGGCCTAGTCACACCTATGATGAGCGTTCCATCCCGCTTGGCGTGCATGGCAGCAAGGGGAGCTGGCAGGTTGCCCGGCGGATGCTGGCGAACAAACCGGTCATTATACACGGCGACGGAACTTCCTTGTGGACGATGACGCACAACCGTGATTTTGCAAAAGGTTTCATTGGCTTAATGGGCAACATCCATGCAATCGGGGAAGCCGTTCAAATCACGTCCGACGAAACGGTGACCTGGAACCAAATTTACGCGGCCATCGCGGATGCGCTTGGCGTGAAACTCCAAGCGGTTCATGTATCCTCAGAGTTCTTGGCGGCATGCAGCAAAGAGGACTACACGGGCGGCTTAATCGGAGATAAAGCCAATTCTGTCGTGTTCGATAACGCGAAGCTCAAACGGCTTGTTCCGGACTTTGTGGCTGCTACGCGCTTTGACCAAGGGGTTAAACAGACCGTGGCTCATGTGCTCGCTCATCCGGAATGCCAAACGGAAGATCCGGAATTCGATGTTTGGTGCGATAAGGTTATCGATGCGCTGCAAGGGGCGATTGCGTCCGTTAAGGGTTAGCCGCGTTACTGCGACAATAAGCCGCTTCGTCTCCTCAATGAGGGGCGAAGCGGCTTTTCGTTATGCAGCTTATAGTGCTTCTCGCAAGTATCTGCCCGTATACGATTGGCGCACCTGTGCGACTTGTTCGGGTGTACCTTCCGCCATAACGGTACCGCCGAGCTCGCCGCCTTCCGGACCGATATCGACGATCCAGTCGGACTCGCGAATCAGCTCCATATTGTGCTCGACGACGATGACCGTATTCCCGGCATCGACCAGCTTGTCGAGCAGCACAGTCAGCTGCTTTACGTCAGCCGGATGCAGGCCGGTTGTCGGCTCATCGAGCAGGTAGAGCGTGTGTTTCTTCGTGCGTTTGCCGAGCTCTTTGGCAAGTCGAAGCCGCTGGCCTTCACCGCCGGATAATGTGCGAACGGATTGACCCCAGTGCAGGTAGCCGAGGCCGACTTCGCACAGCAGGCTGATGGTATCGGCCATTTTGGGTGCGCCTTCGAAGACGGCCAGACTTTCTTGAACCGTCAGATCCAGCAGATCCGAGATGGAATAGCCTTCATAGGTGACGCGCAGCACTTCCTCTTGGAATCGGCGGCCTTTGCAAGCCGGGCAGCGAACCTCGATGTCCGGCAGGAAATGCATATCCACTGTAATGACCCCAAGCCCTTGGCAGTTCTCGCACCGTCCGCCCGGGGTGTTAAAGGAGAAGTGCTTCGACGTCAGCTTCAGCTTCTTGGCTTCCGGCAGTCCGGCATATAGATTGCGCATCGCCGTAAACATATCGGTATAAGTCGCCACATTGGAGCGCTGCATCCGTCCTACAGGGGACTGATCCACGGTAATCCAGTTCCCGACTTCCTCGGTGCCTTCGAGACCGTCACAGCCTTCTGGTCTTAAGTTATCGTTTGCTCCTTCAGCCAGCAAGTCGAAGAGCAGGGTGGACTTGCCTGATCCGGACACGCCCGTTACCGATACGAGGCAGCCGAGCGGGAACGATACCGTCACATTCTTCAAATTGCGGGCATGCGCATTGCGTACTGTGAGCTTATGACCATTGCCTGGGCGGCGTGTGTGCGTAAGCTTGAAATGCGCTTCGTCGCGCAGATAAGCGCCGGTTACCGATTCCTCAGCGGCCATTAAATCTTCAAGTGAGCCCTCGCCCACGACCCGCCCGCCTGTGCTCCCGGCACCCGGCCCCATGTCGATGACATGATCGGCCGCTCGCATCATCTCCACATCATGCTCGATGACGAGTACGGTGTTGCCGAGATCACGAAGCTGCTTCAACACTTGAATCAAGCCATCCGTGTCCCGCGGATGCAAGCCGGCAGTTGGCTCATCAAGAATGTACAGGACGCCTGTCAGTCCTGAACCGAGCAGGGAAGCTAGCCGAAGCCGCTGTGCTTCACCGCCGGATAGCGTGATGGATTGTCGGTTGAGTGACAAATAGCCGAGCCCAACATCCAGAATCCGCTTCAAACGGGATGGAATTTCGTCGGATACGATCGTCTCCAGCATTTCAAGACTGTCAGGGGACAGCTCGCTAGAGAGACGGCCTACCCAGTCATAGACATGGCCGAGCGGCCAATCGGATATTTCGTGAATGGCGCCGCCGCCAACTTTCACGGAACGGGCGAGCTCATTCAGCTTCGCGCCGTGGCAGTCCGGGCATACCTGTTGATGGAAGAAAGAAGCTGCGTTCATACCACCCTCTGCGTCGGGCCCTTTCTCCTTAAAGCGTCGCCAAATGCCGGTAAGAATGCCCTCGAATTTGCCGGCGTTCACTTTCTTCGGCGGCTTCATGTCCGGATAATGCCGCATAAACGGCTCGCTCTCCACACCATAATAGAGCAGGTCGCGCTGTATTTCGTTGTAATCCTTGAGCGGAAGATCCGGATCGAAGTGGAAGCCGTAATACTCGCCCGCTGCCTTCAAGATGACGGTATAGTAATCGATCATCATCTCGAATAGGGAAGGGACGCCGCCTCCACGCAGGCTTTTCTCCTGATCGAACACGGCCTCCATGCGCAGCGTCGAAACCATGCCAAGGCCGGAGCAGCTCGCACATGCGCCTTGCGGTTGGTTAAATGAGAAATGCGACATGGTCAGCCGCTCGACAGCTGTATGGCATTTTGGACAATTGACCCATTCTTGGCGGTCATCGTCGTCTTCAGTTCCTATATGTGCCGTGGTTGCCGGTCCGGGAGGGATACTTTCGCCACAGGAGGGACATGAACGATGCCCTGCGCGTGAGAAAATCGCCCGCAAATACGTATAAATGTCCGTTACGGTTCCTACCGTGGAGCGAGGATTGCGGTTCGTGACATGCTGTCCGACGCTGATCGAAGGGGACAAGCCGATGATGGCGCCAACCTTCGGCTTATTGATGGAGTCGGAGACCATCCCCATCGATTCCATGTATTGACGTTGGCATTCTCGCTGCAGCGTATCCATCGCAAGTGTCGACTTGCCGGAGCCGGATGGCCCTGTCAGAACAACGAGCTTGTACTTCGGTATGCGAAGTGAAACATGCTTCAAATTGTTCTCATATGCATCCTTAATTTCAATCCAATCGTTCACCGATAATTTCCTCCCTAATGAAGAGCGATAACCTTATTATATAACATTCGTGCAAATGATAAGGTTGTTTGGATTTCATGTCGATGATAGCAAGGGCATTGATTATAAACCTTGTCATGGTGCATTAATCTTCAGTTAGAGGCTTTGCTGAAGAAATAAGGCCCTCCTGCAGAGGAGGGCCTCAAGAGAAACTTACTAATTTGATTTGTCTTCCGCTCGATAGATGATCCCCCTGTCAGAGCGAGGGGCAGTGTTCTAACGGTTGCCACATTGCTTATTTGGTCTTTTCTGGCTTTGAATTTTCTCTAACGGTTATTATGGAGCTTATTTATCCTATTACGGGCGGAAACCATGCCTAAATCGTGAAATAGCTTCTCTGGCAACCGTTGGAAATTCAGAATGCCGAAAAAGTGGACATTAGGCGCACTGGCAACCGTTAGACTTCGGGGGAGCGAGATTCTCGACAGACAGAAGGCCCTCCATGAAGGAGGGCCTTTGAATAGATGGCAGTAGATTGGTAGCTCTATTAAGAGAGTGCTACTCCTGCGCTTGCATAACCGGCAACAACTGTTGCAATATCTAAGCCGGCTGTAACCGTTGCGCTGAATACCATTAACAGACGGGTACCTGCTGTTACAGGAACGCTGAGTCCTGTTGTAATTCCGCTGCTGATCGTACCCAGAGCCAGAACACCAGCCAGAGAAGGAGCTAATGTTACGGTTGCTCCAGGAATCGCAGTGAAGTCATTGTCAGGTGTAGTAGACTGGAACAATCGGGCTGTAATCGTTACAGTAGAACCAACCAGAGTTAATGCAGCCGTTGTGCTGAAGTATGCAGCCATGGAAGTGAGTGTTGCTGCGCGAGGAACCGAGAATGCTTCGTTTAGTAAGAGGCCAGCTGCTCCGGTAATATCGATAGTTCCACCTGTGATGGTTACTCCTGCTGCATTGGTTCCAAAGCCAACCAGACTTGAAGTGTTTAAAACCCCGCCAAGTACTGTTGTTAAAGAGGCAGGCAAACCTGAAGCGAATGGGATGATCGCACCGCTTCCGGTAGCTCCGGTTGCACCTGTAGTACCTGTAATACCAGTCGCACCGGTAGCACCAGCACCGGTAGCGCCAGTAGCACCAGCGGCACCAGGGGTACCAGGATCACCGGTCGCACCCGTAGCGCCAGCTGTACCAGGAGTACCAGTCGCGCCAGTAGCACCAGCGGCACCAGGGGTACCAGGATCGCCAGTCGCACCGGTCGCACCTGTAGCGCCGGCAGTACCAGGAGTACCAGTCGCGCCAGTAGCACCAGCGGCACCGGGAGTACCAGGATCACCGGTCGCACCCGTAGCGCCCGTAGCGCCAGCTGTACCAGGAGTACCAGTCGCGCCAGTAGCACCAGCGGCACCAGGAGTACCAGGATCGCCAGTCGCACCGGTCGCACCGGCAGCGCCAGGAGTACCAGGCTCGCCGGTCGCACCAGTAGCTCCGGCAGCACCAGGCGTACCAGGCTCGCCGGTCGCACCCGTAGCACCAGCGGCACCAGGAGTACCAGGATCACCGGTGGCACCCGTAGCGCCAGTAGCACCAGTAGCACCGGCAGCGCCAGGAGTACCAGGATCGCCAGTCGCACCAGTAGCACCAGTAGCTCCGGCAGCACCAGGCGTACCAGGCTCACCATCCGCACCAGGATCGCCAGTAGCACCCGTAGCTCCGGTAGCGCCAGGCGTACCAGGCTCACCGGTCGCACCGGTCGCACCCGTAGCTCCAGCGGCGCCAGGCGTACCAGGCTCACCATCCGCACCAGGATCGCCAGTAGCACCCGTAGCTCCGGTAGCGCCAGGAGTACCAGGATCACCGGTCGCACCGGTCGCACCCGTAGCACCAGCGGCGCCAGGAGTACCAGGCTCACCATCCGCACCAGGATCGCCAGTAGCGCCGGTAGCTCCGGTAGCGCCAGGCGTACCAGGATCACCGGTCGCACCGGTCGCACCCGTAGCACCAGCGGCGCCAGGCGTACCAGGCTCACCATCCGCACCAGGATCGCCAGTAGCGCCGGTTGGACCTGTAGGACCACCGGGCTCACCAGGCGTTCCAGTTGCTCCGGTCGCACCGGGCTCACCAGTAGCACCGGCAGCGCCAGGCGTACCAGGGTTACCGGTCGCACCAGTAGCACCGGCAGCCCCAGGTGTACCAGGGTTACCGGTCGCACCAGTAGCACCGGCAGCCCCAGGTGTACCAGGGTTACCGGTCGCACCAGTAGCACCAGCAGCCCCAGGTGTACCAGGGGCCCCCGTTGCCCCAGCGGAACCAGCAGCGCCAGGCGTACCAGTCGCGCCGGTAGGTCCGGTAGCACCGGTCGCGCCAGTGGCGCCGATCGCTCCACCGACGTCACTCAACAATTCACTGGCAACAATCCGATGGGAGGCAACCAGTTCACCATCAAGATCTTTACCCCAAACTGAAATTTGAGCCGACGATGCTCCGGCACCTGAGGCGTCGAAGATAAATTCAAATGCATCCAGATCGGCAAAATAGGTCTTAGTAATAACTTGATTAGGGTAAACGACAAACAATTCTTCGACATACAGCGATCTCAGAGTGCCTACATAATAGCCCGTAAGATAAAGGATATACGAGTCAGTAGAATGACTGTTATCGATTTTGATCGTTACGGTTTGTGTAGGTCTAGCTCCGGTTTCTGCGGCAATACTATTTTCAATCGGTCCAGTTGAGAAAATAGGCAATTTATTAATTCCTCCTTATTGATTTGATTAAGATTCCGCCGCGATAAAGCGCTGGGTGTCAACTAAACGGCCAGTGCCTGTTTTACCCCAAGCAGATACCGCGGTTTGATCGGCTCCTGCACCTCCGATAATGAATTGATACTCGTAGGCGTCAAAGTCGGCATAATACACTTTCATAAACGTTTGATTGGGTAACAGGCTAACCAGTTCGTAGACATACATAGTGCGATCCCCGTTCAAGTAAAACCCTTGAATAAGGACCGTGGACATATGAAGTAAATCCCGGTTAACCATCCGTACCACCATTTGCTGAACACGGCCGATTGCGCCTACAGCGTGATTAGCGACGGGGCCGGTTGACAGGAAGGACATTGGTTCTCCCCCTCTCGATTTAGGGTAGTAAAACCTTGGTAAACTAGTTCGTACCAACAGAGGCTGCTAGACGAGGAACCTGAAGCAATGGACAACTTTTCTGGCTCTATTAATAGTAGTATTCAATAGTATCCCAACCGTGTGGATAAAAGTAATTAAACCAGTAAAAATATGTAAATTTAGGCATATAAATCCCGATTTAAAAAGAAACGGAGGCCAGTAAAGTGACCGTTGACGCGGCATCCAATCGTAACCTATAATTAATAAATCCAATGGAATAATTATATGTAGCCATCTCTGTGATACTAGCTGCTTCACTAATTCGTTAGGGGGGTTTACTTATGTCCAAGATTCTCAGGCAACGAAAGCCGGCTATTCTTCTCATCCTCATTTCGCTTCTCGCTACTCTTTTTCCCACCATCAGCTTTGCCGCAACCAATCTCGCACTAAACAAGACCACCACCACTTCGTCCGTCTGGGCAACCGGTTACGGAGGCGCCAAAGCCGTAGACGGTAACGGCACAGCCACCAGCTGGGCAAGCGCGGAATCTGAAGCAACCTCATGGATTTACGTCAATTTAGGCTCCCTGCAGACAATCGACAATGTTGTAATCAAATGGCCGCAATACACGTATTCGTCAGCCTTCAAGATTCAAACCTCCACAGATGCTTCAAACTGGGTAGATAAATACACGACAACAAGCGGAGCAGGGGGGACGACGACTGCGAATTTCACAGCAGCCAGCGCGCAATATGTTCGGGTGTATATGACAGGCAAAGCCGACATCTACTACGAAATCTTTGAGCTGGAAGTATACAATAACGGCGGCGGTGGAGGCGGAGATACGACGGCACCGACTGCTCCTACAGGACTGACCTCCCCTTCACAAACGGCAACAAGTGTGAATCTTTCTTGGACAGCATCGACCGATAATGTAGCGGTAACAAGCTACGACGTGTACAAGAACGGTGCGAACCCGGTGAACGTAACAGGGACATCCGCTACAATTAGCGGCTTGACGGCAAGCACATCGTACACGTTTACAGTGAAAGCGAAGGATGCTGCAGGCAATGCCTCTGCCGCAAGCTCATCGCTCCCTGTTACAACAGCCGCATCAGGCGGTGGCGGGTGCTCCTTAAACTGTCATGTAAACAATGCTACCTTTCTAAACTCGGATTGGTTCGCTTCGGCGCAGAGCGCGGCGAACATCGCGACCTACGTCAACGAGCTCGCGGCCAAGAAGATTAAATACCAATTTGCCGATATCGGCGTGCTTGTCGATTCCGCTACCTCAACGAACGGCACTTTACCAGCGGCAGGTTATACAGGTTTAGCCACATGGATGAAGAACTCCAGACTGACCGATCCGAACCAATTGATTATTATTGACCTCAACTATGGCAGCCGGTTTACAAGAGTCAGCGGAACGAAGGTCGGTAATCCAAACTTCGGCAATGCGACGTTTAATACGAACGTCAACGCCATTATCAATACGCTCGTTAATGTCGGCGTACAAGTGGGCGGAACAGGTCCTTTCTACAAAGCGGACGGCGTTCATTTGGATATTGAAGGCTTCATGACGAATGACACAACTTTGTTGAATACACTGCAATATTTGCGTAATAACGCACTGGCTTCCAACAACAATTTCTCCATCTCAACGCCTGCAGATCCGCCTTACAGCGGCGTGAGCAGCTATCAGTGGAGCAATGCGTATATCGGTCAAGTAGCCGCTATCGTCAACATGATGAACCCAATGATCTATGATGCGATGGGCTGGGGCTCGGACATTACGACCGCCAACTCGTATAAGACGCTGTGGACGAACGAACTTACAAGATACAGCAACGCAATCGGCAATACCGGACCGGGCGGCGTTCGCAGCCAGCTGGTACCAACCCTGCCTTCGTATGAGCTGAAATCAGCAGATGGCACGGTATATCATGACCCGGCCGTGGAGAGCTTGCAGAAAGCAGCCGAAGGTTTAAATGCGGCTATTGCAGGTGGGGCCAATGTGTACGGAGCGGGCATTTTCTGGTGGAGCAACTTTATTGGACGCAATGCCGGCGTGTACGGCTCCTCGTTCTTTACACCGGATCAGACGAATTGGATGAATTTATGGGTTAATCATTCCTAAAGGCAAGGGATACAACGCAATCCCGATCCATGACTGACGTGGGTCGGGATTTTTCTATAGCGTTACAACCACGAGGGGGCAATTGCCAATGATCGTATTTAATGAGGATAAGGTGCAAACGATGCTGGAGAAACTCAGTTTGAAGCAAAAGGTTGCGCTAATGTGTGTAACAGGCGTGCCGGGACAACAAGTAACCGAGCAGGATAGAGGAAGAATCGGCCAAACCGAGGTAGGCGGGCTTGGCCTATTCCCGCACAACATCAGCTCTGAATCGCAGCTCAAGCAGCTTGTGACGGATATTCAAGCCGCATCAACGAGGAATGGTCTGCCCTATCCGGCGTTGCTGTCGATCGATGAGGAAGGCGGGAGCCTATCCAACTTGACCGACTTCTACGTTTCGGTGCCAGGCAATCGGGCGATTGGGCTGGCGGAGGATGCGGGCCTCGCTTATCTGACCGGTAAAGTAATCGGCAGCCAGCTGTTTCACCTAGGCATTGGCATGGACTGGGCGCCGGTGCTTGATGTGAACACCAATCCGCTTAATCCGGTCATCGGTGTCCGTTCCTTCCATGAGAATGCCGCAATTGCGGCAGCCTACGGGCAGGCTTTTATCTTGGGTATGCACCGCTCGGGCGTTGCTGCTACCGCCAAGCATTTTCCCGGACACGGCGATGTTGCCGTCGATTCGCATAAGGCGCTGCCTACATGCAGCCTAACACTGGACCAGCTGCACCGAGAGGCGCTTGTTCCGTTCAAGGCGGCAATCGAGGCAGACGTGGACGCGATTATGGTGGCGCATGTCGTCTTTGATCAAATTGCCGAAGCAGGTGGGCTGCCGGCCTCGCTGTCGCGTTATTTTGTGACGGAGCTGCTTCGAGGTGAGCTTGGTTATCAGGGTGTCATTTGTACGGACGACATTGAAATGCACGCAATTGGACTGTACTTTAGCCCTGAACAAGCAGGGGTTCTTGCCGTGCAAGCCGGCAATGATCAGGTTCTGATGTGCCACACGCCGGAATTTCAAGATCGCGTAATGGCAGGTATTATAGCGGCTGTAGAGCAGGGTGATATCCCTATGCAGCAAATAGATACGTCAGTCAGCCGGGTGCTCGCGTTCAAGCTGCGCATGGCATCTTATAGACGTCATGCGGCTCCGCTGACTTTGCGGGAAGCCGAAATGACCGCACTTCATATCGCGACCTCCGCCATAGTCACCACGAGAGATGCTGCAGGGCTGCTCCCGCTGTCGCACAATACTACCTATCTGCTCATTATGCCAAGGCAGCGCAAGCTGACTCAGGCCGACAGCACCGAAGGCAAGGAAATTGCTCTGGCAAGCGGCTTGGCGGAACAAGGCTATAACACGGTCACGGCCTATATTTCGCAGCAGCCAACAGCGGACGAGATAGCCGCGATTATGGAATTGCTTCCTTCTGTGGACGTCGTCATCCAGTGCACCATTAACGCTCATATGTTCAAGGAACAATTAAAGCTGGCAGAGCTATGTGCCAATTCGAAGCCGCATCTCTGTCTGATTCTAAGAAACCCATACGATGCAGCCGAGCTTCCTGCAAGCAGCAGCGTCGTGTCGATCTGCTCGACATCAGAGATCAGTATGCGGGCGTTCATCGAGCTTCACACATCTATATAGTTTATTAATCCACTGGAATAATGAATTGGAAAAAGGCGTTGAATCGCAGACTCTTTTCGTTGATGAAGGGAGTATTTCGGTGCACCGAATCACCTTATCATGAAGATACAAGAGAAACGAGATAGAAGGTGATTCCGGTGCAGAGTAAATCGTCGACAGAGAATCCGAATATCAGCCGCTTCGCCGCACAACCGAGTGCCCGTGCAGAACGGCCGCGCAAGAGCAAGCTGGTCCTGTTTGGCCGTCAGTGGGATTTGCAGCTTATGGTCCTTCCGGCGCTGATTTTCTTATTCGTATTCAGCTACATTCCGCTTTACGGCTTGTTATCGGCTTTCCAAGATTACGATATGTTCAAGGGTTTCTTCGCCAGTCCGTGGGTTGGCTTCAAGCACTTCCGCATCTTCTTCGAATCGCCTGAGTTCGGCGAGGTACTCTCCAATACGATCTGGATCAGCGTGCTGAAGCTGCTCGTCTGCTTCCCGGCTCCAATCATACTGGCCCTTATGCTGAATGAAGTGAAGAACATGTACTTCAAGCGAATCGTGCAAACGATCAGCTACCTGCCGCATTTCTTCTCCTGGGTTATCGTGGCGGGTTTCGTCAGCTCCATGCTGGCCGTCGATAACGGAAGCCTGAATATGGCGCTTGAGAAACTGAACCTCATCGATGAGCCGATCAATTTCCTCTCGCTGCCGGAATACTTCTGGACGATCTTAATCAGCGCGAACGTTTGGAAAGAGATCGGGTTTGCTTCCATTGTCTACTTAGCTGCAATCGCAGGTGTAGATCCAACGCTCTATGAAGCAGCGGCAATGGACGGCGCGAGCAGGTTCAAGCAAGTGTTTCTGGTCACGCTGCCGAGCATTCGACCGATCATTATTATTTTTATGATCCTGGCTGTCGGGAACATCCTCAATGCCGGCTTCGAAGATATATTGCTGCTTGCCATCAGCCCTACACTGGCCGAAGTAGCAAACGTCGTAGACACCTATGTGTACAGAGTCGGTTTCAAGAATTCCAGATACTCTTACGCAACGGCGGTCGGCCTGCTCAAGTCCGTCATCAACCTTGGCCTGCTCATCGCAGCCAACGCAATCGCCAGAAGGAAGGGCTCAAGCCTATGGTAATTCACACATCACGCAGAGGAGGCCGGAGGCTATGAAACGCAGTACCGGAGATAAAATCTTTCACACCCTCGTCTACACACTGCTAGTCCTGCTGGCTTTCGTATGCTTCTATCCCTTCTGGAACTCGATTGTCATCTCGTTTAACCTGGGCTCCGACACGGAGCTCGGAGGCATCACCTTCTGGCCGCGCAGCTTCACGCTGCAGAACTACTCGATCGTCTTCCAAGACGGACGGCTGCTGGATGCCTTCTACATCTCCGTACTGCGGACATTAATTGGAACCTTAGTCGCGATTCTCTGTACGGCGATCTTCTCCTTCGGGATGTCGCGGAAGAATCTTATCGGCCGCAAAGCATACATGCTCTTCTGCGTATTCACTATGTACTTCAGCGGCGGATTGATTCCGACTTACATGCTGATCCGCAACATGCACTTACTGGATTCCTTCTGGGTGCTCGTTATCCCAGGCATCATAAACGTGTGGAATATGATTGTGTTCATCTCCTTCTTCAAGGACCTGCCTGATGGCCTAGAAGAATCCGCCCGTATGGACGGGTGCAGCAACTTCGGTGTGTTATTCCGAATCGTACTTCCATTATCCGGCCCCATCATCGCGACGCTCTCCTTGTTTACGGCCGTCTCGCTCTGGAACGACTGGTTCTATGCCGGTCTGTACATCACGAAGACCGAGCTGCTGCCGATTCAGGCGCTGCTCCAGCAAATTCTTAACTCCAACATCATGACGACTGAGCTTCTTAACTTGAACTCGGCTGCGCAAGATCGCATTGCGGCGATGCAGTCCATCACAACGAAGTCGTTATCGATGGCCACGATGATTGTAGCTGTACTGCCGATCATGTTTACGTATCCGTTCGTACAGAAGTATTTTGTAAAAGGCGTGCTTGTCGGTTCGTTGAAAGGCTAGGGTAAGCGAGATTTGTTACAGCGGTTTTACGCGAAATAGCTTAATATAACAAGTACATGGAGGGTTATCGATGAAGAGAAAAAGAATCGCCACATCGCTTGGAGTTATGCTGCTTAGTACATCCATGTTAATGGCCGGATGCGCCTCAAAGTCAGAAACGAACAACAACGATTCAACAGCTGCAGCAACAAACACCAATAATCAGGCGGAAGCGACGACGAATACACCTGAAGCTGCACCTGCATTTGAGTTTGGCGTAACCCCTGTTTCCTTCAGCTTCTATGGCAACTATGACTGGTACACACAGAACCCGTGGGGAGCCGATCCCGGCACGAAGTGGATTCAAGATAATAAGAAAGTAACGGTAACGGCTGTGCAAGCAGGCAGCTCGCCGGAAGTAAAGCTGAATGCCATGATTGCATCCGATGAACTGCCGGACGTCATCTGGGGTGAGCGCGACGCGAATGTCGAGAAGCTCAGAGCGGCAGGCAAGCTGGTTGCACTGGATCAATACGTAGATAAATACCCGAACTTGAAGAAATGGGCGGGCGATGCCACGCTGAACATGCTGAAGGCAGAAGACGGCCACCTGTATGTATTCCCGAACTGGTACGCCAACTCTGCACGCGGTAACGGTGGTTACATCGTCAATACCAAAATCTACACAGAGCTGGGTTCGCCGAAGCTCGAAACGTTCGATGATCTGTATGCTTACTTGAAGGTCGTGAAAGAGAAATATCCGAAGGTGATTCCGTTTGAAACGAGTATCGGCGCACAAGGTATTTATGAGCTGTACTCCGGTTTCGGAGAAGACCACCCGGTGCAATTCGTCAGCCAAATGGCAGTGCCGAACGCTAGCGGCGACAAGCTGGAGTCCATCTTCACGGATCCAACTTTCAAAGAAACGCTGCAATACGCAAGCAAACTCTTCCGTGAGAAGCTTGTTACTCAAGATGCTTTGACACAGAAAATCGAGCAAGTGCGCGAGAAAGTAACGACCGGCAAAGTAGCCGTAGCCGCTGCTTTTAACGTAACGGACTTGGGCGCAAGAGGTACGGTTGCCCTGAAGGCTGCTGACCCGAGCGCTGGATACACGATGATTTGGCCGCTGCAGAAGGGCGGATTGGATAAGAATAAGATTTTCGCAACGCAGTATGATTCGCTTGGCTGGAACGTCAACATGATTACTACATCTGCGAAAGATCCGGAAGGCATCTTCGCTTACCTCGACTGGCTGACAGGCGCTGAAGGACAACGCGTAGGCTTCTGGGGTCCTCCTGGTCTGTACTGGGATGGCGCTGACGAGACGGATGCACCGAAATTTACAGATAAATATGCAACGGATAAAGAAGGCTTGAGCAAAATGATGTCCACGATGGATTCCTTCAACTGGGCAGGGAACACAACGTTCATCGATCAAGCGAAATCGAAGCATGAATTGTCGCTGCCGGCTGATCAACAAGAGTGGGCAACGATCGCTCAGAACGCAGTAGCATGGAAAACAGCGTACAACATTACGCAGTTTGCTAACATGGATCCGGCTCCGACTTCGGAAGAAGGCGTTATTGCACAACGGATCAGCGATATCTTTACACGTGTGTTCGCCAAAGCGATCTTCGCGAAGGATGATGCAGAAGTGGAAGCAATGCTGAATACGGCGAGCGAAGAGGCGAATTCCGCGGGTTATGACAAGCTGCTTACGTTCAAAACAACGAAGTGGCAGGACAACCTGAAACGGATCAATGCAGAATAAATAACCATAGGTATCTATGCCAAGAGAAGGTATACTAAGTATACCTTTTCTTGGCATTATTTGGAGGTGATGACGTGTACAGTGTTCTGGTTGTAGATGATGAAACGATGGATTTGATCGGACTGCAGCAGCATATCGACTGGGACAAGCTTGGCATGAACGTCGTCGCCGCAATCAATAACAGCTTTAGTGCGCTTGAGTATATGAAGAACAACAAGGTAGATATTCTCGTCACGGATATCAACATGCCCATTATGTCGGGGCTCGAAATGGTTAGACAGATTATGGAGCAGAGACCGCAGCTTCGCGTCGTCTTTGTGAGCGGGTATTCCGAATTCCATTATGCGAAGCAGGCGATCTCGCTTAGTGCGGCCGGGTATGTGCTGAAGCCGGTCGATGATGATGAATTGTTCGAGGTGCTGCAAGGGGTTAAAGCCGAGCTCGACAGCGAGACGACTCGTTCCGAGTGGCACAAGAGCGAGGCGGTTAATCAGCTGCTGAGCGGACATGATGCACGTACGGAGCTGACGCCTTCAGCCGGCTTATCCATCGGTATTATTGAGATGGACGATATGCATTGGAAGCTGCGGGCGGCAGGCGTGGAGAAGCAAACCACCGCCTTTGACAAACAGCTGCAGCAGCTTGCCGAGCTGTTAATGGAGATGAATCTGCCTTATTTCTGCAAAACCGATGAGAAACGAATGGTCGTCATTGTGGAAGGCACGCAGCCGCAAGAGCAGCTGAACCTTGTTATGCATGCAGTTAGCTCGAAGCTGAGCTGGTCGGTAACGGCAGGTCTTGGTACGCTTGTACGCGAGCTCCATCATATTCCGGAATCGTATCAATGCGCGAAGGACGCAATTGCAAACAAAATGTTTTATGGCAAGGGCAAGGTTATTCCGTTCTCCGACATTAAACCTCAAACCGGCTTGAAGGCGAAGCAGCTCAGCGAAGTGTTGGATTCGCTCTTTACCGCCTTGATTCAATATCAGCTGGTGCGAGTTGACGAATGCGTCGAGGATTTGTGCGCCTTGGTAAAGACCTTCGACGATAAACATGCGGTATACGTGTACTTGCTTCATGTGATTTCCCAGCTTGATTTTCGACTGCGCACCGTCAATGAAGACTTGTACCAGATTCTCGGCCTCGGCTTCGATAAGCTCGATATCGTCTTTCAATTCGAGACGGTGGAGGATATTCAGTGGTGGCTCAGAAGTCGGCTGTTCCAGCTCTCAGAGACGCTCTATCAGCGGAAACAAAAGAAGAATCGGAAGCTGATTGAGGAAGTGGAGAAGTACATCATGGATCATGTTGAGGAAGAGCTGACGCTCAAGGATGTCGCGAACTACTTCTCCTTCTCGCCGAATTACTTGGGATATATGTTCAAAGAGGAAGCGGGCCTGAACTTCAGCGATTATGTCATTGCGAAGCGGATGGAGCGGGCAAGCGTGCTGCTTCAAGTGCCCAGCACGAAGGTGTACGAGGTGGCGAACCGCTTGGGGTACAAGAAGCTGAGCAGCTTTAACCGCCAGTTCAAGGATCAATTCGGCTTGACGCCAAGCGATTATCGAAAACAAGGATGAGTGACTCACATGGGGCCAGGCGCGCAGCATTCGAAATACCTTTCTGTCGGGAAGAAGCTGTTTCTCTCTTATTTGATTCTGCTCCTCCTACCTGTTCTGGCAATCGGCTACTATGCGTATACGTCTTCCGTTCGTTCAGGTGAGGAGCAGACGAGCGCCGCCGTCAGCGGCACGCTCAGTCAAATTCATGATAATATCGCCTATCGGATGGAGGATATCAAGCATATCTCCGACGAGCTGTACCTCGACCAAACGATGCAAAATAATTTGAGCAAATACGAGGAAGGCTACTATAGCTATGAAAATATGTCACGCTACTTGCAGCCGAAGCTGACGAATATGCTCAGCTCTATGGTCAACAATGTGTGGCTCGACATTTATACCGATAATCCGACCGTGCCAGAGGTGTTCTTCGCCAGAGGAAGCGAAGTTGATCCGCTGTCTGCGGGGCGCGATTTTGAAATTATGCATATGGATCGTTTGAGAGTGCAGGAATGGTATAAACAGCTCGACTTCCCGCAAGAGATTTATGGGCAAACCTTCGTCTGGCGGCAGGTGGATAACGACGCTCGTTTCGGTAACATCTCGCTGATGCGCCGATTGATTAATTTCGATGAGGGCAGCAAGCAGTTCGGGTTTATGCGGATTGTCACGAAGATCAGCGATCTGCTTCAGGCTGTCGATTACCGTAAAATTACGGACAATAGCGTGCTGGTCGTGTCGGATTGGGACGGGAAGACGCTGTTTACCTCCGCGCCATCCTCGCTTGCAGCGAATTGGGACAGCGAAGCCGCGGGGAACGACTATTTTGTCATGACGAGGCCGGTTGCAGGACTGAATTGGAAGCTGTCTGCCTATATTCCCCGGAGCTATCTGAAGGAGAATGCGGTCTCCGTCCGGAATGTGTATATTATGATGTGCATTATGGTGGTGACTGTTCTTATCCTCATCAGTGCGCTGTTCTCGCGCTATTTTATCCGCAAAATGACGAAAATTATCGCGGCCATCGACTCGTTCCGCGAAGGGGATTTCTCCAAACGCATTCATTTCAAGAGCCGCGACGAATTCGCCCAAATCGGAGATGCGTTTAACAATATGGGTCGGAATATGGAAGAGATGATTCAGAACCTGTATGTGGCGAATCTTCAGAAGAAGGAAGCGGAGCTGGAGTTTCTCCAGGCCCAGATCAATCCGCATTTCTTATATAACACGCTGTCCTCGATTAGCCGCTTGGCTAAATTCGGGCAGAACGATAAGCTGCAGAAGACGGTGTTCGGACTTGCGAAGTTTTATCGGTTGTCGCTGAACGACGGGAGAATTCTCACCTCGATTACGAATGAGGTTGAGCACTGCAAGGTGTACACCGAGCTGCAGCAGGCCAAATACGAGAATCGACTGCGCGTCTATTACGAGATTGACCCGGAAGTATTGACTTATACGACCGTTAAGCTGGTCCTGCAGCCTTTTATCGAGAATACGCTGAAGCATGCCTGGTATGGCGATCAGATTAACATCCGGATTACGGCGCAGAAGGAAGAGCAGCATATCGCGTTTCGGATCATTGACGACGGGGTCGGCATCAGGCAAGACCTGCTGGAGCAAATCATGAATCCGCGGGGCGTGCAGGTGGGGTATGGCATTCGCAATGTCGATTCGCGCATTAAGCTGCAATTCGGCGATGCGTATGGGGTTTCGCTCTACAGTCGCCCGGGAGTTGGAACCACGGTCACGATTCGAATCCCATTCTATCAGGATCCGGCGAATACGCTCGGAGCGTAAGTTTATCACACGAACAGAAGGAGCAGCCGTCATGAAGCCGATCAAAGGAGACCTCCAAACGATGAAGGAGATGAATCGCGCCGCGATTCTTCGTCTGTTTCATCGGAAAGGAACGTTAACCCGCGTAGAGATCGCGAAGCTAGCCCATTTGACACCGACAACCGTATCTTCACAGGTCGATGAATTGATTCGCGAAGGATTCATTGACGAGCTGGGGAAAACCGATAAGACCACCGTCGGGCGCAAAGCGGTACAGCTCGAAATTACGCGAAGTAAAGGATACGTCATCGTAATCGGCCTTGGCGGTCAGACCTTTACCTGTGCGCTCGTAAATTTCCACGGCGAGATTATCCATGTTGACGTGGTGCCGAGCGTGCAAGGAAATGATGCTGTGAGGCGCTATCTGAGTGAGGCAATCCCTCGGTTGATGAAGCAGGCCGGCATTGCCGAGCTTGCGCGGATCAAGGGCATTAGCATCGTGTCGCCCGGCATTATCGACGAGCAAAGCGGGACAATCAAGCTCTCGCGCGGCTTGCAGCTAAGTGAGTTCTCGGTGCAGGCCCATCTGGCTGATGCCTATGATTGTGTCATTGAAGTGGTCAATGATATGAACGCCTCGGTCTTCGCGGAGTATTATTATGGCCTGAACGCCACGTATCGCAATGTCATTTACGTGTCCGTGGAGGAAGGGATAGGCGCCGGTATTATCATTAATGAGCAGATTTATGCCGGCTCTAACGGTGCCGCGGGCGAAATCGGCCATACAATCGTCGATTCGGGCGGCATGCTATGCAAATGCGGCAATCGGGGCTGCATCGAAACGGTCCTGACTATGCCGTATATACTGCAGCGTGCGCAGATAGCTGCGAGGGAGGCAGCGGTTGCTGCGGGCGTAAGTGCAGGCGCAAGTGCAGGTGCAGGTGTAAGTGCAGGTGTAAGTGCAGGTGTAAGTGCAGATGCAAGTGCAGGTGCAAGTGCAAGTGCAAGTGCAGATGCAGGCGCCAATGTTGACGCTGTTTTGCCGCAGCATTTCGATGAAGTGCTGGCGTTGTATGAGCAAGGCGCAGAGTGGCTCCAGCCGATGATGCAGCAGGCGGCGCAGGTCATGAGCCAGCTGATGGCAACGATTTATAATTTCATGAGTCCGGAAATATTAATTATCGGCGGCTGGCCGAGCCGCTCGGATACCTTCATGCAGGAAGTAAAGCGGCGCCTCGACGCCTTCCCGTTCCCGACGGAGACGGGGAGCTCCCGTTTTGTATTCAAGAGCGTCGAGCAGCATCAAATTCTCGCGGGTGCGGCGACTTGGCTGCTCCAGGACCTATTCGGCGGCGTCCATTTCTCGCAGCGGTACAGCTAATGTAAACCCAGATCCACCGCTTCGGCAGCTGAGAGTATCAAAAACGAACTCTCAGCACCAAACCCAATAGAAAACCCAGCTGAGAGTCGCGAAACGTAACGCTCAGCTTCCGCGCCACTCTCAGCAGCCGGGCCATTCCCCCAGCCCACCTCTGCTGCAACTCCAATCAAAAAAAGGCTGAACCGGATTTCTCCGGTTCAGCCTTTTTAGCTCGCTAGCGAGCAGCATAAGTGCCAACAGGTGCCGTCAAATAGGCAGCCAGCTTGTCCGCGCTTTGCGTGAGCTCTTCATCGGTCAAACGAGGCGCATGGAACACCATGAAAGGCGGAACATACTTCATCTCGGTGAGCAGGACCGTAGCTTGAAGCGGCAGCAACAGCTGCTCCATCGTGTAGAGGCTTTCGCCATCCGGGCGATAGGAATCTTCAGCACGGCCAACGGAAATGGCCAGCACATACTCCTTGCCTTTCAGTTGATTGCCTGTCCCGTAGCCGAAGCCGTAGGTGTATACTTGATCCTGCCATTTCTTAAGCAACGATGGCGTGCTGTACCAGTGAAACGGAAATTGGAACACGATACGGTCATGCTTCAGCAGAAGCTGCTGTTCTTTCTCGACATCGATCATTTCATTCGGATACGTTTGGTATAAGTCATGTACAGTAATACCGGGCTCACGCTCGAGACGTTCTTTCCACGTCCGGTTGACGCGGGACTCCTGCATGTTAGGATGTGCGACAATCACAAGTGTTCTCATGGTGACGTAACTCCTCTGTAAGAAAATGATATAGGGATTATAGCATAAATCCCTACTAAAAAAACAAAGAGCCACAGCAGTGGCTCCCAAGCTGCCCGAGAAAGACTCGGGCAGCGACTTTGTTGTCTATCAAAAAAGAATAAACGTGTAACGGTTGTCAGAATGGCTATTTCATGCAAATAAGCCACTTTAAAACTCTAGCGGTTGTGAGAGAGGTTATTTGCAGCAAAATGGTCGTTTTCTAGCGGAAAATGTTCAAATAAGCCCGCTGGCAACCGTTAGAAAATAAAATGGGTAAATTTATGCCAAATAGCCACTGTCACAACCGTTAGCGTTCGCATGCGAATGCGACCAAGCATGTGAATACCACCAAGCATGCGCTCATCGCGGGGTTGCGGAGGTACAACACCCGAACCGTTATACCATGCCGAAATAAATCTCCGTTGTATAATGGAAGCTGACTGCGCCGTCTTGCTGATGTTTGGCAAACAATACCTCAAGCGCTTCCATATAAGGCTCGTAGCTAGGCGATCCCGGAAGCGGGACATACGAGGAAGAGAGGGTCCGGCCTTTAAGACTCTCCAGATCAAACAGCTGCTTGTTCGCAAACTCCGCTTTCTTATAGCTTCCATCCCGGAAGAAGGAGGCAAAGTCCTCGTGATGAAGACGCCTATGGTTCACATCTTTATAATCCGGTGCGTAGTGTAAGAGAAGTTGATCATAGTCAGCTCCAAAAGGATCATCGATCAGGCGGGTGTTCCAAATCAGTGCGACATGGCCGTCAGCGCGCAGAATGCGGCGGAACTCCAATCGGGTCGATGCCGGCTCGAACCAATGAAAGGCTTGCGCCGATACGATACAATCCACCGAGTCATCGCCCAGCGTGGTCGCTTCCGCCGAACCGTCGACGGATCGATACCGATCATAGCCGCCAAGCTGATCCTCTGCCGCAAGCCGCATTTCGGTATTGGGCTCCACGGCCACGACATTGCTGCCACGCTCAAGCAGCAGCCGGGTGAAAATCCCTGTACCTGACCCAATATCAGCAATAGCAGAGGACGGTACTAGAGAGCCCTCCTTATAAATGAAGTCCAAAGCAGCAGCCGGATAGCTTGGTCGATACTTCACGTATTGCTCCACGCGATCTGAGAAACGTTTCGTATTATCCTTCATAGACGAATCCCTCTCTTCTTACATGCATTTGCTATCGTTCAAGTGATTCTCCACCGTCCGATTAAACCGTTCAAGCAGTTCACCGAACAAGGCGGATTCTTCCTCTGTCCAATCTTTCAGCACATCCGTAAAAAAGGTTTGGCGCAGCTGCCTCACTTTGAGCAGCATCTCGCTGCCTGAGGAAGTGGCTTGGAGTAAGCTGACCCTGGCGTCCTTCGGATCCGCCGTTCGCTCCACATACCCCTTTGCTTCAAGCGAAGCGGTCTGCCGGCTGGCTGTCGAAATATCTAATTGAAAGGTGTCGGCAAGGGCCTTAATACCAAGGGGTCCATGGTCAATCAGCCGTCTCAGCAATAAATAAGTAGAGCGATCAAGCCCGGTATTGTTAAAATAAGCGATACGGGCAGCTTCGGCTCGACGCATGAATATTGCCATTTCGTGCTCGATTCGATGCAAATGGTCTGGATCTATGTTCATGTTGGATCACCGTTTCTCTAGGTTGTGAATCATGTTATTCCAGCATATCGCTTTCAATATAAGCCGTGCAAGTGGAAGAGATAGACCGATTGACAGCTATTGAATACCTTGTATAATTACGATTAGACATAGTTGCATGATACAACTATACTACAGTACGTAATAAATTTCACATGCAATTAAGTGAAAGGAACGCTGCAATGATGGAAAATGAAACTCAGTCGGAGTTTGTTGCGTTAAACCATATAGGACATTCACCATCGCCAGTTGGCGCATTGGTTCGACTTAAGGTGTTTCAAGTTGCAGGCCGGCACAAGCAGCTGAAACAAGTGAACCATGCCATATCGGCAATGGAACGGGTATGGCAAGACGGTGCCGTACAGAGCGGCGGTGTTCTGCGAGGTACACGGGGGAAACATGTCGTTTCACTTGCGCTTGTCGATGCACAGGCGGGGGAAGCCTCGGGTCCGAATCGTTATACGGTAGAGTACAGCGATCATATCGCATCGCAGCCCTCCTCCAAGACAGAGCAAGGACAAGGGATGGCAAGTTTGTACTTCTTAAATATCGTGCAGCTTGCGCCGGGCAAACGCGAAGTCATGATTCGGAATTTCGAGCGCACGATGCCGTATGTACGCAAGCAGCCTGGATATATCTCGACGAATTTATTGGTCAGCCGCGATAATCGACAGGCTATTCATGTCGGCCAATTCGAGAGCCGGAAACATTTTCAAGCGATGTTCCGCAAGCAAGAGGTGCTTCGCGCCTTTGGCCGGGGGCTGGCGCCGGGCATGATGGCGACGGTTTGCGGCATACTTCCTAAGCCGCCTAGTTTGCATCTGTTTGAACTCGCACATGTGGTTGGATCGGCGGAACACAATTTGCTCAACTAGCAGGTATAACTACAAGGAACGTCCGGTGCAAGAGCAAGGGCTTGCTGCCGGGGAAGGAGTTGTTGAAGGTGTCTCCATTGATGAGACTGCTTAATCGCAGATTTTTTTATTTTACAATCATACTCTTGGTGAAGGGTATTCTGGCCTGGTCGGTCGTGTTTGACGAAGGGCCGTCCTGGATGACGCTCGTAACGGAAATTCCGTTCTTCTGGGTGGTATTCTGTCTAATCGAATGGTTGGCGGGCAAACGGAAGATGCTTTACTATATGATCGTCAATTTACTGCTAACGCTGCTCTATTTTACTGTACTCATGTACTACAAATATTATGGCATTATTGTTACGTATCACGCGCTTGCCCAGGCTGGTAAAGTCGCGCAGGTTGGAGAGAGTACGTACTCGCTGCTTGATCCGTACTACTTGTTTATCTTCCTCGATATCGCCGTGTTGGCCTTTATCTTATGGAGACCGAAGCATAAACATATTCAGCAGCGCGTCAGCATGAGACCTGTGAGGAAAACAGGCATAACCATCATGTTCATCGTGTCTTCGCTGCTCTGTTTGCTGAACATTTGGCCGAACCGTGCCAGTATGAACGAGAATAAGCAGGCTGAAGAGATGGGACTGCTAAACTACGAGATCTACACGATCTTCGCTGATAGCCGCAAAGATGACGAGGCCGTGCCGATGGCTGACATTACGCAGAGCGCGATCGATGAGCTGAAAGGCACGGTGCAGCCGCAGCCACAGCCGCAATATTTTGGCGCTAACAAAGGAAAGAACCTGATTATCGTGCAGATGGAGTCCTTCCAGGATTTCCTGATTGGCCTCAAGATTGACGGTCAAGAAGTAACGCCGAACATGAATAAGCTGGCGCAGGAGAACATGCACTTTAATCATTTCTACACGATGGTAGGTCAAGGAACCACTTCGGATGCAGAATATGTGGTCAATACGTCTCTCTATGTGCCTCAGCATGAAGCTGCAACCGATCATAACGTGGATAAGGCGCTGCCAAGCTTGCCGAAGCTGCTGCATGCCAATGGCTACACGACGGCGACGTTCCATACGAACGATGTCTCGTTCTGGAACCGGACAGAGCTGTACAAAGCAATCGGTTGGGATCGTTATTATGACAAATCCTTCTACGGTGACGAGGATCATATTGCCTTCGGTTCGTCGGATGAAGTGCTTTATAAGAAGACGATTGATGAATTGGTGAAGCTGGATGAAGGCGAACAGCCTTTCTATGCGCAAGTCATTTCGATGAGCGCCCACCATCCGTTTAATCTTCCGGAGTCCAAGTACAAAATGAAGCTGCCGGAAGCATTCGACGATACCATCGTCGGTAACTATATTCATGCCCAGAACTATGCCGATTACGCGCTTGGACAGTTCATTGACGATTTGAAACAGCGGGGGATATGGGATGACAGTGTCATTCTGTTCTACGGTGACCATCAAGGGTTGTCCTTATACTCGCTTGATCGCGACGAGAAGAGCTTGGTGGCCGGCATGATTGGCCATGAATACGGGTATACCGACATGTTCCGTATCCCGCTTATTCTTCATGCTCCCGGCGTGACGACTCCTTCCGTGAGGGAACAAACCGGCGGTCAGATCGATATTCTGCCAACGGCCGCGAACTTACTGGGTGTATCATTAACCGATCAGATTTATTTTGGCCAAGATTTGTTGAACCAGAGCTCCAACATGCTGCCGATGCGTCATTTCTTGCCGTCGGGCTCCGTCATTACGGATGACGATATGTTCCTGCCGGGCATAGATTATACGGATGGCACGAACTACTCGCTCCGCGATAACAGCGAGACCGAGCATGGCGAAGGGGCTACAGAGGATCAATACAATCGTACGCTGAAGCTGTTGAACTTATCGGACAGTTATGTGAGTCAACTGCCGGACAAAGAAGAATAATGCACTTATACAAGAAAGAAGCCGCAAGCATCACGCTTGCGGCTTTTTATCGATTTGTTTAATAAGGGTCCACTTCGTGCCCCGCTTGCTTCGCCTGATCAACGGCCTTCTCCGGCCGCGATTGACCGCTTGCGATGTTGCGGCCATCGGATTGCTTCAGCCCTTCGGCGACGCGTTGCCCGTAGCCGGCGTCGGCCTCCGCGAAATATCCGACCATTCGCGAGCGAATATCCTCCTTACACACGGACAGCGCGCCGACCAGATTGTCGATCAGCTCGTCCTGCTCCCAGCTCTCGAAGGCGCGGAACGTGTCGCCGGCTTGCTTGAAGTCGTTTGTCCGCTCGATCTTCTGCCGCATCAGCTTCGCCTCGTAATGCGGCTCATGGTCTTTGCCGCTGCGTGCCGCCTCCTGCAATCCGCCCATGGAGGATGGCTCGTAGTTCACATGCGGATTTTGCCCGGCTGAGCGGTCGGGACGATATTGCATTTGTCCGCCGCTCTGATTGGTCGCCACATGCGTCTGAGGTGCATTGACAGGCAGCTGCAAGTAGTTGGTTCCCACCCGGTGACGCTGCGTATCGGAGTAGGAGAACGTTCGGCCTTGCAGCAGCTTGTCGTCGGAGAAGTCTAGACCGTCCACAAGCACCCCGGTACCGAATGCCACTTGCTCCACTTCGGTGAAATAGTCCTCGGGGTTGCGGTTCAGTGTCATTTTGCCGATAGGTAGGAAAGGGAACTGCTCAGGCGGCCACAGCTTAGTCGGATCAAGCGGGTCAAAATCCAGCTCCGGATGCTCGTCATCCGTCATCAGCTGCACACAGAGCTCCCATTCCGGATAGTTCCCAGCCTCAATCGCTTGGTACAAGTCGAGAGTGGCATGGTTGAAATTCATGCCCTGTATCTCGTTGGCCTCGCGCTGCAGCAGGTTCTTGATCCCTTGTTTAATGGGCTCCCAGTGATATTTCACGAGCATGGCTTCGCCGTCTTGATTGACCCATTTGTATGTATTGACACCCGAGCCCTGCATTTGCCGATAGTTGGCGGGTATGCCCCAAGGGGAGAATAGGAACGTAATCATATGCGTCGCTTCCGGCGTGAGGGATACGAAGTCGAAGAACCGCTGCATATCCTGCACGTTCGTGAGCGGGTCTGGTTTGAACGCATGCACCATATCCGGGAATTTCAGCGGATCACGGATGAAGAAGATCTTCAGGTTGTTGCCGACCATGTCCCAATTGCCGTCCTCGGTGTAGAACTTGACCGCGAAGCCGCGAGGGTCACGAAGCGTCTCCGGTGAATGGTTGCCATGAATGACGGTGGAGAATCGAACGAATACCGGTGTCTGCTTGCCGGCCTCTTGCAGCAGCTTAGCGCGAGTATACTTCGAGACCGATTCATTCCCGGCTTTGCCGTAAGCCTCGAAGATGCCATGAGCGCCGGCGCCGCGAGCATGAACGACCCGCTCTGGGATACGTTCCCGGTCAAAGTGAGTGATTTTCTCGATAAAATGGTAATTCTCCAGCGTGCTCGGTCCACGGCTGCCAACCGTACGTATATTTTGATTATCCGTAACAGGGTGGCCCTGCCGGGTCGTGAGCGTTTGATCTGAATCCTTGTCCAAGTGCCAAGCTCCTCTCGCAGGTAGATGTGAACTTCAATGGTATTGTTGCCCAGCGGATGGTTCCTGATTCAGATTCTCGTACAGGTGAACTTGCTAATTTTGGAGGCTGTTCATGGCTTGTTTCGCGTTGACAGTGAAGGTGCAGTCGTCTACAATACATACCCATATGGGTATATGATTATAGTCATAAGGGCATAAGGGAGGATTTCGTTCCAATGGGATTTCAAGTGGCGAAAGAAATGACACCGCAGGAGGTAGAAGAACGTCTCGGACTTGGCGAAGGTCTCTATATGCTGGATGTCCGCGAGCCTGCCGAGTGGGAGGCCGGTCATCTGGCAGGCGCCGTCCACATTCCGCTTGGCCAGCTGATTGAACGATTGGATGAACTGGACGCTGCGCGAGAGGTCATCGTGATGTGCAGAGGCGGCGGAAGAAGCGGGTTAGCCTGCGAGCTGCTGGGCGAGAGAGGATTCTCGGTTGTGAACATGACAGGCGGTTTATTGGGCTGGACGGGCGAGATAACGGGAGAATAGTGGGGGGCTAGCGATAATGGACATTGCAATTAACATATTATTCGTTGTTGTTGTAGTATGGTTCGCGTATTCGAGATTCGGCAAAGTAAAAGGACTCCGCACGCTGCAGGCAACGGATTTCCGCCGGGAGCTTGAGACGGAATCGACGGATATGCTGCTGATTGATGTAAGGGAAGCAGGAGAGTATAAGAGCGGCTACATCCCGGGAGCGAGGAACATTCCATTATCCCAGCTCGGGTCGCGACTCAGCGAGCTGCCGGAGGATAAGAAGCTTCTGCTGTATTGCCGAAGCGGCATGCGCAGCAAGACGGCAGCAAGGCAGCTGATGCGCGGCGGGTATTCGCAGATCGCCCATTTACAGGGCGGTCTTGGAGCGTGGAGCGGGAAACTTGTGCAATAGGAAAGCAATATAAGCTTGTTTGCAGTGGATGGATGAGGCTGCGAGCGGGTTTTTTTGTATCTGGGTGGAATTCATGAACGGAATTCACTTTGTTGGCTTCGATGTAGACCTCTTGGTGGGCTATATGGATGGAATTCACTCTTCACGTTCCTAGTGATTAATCGCAATTGTATGAAAATGAGGTTTCTCACCGCAAACACTCGAGCAAATCACAATTAAAATATAACGTTGACGTTAACGTTATAAAAAGAGTAAGATGAAATCAAATGAAACATTCTAATTCGAAGATCGGGAGGAGGAACACAATGGAAGAACGTTACAAGATCGATGATGTCGCCAAAGAGAGCGGTTTGACGAAACGTACGATCCGGTATTACGAGGAGATTGGGTTACTGCCTTCGCCGGAGCGGACCGACGGTGGAACGCGGTTATATACGCGTATGCATATCGAGCGGCTCAAGCAGATCATTAACGCAAGAGATGTGCTTGGTTTCTCGCTGCAGGAAATTATCGATTTCGTCGCGATTCGTGAGCAGCTTATGCAGCACCGCGATGCTTACAGGCAAACGGAGGAAGCGGAGCAGAAGCGGAAGCAGCTGATGGAGGTAGGGCATACGATCGATAAACAGATGCAGATGATTGATCATAAGCTTGAGAAGATTAAGGAGTTTCGCGAGGAATTAGTTAAAATTAAGAAGCGCGTAACCGACGCGCTGGATCAAACCACTACGTAGAAAGAAGGAGTACAAGTGTCAACACCTAATACAGCACATAAAGCCGCGCCGCAAGCCCCTTTGCAGCCGGGTGCCCAGAAGAGTAACTCTATGTTTAATCAGCCGATTGCCGTGTGGGCGATCGCTTTTGCAAGTATCATTGCGTTTATGGGACTGGGACTTGTCGATCCCATTCTGCCGATGATGAAGGATCAGCTGCATGCCTCAGACAGTCAGTTGACCTTGCTGTTTACGAGCTATAACGCGGTCATGGCCGTTGCCATGCTGATTACGGGCGTTATCTCCTCGCGTCTGGGCATTAAGCGAATGCTGCTTGCCGGCATCGTCCTCATTGCCGTGTTTTCCGCGCTCGCGGGTAGTGCCGGCGATGTCATGGAAATCGTTTGGCTGCGCGCCGGATGGGGACTGGGTAATGCTTTCTTCGTCGCAACCGCTTTGTCCGCCATCGTTTCGTTATCCCGCGTCGGCGTCGGCAAATCGATCATCTTGTTCGAAGTAGCAGTCGGACTTGGTATCTCGGTAGGCCCGCTGCTTGGCGGAGAGCTTGGGGCTATTTCGTGGAGGAGTCCTTTCTACGGCGTTGCCGGGTTAATGGTACTGGCGTTCTGTCTTATCTTGTTCATGATGCCGAAGGCCGCTAAGTCTCCTGCCGCAGTGACACCGATTAAGAAGAAAGTTTCCTTGCTGGATCCTTTCCGTGCACTCAAACATCGCGCGCTGCTGATCTTTGGGATCTCGGCTGCCCTTTATAATTTCGGATTCTTCACCTTGCTTGTCTACGCAGCGCTTGTGCTTGGCCACCTGCATCATGTTGATGTGCATGGCCTTGGTTATGTGTTCCTCGGATGGGGACTGCTGCTCGCATTTACATCTGTAGTTACGGCTCCGAAATTGCAGAAGCGCTATGGTACAGTCAAATCCATGTGCGTGCAGCTCCTTCTCTTCGCGGTAACGTTGTTCGTCATGGGTTATTGGACAACCGAGAAGTCAGTCATTATCGCCATGGTGATCTTGGCCGGTGCGTTCCTAGGCAATAATAATACGCTCATTACAACCGCGGTGATGAACGCTGCTCCGGTCGAACGTCCGACGGCATCAGCTGCATATAGCTTCCTGCGTTTCATCGGCGGTGCGCTTGCACCTTACTATGCGGTTAAATTCGCGGAATGGTTTGATTTCCACGCGCCTTTCTACATCGGAGGCGGCTTCGTCGTACTAGCGGTTATCGTCATCTGGCTGAACCGCAAACACTTGAAGCATGTGGATGAGGCAGAAGCTCATTAATGCTGATGATAGGTCCTTTTTTTTGATCCAAAATATAACGTTAACGTTAGTGTTATATTAATGTGCGAGGAGCAAACCCCGTTATCGACTCCGATGAGTCGGTGCCGGGGTTTTTTATTGATGTTCACAGATAATGTATGGTTCTACGCCCCGAAAGAGGTACCAGTTACCGTACAAGGAGAGGAATCGCCGGATTTCGCCCCATCCCACCGTTTTCCCTCAAATTCTCCTCCTTCTTCATGCGCTCTCCTTGCCTCAAGCTGCCATAAAGAGGGTTTTCTGGATAGGATGTCGAATGATGTCACCACAGATTGAATGTGGAGGTCGACATGAAGAAAACAGCATCGTCAGGCACGCTCGCCTATACGTTATTTACGTTAGAATCGAACCCTTCACAGCGCAGATTTGCTTTTATCGTTGGTGCGATTATAGCGCTTGCCTCGCTTGCTTCCATACCGTTTGCGCATATAATGGTGCCCAATAATAACGCGTTCTTGTCCGCACTATGCTCGGCGGTTATCTGCTTCGAGCTCGTCACGGTGTTCGTTCTGTACAGCCAGTTCAAAGTCAGCCGTTCCCCGTCCATTCTCATCTTGGCAGGAGGCTACTTCTACTCGGCTTGCATGACGATTCTATATTTGTTCTCATTTCCGGGGATCATACCGCCCAATGGATTCGGTCCGGGTCCCATCATGCAAGGTCCGGGGCCGGGCATGGAACTTGGCCCAGAGCCGAGGTTCCTCATTGGGGGCAATCAGTCAGCCGAATATATCTATTCCCTCTGGCATCTGGGATTCCCCATCGCGATCCTGCTTCATATCGTCACCGAGGTCAAGTATAAGCAAGTGCGCCTTCGCGATGAAACCGCGCGGCTCATGACCATTCTAACAGGAGCAGCGGTGCTTGTAGTGGTGGCAGGGATCGGGTATGTGTCGCTGGCCCTGCACGACAAGCTTCCCATCCTAATGGACCATGGTCGCATCACGCCGCTCGCCATGTATGGATTCGGCCTCTCTACGCTGGTAATCAGCTTGCTTGCACTAGCCCTCTATTATTACATGACCAAAGGGAGCACCGTAACCTCCTCTTGGCTGTGCGTCGCGCTTCTTGCAACCGTGCTGGATGTGGGCATCAATATGAGCGGCGGCAATCGATTCAGCGTAGGCTGGTACGTCTCGAAGCTGGACACCTTCATCTGCGCCAATATCGTATTGGCAGGCATGATCTACGAGTTCACGAAAATGTATTACAAAATGACAGAGCTTTACACCCAAGTAACGGACAGCGAGAGCCGCTACAAAACCCTCTTCGCGAAGAGCCGCCTAGGTGAGCAGAAAATCGCCGAGCAGAACAAAATCATCGAACGGATGCTGGAATCCAGCTACGAATCGATTGCGATGTGCGACAGCGATGGACGTGTCGTCTTCGTCAATCGCAGATTCAAAACGATGTTCGGACGAGAGCTATCCGTCGGACAGTCGCTCGCGATCTATTGCAAAGAGATGCGGGCCGATTATGGCAGCCTTGGCGATCAGATCAAGCAATATTTTGAGCAGCGGCTGCAGCCGTTCCGGGAGCGTGTTGCCTTCCATAAAGAAGGCGGCGAGCTGCGCCATTATGAATGCTACGTCAGCCCGATCATCAGCAAGGATGGCGGTCTGCTGCATGGTCATCTCTTCACGTTCGGCGATCGAACCGATGAAGAGCGCAAAGCGCACTACGACGATTTGACCGGACTGCCGAATCGCAGATACATTAATGAGCGGCTTCGCATTGCGATGCGAAGAGCGGCAGAGGCAGGGACTTCTTTTGCCGTCTTCTTCATGGATTTGGATGGCTTCAAGCGAGTTAACGATACACTCGGCCACGAAATGGGCGACCGATTGCTGCAGGAGGTTGGCGCCCTCCTGAAGAAAGGTATGGGCGGCTACGGCACCTGCGCCAGATGGGCAGGCGACGAGTTCGTCGTACTTGTGGATGAAGCAGTGGGCGACATCCGGCCGGAGGAGCTGGCCCTTGATCTCATCGGTGCCATTCGGCAGCTTGATATTGTAGACGGCAAAAGAATTCAAATTTCGGCCAGCATCGGGATCGCGATCTATCCGGATGACGCCATGGATGGGACCAAGCTGCTCCAATACGCGGATCAAGCCATGTATGAGGCCAAAACAAACGGCAGAGGCACATTCTGCTTCTACACCTCTTCCGCTACAAGCAGCAGGAAGCAGCATCCCGAAGTCGGCTCTAGCTAAGCAAGTGAGAAAACCCCAAACTCCCTCTGGGAGTTTTTTGCTTATATCCTTATCTGCCGGCATGCCCGTGATCTCGGAATCGTCTAAATTTTATCCCTTTATGCTAAATCAATCGGCATTGGGATTAGCTATGATGATGATGGAGGTATGGAAGATTACAGGGGAGCTGAGGTGGGCCGCAGGATGGACACGAATGATCAGCAAGTCTACGCATGTAAGCGAATCGGTGTGATTAACGGTATGGATAGCGAATGGATCTTATTGCGCGATACGGTAAGCGGGGACGTGCCGACGGAATGGACGAAGGTTCGCTGCGGATGGACGGCAGACGCGCTGCTGATTCAGTTCCACTGCGAGGATGAGCACATTGTTTCGGACTACAGCGAGCGCGATGAGCCGCTGTATAATCAGGACGTGGTAGAGGTGTTTATCGATGAGGATGGCAGCGGCACCCAATACATAGAGCTGGAGGTTAGCCCACGCAACGTCGTATTCGATGCGCGGATTACCAATGATGGCAGCGGTTCGGTTGGGATCGATACGGAATGGGACATTGAGGGGCTTCATACCGAAGTGAGCGAGGTTCAACCGGGACAATGGATGTACGACATCCGTATTCCGGCGAGCACGTTCAACAAGCCGCTGGAAGCCGGACTCCGCTGGCGGGTTAACTTCTATCGGATCGACGAACGGCAGGATGGCATCCGGGAATATCAAGCTTGGCAGCCGACGGGACTGGTCAACTTTCATAAGCCGCAGCGATTTGGCACGCTAGTACTCATCTAATTATTCCAAGGAGGAAGTATCGATGAACGTAAACCATAACCAGCTGGAGACGCGGTGCGTCAGCTCACTCGTCAAAATTTTCGCCCAGGACGGCGAGCTCCAAGAGCCTGCATATCAGAAGGGCAGCGCCCTCCGGGGTGAAGTTTATTCCTTTCAAGTAGCCTATCGCAGTGCGCAGATGCGCAAGAACATCAACCTAACTGTCACTTCCCAGCTGCAAAATAGTACAATCACCATCCGTTCCGTCGGACTTGTTCCATCGGAAATGCCTATGTATGCCGATCATGATGCGCGGATCTTCCAAGCGACGCCGGGACTATTTCCCGATCCGCTGTATCCGATCGCCAATGGTGTGACGGCACTCCCGAATGTGTGGAGCTCCGTGTGGGTAACTGTAGAAGTGGATCGCGCTGAGCAGGGCGGCACATTCGACATTGCGATTGCTTTCGAAACCTCAGAAGGGGAGCAGCTTGCTCAAGAGAGCTTCGCGCTCACCGTCATTCCGAGCGAGCTGCCTGAGCAGAAGCTGATCCACACCGAGTGGTTCCATACCGATTGTATTGCGACGCAGTACAACGTACCGGTGTTCAGCGAAGAACACTGGCGCTTGCTGGAAGCTTTCATCGGCACGGCCGTCAAGCATGGCATTAATCTGCTGCTGACGCCGCTGTTCACGCCGCCGCTCGATACGGCTGTCGGGGGAGAGCGTCCTACCGTACAGCTGGTGGATGTCCAGAAGGCAGGCAACCTGTATAAGTTTGGTTTCGAGAAGCTGGACCGCTGGGCGGACATGTGTCTGGCTGCCGGCGTACGTTACTTCGAGTTCTCGCATCTGTATACCCAGTGGGGCGCGAAGCATGCGCCTAAGATTATGGCCCATGAGAACGGCGAATATAAACGGGTTTTTGGATGGGAAACAGAGGCGTCCGGCGAGGACTATCGCAGCTTCCTGGGACAGCTCATTCCGGAGCTGCTGAAGTGGGTGGAGGGCCGCGGATTGCAGAGCCAGGTCTACTTCCACATCTCTGATGAGCCGAGCATGAGCGCGCTTGAGGATTACCGCCAAGCAAGCGATTGGCTAAGACCGATGCTGCAAGGGTATCCGGTAATCGATGCCTTGTCCGATTATGAATTCTATGAATCCGGACTTGTTCCACGTCCAATACCGGCGACGAATCATATCGAGCCTTTCCTTGAAGCAGGCGTTCCGGACTTGTGGACGTACTATTGCTGCGGACAATACAAGGAAGTCTCTAACCGATTCTTCACGTTCCCATCAGCTCGAAACCGGATCCTCGGCGTGCAGATGCACAAGTTCGGGATCACCGGCTTCCTGCATTGGGGCTTTAATTTCTGGTACAGCCAATATTCGATCAAGCCGATCAACCCGTATATAACAACGGATGCCGGCCATGCGTTTCCATCGGGAGATGCCTTCCTTGTCTACCCGGGAGAAGAGGGTCCGATCGAATCGATCCGCATGGAAGTGTTCTATGAGGCGCTGCAAGATATGAGAGCTTTTGCACTGCTGGAAGACTTGGGCGGTAAGGATGAGCTGCAAGCACTTATTGGCAACATTACGTTCAGCAGCTACCCTGCAGAGAGTGAGTGGCTGCTCGATCTACGCGAAACGGTGAACAAGCGAATTGCCGAAATCATAGGCTAGAATGGCAGACTCGTGATCCGCCCTTGTGTTCGCCTCGGAATTTTGGGACAATACTAGTCAGATAGGGACGAATACAAGGTGTTGAAAAGAGGATAACGGATATGCAACATAAACCATCCATATATGGCTTCACATTCGACCAGCTCACAAACTGGCTTGGGGAGCATGGACATAAACCGTCGCGCGCGCGGCAAGTATGGGATTGGCTGTACCGGAAACGGGTTACGACATTCGGGGCGATGACGGATGTGAATGGAGCTTGCCTGGCGTTATTGGCAGAGCACTTCGACATTCAGACGCTCGGCGAACATACGAAACAAGAATCGGCGGACGGCACGATTAAGTTCCTGCTCAAGCTGCATGACGGCAATCTGATCGAGACCGTGCTCATGCGGCATAAATTCGGGTTGTCCGTCTGCGTAACGACGCAGGTCGGCTGCAATATCGGCTGCAGCTTCTGTGCAAGCGGCCTGCTTGCTAAGAGCCGCGACCTGACAGCGGGCGAAATCGTCAGCCAGATTATGAAGGTGCAAGTGCATCTGGATGCCGCGCAGCAAGGCGAATTGGTCAGCCACATCGTCGTGATGGGGATCGGGGAGCCGTTCGATAATTTCGAGAACATGGTCGACTTCATCGAAACCGTCAAGGATCATAAGGGTCTTGCCATCGGGGCTAGACATATTACCGTTTCCACAAGCGGTTTAGCTGACAAAATCGTAGCGTTCACCGATCGCAACCTCGGCGTTAATCTGGCGGTTTCGCTGCATGCGCCGAACAATGAGCTGCGCACGCGCATCATGAAGATCAATCGCGCTATTCCGATCGAGCCGTTGATGAAGGCCATCGATTATTACCTGAGCAAGAATAAGCGCCGTGTAACGCTGGAATATATTTTGCTCAAGGATGTTAATGACCAGACGGAGCATGCCCTGCAGCTTGCAGAGCTTATCGGCGATCGCCGCCAGCTTGTGAACGTGAACCTGATTCCGTACAATCCGGTCGACGAACACAGTCAGTATCAGCGCAGCGAGCAGGAATCGATCCGCATCTTCTACGATACATTGAAGAAGCAATCCGTCAGCGTTAGCGTCCGTCTCGAGCACGGAACGGATATCGACGCCGCCTGCGGCCAACTGCGCAGTAAGCAAATCAAAGCTACCGTATAAGCAACCAGATTAAGCAGGCGCATCCCGTGTCATACTCGGCGATGCGCCTTTTTTATATAGCTTCGCAAGAAATGTCAGGTGCTCGGGGGCAGGGATGGCCTAACATGAATGGTAAGGAGGTGATCCGAATGGAAGAGGAAGAGCGGTATGCCGGAATATGGCGGGCCGCCGCATATGCGGAGGAGCATTTGCAGGAGGAGCTTCGGTTGGAGGAGCTTGCTAAGCTTGCGGGGTATTCTCCGTTTCATTTTCACAGGCTGTTCTTTGCTTGCACGGGAGAGACGCTGTCCCACTATATTCGAGAGCGCCGTTTGGCGTATGCGGCGAGAAGGCTGCGGGGCTCGGAGCAGTCGGGCACGGGAATCGGCTTTGATATCGGATATGGGAGCCATGAATCCTTTATTCGCTCGTTTATGAAACGATTCGGGGAGCCTCCCCAATCCCTGCGAAGGAGAGCATGTACGATGAGAGAACCGGTGTTGATTGACCGCGAGATGATTCATCTCGCAGGCGTGTTATGCACGACGGATACGTCGAAGGATCGCAACATTGCACAGGCCTGGAAATCGCTCAGCCGCGTCTGGGCGAGTATTCCGGGTAAGGTAAACGAACGGATTTGTTTCGGTCTGGAAATTTACAATCCGCAATCAAGCGGAGATCGGGAGAGGCAGTTTGCTTATTTGGCCGGCACCGAGGTGGCAGACCCGGCGGCAACGATGCCGGGAGAGGCTCGGGTGTTCACCATCCCCGGCGGAAGATATGCGGTCTTCACGCATGTTGGTTCAACCGAACTGCTCGGTGAGACATTCCATTATATTTATGGGGAGTGGCTCCCGGCTTCCGGCGAGGCGCTGCGCAGCTTGGATGACAGCGGCTTTGATTTTGAATACTACGATGCCCGTTTCCAAGAAGGCCGAGCGGATTCAGAGCTTGATGTCTATGTACCCCTATGTCCAATCGTCTCGCCATCATCTGAATAGGATAGCGTAGTAGTAACTACGCGATGAAGGATGGATGCGAGTGATGGCCAGAGCTAAAGGTCAAGCCAAGGTGGTCAAACGCGAGAACCAGGTCTATTCCAGCCGGGTAGTCCGCTCGGAGTTTGGAAAGTATTGGAGAACCTCGCTAACCGGAAGCGGATATGTCGTGTATACGGCCACCCGAAAGGATGCGAAGGTAACCGTGCTGCTGAGTACCGGCGCTTCCAAATTGCTTGTTTTCCCTAGTGGCGGCAAGGTTTTGGTAGGCGGCGGGGGAGTGAGTCATTACAGTAAACCCCATGTGGCGATCGATCTTTAATGACAGAATAGCTTAACAATTTTTGTAAAGGTTTCCCTCTTATAGGGAGCCTTTTTTTTGTCAACAATTATTGGGGTGGGCACCTGAGGCGACATACGGCCCTAAATCAGGTAGAATAGAGGAATACCATGGAACGGGAGCTGTAACGATGTCTAACGAAGAAATGATTTTGACTAAAGAGGGCTTTGCTAAATTGCAGGAGGAGCTTGACGACCTCAAGTACGTGAAACGCAAGGAGCTGGCCGAACGGATTAAGCTTGCCATTAGTTACGGGGACCTGAAAGAGAACAGCGAATATCATTCCGCGAAGAATGATCAATCATTCTTAGAAACACGCGTCATCATCTTAGAGAAAATGCTCAATACGGCCCGCATCGTGGAGACTGACCCGAATAATTCAGGTTCGGTTCAAATCGGCTCGAGCGTCATCTTGAACGATGTGGAGTTCAACGAACGGATTGAATATCAAATCGTAGCTCCGGCGGAAGCGGATGTACAGGACAACAAAATTTCCTACGAGAGCCCGCTTGGCAAAGAGCTGCTGGGCAAAACGGTTGGCAGCCGGATCAATGTAAATGCACCGATGGGCGTTATCGTGTATGAGCTGCTTGAGGTCAAAGCGCTCTAATTCTATATTTCGTAAAGCCGCCGGCGATGCTGCATTGTCATTAAGTTACTTATCTTAATGAAATTGCAGCATCGCCGGCGGCTTTTTTCGTGTTTGCTGTAGGATCCCCGGCATCTCTCCCGAACGGAAAACCGCGCAATCGCGGAAGGCCATCGCCTTCCATGGCAAGCGTACAGGCCGCCTTGCTCGTCTGTGAATACAATGTGGTGTATTCCAAAACAAGGAAGGAGATAATACCTTGAAACGTAATTATCCACACATGGGCCAAGTTGCCGGTGCAAACATGGGTCCAAACATGGGGCCGAATATGGGACCTAACATGGTGGCAGGCGCAAACGACCAATTCTGTCCAGACTGCCCTACACAAACCATCTATGATCCTCCGGTTACGCAATACGAGAACGTCTTCCATCCGCAGCTTGTAAACGTTGTTCACGCCGTAGAAGTTGTAAAGCAGCATCACTGCTGCCCTGTATATCAACACTGCTACACGTATTCCGAGAAAGATGTCATGGTTTCGAGCGTGAAACGCGGCAAACGCACAAAAACATCCTCCAAAAAACGCACCAGAAAATAGTTTCTTTCTAACAAACAATGACCCGCACAGGGACACTTTAAAAAGAAGTGTTTCCTGCTGCGGGTCATTTGTTTGAATCGCGCAGTTAGAGGATGTCGTGATCCTCTATAAGATAATGCCCCATTCGAAGTGCTGCTTCCGCATTACCTGTTCTTGCGTAATAATGAAACAATTGCTGTTCTGACCGTCTGATGAGATACACATAGCCGAATTTGCGAAAGACCGGCAGCGCCTCGTCGTTCATATACTGGTAGTACTCCGCCTCTTTGCCATTGATCAGGAGGAGCAGCATCGTGAAGAGTAAGATGAAGACTTGATCCTTTAAAGCCTTAGCGCCTGTCAGGCCCGCCTGGGCCAGCCGCTCCAGCTCTTCCGCTTGCAGCAGACCTCCCATGAAACAGCTCCGAAGATAGCCTTCTAACGACAGCAAATAAGGAAGCGTTCGAGGATTCTTAAGCTCCATGGATTGTTTGTAGAAGCCGCTCGACTTCTTGAATTCCTTACGACGCAAATACTCATAGGCTAAATTATGTATGACTTTGGCTTTTCGGTCCGGCGCATTGCACATATCGCAGCTCTGAATTAAATTCTCGAACCGTGCGATCACTTCTTTAAAATCATGCTGCGGATCATCCTGCACTTGAATGAGCATCAGCATCTCCGCATCGATGACACGGAGGAAGCAGTTCATCTCTTTGAAGAAATTCCGTGCTTTCTCTGCGTAGAAGTAGGCCATGACCTCAGACCTCATCGTATGATAGGCCATAGCCAAATGGTGGAAATACTCCGGGTTATTATATTCCTTATCGTTAATGGTCTTGAGCGTTGCGACGGCCTCTACATGATTCTGCTTGGATATATGATAGATGCCTTCTACATGCTTCAGGAGGTTGCTTTCGAAGTCAGGCAGCCGCTCCGCTGTTTTGCGAATGCGATTGATGATGCGCAGCGCCATCTCCACCTCATTCTTAAGCAGCAGGTACTTCGCTTGAAGCAGCAAATAAAGCTTTTCATACTCGGAGATTCGCAGAAGCGCTTCCTGCTCGAGCTCCGCCTTGATAATTTCCATGTCCGCGGATAACTGCTTCACGATGGCATCATGCCAGTCGTACAGCCTTTTCTTGATGTTGCTGAACTTCGCCAGCTCGCAATCCATGCTGATGCCAAGCCGCACGCACAGCAGGTCAAGCACTTCTTGGGAGTAGTCGGTAATGCCCCGTTCGATTTTGCTGATATGGGTGTCCGAGCAGATGCCAAGTCCCAATTGATCTTGTGTCAATTCTGCTCGTTCGCGGTAGAATTTGATGATTTTCCCTTCATGCACTGGGATGAACCCCCTGCTGTCACAATTTCATGGTAAGGCTATTGTACCAAAACAACGGCATCGAGGTAAAATTAGGATATACTAGTAACATCCCAATGATTCGGCGAAGGAGCAATTATGCAAGTAAACCCTTTTCACACGTATCCATTAAGCGAGGAAATCGTTCGTGCACTAGATCATCTTGGTTATACGGAGCCGACACCGGTTCAGAGCAAAGTCATCCCGGAGGTGCTCGCGCAGCGCGACCTCACCGTTCGATCCCAGACCGGAAGCGGCAAAACGGCCGCCTTCGGCATTCCGATCTGCGAGCTCGTGGAATGGGAGGAGAACAGACCGCAGGCGCTTGTGCTCACGCCAACGCGTGAGCTGGCGGGGCAGGTCAAAGAGGATCTGATTAATATCGGCAGATTCAAGCGCATTAAGGCGGTTGCCATTTATGGCAAGCAGCCGTTCGCCCAGCAGAAGCTGGAGCTGCAGCAGAAGGTCCATATCGTCGCGGGTACGCCCGGGCGCGTGCTGGATCATATCAACCGCGGGACTCTGGATGTTGATCGGCTGCGTTACCTGGTCATCGATGAAGCGGATGAGATGCTTAACCGCGGATTTATCGAGCAGGTGGAGTCCATCATCAAAGAGTTGCCCAAGGACCGAGTCACGCTGCTGTTCTCCGCAACGCTGCCGCCGGACGTGGAGCAGCTGTGCCATCGACATATGAAGGACCCTGTTGATATCGAGATCGAAACGGCAGGCATTACGACGGATCGGATTGCTCACACGCTCTACATCGTGAAGGACGAGAGAAAGCCGGAGCTGCTGAAAGCAGTCACTACGATCCAAAATCCGGACAGCTGCATGATTTTCTGCCGCACGCAGGAAGCAGTTGACCAGGTCAGCCGTATGCTAAGACAAAGCGGATATCCCTGTGACAAAATCCACGGAGGCATGGAGCAAAATGATCGTTTCAGCGTCATGCATGCCTTCCGCAGGCGGGAGTTCCGCTACCTAGTGGCAACCGATCTGGCGGCCCGCGGGATCGATATCGAGAATATTACGCATGTCATCAACTATGACCTGCCGATGGACAAAGAGAACTTCGTACATCGTACGGGCCGCACCGGGCGCGCAGGACAGAGCGGTATCGCAATTACGTTCGCTACGCCGAGTGAGGGCAGATACCTCGACGATATTCAAGGCTATATCGGCTTCGAGCTGCCGCGGGCAGATCCGCCAAGTGCAGCACAGGTTGCTGAAGCTAAGGAAGCCTTCGAAGAGAAGCTTAGCGCAATGGATGCGCCGCGCCTCGATAAACGAGAGCTGCTGAGTCAGGATATTACGAAGCTGTATTTTGGCGGCGGGAAGAAGAAGAAGCTGCGGACAGTGGACTTTGTCGGGACGATCGCGAAGCTGGAAGGGATGACTGCAGCAGATATCGGCATTATTACGATTGAGGATAGCGCGACCTTCGTGGAGATTTTGAACGGCAAAGGTTCCCTTGTCCTGCGGGCGATGAAGAACACGACCGTGAAAGGGAAGCTGCTTAAAGTACATATTGCGAACAAGTGAGGCTCGCTGAAGAATTGGAGCTTTGCTGATCCGGATATGTGGCGTGAAAGGCCGGCGTAGGCAACTCATCGGCCCGATCACGTACGTCGCCTGCGGCTACGGCCGCTGCGGCCGCCTCATGTTCAGCAATGTTTTATGAATCCAGATGGCAGCTTGTGCGCCTTCGCCCATTGCGATGGACACCTGCTCGGCATGTACGGCGACGTCACCGGCTGCCCAGACGCCGGGGATACTGGTCATTTTGCTTCGCGAATCGGTCCAGATATGGCTGTTCTCGTGCAGCTTGGCGCCTAGCTGACGGGCGAGCGAGGATCTCACCTCATTGCCGCCATAAGCGAGAAACGCGCGATCTGCCTCGATGTGGGTGCCATCCTGCAAGATGACGCCCTGCAGATTGCCATCGCTATCGGCATTGATGCTCAGGTGCTCCGCTCTCCGATAAGCGATCGAAGCGGATGCCAGCTGCTCTTGCAAGGGGGCGCTTGTTGTCTGCGACTCCGGTGCTTGGTCGATATAGAGCAGCTTGTCCGTCCATGTGCGCAAAGTGAGCGCCATGCGGGCACCTGCGTCGCCGGCTCCGAGCACGAGCGTGCTGCGATTCCTTATCTCGTATCCGTCACAATCCGGGCAGACGAATACGGTGAGTCCCAGACATGGCCGCAGCTCCGGATAATCCGGCAGCCGATCCATGACGCCTGTAGCAATCAGCAACGTCCGCGATTGGTAAGTCGCGCTCCCGGTCTTGCTGCCGTGAAGCTCAAACAAGCTGGCGGAGATGCTGCGAGCTTCGAGAATGGTATCCGTTATGACTGGGATGCCATAATCGGCCGCCTGCGCAAGACCTGCCTGTCGAAGAGTATAGCCGGATACACCACCTGGATATCCCAGCAGATTTCGATAGCTGCGGCAGATCTTGGAGCGTCCATCATCGGAATCGATGACGAGCACGTCGTGCATCGCATACCGCCCGAGCTGAATAGCCGCCTGCAGTCCGGCGATTCCGCCGCCGATGATGATGCAGTCATAAATCATCAGGGCACCTCCTAAAGTTCGTAAGAATTAATGGAACGACTTGTGCCTATCTTTCGTAGTACCGTTATTGATACAATAAGACTGAGAATAGCAGCGTAGAGAGAGGACTAAACAACCTAATGATAGAAGCAGAGCAAGGCCATTGGCGTAAGGAAATTGCAGCATTTGAACGACCGAAGCTCAAGAACAGTATTTGGCAAATCATCAATACGATCGGACCTGTAGTGCTGTTATGGCTCGCTGCTTACCTCTGCTTATCCATCTCCCCTTGGTTGACAGTCGGTGTTTCAATTATCGCAGGCGGATTTCTCGTTCGGACTTTTATTATTTTCCATGATTGCTGTCACAAGTCATTTTTCAAAAATCGTAAAGCCAATGATATCGTCGGCACCATTACGGGCATCATGACTTATGTCCCTTATATGCAATGGAAGCAAAGCCACACAGTCCATCATGCGACTTGCGGCAACCTCGATCGTCGAGGTACGGGAGATATTTGGACGCTGACAGTTGACGAATATTTGAGCGCTTCACCGCTGCGCCGACTCGTGTATCGGTTGTATCGCAATCCATTTATTATGTTTACGATTGGCCCGATTTACATCTTCTTGATCGATTATCGTTTCAATCGCAAACGGGCGAGCACGAAAGAGCGGATAAACACGTATATCACGAATGCCGGAATTGTAGCTGTAGCTGCCCTGCTTTGCTGGGCTGTTGGCTGGCAGGCATTTCTTCTGATTCAGGGTACGATCTTCTTTATCTCAAGTATTGCGGGGATTTGGTTGTTTTATGTGCAGCATCAATTCGAGGAGTCGTATTATGAGGCGGATGCCGAATGGGACTTCGTGAAGGCCGCCATGCATGGCAGCTCTTATTATAAATTGCCGCGTATTCTGCACTGGATCACGGGCAACATCGGGTTCCATCATATCCACCATTTAAGCCCTCGGATTCCAAACTATAACTTGGAAGCGGTTCATGAGACGAACCCGCGTATGCAGGATGTTAGAACGATTACGATTCTTACGAGCTTGAGCTCGCTTAATTTCCGTTTGTGGCATGAGCCCAGCAAGAGATTAATCGGGTTTCGCGATATGAAGCGGCTTATGCAGATTGCGAAGACAACTACTGCTACTGCCGCTGCTGAATTATAATCGAAATAGAGATGGGTCGCTCTCCAAGCTTAGGTTGGAGGGCGATTGTTTGTTTATAGGTGGGATTGCGGTGAAATACATCGTAATAAATTCGGGACCAATTAGGGAGGCTGCGGTTGTTATGATTAAACTAAAAGACGGGGCGCTGACGCTGTTTGAGAGTGCGCTGTATAAAACGATGTCGGCCGTCATTGAGACCGAGGATGCCATTATTATCGTCGACCCGTGCTGGCTGCCTCATGAGGTAGAAGAGATCAAGCAATATGCCGAAGAGGTGGCAGGTGGAAGACCGAAATATGTGTTGTTCACGCACTCGGATTACGATCATATTATCGGATACGGGGCTTTTCCGGATGCGCAAGTGATTGCATCTGCTGCGCTGGCGGATAAGAATGCGGCTGAGAAGGATGCTATTCTCGAGCAAATTCGGGACTTCGAGGACAGCTACTATTTGGAGCGTGACTATGAGATCGCTTATCCGGTTGTGCAGCACCGAGCGGAGTACGATGGTCAGGTGTTGCGGCTGGCCGGCGAAACGAAGCTGACTTTCTATCTGTCGCCGGGGCACAATGATGATGGCATGTACACGGTGGTGGAGCCGCTTGGGCTGCTGCTTGCCGGTGATTATTGGTCGGATATTGAGTTTCCTTATATCTATTTCAGCAGCACATTGTACGAAGCGAGCATCCGCAAGCTGGATACGATCTTGGCTGCACATTCCATCGTGCGGTTGATCCCGGGTCACGGGAACTCGACCATGGATGTGGAGGAGATGAAACGCCGTCAAACGGCGGATTTTGCATACATAGCGGCGATGCGGGAAGCCGTCGCTGCAGGAGATCAGGCCGCTATCGATGCGCTGATTGAAGGCTGCCTGTTCCCTCGCAATTTGCGCAAGTTCCATCTGGGCAATCAGCAATTGTTGGAGCGGGAGCTTGGGGCTGGGGGAAGGGGTAGCAATCTGGGTAACCCAGCCACCTAATACCCAGCAACATAGCATTAAAGCAGCTCAACAACGCAACACTCGGCAGCCCAGCAATAAGTAGCTCAACAGCTCCATACCCGGTAAACTCAGCAATAAGTAGCTCAACAACACCATAACCGGTAACCCGGCAATAAGTAGCTCAACAAGGCCATACTGGGAAACTGGGAAACCCAGTAATAGTAGCTCAACAGCTCCATACCCGGTAAACTCAGTAATAACTAGCTCAACAACACCATAACCGGTAACCCAGCAATAAAATAGCTCAACAACGCAACACCCCGGCAACTCGGACCCCAATGCTCGCTTGTGGCAAGCTGCTACGGGTCGGTTTTGAAATGCTGCATTTCATGCAACATTTTTTACGGAAATGAGGTCTCATTGAGGGAATGTTGCGCTATATGCAACATTTTCTTCTCCGAGCGCCTCATTGCTGCTATAAGAGTTAATATGTTGCATAATCTGCAACATTGGGACGTTTGAGGCCACTTAGAGGGGTGGAATGCTGCATTTTCTGCAACATTTCCTGAGTGGACTCTAGCCACTTTATGAAAATGATCATGCAAAACAAGAGCTGCCCCAAAAGTCGGATACTTTTGGGGCAGCTCTTGTTTTTGTGAGTTTAGAGGCGAAGCTTGGCTAGGTCGAATGTCGGCACAAGGCCTTCTTCGGCAGCTCGTCCGAGGAGTGCTTCGACGGCGGCATAGCCGCTTTCGCCGAGGCTCGCCGAGTAGTCGTTGACATACAGCGCGATGTGCTGCTTGGCAACGTCCGGCGACATCTCCTGCGCATGCTGCATGACATAAGCAGCAGACTCTTCAGGATGTTCCCAGGCGTATTCGACCGAGGCACGGATCCACGATGTGAGCGATGCTGCATCGAGGGAACGGCGGACGATAATGGCGCCGAGCGGAATAGGCAGACCGGTATCGGATTCCCACCAGCTGCCAAGGTCAGCCATCATGTTGAGACCGTAGTTCTGATAGGTGAAGCGGGCTTCATGGATGACGAGACCCGCGTCGATGGAGCCGTCTCTGACCGCGGGCATGATTTCATGGAAGGGCATGACGACGATTTCCATATTACCGTCAGGGACAAGCTGTGCCGCCCACAGACGGAAGAGCAGGTAAGCAGTCGAGCGATCGCTTGGCACGGCAATTCGTTTGCCTGCGAGCGCAGCCGGATTGCCTGCTTCGCCTTTGGTCAGCACGAGTGGACCGCATCCGCGGCCTAGTGCGCCGCCGCAAGGCAGCAGAGCGTAATCATCGAGCACCCATGGCAGTGCGGCGTAGGAGATTTTGAGTATCTCGGGACCGGCGCCTTTCGCCGCCCAATTGTTCGTAATATCGATATCCGCGTAGGTCACATCAAACTCCGGTGCCCCCGGAATCAATCCGTGCACCAAGGCGTGGAATACAAAGGTATCGTTCGGACATGGAGAGAACGCTATATTCATTGTCATTGGAGCACCTCCTTTAGAATTGCGCTGCCGCGCTCAAGCGCTTGAAGCGCGTCGCCGATGCGCCACGCTTCGCGGTCACGCGGGCCGACCGCGTTCGAGATCGCGCGCAGCTCCAGCACCGGCACGCCGAAGTGCCGGGCTGCGCTTGCCACGCCGAAGCCTTCCATCGCTTCGGCTGCGGCTTCCGGCACTCGCCGCACATGCTCCGCCGCTGTGGCGGCAGTGCCTGTTGCCGTTGTCACGGTGAGCACCGGCCCCGTGACAACCGGCAGACCGGCCGCGCTAAGCGCCGCGGCCAAAGCGCTCGCGCTGCGCGCGCAGACCCCGGAGCGGGATGAGCCGAAACCGAGCTCATCTACGCTGGCGAAGCCGCCCGGGGTCTCGACGCCTAGGTCGGCGGCGATGATCTCGCTCGCGACCACAAGCGAGCCGAGCGCGGCCCGCCCGGCGAAGCCGCCGGCGATGCCTGCGCTGACGACCAGGCGGTACCCGCCCGTGGTCGCGCCGGCGCTGCTCTTGCCAGCGAAGCCGGCCGCCGACTCGGCGGCGCTTGCGCCATCGCCGAAGCTCGCCGAGCCGGCTGAGCTCCCGCTTTCAGCGCCACGCGCGCTCCCTGCAGCAGCGTCCGCGCTGGCCGCTCGGCCGCCAGCCTCAGCGGAACTCGCTCCACCGGCGTCTATGCTCGCCGGAATGGAGCTCCCGCTTTCAGCGCCACGCGCGCTCCCTGCAGCAGCGTCCGCGCTAGCCGCTCGGCCGCCAGCCTCGGCGGAACTCGCTCCACCGGCGTCTATGCTCGCCGGAATGGAGCTCGCAGTCGCGGCGCTATCCTCGGCAATGCTCGTCCGCGCCGTACCCGCGCCGCCACCCAGCGCCAGCGTCGCCGCCGTTACGGCTGCGGCCGCCGACGGGCCAACACCCGCGGCGATCACGTGAAACTGCGCCGCCTCCGGGCCGAGCCCGCGCAGCACGGCGTCTCGCTCGGCATCGACAGCCGTCACAATTAAAATGCGACGAGCATCTTCCTCTATCTTTTCCCTATATATTTCATTGCTCCCACTGCTCCCACTGCTCCCATTGCTTGGCATCACCATGAACATCCCCTTACTCACGCTGAAACGGTATAGACCGAACGTTACTGTAGAGGTATTGTATCATTTTTTCGGAGGATATCCTAAGCGAGGGGGTTCCGCTTTAGTTGGGCCAACTTGAGACGAGCACGCGTTAAGAGTAAGCTAGAGGTTGAATCCATGGCGAGGTGACAGACAACAATATGAAAGCATTAGTTTTCCATACATTCGGAGGGCCGGAGGTGCTGACCCTTCAAAATATCCCGGAGCCGGCGCTTCAGGAAGGCACTATAAAAGTTCGCACACAAGCGATCGGTCTCAATTATGCGGATATCTATCGGCGGCGCGGTAACTACCATCTGGTCGGTGAGCCGCCTTACATACTGGGTTATGAGGGAGCTGGCGTGGTCGAGGAGGTTGCTTCTGATGTGGAGGGCATTCAAGTCGGAGACCGCGTCGGGTTCGCGGATGTACCGCATGCGAATGCGGAGCTTGTCCTTGTGCCTGCTGACCGAGTCATCAAGCTTCCGGAAGGCATCAGCTACGAGGCAGCCGCAGCCGTACTGCTGCAAGGGCTGACGGCGCAATATCTTGTGAACGACAGCTACGTGGTGAAACAAGGTGATAAGGTGCTTGTTCACGCAGCGGCAGGTGGTGTTGGTCAGCTGCTCATTCAATTATGCAAGGCTAGAGGAGCTCAGGTCGTCGGCTTGACATCCAGCCCGGAGAAACGTGATGCAGCGCTCGAGGCAGGGGCCGACGAGGTGTTCCTGTATAACACAGATTGGGTGAGTGACGTGTTAAAATGGTCTTCGTCTGCAGGCTTCAATGTGGCTTACGATTCCGTAGGTTCTACGTTGATGGACAGCTTTAAAGCGGTTCGGATCAAAGGTACGGTCGTTTTCTTCGGAATGGCAGGAGGCGATCCGGCACCGGTTGATCCGCGGATGCTGATGGATACGAGCAAAACCCTAACCGGCGGCGATCTCTGGAACCACATCACATCAGCCGAAGAACGCAGCAGGCGCGGTAGAACGTTGTTTGCGGATATGCTGGAGGGCAGGCTTCGCCTATCGGAGCCCACAACATTCCCGCTTGCCGATGGCGCTGAGGCCCATCGCTATCTGGAGAGCCGTGCGAGTACGGGCAAAATTTTGCTGATTCCCTAACTGTGATGATACAATGGTTTTACCACAATTACCCGACTAGGAGTTGACCCCACATGAGTGAAGAAATCAACATGCAAGAGATGGTTCAGTTCATCGCCGGTAAAACAAAAGCTGCACCGAGCAGCATCGAGCAAGTGCTGCAGCATGAGCAGACGTTTATCAACAACGCGCAAGAAGATAAGAATGGCGAAGTGAATATCGACAGCGACGAGCTGGTGGATTATATTTTGAGCCGGCCGGGGCTGAAGCTGGACGAGCTGACGGTGGAAACGATTTTGGACGTTGAGATGGAATATTTGATGGATAAAGGCATTGCCGGCTATATCGACTAAAGGTATCTAAACGAGGCTGAGGCCCATGACTCTTGCTTAAGAGTTGTGGGCTTCTTTGTTGTGCGCGGAAAATCGCAGAGCGCCGTTTCCTCTTCCATTCGGACTGCACATACATAGTACTAGATTGATAGAAAGATAGTGGAACAGTCCATGAAGGAGGATCGTATGCCTCATACCGCGCTGGCTCGATTATTTAAAGACATGTATGTCGTTCTTGAAGAGGCTAACCAGAGAAAAATCCCTTTTGAACAAGTCATATACGAATGGAAAAGAAAAGCCGCCCATCCGCTCGCACTGCCTCATGCCGAGCCTGTTACTTCCCCTTTTCATCCCCCGGTACAAGCTTCACGCTCTGTACTCGCATCCCGAATTGCCATTATTGGAGGCGGCCTCGCTGGTCTGACATGCGCATATCGGCTGGAGCAGGCAGGCTTCACACCGGTAGTGTTCGAGGCTGATCATAAAAAGATTCCCGGCCGCGTGGACACCCGGCGCGGCGCTTTTGACGATGGGCAGTCGATTGAGCGCGGCGGTATGCTGATTGATACCGGTCATGTTGCGTTGCGCGGGCTGATTGAGGAGCTTGGGCTTGCGCTGAATGATTTGCTGGCTGCTGAGGTGGGGGGTACGGAGCCTTGCTATTACTTTGACGGCGCGCCTTACACGCTGGCGGACGCGACGCGAGACTTCCAGGCGGTAGTGCCGAAGCTGAATGCGGACTTGAAGGCGGCCGGATTTCCGACAATGTATAACCAATATACGCCGCGGGGGCTTGAGCTCGACCGGATGTCGGTGGTGGATTGGATTGAAGAAAGTGTGCCCGGCGGCAAGCTTTCGAAGTTTGGGAAGCTGATCGATATTGCCTGCAACATCGAGTACGGGGCGGAGTCCTCGCAGCAAAGCGCCTTGAATTTCCTGTATCTGCACGATTACATCCCGGAAGGGGAGAAGTTTAGCGTGTTCGGCGTGTCGGATGAGCGGTACCATGTGCGCGGGGGGAACGATCAAATCGCGCATCGGCTGATGGACAGGCTTGCGCCGGGCACCTTGCAGCGCGGCTGCCGGTTAATCGCGATTGCGGAGGCGGCAGATGGCAGCTACCGGCTGACCCTGCAGGATCGGAGCGGTACGCATGAGGTGGCAGCGGAGCATGTGGTGCTCACGATCCCGTTCTCGATACTGCGCAGTTCCGTGGATTACAGCAAGGCGGGGTTTCGGCCGCTCAAGCTTGCAGCGATCGAAGAGCTCGGCATGGGGGCAAACAGCAAGCTTCATGTACAATTCACCGACCGCCACTGGACTTCGACCGGCTGTAACGGCGACACCATCACAGACGGCGGGTATCAAAATACATTCGATGTCACCCGCGGTCAGCCAGGTAAATCGGGTATTCTGGTTGCGTACACTGGGGGTAATGTGGCAGAGGGGATGAACCTCGGCTCGCTGCCGGAGCGAGCGCAGCAGTTCCTGCATCAGTTGGAGGCGGTGATACCCGGTATGACACAGCGCTGGAACGGCAAGGTGACGCGCGACTACTGGCCGGGCAATCCCTTCTCGCTCGGTTCGTACGCTTACCGCAAGGTGGGGCAGTACACCAAGTTTACGGGCATCGAAGGGGAGCGCGAGGGCAGCAAAGGCGCCTGCCATTTTGCCGGAGAACACACCTCCGTCGTCTTCCAAGGCTACATGAACGGCGCCGTCGAAACCGGCCAGCGCGCCGCAGAGGAGATCATGGAAGCGCTGCGGGCGGCGGACGAGAGCGAAGAGTAGCATCCAGAACCACACATCCGCGCGCAAGCGGTGGCAACGAGCAAAGAGTAGCCCCCAGAACCACACATCCGCCGAAAGTCGGCGGGAACGAGTAAAGAGTAGTACCCAGAACCACACATCCGCCGAAAGTCGGCGCGAACGAGTAAAGAGTAGTACCCAGAACCACACATCCTCCGAAAAGTGGTGGCAACGAGCAAGAGTAGCACGCAGAGCAACTAAAGAAGCTAACCTAGAGGTCCACATGGCTGAGAAATTAGCGAAATTAGCTCAAGAAGCCCACCTAGAGGTCCACATGGCTGCGAAAGCACTCATTCCGTCACAAGAAGCCCACCTACAGATCCACATTACAGCGAATCCGGCAAATATGGCTCAAGTAGCGCGTCCTGAGATCTACATGATAGCAAATGCAGCAAATTTCGTGCATGAAGCTAACCCAGGGGTCTACATGGTAGTCGAATACGAAGCCAGCCCAAAAAGGCGGTGCAGGAATACACCTGCACCGCCTTTTTCCTGTCCAAACCGCCCGAGGCTACTTGTTCGTGGCGTGCTGTTTGTTACCCAGCTGTTTGGCCGGGGCACCCTTGCCCTGGCGCTGTTTGTTGCCTTCGGCTTTGGCCTGCGTATCGTGCACCTTGTTCACGAAATCGCTCGTTTGATCCATGTGGTTACCTCCTTCGGAATTCGCCTCATTTAGTCTGACCAGACCCTGCCGCAAACATGCAAGAAACGCCTATTTTACGTAGTTTTTGCGCCTTTTCGTCACAATCTATGAATATCGTAAAATAAATTTTGCAACTGCTATTTTCCGACATTTTACACTCTTGTTTCCTTCTATGAAAGCGCTACAATAATAGTAACAACAACCCAGGAGGTGATTACTATGAGCCATGAGGAAGAGGTAATTTCAGAAGAAATTTCAAGCGAGCTGGAAGCAGCAGAGGAAGTAGCTGCAGCTAGCGAAGAAGCTGCAGAAGAAGCAGCGGCTGAAGCATCCGAGGAAGCCGAAGAAGCAGCTGAAGAAGCTGAGGAAGCGGCAGAAGAATCCGAGGAAGAAGCATCTGAAGAAGAAGCATCTTCTGAAGAAGAAGCAGCTGTAGAAGCTGAAGAATCCGAGGAAGTTGCGGAAGAAGCTGCTGCCGAAGAAGAAGCAGCGGAAGGTGAAGCGACGGAATAATGATATCCATCATTTCTTATAAACAATAAGGGCTTTCCCGAGTGTCTGTTCATGGACGCGGGGGAGCTCTTATTTTTGTATAATAGGAGGCAGAGGCTACAACACCGAAATGAGGGTAAACACGCGTCATGACTCTGGCTCTTAATGGTTTCATGTGGGACGTGCCCACACTGCTTGTTCTGTTCGTACTGGGATTAGTCGCTTCGACCTTCGGTGCCGTCGTCGGTCTCGGAGGCGGCGTGATCATTATACCTGCGCTGCTGCTGCTCGGTCCGTCCATGCTGGGCATGGACATCGATACAACGCTGGCGGTCGGCGTGTCGCTTGGCGTACTCGTATTTACTTCGCTGACTTCGACGATCACGTTCTATAGAGAGGGCAAAACCGATCTTCGCTGCGCGCTCTTCTTCTCCATCTCAAGCGGTCCCATGTCGGTGGTCGGCGCCAGCTTGACATCGCTGTTTGAGCCGGATGTTTTCCGCCGAGCGTTCGGCTATTTCATGCTGTTCATGGTCGTACTGCTGCTGCTTCGCAGCCGCATCAAACCGTTTCGCGGAACATGGCGATACACAACGTCCTACATAGACGGAAACGGAGCGCAGCTCGAATATGGTTACAGCATGCTGCCTGCTCTGCTCATCGGAGGAGGAGTTGGCCTAATCTCCGGATTGCTTGGCATCGGAGGAGGCGTGCTGCTTATTCCGGCCATGGTGCTGCTATTCCGGTTTCCGCCGCATATCGCGACGGCGACGTCGATGTCCGTCATCTTGGTTTCGGCACTGTTCGGCAGCGGCATGCATCTGTATCGCGGCGAGTGGGACTGGCAGCTTGTGCTGCCGCTTGCGCCAGGGGCGCTGATTGGCGGTTATGTTGGAGCGATTATCTCGCGCAAAATCGGCAGCAAGCTGCTCATTCGCATCATGTGCGCGGCGCTCGCGTTGTTTGCTATGCGTATGATTTTGACTTAGCAACTACCGCCATAGATCACCTATACTATAATTATCCTATTGTACCGGGAGGCATCGCTGCATGTCGCAACCTATACCGATCGGCCTGCTGCAGCTGGCCCCATACGTGCGGTATATTCACTACAATGAAGGCGATGAGCACTACCGCGTGCCGCGCAGAGTGATTTACGACTACGAGTTTATTTACGTAACAAAAGGCAGTGCTTGCTACACGCTCGGCGATGTGGACTATGTGCTGCGAGCAGGCGATCTGCATATCATTCCGCCACTCACACTTAATGCGTGCCGGGTGACGGAAGGTGGTTCCTTCGCTTATTATGCCTGCCACTTCGACCCGATCTATCTGGGCCGGGAGCAGGATTTCTCCGATGATGTATATGTAAAAGTGGATTATGCGAATCTACCCGAGGTTCCGGTGCAGGAGGAGCTGCTGGAGCGACAGACGCTGCAGTTCACTGATTTCGAGCTGCCGGCTGTGCACCATTCCGGAGCGCACGCTCATCGATTCGGCGAACGGTTCGCGGAGCTGCTGGATCTGTTCACCCGCAAACCATTCGGCTATCAGGTGCGGATGCGCGCCTGTCTGCTCGATGTGATCGGGCTGCTGCTAGCGGATACGCACACTTCCGAGGGGATCAAACAGGACAGCCCCCATAAGGCGATGATTGCGGAAATGATTGAGCTGATGCGTCAAGGCTATCGCACGGAGATCGACATCGACGGCATTGTACGCAGCTATGGCATGACGGCTAAGTATGCCCGGACACTGTTCAAACAAGCGACCGGCCTCTCGTGGACGCGCTACTTGGCGCGGTTTCGGATGGAGCGCGCCAAAGAGCTGCTGCACCAGGGAGAATTATCCGTTGGCGAAATTGCGGCGTTGTGCGGTTATGAGGATCTGCATTATTTTAGCCGCCTCTTCAAGAAGCTGGAAGGGATGCCGCCGCGGGCGTACGGAGATTCCTTGAGCGGAACTCCTTAGAAGCGGCTTGCGATGACCCGCCCATCCGCCCTTTCGCTTTTTGTGCAAAAACTAACGCCTGCGCTCCAAATACAGGATCATCGCAGCTGGGGTAGGATGGACCTAGCAGATGATCCTTTATTCGTTTGGAGGCCGATTGATACGATGAGTAAACCAGTTGAAGTAGCCGTGTATTATTTTCCGAACTATCACGTGGATAAGCGCAATGAAGCTTGGCATGGTAAAGGGTGGACGGAGTGGGAGCTCACGAAGCGCGCCGAGCCGCGTTTTGCAGGACACGACCAGCCGAAAGTGCCGCTGTGGGGCTACGAGGATGAAGCAGACCCTGCCGTCATGTCGCGCAAAATTGACGCCGCTGCCGACCATGGCGTCGACACGTTTATATTTGATTGGTATTGGTATGAGGATGGGCCGTATTTGGATCGTGCGCTGGAGGAAGGTTTTCTTGGCGCGGACAACAACAGCCGATTGAAATTTGCCTTGATGTGGGCGAACCATGATTGGATGGATATCCATCCGGCTCAGCGGAGCACGCCGTATAATATTCTGGCGCAAGGCACGGTTAGCCGTGAAGCCTTTACACAGGCAACCGATCACATGATCCGGACGTACTTCACTCGGCCGAATTACTGGCGTGTGGATGGTAAGCTGTATTTCTCGGTGTACGAGCTGATGAGCTTGGTCAAAGGGCTCGGCAGCATCGAGGCGACAAGAGAGGCGCTTGATGATTTCCGTACTCGGGTTCGTGCGGCAGGACTCGGCGAGCTGCATGTAAATGCAGTCGTATGGGGCGTACAGATTCTCCCCGGCGAGCAGAAGATCACGAACGGCAACGAGCTTCTGGCTGCGCTGGGAATAGACAGCATATCCTCGTATGTATGGATTCACCATCAGGAGCTCCAGACGTTTCCGGAGACGCCTTATGCTGAGATCAGCGTGAAGTCAACTGAGGATTGGTCGAAATTCTCCGCGATGTACGGCTTGCCTTATTTGCCGAATGTGACGATGGGCTGGGACTCTTCGCCAAGGACGGTACAATCCGATGGGTATGAGAATCTGGGCTATCCGTATATGGGCATGCTGTCCGGCAACACTCCGGCGCAGTTTGAGCTGTCGCTGGTGAGGATGAAGCAGTTCCTCTCCCAAGAGCTGAATGGATTCCCGGCATTTACGGTTAACGCGTGGAACGAGTGGACGGAAGGCAGCTACTTGGAGCCGGATACGAAGAACGGGATGGCCTATCTGGAAGCGATCAAGCGCGTGTTTGGCTGAGCGAATATAATGGTATAGAAAAACCCCTTCACCGGGGGACGCAGCGTATGTTAGCGCTGCTGCCCGGATGAAGGGGTTTTTTGTGCTGTGTCTGCCATGGCCGATCTGCCGCCGACTAGCATGAAGAAGATCAGCAGCGCCAGAATATCGAGCGCGGCAATGATGATCCCCATCGGAATGGCCGTATTGCTGCCGGCAATGCCGACAAACGGCGCAACGATGGAGCCGAACAGGAACGACATGAGTCCTTGCAGCGCGGAAGCACTGCCGGCGGCATGGCCTTGACTGCGCATCGCGAGCGAGAAGCCCATTGTGGTCACAATCCCGACGCTTGCGACAACGAAGAAGAGAGGCAGCAATACGAGCAGCAGCGGCGCATGGATAAGCAGCATGAGCAGCAGCGTGACGCCGCCGAGCGCAGCCAGACAAAGTCCCGTGACGAGGAGCTTCACCTCGTCCACTCGGCCAGCCAGCCGGCCGGCGACTTGGCTTGCCACGATAATGCCGAGCCCGTTAATGGCGAAGCAGAGACTGAATATCTGCGGCGATACGCCATATACATCCTGCAGGACGAACGGCGAGCCGGAGATATAAGCAAACATCGCGGCCATGACGAAGCCCTGTGCGAGTGCGTAACCCATGAACGAACGGTTCGTCAGCAGCCCGCGGAACGTCGAGAGGGTATTTAGGATTCCGCCTTTTGCACGTCGGTTGATCGGAAGTGTTTCGGGAAGACCCAGAAGTACGGCGATAAACATGATAAGACCGATTGCACCAAGCACGACGAACACGCCATGCCAAGTCGTAAAATGAAGCAGCTGTCCTCCGAATATAGGGGCGGCAATCGGCGCAATGCCGTTGACCAGCATGAGCAGCGAGAAGAACTTGGTCAGCTCCGGCCCCGTATAGAGGTCACGCACAATCGCGCGTGCGATGACGATGCCGGCAGCACCGGCTAGACCCTGCACGAATCGCAATACGATGAACGTTCCGATCGATGGCGCGATTGCACATAGCAGCGAAGATACCGTGTACAGCAGCAAGCCAATCAGCAGCGGCTGTCGGCGGCCGCGAACATCGCTGATTGGGCCTGCGAACAGCTGCCCGAGTGCAAGTCCGATTAAGCAAGCGGTTAGGCTGAGCTGCGCGAGTGAGGTACTCGTGTTTAAATCATCTGCCAGCTTCGGCAGCGCGGGCAAATACATATCGAGCGACAGCGGTCCGAACGCGCTTAACGAGCCTAGGACGGCTGCCGTCCAGAGCCGTCTCGAGCGCGGCATGACGGCGGATTCGCCTGTCAGTGGATTCATAAGGTTACTTCCTTTCTGCTAGCCATGTAAGTAGCTCTATTTATTATAGTACAGCCCTTCGGACTGTCAACGAATGCGCCCATCATTGCGGCGAATTGCGAAATCCTATGGCTTATTCGAGGAGGAATGAACCAAGGAAGAAGTTAGCATACTATCCCCAAAGAACAATGGGGGGAATTACAACGATGATAGCTAGATCAAACCGCTTCTATATGACGCTTGCAGCTGCTGCGCTGCTGACCATTACTATGCCCGCATGCGGCAAGCAAGAATCAAACAATCATGCCGACGCGCCGGGCACCAATATGCTGGAAACGATTAAGGCAAAAGGGGAAATTACCGTTGGTACCGAAGGCACCTATGCTCCGTTCACCTTTCACGATAAAGACGGGAAGCTTACGGGCTTTGATGTGCAGATCGCGGAGGAAGTCGCCAAGCGGCTTGGCGTTAAAGCGAAGTTCGTTGAAACCAAATGGGACGGCATGTTAGCCGGACTTGATGCGAATCGCTTCGATATGGTAGCGAACGAAGTAACCATTCGGGACGATCGGAAGGAGAAATATGATTTCTCCGATCCCTATATTGTTTCAAAGGCTGTCCTCATCGTGAAGGAGAGCAACAACGACATCAAGAAGCTGGCTGATCTCAAAGGCAAGAAGTCAGGGCAGTCGCTGACGAGCGATCTAGGTGACATTGCCAAAGCAAACGGTGCGGAGATTGTGCAGATTGACGGCTTTAACCAAGCGATTGATCTGCTCACCTCGGGCCGAATCGATGCAACCATCAACGATAAGCTGAGCTTCCTGGATTTGAAGAAGCAGCGTCCGGATGTTCCGATTAAAGTAGTCGACGAGACGAATAGCGCCTCACAAAGCGGCTTGCTGCTCCACAAAGGCAATGCGGAGCTGGTCACCGCCATTAATAAAGCACTCGCGGACATGAAAGCGGACGGCACCTATTTGACGATTTCCAAAACCTATTTCGGCGAGGATGTATCGCAGTAAAGAGGGCGGTTGATCAATATGAGCGATCGCACAGAGCGGCTGCTGCACATCTTTCTCGATTCTTTCATGCCCTTGCTGAAGGCAGGGTTAGCTTTTACAGTACCGTTAACGATCATTTCGTTCGTGCTGGGGCTGCTGCTCGCCGTCGTAACCGCGCTTGTACGGCTGTCGGATATGCGAGCGCTGGCTCAATTGGCGCGCTTCTATGTGTGGATTATCCGAGGGACGCCGCTGCTTGTACAGCTCTTTATTATTTTCTACGGACTGCCGAGTGTCGGCATTACAATCGATGCCTTTCCATCGGCGGTGATCGGGTTCTCGCTAAGTGTGGGCGCCTATGGTTCGGAAATCATACGCGCCGCCATCATCTCGATTCCGCGCGGACAGTGGGAAGCGGCCTATTCACTCGGGCAGACGCGCATTACGGCGCTGCGCCGGATTATTCTGCCTCAGGCGGCGCGAGTGTCCGTGCCGCCGCTGTCTAATTCATTTATCAGCTTGGTGAAAGATACGTCGCTGGCGGCGACGCTCACGCTCACGGAGCTTTTTCAGAAAGGGCAGCAAATTAGTGCAGTTGTCTATGAGCCGCTGCTCATCTATTGCGAAGTGGCGCTGATCTATCTGCTGCTGTGCACGGTGCTATCCACACTCCAGCGCCGATTGGAACGATATTACGAACGGTATGATACCGGGTAGAGGAGCATGATGAAGGCGCGATGATTCAGGTTCATAATCTAACGAAATCGTTCGGCTCTTCGCCTGTGCTCAGAGGCATCGATATGCACCTCGAGCAAGGCAGCGTGCTCGTCGTGATTGGCCCGTCCGGTTCAGGCAAATCAACGCTGCTGCGCTGCCTGAATGTGCTGGAGGTGCCGACCTCGGGCTCGGTTGCGATTGGCGATGCAAGCATCGACTTTCAGCCGAATGTGAAGCCGAGAATTGCGGACGTGCTGTCGCTGCGGCGTCAGACAGGGATGGTCTTTCAGGCATATCATCTGTTTCCTCATTTGACCGCGATTCAGAACCTCATGGAGGGGCAGATTACGGCACTGCGCCGAACGAAAGCACAGGCCAGAGTAAGGGCTGTGGAGCTGCTCGATAAGGTTGGTCTCGCGGATAAAGCGGATGCGTACCCGCATCAGCTATCCGGAGGTCAGCAGCAGCGGATCGGCATTGCGCGTGCCATGTCCATCGATCCCAAGCTGCTGCTCTTCGACGAGCCGACCTCGGCGCTCGATCCTGAATTGGTGCAGGAGGTATTGAAAGTCATCCGTGAGCTTGCCAGTGAAGGACGCACGATGATGATCGTGACGCATGAGATGAAGTTTGCTCGTGAAGTGGCCGACCGCATTATGATGATTGACGAGGGCGTAATCGTCGAAGAAGGCCCACCTGAGCAAATATTTGGAAGCCCTCGGCAGGAGCGAACCAAGCAGTTTTTATCGATTTTGCTGGAGAAATGACAATCAAACCGGGAAAAATGGAAAAATAATTACAATTGAAAGCCCCGTCCTATCTGAGGATGGGGCTTTTTTATGCCGAAATTCCCCCCATTGTCGGTTGGTGGGATAGCAAGTAGATTTACATAATAGAGTTGCTCTAGCCTATTATTTTTTCTACTTGAAGGAGAGTCGGTATGCACAAGAACAGAAGAAATAAGCTTGTTTCGAAAGTTATCGTCGGCAGTATGCTATTATCGCTTGCCCTTCCCTATAATGTGTTTGCAGCGAATCCGCTTCAGGACGTTAGTCCTTCCAACTACAATCTCTCACCGGCACAAAAGAGCGCATTGAAACAGCTGGAGTTCAAGCGTCCTGTCATTTCGCCTGAGCTTGACCTTAAGAGCTCGGCTTCCGTCTCCGTCATCGTGGAATTTAAGCAGGCGCCAGCGCAGGTGGAAGTGCTCAAACAATCGTCCAAAGGGGTGAACATTTCCCCTAATAAAGCGTTAGAGGAAGCCGAAGACGACCACGCGACGTTCAAGAGCTACGTGCAGCAGCTGGTGGAGAAGAAAGCGGCCGAGCAAGGCCCGACTACCTTTGAAGCTGAAGAAGTAGCAATCACTAGAGAATATCACCATGCGTTTAACGGCGTTGCCATGACTTTACCGAGCAAAGATATCGAAAGCCTGCTTCTTTCAGGCGTCGTTAAAACGATTTATAAGGACAATGTCGTACAGCTGGATCCGAAAGAGATGGAACTGCTAACCGGTGCAGAAGCCGCGCCGCAATCCGATGCTCCGTCCACGGATAACTCGATTCCGCTGGATGGCATTAATGACTTGCATGCGCAGGGCATTAAAGGCCAAGGGATTAAAGTTGGCGTTCTCGACACGGGGATCGACTATAACCATCCGGATTTGACGCACGCCTACAAAGGCTATCGCGCGCAAGAGGGCGTGGATCCAAAGACGATCGATCCGTCTTCCGTCAAAGGCTGGGACGTAATTGATGACGATGCCGATCCAATGGAAACGACTTATGATGAATGGAAGGCTTCCGGTGAAGAGGAATATTCGAACAGCAATTCCTACTACACGTATCATGGCACACATGTATCTGGCACGATTGTTGGTCGGGCTGAGAGCACGGTTACCGATGCTCCAACGCTTGGCGTAGCGCCTGAAGCTGAATTGTATGTATACCGCGTGCTTGGCCATTACGGAGGCGGTACTGAGAGCCAGATTATTGGCGGTATCGATAAAGCTGTGGCAGACGGAATGGATGTTATCAACCTTTCACTTGGGAGCCCGGAAAATAATCCTCTTATAGCGGAATCTGTTGCAATCAATAATGCTACGCTGCTTGGCGTAGTCTGCGCAATAGCAGCAGGGAATAATGGACCAAATGAAACATCGATCACCTCTCCTGGAACAGCGCCGCTCGGTATTTCGGTTGGTGCAAGCGATTTTGCAATGACGCTTAAGACCATGTCGGGCAGTGTCTCGGATGCAGCGAATTCGATTTCGCTGGATGAGATGAATGTCATTGCGTATAACTATTCTCCTATGGAAAGCTTGTTGAACACGGAACAACCTTTCGAGATCGTCGATGTGGGATTAGCTGATACAGCTGATTTTGAAGGCAAGGACCTTACGGGTAAAGTCGCTTTCATTCAGCGCGGAACGCTTTCTCTTCAAATAAAAGTAGAAAATGCGGCGAAAGCAGGCGCTATTGCTGCGATCATGTCGAATAACGTGGATGGCGATATTCCGTTTGTAGGCGATGGATCTGGCTTAATCCCGACCTTCGGAACGACTCAAGCAAATGGTGAGGCCTTGAAAGGAATGGCTGCTCCGAAAGTTTCGTTTAGCTCCATCGGAAGCACCGTTACTGAAGGCGGCAAGCTGGCTGGTTTTAGTGGAGTTGGCCCGGTTAACGGCAGCTACGATATTAAACCGGATGTCGTTGGGCCAGGTGTGAATGTGTATTCCACTTACCCGGAGTATATTCACAGCAAGGAAGAAGGCATTGACTACTCGCATGCTTATGCTCGAATCTCCGGCACATCGATGGCAACGCCGCATGTAGCCGGTATCGCAGCGCTGATCTTGCAGCAGCATCCCGACTATTCGCCGTTCGATGTTCGAGCAGCGCTAATGAATACGGCGGATGACCTGAACGGCGACTACTCTGTCTATCAAGTCGGCGCAGGCGAAGTCGATGTAACCGAAGCTGTTAATGCGGACGTGTCCATTCAGGTATTGAATAGGGTTCAGACGCTGGACCAAGATGGAAATCCGCTTATGATTGACAACCCTACGGGTTCGATTTCCTATGGCAACCACGCGAAGTTTACTGACATTGGCGAAAGTAGAAGCATGACCATTACGAATACAAGTGCAGCCGATAAAATCTTTACAATAGCTGGGGAGTTTTTTGCAGGCGGCAACGTGAGCGCGGTCGATAATGATGTAACGATAAATGTTGGCGGCTCGGGATCCATCATGGTTCCTGCTGGGGAATCGGTAACGCTACCGGTAACGGTAGTCGTTCCAATGAGTGCGGCAAACGGCAGATACGAAGGTTATGTCCACTTTACCAACGCAGAGAATGCGAATGAGAAGTATCAGGTTCCATTTGCTATTCGTGTCGTAGAACCGGGCATTGACTCGATGTATCTCACCAATCCGGCATTCATGACGGAATTTCCGTCGGTTATACATGAAAATCAAGGCAGACCTAACTTTATAGCACTCCAACTGAACAGCCCGATGAAAACGCTCGAAACTTTTATTTTGGACAAGGATGGGCATCCAATCGGTAATTTCTTTGATGTAACGTCCTTGGATGCATCAGAAATCCCGGTCGATGAATTATTATGGAATCAAGTAGAACCAATTATGTATCCGTATATTGGGGACCCCGCGGATAACCAACTTTCGTCGCAGCCTGAGATTATTAAGGAAGGCGAATACACGCTGCGAATGATTGCGAAGGACGCGGAGGGACGTAGCTTTACGAAAGATACCATGTTTATTATCGATAATAAGCGTCCTATACTCACGTTCAATGATTATGCACCGGGCGTGCATGAGGTCGACGATTCTATGTTTACGACAGAAGAATTGCAGGGCACCAGCCATAATGCAATTTGGATTCATGCCAACCTGTACGACGAAGGGACGGCGAAGCTGGCACCGATTGGCATCACGCAGTCCTCTAACCGTCTGTTCTACTACCAGGATCAGATTTCGGTAGCCGATTACGAATTCTTGGTTGAAGCAAACGGCGATGTGAAATTTGGCGTCACGCGCGACGATCTAATCGATCCGGTTACGAAAAAGGACAAGCCGATGACACTGACGCTGTTCCCGATCGATTTGGCTACTAACGGGTACCTGATTGCTGATTTCCAGCATTACGGATTCATTAAAGCGGGTTCCCCTTATGTCGTTCCAGATTATGACAGGGATCGCGTGGCCTTGGGGGATGAGATCACAATGACACTCAACCTAAACAATGTTGAAGACTTGATCGCAGGCAAATATGACGTGAGTTACTATAAATTCTTTGAATTCGAAGACGTCAAAGTAAATGATGCGTTCAAGGCTAAGGCCGACGATGCTGGCGTAACTGTCAAGCTGGACGAACCGATCCTGAAGGGAGATCCGGAGTGGACTTCTAAGGATTTAGTCACCGTCGGTGCTTCTTTAAAGGGTCAAACAGAAGGCTTTGACGGGGATATGCCATTTCTTGACATAACGTTCAAAATGGTGGACGATAAGGATTTTACAGGCCTCGATAAGATGAATATCGAACAAAATATCGAGCAATTTTATTACAAGAAAGCAGGCGAGGAAGCCGATACGGAAATCCCTGTTTTCAATCAGATTAACAGCTATAAAATATTCCCTAAACATTCCATTGTGGAAGGGGATATATATCCAGAGGCGTTCATGACCTTCTCTGGGGATTATGGCAACTTAAATTATCCAAAGAATTACAGTGTAATTGGAGCCCGAATTTCTGCAAATGTAGACGGAACTATGTATGAGGGGACAATTGCAACAAACGGCAGATTTACGTTTGGTAACCTCCCGCTTAGCGAGAATGAGATTGAGTTCACTACCGTGATTCCGGGGCACTTAACAAGCCATGCATCGGTGAAAATCGGAAAAACGATGTTTGATGAACCAGTTGGGATGAACGCTGTTATTAACAATGCGCTCAACCTTGCCGGCGATGTGAACGGCGACCATATGATCGATATTCTCGATGCGCAATTGGTGGCTGCTCAAGCCTATAAGCGCTCCGACACGAATTTCCCGGCTGAGGATCTAAATCAGGACGGCCTTGTTGACGCCAAGGATTTGGCGTTAATCGATAAGAACTTCATGGAGGTCGACTCAGAAGCAACAGGTACTCCACAAGAAACGGTTGACGGTAAAGTTGTGCAAGACTTTATCGATGAACTGGCAGCAACTACACCAATTAGTGACCTAACGAATAAAGCATTTGCGCAGTATGAGGCTGAATTCGAATGGAGTGCTGTAACGGGAGCATCGGCGATCTCAATTGATCAATCGAGCAATGATGGCGTTACTTGGAAGGCAGCGAAGACGACTGAACCGCTCACGCTGAACGCTACTTCAGCGAAGATAACGGGTCTGCAAGCTGGTAAAGCGCATAAGTTCAGAATCGTTGTAACAGGTGGTCCGAATGCAGGGATATCCAATATTGTGGATGTAACGACTGAAGCAGGGCCACTCATGGATTTCATGAGTACGGCTGTAACCGAGATGGAAGCTGATTTCCGCTGGAGTGCTGTATCAGAAGCGACGGAGATTGTTATTGAACAATCGACAGATAATGGTGAAACTTGGACGAAATCCGACACTACAGAATGGATTGCTCCCGACGTTGAAACCGCGAAGGTAACGGGGTTGACTGCCGGTACAGCGTATCAATTCAGACTTGTAGTAACAGGCGGGACGAACGAAGGTGCTTCGAATATCGTCAAAGTGACGACACCGGCAGAGTACGTTCCGGGAGGTCCTGGGGTACCAATACCACCGGATAACACGGTAACCGAGGGCGACAACGGCATTGTTCTAACACCGGGTGCCGGTGAAATCAAGTCGAGCACAACGCCGGATGGTAAAACCGTTGTAACGGTTACGCCGAATGCTAACGATCTTGCTAAAGCATTCGAAACTCTTAAAGGCAATGCTTCGTTGAAGCAAACGATCGTCATCCGTGTCGATCAAGCGGCAGACAATGTTGACCTGGATCTGCCGGCAAGCGTGCTTGCCGCGGCAGCAGCATCGACTCCGAATGCGGTCATCGTTGTAGAGACCGATAAAGGAAGCTTCAATTTACCGATTAGCACAGTGGACTATAAAGGTCTTGCGAAATCGCTTGGTTCCGATTTAAGTGGCATGACGGTTTCCATCGAGATGACGGCTCCGACGAAGGAGCAAGAGCAGCAAATTGCAGACAGCGCGAAAGCGAACAACATGAACGTTGTCGTTGTCGTTAACTTTACCGTGACTGCAAACGCAGGCGGTAAATCCGAAGAGATCACAAACTTCGGCAGCACCTATGTAACCAGAACAATCGTTGTAGAAGGTCAAGGTGCAGACAAGCAGTTTATGGCTGTTCTCGTTGATCCTGCAACAGGCGAATTGTCCTTCATCCCAGCAACGGTGAAGAATGACAACGGTACAGTAGAAGCCGTTATTAAGGCTCCTCATGCAAGCCTCTACGGTATCGTCCAAGTCGCTCCAAAAACATTTGCCGATGTGACCAAGCATTGGGCGAAGAAAGAAATCGAGTTGCTCGCTTCGGCGCTGCTTGTGAAAGGCACTTCCACAAGCACATTCTCGCCAAGCAGCACAGTAACACGTGCGGAGTTTGCCGCTATGTTGGCAAGAGCACTTGGTCTTGAAATGGCAGATACGGCAACTGCATTTGCAGACGTGCCTGCTGACAAGTGGTACGCAAGCGCGGTTCATGCCGTAGTAGAAGCAGGCATCGTTTCGGGACGCAGCAAAGACAGCTTTGCTCCGAACGCAACGATTACGCGTGAAGAAATGGCGGTAATGCTGGCTGGCGCGCTTAAGTTCGCGGGTAAATCATCCGCTGCAGCGTCGCTTTCCTTCACAGACAAAGGCAGCATTGCAGGCTGGGCACAGGCTGCCGTCACGCAGGCGACTGGTGCAGGCATTCTGCAAGGCAATAATGAAGGCGCATTTGCACCTAAAGCGAATGCAACGCGCGCGGAAGCAGCGGTTGTATTGAAGCGTTGGCTGCAATACGTAGGCTTCATGAACTAAACAAAAAAAGGACGGAGCAGGTTCAACCTGCTCCGTCCTTTTTTGTTGTACGCGCATATACGGCGCGCGGTTCTATGCCGCAGCTCCGTTGACGATCCGATTCACGGATGCGACCGTGATGCCGTAATAAACCGCGTAAATGATCACATAAGCGACCATGGCCAAAGCAATGCTCCAGCTGCCGGCAATCAGGTTCACATTGTCGAGCACCTTCAGGATCATGGCGCTGTGGGCGATGCCGACAAGAAGCGGCAGCGCGAAGATGAACTGCGTCTGCTTCGCGATCGCCCGGCGGATCTCTTGCCGGCTGACGCCGATCTTGCGCAGCACCGCATAGCGCTCGCGGTCGGCATGTGCTTCGGCCAGCTGCTTAAAGTAGATGATGCTTCCGGTCGCCGCAAGGAACACGAGCCCGAGGAAGCCGAGAATGAACAAATTAAGACCGCCATTCTCGAGTCCTTCGCGGTAAGGGGTGTAGAACGGCGACATTTCATCATCTTCTTTCGCCATCGCAAGCAGCGTTTTGGCCGTCGCTCCTGTCTTGCGTTCATTCTCGACGTTGTAAGCCATATACGTAATCGGAGACGAAGTCTTCGACATCGCGGCGAACGTCTCGTCGCTTACGACCAGCGCAAGGTCGGGATAACCCCAGCGCAGTACATGCTCCTCCAGGAGCTGCGTTACGTGAACCTCCGTCCGTGGAGCGACAGCCGCCGCATCCTTGCCGCGCCAATCGATCGTGCGGCCGATGAAATCGGCAGACGAGAGATCGGACGTATAACGCGGCCGAATGATCGCGGCCTCACCGCGCTGCAACTCACCAAGCTGACTGCGTTCTCCGAGCGCACGGACGGCGTCCGTGTATGCGCTGGCCGACATCACTTTCATCGGCATTTCAGCAGCGGGAAAGGCGGAAGGAATATAGACAAGCTTCGATACGTCACCTACTGCACGCAGGACGGGAATTTGCGCCTGCGCCGTAACCGGATGCGATTTATCCGCCTCGATAAGAGCGGCAGCCTTCGCGTCAAGCTCGCTGCGGCTCACCCAGCTGTAGCTGAACGGCGCAGCTTCCTCGGCTGCCCGTCCATTATCGGTATACATAATATATCCCGTACTGACGGCGCTTAGCGCCATCGCACTCAGCAGCGCGATCATGGTCAGCGTGCGGGTATTGCCCTTCATGCGGTATGCGAGCTGCGAGATGGCAACGAGGTTCATCCCGGCATAGTAGTTGGATTTGTTCCGCTGCGCAAGCTGTAGCAGCTTCATAATGCCAGAGCGAAACAGCAGATAAGTGCCTACAATCAGTCCAATCAAGAACAGTAAGCCGTTCCGGCCCATCTGTGAAGTGGTCGTCATCGGTTGAAACACGATCCAATAGCTGCCTGCAAGCAGCGCTGCGGCCGCAAGGGCCGCGACCAGCGAAGTGCGCGGAGCATTCTCGCCTTCTTTGTCCGCTTGGAAGAGCTGCGCGAGCTGGAACCGATACACCAGGCGGTAAGCCCGTACCGACACCAGCAAGATGAGCGCCATGAACACGATGAACGTATTGACGATGGCAGCGCCGGAGAAACGGAAACTGACCTCTACCGCGGAATCCAACAGCTTCAGGAAGATCATCGCGAACATTTTGGAAAGCAGCGTGCCGAGCAGCACTCCTGCCCCAAGCGCCAATGCGCCCATCAGTAGATTTTCATAGAAGAGAAGCAGGCCGATGGTTCTTTTGCGAATGCCGAGCAGCGCGTAGAGACCGACTTCCTTTTTCCGCCGTCTCGTGAAGAAGCCATTTGAAAACCAGATAAACACGGCAACGAATAGAATGAGCACGATGGAAGCACCGAAGAAAACGTTGCGAATGCTGTCCGCAAGCTCCATGGTGGCCTTGATTTCACGGCTGTACATTAACGAAACGAAGGTGAAGTAGATCATGACGCTCAGCACGAGCGAGACGAAATAGAGCAGATAGCTGCGCGCGTTGCCGATCAGATTCTTCTTAACCAAGCTAAACAAGGTCACCGGCGCCACCTCCAAGCACGGCCAGCACATCGAGCACTTTCTTGAAGAATTGACTGCGCGGCATCGATCCCCGCACCAATTCGGTAAACAACGTCCCATCCTTGATAAAAATAACCCGTTTGCAGTAGCTCGCGGCAAACGCATCATGCGTGACCATGAGAATGGTGGCGCGATCTTGCTCATTCAATCCCCGCAAGCTGTCCAGCAGGTCGGCGGCTGCTTTGGAATCAAGCGAGCCGGTCGGCTCGTCCGCGAGCAGCAGGCTCGGGCGGGCGATCATCGCGCGGGCGGCAGCCGTCCGCTGCTTCTGACCACCGGAGATGTGATAGGGATACTTATCGAGGATAGCCCCTATTCCGAAGGTGGCGGCGACCTCCTCTGCACGTCGCTCCATATCTGCGGCTTTCGCCTTAGATAGTGCAAGCGGCAATATAATATTCTCCTTCACCGTCAGCGTATCGAGCAAATTGAAATCTTGAAAAATAAAGCCGAGTTTACTGCGTCTGAATGCTGATAGCTGCTCCTCTTTCATGCGCAGCATGCTCTGGCCGTCAATGATAATATCGCCGGCCGTCGGCTGATCAATCGTCGCCAGCAGGTTCAGCAGCGTCGTCTTGCCTGACCCGGACGGGCCCATGATGCCGACGAACTCCCCCTCCTGCACAGTGAGGTCGATGTCCTGCAGTGCGGTATATAGATTTCCCTTAGCGCCGTATACTTTGCGCACGGCGGTTGCTTGCAATATAGTCTTCATCGTCAGTTGTCCTCTCCATTAGGCGCTCATTCGCACCGGGTATAGCTCCATTGTACAGGAATCAACCCTAGCTCAAGCTTACAGCTTCCGCGATAACCTTACAGATTTGTCAGGTTGGTTGCTTCCTATTCGGGCCGAAGGTAACATGAAGGAAGAAACCATTGCAGGAAGCGAGGGCTGCGCTTGAAAATCATGATCGTCGAGGATGACGCGACTATACGGGAGATGATTGGCGAGTCGCTGAACAAGTGGGGGTTCGAGACAGCGGCCATCGTCGATTTCCAAGACGTCATGGGGCGGTTTGCCCGCGAGGAGCCGCATCTGGTGCTGCTCGATATTAATTTGCCGGTCTTCGACGGCTTCTACTGGTGCAGCGAAATCCGCGCCGTGTCGAAGGTGCCTATCCTCTTCATTTCCTCTCGCAATACCCCTATGGATATGATTATGTCCATGAATATGGGCGGGGATGATTTTATTCAGAAGCCGTTTCACCCCGATGTGCTCATTGCTAAGATTAATGCGCTGCTGCGCCGAACGTATACTTACATGGACGCACAAACGAGCGCCATCGAGCATGAAGGTATTCTTCTCAATTTGAAGGATGGAGCCCTCTATCAAGGCGAGCGGAAGGCAGAGCTGACGAAGACGGAATTCGTCATTATGAGCCTGCTGATGCGGCAGAAAGGATCCATCGTCAGCCGGACGAAGCTGATGCGAAGTCTGTGGGAGGACGAGAGCTTCGTTGACGACAATACGCTGACCGTTAACATCGTGAGGCTGCGCAAGAAACTGGCTGAACTCGGCCGTGAACACTTCATCTCGACGCGCAAAGGGCAGGGGTATATGATCGAATGACCTTTCTCTCTTATTTGAAGGACAAGCGGTATTATGTAAGCTGGTTTGCAGTTGTGCTGCTGTTTGTGACCATCATGCTGATTGTCGGCGGCAACGGCTGGAGTGACGTGGCTTACATCGATGGAAGCTGCCTGGTGTTCGCCATTATCTATGTGGTGGCAGGCTATTACTATCGGCGTTCCTTCTATAAGGAACTGTCGGAGCTGCTCCATAGCGGCGAGCTGGAACGGTTCGAGGCGCTGCCGGATCCGCAGAACGAGGCCCAGGCGTTGTATTTCGCGCTTCTCCGCGGCCAGCAGGAGACCTACGTCAAGCGTCTTCAGCGGGTACAGCTGGAGATGAAGGATCACCAGGACTTCGTGATGTCCTGGATTCACGAGGTGAAGCTGCCGATTACCGCAAGCAAGCTGCTGCTGTCGGGCAGCGATGATAAGCCGGTCGATGAGCTGGTCGATAAGCTGGAGGATGAGATCAACAAAATTGACAGCTACGTCGAACAGGCGCTGTATTATTCGCGGATTGACTCGTTCTCCAAGGATTATTTTATTAACGAGATCGGCATTTCGGCGGTTGTGAAAGGCAGTGTGAAGAAATACGCGAAGCTCTTTATTACGAAGCGCATCCGGTTTCTGCTTGCGCCAAGCGATGACCTGTTCGTCGCCAGCGACAGCAAATGGCTCGCTTTCATGATCGATCAGATCATGGCCAATGCGCTGCAATACACGGAAGCAGGCGGGGAAGTCGCGGCTTATTGTGAGGAAGACAGCAGCGAGAGAAGGCTTGTGGTTCGCGATACAGGGATTGGCATCCGGCCTGAAGAAGTGCATCGTGTGTTCGATAAAGGGTTCACCGGCTCCAATGGTCGCAGTCATACGAAATCGACAGGCATGGGGCTTTATTTGGTTAAACAGCTGGCGGCGAAGCTCGGGCATGAGGTCTCGATCGCTTCGGAGGAAGGCGTGTATACAGCGGTGACGATTCATTTTCCGAAATTTCGGAGGCTGGACCCTTCTTAAGTAAGGGGAGAGCAAACACATTGGCCGAAAAGTGGCGGAATCGAGCAAAGAGTAGCACCCAGAACCACACATTGGCTGAAAAGTGGCGGGTTCGAGCAAAGAGTAGCATCCAGAACCACACATTGGCTGAAAAGTAGGGGAATCGAGCAAAGTGTAGTCTCCAGAACCACATAAGAAGCCCTCCAGAGGTCTACATAATGGCGAAAGCAGCGAATCTGGAGCAAGAAGCGTACCCAGAGGTCTACATGGTGGCGAAAGCAGCGAAACTGGAGCAAGAAGCGTACCCAGAGGTCTACATGGTGGCGAAAGCAGCGAATATGGAGCAAGAAGCGTACCCAGAGGTCTACACGGGTAGCATACAAACAATCAAAAAGGCGGCGCAGGAATTTAACCTGCACCGCCTTTTTGCTGTCCAACTGAAGCTAGGCGATAGGCAATTATCTATTCCCGGCATCTGCCACTCAGAGATATCTATCAAGTGTTGATAGGAGATGGTTTTCATAGATTCGGGGGTATTGTCCAGTACGAGCCATCTGCCTTGTACATATATATACAGTACATCGCTGCAGTTACGAGCATGCAGAGGAGGAATCTATGAAAATAGCAGGACGAGGCATGGCGTTCCTATTCGGCTTGAAAGGAGAATGAAAGACTAGAGAAACGATTTCTTGAAGAGAGGTAAAAACATGCACGACATAATGGCAATCATCACCGTTTGTACGTTCTTCCTAACTGTCGGCTTTATGTTCTGGCGTCCGAATGTGAATGAGGCGATACCGGCTACAGTCGGCGCATTTATCGTCATGCTTACCGGGACGGTATCGCTTGGAGATTTAGGGAGCATCACGGAAACGATCTACGGCGCTGCTATTACTATCATAGCGACCATCGTGATGGCTATCGTTCTTGAGAGCTTCGGATTCTTCAACTGGGCTGCCGAAATCTTAACCCGCAAGGCACGGGGATCAGGCATCCGGCTATTTTGGCTAACCAACTTGTTCTGTTTTCTCATGACGCTCTTCGTCAATAACGATGGGAGTATTCTGATTACTACACCGATTCTGCTTATGCTGCTTAAGAGCATGGGGCTCAAAAACCATCAGAAGATACCTTATCTCCTCTCCGGTGCTCTGATAGCGACAGCCTCCAGTGCTCCTATCGGGGTAAGCAACATCGTCAATCTGATCGCGCTCAAGATTGTTCACATGGACCTCTACATGCAAACGGCGATGATGTTCGTGCCGGCATTCATTGGATTACTGTTCATGGCTCTTCTCTTGTTTGCGATCTTCTATCGCACCCTCCCGAAGAAGCTGCCAGAAATGCAGCCGTGGAAAATGACACCCGGCAGCCATCCGCTTAAAGGGGAAGCACCTAAGAAGAACCATAACGGCAAGTTTATGCGCAATGTGCTTATCTTCGTTTTCTGTGTGCGTATCAGCCTGTTCGTTGCATCGTATCTTCATTTTCCCGTCGCGGTAATGGCCGTCATCGGATCTGCTTTTCTACTCGCTTGGCGCTGGATTTATCTCAAAGTACCGCCTGTTGATATGTTGAAGAAGACACCGTGGTATATTTTGATCTTTGCTTTTGGCATGTATGTCATCATTTATGGCTTGCGCAATATTGGATTAACGGAGTGGTTAATTGATTATCTGCAACCGCTTGTCTCCGGCAGTTTACTGCATGCCAGCGTGTTGATGGGTGTGCTGTTGAGCGTCATGTCTAACTTGTTTAACAACCATCCGGCATTAATGGTCGGTACACTGACGTTAACGAATATGGGCCTGGACCCGCTTACGCTCAAAGTCTCTTATTTGGCAAGCGTTATTGGCAGTGACATCGGTTCGCTTCTGCTGCCGATCGGTACACTGGCGACCATTATGTGGATGCATATCATTCGAAAAGGCGGCGTGAAACTCAAGTGGGCCGATTACTTGAAGGTAACGGTCCTGGTTATTCCGATAACGGTGCTGTTCACGCTTGTCCTGTTAACGTACTGGGTGAGTTGGATTTTTTGACCAGACAAGCCAAACCGAATTTGCATGTAAAGGAGGGACTGTCTTGAATCCATTGATTCCTTATCTTGCGGAGAAAGTGATTGTGGAGGTGACGGGAAAGAAGAAGTTAGCGGGTAAATTAGTCGATGTAGGTCCGGATATTCTGGTTCTCTACCATGAAGAGCGGTATATGTATATTCCGACGATCCACGTGCACAATTTGACTCCGGATGCTTCGGACGACAATGCGGCTGACCAACAAGGGGAGCATGGTGCCATGCTGCATGTCGATTCGATCTCGCTGCTCACCGTGCTGCAGGAAGCGAAAGGGATGTTCGTCGAAATCGGTGTCGGCGGCAGTAAGCCGATTCATGGTTTCGTACAGGGCATTATGAACGATTATCTCGTCATCCGTTCGCCAATTTATAACGCGGTTTACGTTTCGCTGCATCATTTGAAATGGCTTATTCCTTATCCGACTTCTCATCTCCCGTATGCCCGAAGTGCGGATATACCCTCGATGAAGCCGCTGCCGCCTGCTCTATCCAGAAGCTTCGAGGAGCGGTGCAAGGAAGAAGAAGGCAACATGGTCGTTATCAATCTCGGCGGACATTCCGCAATATTAGGCGTCATCAAGAAGGTGAGCGGCGGCATCATCGAACTTATCCATGCAAGTGGAAGCAGCACATTTATGAATATGCGGCACATCAAATCCATCTATGCACCAAAGTAATGCTAACGACGATTACAAGATGTTGTCGTGGTGCTTAGTTTACAAAAAAAAGAGACCTCCGGGAGAAGGCCGCATAGAGATTCATGCACACCTTAGCTTATGTGATTTTGTACCGATGTGCGTGGGTGATATTCACGGAGGCTTGAACAATAATGTTCAAGCCTTTAATCTCCTCGACAAGTCTCGGTTTCGGTGGGATTAAAGTTTAACGGTTGTCAGCGTGGCTATTTCATGCAAATAAGCCTTGTTGAAAGGCTAACGGTTGTGGCAGACGTTATTTACAGCATATGGGGCTATACCTAGTGGAAAACGTTCAAATAAGCTCGCTGGCAACCGTTAGAAAATAAAATAGGCGAATTTATGCCCAATAACCACTGTGACAACCGTTAGAGTTGGAAGCGACAAAGCATGCGTTCATCGCGGAGGGTTTCTCGACACATAGGAAAGGCTTGAACAATAATGTTCAAGCCTTTCCGCCGTGACAGGCATTTTCTGGGGCTGTCTCTTATATATTTTAGTATTTAGACGAGAGGTGCTGAAGGGATGCTTCATATTGTCGCCTGCATTAAGCAAGTGCCGGATACGAAAATCATCAAGATGAACCCCAAAACCAACACGATGGATCGTGCCAGCGCGCCGGCGATTCTGAATCCCTATGACGCGCATGCGGTTGAAGAAGCGGTTCGACTGAAGCAGCGTTACGGGGGAACGGTCTCGGTGCTCACCATGGGTCCGCCGCCGGCTGTTAAAGCGATTCGCAAATGCATCGAGATCGGCGCAGATGAGGGGTATATGATTTCCGACCGTGCTTTCGCCGGAGCGGACACACTGGCCACGAGTTATGCCTTAACGAAAGCGCTTAACAAAATCGCCAAGGAAAAGCCGATTGACCTGATCATCTGCGGCAAAATGACAATCGACGGCGATACCGGCCAAGTGGGACCGGGCATCGCGCGGCGGCTCGACATTCCGCCGCTGACCTCGGTGAAGAAGATCGTCGAGATCGACAAGGAGAAAGGCATCGCGATTCTCCACCGGAAGCTGGAGGACGGCTACGAGGTGATCTCCTCGACGCTGCCTTGTCTGTTCTCTGTTGAGAAGGACATTAACGAGGTCCCTTACTCCACGATGCCGAACATGCTGCGAGCAGCCAGATACAACCCGTACATTTGGTCCGTTAATGAGCTGGAGGATGTGGATAAGGCGCAGCTTGGTCTTAAAGGCTCGCCGACGATCGTATCGTCGGTGTGGGCTCCGCAGAAGCCGCAGGGCGGACAGATGCTGGATGGCGCGGCAAGAGAGCAAGTCAGCCAGCTGCTGACCGTGCTGCTGGAGAAGAAGGAACTGTTCCAAGCGAGGGGGGAATCGTCATGAGCTTCGAGGATTACCGCGGCATCTGGGTGTTCATGGAGATCAAGGACGGTGCAATTGTACCCGTTGCGCGGGAGTTGCTTGGCGCTGGCAGGCAGTTGGCGGATAAACGCAAAACCGAGCTGGCCGGCGTTATTATTGGCGATGGGGTGAGCGCGCTTGCACAGGAAGCCATCTATTACGGCGCGGATCAAGTTTATGTCTACGACGCGCCGATTTTCAAGCATTACCGTACCGAAACGTACATGCAGGCGCTCCTCGCCTGTACGGAGAAATACAAGCCCGAGATTATCCTCTACGGCGCAACTTCGACGGGTAAGGACTTGGCAAGCGCTGTTGCCACAGACCTCCCGACAGGCCTTACCGCCGATACTACGCAGCTGGACGTGGAAGAGGACACAGGTCTTCTTCTCGCAAGCCGTCCCGCCTTCGGCGGCAACATCATGGCGACGATTCTATGCAAGAAATACCGGCCGCAAATGGCCACGGTAAGACCGAAGGTGGTACGGGCGCTACCGCGGGACACGACTCGAGAGGGTACGGTTATTGAGGAGTCCATCGAGCTTCACGAGGACGATGTCCGGACGAAGGTGCTCGAAATCGTGCGCAATACCGTGCAGACGGTACGGATCGACGAAGCGGATATTATCGTCGCCGGCGGCAAGGGGCTCGGCAGCCCGGCCGGATTCCAGCTCATCCACGAGTTCGCGGACGTTATCGGAGCTGCCGTAGGCGCGAGCCGGGATGTCGTCGAAGCCGGCTGGGTTGGCCATCATCATCAGGTCGGGCAGACCGGTGTGACGGTGACGCCTAAGATTTATTTTGCCATCGGAATTTCCGGGGCGATCCAACATATTGTGGGCATGCAGAATTCCGGACTCATTATTGCGATTAATAAAGATCCCGGCGCGCTGATCTTCCAATCCTGCCACTACGGCATCGTAGGTGATGCCTTCGAAATTGTGCCGCTGCTGATCGAGCAGTTCAAGCTTGCGCTTGGGAAGGAGAGTAACTATGCCTGAGAAGTTTGATTGTATCGTCGTAGGCGCAGGGCCTGCCGGAATTGCCTGCGCTTACGAGCTGGCGAAGGCAGGCGTGAAGGTGCTGCTGATTGAGAGGGGGGAGTATCCCGGCTCGAAGAACGTCATGGGCGGCGTGCTGTATCGGCAGATGATGGAGGATATCATTCCGGAATTCTATAAGGAAGCGCCGGTAGAGCGGCCCATCGTAGAGCAGCGCTTCATGATGATGGATAAAGAATCGGCTACGACGTTCGGTTATAAAGGGCTGGAATGGGCACGGGAACCCTATAACAATTTCACCGTACTGCGGGCCAAGTTTGACCAGTGGTTCGCGAGCAAAGCGGTGGAGCAAGGGGCGCTGCTCATCAATGAGACGGTCGTCCTCTCCTGCATTGTTGAGAACGGCAAAGTCGTAGGCGTTCAGACTGACCGCCCGGACGGCCAGCTCTATGCTGACGTTGTCGTGCTCGCCGATGGCGTGAATTCGCTGCTCGCCAAGTCGCTAGGCTTCCACAAAGAGTTTAGACCGGATGAAGTGGCGCTTGCGACGATGGAGATTTTGAAGCTGGATAAGAAGGTCATCGAGGACCGCTTTAACCTGGAGGAAGGACAGGGCTGCACGATTGAGCTGTTCGGGGATGCCACGAAGGGCATTCTCGGTACGGGGTTCCTCTACACGAATAAAGATACACTCAGCCTTGGCGTGGGCACGTTGCTTTCGGGCATGATCAAGCATAAGCTAAAGCCTCATCACTTACTCGACTATGTCAAGAATCACCCCATGATTCGTCCGTTTGTGCAAGGCGCAGAGCCGCAGGAATATCTGGCCCATCTCATTCCCGAGGGTGGCTACCACTCCATGCCGAAGGTGGTCGGCAATGGCGTGCTCGTCGTTGGCGACGCGGCGCAGCTCGTTAACGCGATTCACCGCGAGGGCTCCAATATGGCGATGACGTCAGGACGTCTGGCCGCGGAGACGGTCGTGCTGGCCAAAGAAGCCGAGGATTTCTCGGAAGCCTTTCTCGAACATTACAAGTTGGCGCTGATGGGCAGCTTCGTTGGGAAGGATTTGAAGAAATACAAAGACTCCACGCATCATTTTGACAAGTTTCCGCAATTCTTCGAGCAGTACATTCCGATGATGAACCGTGCGGCCAGCCAAATGTTCACGGTAGACGGCACCTCCAAGCGGGAGAAACAGAAGAAGATATGGCGGGATATCGGCACGGCGAAAGAGAAGGTGAAAATCGCGCGGGATATGTACCGGGCCTGGAAGGTGATGAAGTGAAATGAGCGATCTGGCGAAAGGGCAGTCCATCGAGGAGAAGCAGTACCTCTTACGGTTCAATGCCGATACGAAGTCGCATTTGACCGTACTCGATGCCGAGGTGTGCATGTCGAGCTGTCCGGACAAAATTTGTACGATTTTCTGTCCGGCGGAGGTGTACAAATGGGAGGAGATCCGCATGCATGTCGGCTATGAAGGCTGTCATGAATGCGGGAGCTGCCGCATCGGCTGTCCGCATCAGAACATCAAGTGGGAATATCCGAAAGGTGGTCACGGAATCGTTTTCAGACTGGGGTGATAACGATGTTCGAGGTCGGAGATTGCGTTGTGTTCTTGCTGGACGGCACGAGAGGTACGGTAATGGAAGCCGGAGAAGGCTTATACCACGTAGCTTGGGAGGATCAGTTCGTAAGCTGGGAGCGGGAAGAGCTGCTGGAGAAGGCTCAGCTTCGGTATTGAAAGCGTATACGTAAGTTTGGATGGAATGGACCGCTCTCCTGCCTATAGCAGGAAGCGGTTTTTTATTTCGTGAGTGCGCGCGGGATGCAGGAACTATGGCGATTTTTGTCGAATTATCTCTGATCAGCTTGAAAGGGGGCATGTGCATGCTCCGAGCAAAGGGATTTTCGATTCGAACCATGGTTAGCGTGCTCGTCGTTGCATCTGTACTGATTACACTGGGAATCAGCCTGTTGATCAGCTATCGCAACGAGAAGAACTCACTGATGACGATGAATTTCCAGCTTAATCATATGTATACGACTAAGATCAGCGAAACGGTCAATGAGCTGTTCGCTTCGATGAAGAAGAACCTCAAGTACAACGCCGAGCATATCGCGAAGGGCGGCCTGTATCGTCCTGATCTGGACGAGCAAGTGAAGCTTATTCAACAAACGAACCCGATGTACAAAGCGGTCGTTGTGGTCGACAAGACCGGTAAAGTGATCAGCATTGCGTCGGAAACCGATACAGGCCTTAAAGGCAAAACTATCGAAACGGATGGTGCGAATCAGGCGCTGAAGGAACGAAAGCCGCTCATTTCGGAGCCCTATATCAGTGCGGCTGATCAATTGATTATTATGGTGAGCCATCCGCTGTGGAGCGTTGACGGCGAATATTTGGGTTACATCGGCGGGACAATCCGTCTGCACGAGACCAATTTGCTGAATACGATTCTAGGGGATGCCGGACAGTCCGGCAATGGTACTTACGCATATGTGGTCAGTGCATCCGGGGCTATGCTGTATCATCCGGATAAGAGCCGTATTGGCGAGCGCGATATTGTCAATCCGATCTTTGCGGATATGCTCTCTGGGCACAGCGGTGTGAAACGGATCATTAACTCGCGTGGGGTCGATATGCTGGCAAGCTACACCTATATGAAGGAGACCGGGTGGGGCGTGGTCACGCAGACGCCGACTGACGTCATCCTAACGGCGTCGAAACGTCCGATTCTTAAGGTTGCCCTGTATATGGCTCCGATTCTGGCAATCTTGCTGCTCGTTATCTATTGGCTGATCGGCAAAATGTCAGAGCCGCTGACGAAGCTTTCTACTTTCGCCTCTATGCTGTTGACCAATAAATCCGTGCGAGAGGAAGTCCCTCGCATTCATTCCTGGAACCGTGAAGCGAACGCGATGCACCGGGCATTCGTGCTGGCTGTCAAACAAATCCGCAGCAGATTCGATCATTTATCGCAGGAGGCACAGACGGATCCGCTCACCGGATTGTACAATCGGCGGACGATGGATCTCTACATCCGCACATGGATTGCGGAGGAGATGCCTTTTGTCATCATGATGCTGGATTTGGACCACTTTAAGCAGGTCAATGACACGTATGGCCATGAAATGGGCGATGAAGTATTGCGGTTTCTGGCTGCCAACATGCAAGCACAGTTCGAGGAGAACCATATTTGCTGCAGATATGGCGGGGAAGAATTTGTCGTGCTTCTGCCGGAAACGGGGCTTGGGACGGCGATGGTCTACGCGCAGAACCTGCGCGCCATCATGGAAGAAACGGACAGCCCCGTCGGAAGGCCTGTCACGCTGTCGATGGGCATCACGCGATATCCGGACACGGCGCAGGATGCAGCCGGCCTGTTCCGCGATGCGGACGAGGCGCTCTACCGCGCCAAGCACCTGGGCCGCAACCGCGTGGAGTTGGCGAATACCGCTGCTCCGGCGCATATGCTCTAGCCGCCGCGCATGGTAGGGCAGTAGCCAGCGGAATAGTAGCTCGCAGAGCAACACATCAGCGCGAAATTGGTGGAATGAGCGAAAGAGTGGTCCGTGGAGCAACAAATCGGAGCGAAGTTGGCGAAATGAGCGAAAGAGTAGCTCGCAGAGCAACACACAAGCGACGAAATTGGTGGAATGAGCGAAAGAGTGGTCCGTGGAGCAACACATCAGCGCGAAGCTGGAGAAAAGAGCGGAAGAGTGGCTCATGGAGCACATCGGAGCGAAGTTGGCGAAATGAGCGAAAGAGCAGCTCCTGGAGCAACACACCGCAAACGAGTCCATACAAAACAAAAAGGAGCAGCTCTCAGCCGAGAGCTGCTCCTTTTTCCAGTGCATCGAGAAGTAATAGTATGATCTAACGTCGGTTGGTTCGCCTCCAGATGCCACGAGAGCAAACGCTTTATGTTCTATATTTCTGCGATGAGCGCATGCTTTGTCGCATTCTAACTCTAACGGTTGTGACAGTGGTTATTTGACTTATATAGCCCCTTTTTAAACTGTAACGGTTGCCAGCGAGCTTATTTGAACGCTTTCCACTGGGAATCGACCTATTTGCTGCAAATAACGTCTGTCACAACCGTTAGACTTTTCAAAAGGCTAATTTTTATAAAATAGCCACGCTGACAACCGTTAAAGTTTTGTTCGTGAACGCATAGACACCAAAGTGGCAGTCGAGACTACTTCGGCGGCATCCAAAAGAGCAGCTCTCAGCCGAGAGCTGCTCTTTCTACATCCCGCACTCTACATCCCGCACTCTACATCCCGCGCTCTACATCCCGCGCTCTACATCCCGCGCTCTACATCCCAGCGTCTACTTCATTTCTACTCTCCTACTGCTTCTCTGCTGCGAGCAGGCTATCCGGTGAGTGGCTGTTTAGGATACGAAGAACCGTATCTGCCTGCTGAGGCGGATAGTACAAGAAGCCTTGAATGTCATGGCAGTGGTTCTGCTGCAGGAAGAACAGCTGGTCCGTCGTTTCCACGCCTTCGGCGATGATGGTTAGGCCCAGATGACTGGCCATCAGCATGATCGCCAGAATGATAGCCTCATCCTTGGGTTCCTTGGAGATGCCGTTTACGAACGTGCGATCGATCTTGATTTTGTCGATGGGCAGTCGCTTCAGATAGCTTAGGGACGAATAATGCGTCCCGAAATCATCGATGGAAATCGTAATATTGAGATTGCGCAGCTCCTGTAAGATAGTCGCGTTCTCGTCCTGCATAGCCAGGTTCTCGGTAATTTCCAGCTCCAGATAAGCGGGATCAAGTCCGGTCTCGGCCAGAATCGACTTTATGAGCTCCGTAAGCTTGTTCCGCTGGTTGAATTGGCGAGCGGACAAGTTAACAGCGACCCGAATGGGCTCAGCGCCGGCGTCCTGCCACACCTTGCTCTGCGCGCATACCGTTCGCAGCACCCACTCCCCGATCGGTTCAATTAAACCGCATTCTTCCGCTATGGGGATGAAGATGGACGGCGGAATATGTCCGCGCTTCGGATGATTCCAACGAATTAATGCCTCAAGCCCGATGATCTTCCTCGTCTTAATCTCCAGCTGCGGTTGGTAGTAAATCTCGAATTCATTGTGCTCCAGCGCGCGCCGCAGGCTGTTCTTGATATAAATCTTCTCCTGCACATCGGCATTCAGCGTATCGTCATAGATCCGGTAGTTGTTCTTGCCTTCTTCCTTTGCCCGGTACATCGCAGCATCCGCATACTTCATGAGCAGCTCCGCATCCTCGCTATGTTCAGGGAAGACCGTGACACCGATGCTTGCGGTCACATAATACTCCATTCCTTGCAGAACGAAAGGCTGCTGGAACAAGTTCACAACTTGCTGCGCCATTTGGTGTAGATGCGCCTGATCCTTCAGATATGGCAAAATAATCGTGAATTCGTCGCCGCCAATCCGCGAGAACGATTCCCCTTTGGTCAGCAGCATCGTCATCCGCTCGCCGACCTCTTTAAGCAGCAAATCGCCATAAGAATGGCCGAGCGTATCGTTAATGAGCTTGAATTGATCCAAATCGATAAAGAGCAGCGCGAAGCGGCGGTTCTTACTGCCGGCCATGAGGATGATTTCTTCGAGCCGTTCTTGGAAGAAAATCCGGTTGTTAAGCCCGGTTACCGTATCGCGATAAGCCATCTGGCGAAGTGTCCGCTCCGTGCCTTCCAGCAGCCGATATTGAGTGCGCAGCTCATCCTCGGTAGCAATGAGTTCCTCGTACGTTGATTCCAGCTGTTGATTGGTGCGCGTCAAATTATTCGTCCGCTCATTCACCATCACTTGCAGCTTATGTTTCTGAGTCAATTGAATATAAATTAAATAGATAAGCAGAATCAGGGCCAAGAGGAAAATCAGCTGAATAATCTGTACCTTCGTATCAATAGCATTTAACTTCGCTTTATTCGGAAGTGCGGCAATCTCCCAATTTCCTTCAGCCAGATAGACCTTCTCCAGCAGCGGAGACCGCTCGTAGAGGCTTGCGTCACCGTAGATCACGTTTTTGCCCGCTTTGACAGCCAGATCAATGCCCTTATTCACCTGCGTCAGCCCGGCCTCTTCCAGAATCGGCGGCACATCAAGTACGATGGAGACGAAACCCCAGAACTCACGTTGAACGAAGACCGCTTGTCTGGACAATAACCCGAGCCCGCCTTGTGTAAGCTCGAATGGACCGAAGATGGTTTTGACGTTCAGATGTTGGGTTCGCAGCGCATTCTCGCGGATATCAGGATTGGAATGTTTGAAGAGATTAAGCCCAATGACGTTCTCATTGCCTTGAAGAGGATAGACAAATTCGGCAATGCCGCCGGGATAGACGGACAAATTGCGAATGCCTTGGATAGGACCGATGAAACTTTTGGCGAAACTGTTAAAGTGGTTAGCATCGAGCTTATGCGAGTCCATCAGCGAGGTATCCACAAAAGCTTTAAGCCCGTCTGAGAGCAGCAGTCTGCGCTCAAGAGCCAGCGTTAGCGAGGAGGCATTTGCAGCCAACTCTACGGATGCGTCGTGATAGACTTCTTTATGCAGCCAGCGGCTGTAGGCGCTTGTAATCCACCAGAAGCAGCTGCCCAGAAGCAGCGCGCTGAGGAACAAGACGAACCAAGTCTTACGGGGAGTCGTGTATCTTAATTGCGAGTCATCATTTAGGTTATACAAGATGTAGAACTCCTCTCAAGCATATGAAGGGAAATAATAACCAGTCGTTATCAATTCGTCATGAATCGACAAATTCCTCCACTCTTCGGTATAATATGCTGTCTTCTTATTAAATCTCTGCCATAGGGCTACACTAGCAGCAACTATCGGCAGATCGTTACGATACCACCCGGGATGATCACTTATTTACATAGAGAAGGGATGAACAGCCGTATGAATAGATGGCATCAATTACCTAAGGTAGATCTTCATGTTCATCTGGACGGAAGTCTCTTGCCGGCCACCGTCCTTGATATCGCTGCAGCCGAAGGTATCGAACTGCCGGTAAACGATGCGGCAGGCCTGATTCCTTACATGCAGGTTGACGATGAGTGCCGCAGCTTGCCGGAGTACTTAAGCAAGTTTGGTTTCACGACCCGGTTCATGCAGTCAGGCGCTGCGCTGGAACGCGTGGCGTATGAAACGTTGGCGCAAGCCGCCTCGCACAATTGCCGCTACATCGAAGTCAGATTCGCGCCGCAGCTTCACAGACTTCGCGGGCTCCGACCGGAGGAAGCGATCCATCATGTGATTGAGGGCATGAAGCGCGCTGAGCAGCAGTTTGACATTAAGGGCCGGGCAATTGCGATCTGCATGCGCCATCATGGCCGTGAGGAAAATTTGGAAGTGATTGAAGCGGCCGCCCAATATGCCGGACGCGGTCTGGTCGCCGTTGATTTGGCGGGGGACGAGGCGTCATACCCGCCGGAGCTGTTCCGCGAAGTGTTTTCGCTTGCGCACAAGCGATCATTGCCTGTCACGATTCACGCCGGCGAAGCGGCAGGGGCTGAGAATGTCTATGAAGCCGTCAAGAACCTTGGTGCGTCGCGGATCGGTCACGGCGTCCGTCTGCGAGAGAATCCGGCCATTCTCCAAATGATGCTGGAGCAGCGCATTCCGCTTGAAATGTGCCCGGTCAGCAATATTCAGACAAAGGCTGTAGCAGATTGGGATGTCTATCCGATCCGCGATTATTTCGAGCAAGGGCTGATCGTCACGCTGAATACGGATAATCCGAGCGTCTCGGGCACGGACATTACGCGCGAATATCGCATTGTTTCGGAGAAGTTTGATTTTACCGATACGGAACTGGCATCAATCATTCGCAATGGCGTAAATGCAGCCTTCTTGGAGGACTCGGAGAAGAAGGCGCTGAAACAACGCGTCGACCAAGAGCTGCAGGAACTCGGGATAAAATAATGCGATCACTCGTTCGGTTGTTGGCAGGATTTTCAACTTTCTTCATCGAAGATTAAGGAGAAGGATTCAGCCAAAATGCCAAGGAGGAATTCGCTACAATGGGACAACGGGTTGTTTTGTTAATTGGGACGAATAAAGGGGTATTTCAATACACCTCGGATCTGGAACGGAAAGAATGGAAGCTGAGCGGACCTTTTCTTCCGGGCTGGGAAGTGTACAGCGTGCTTGGAGACAGCCGTCACGGCAATCGGATTTATGCCGGTACTTCGCATGCGGCTTACGGTGCTTCTATCCGCGTATCGGATGATTTCGGCGAAAGCTGGACGCAAGTGGAGAACGGCCCGTCTTACTCCCAAGAGAGCGGATTCTCCTTGAATCGAATATGGCAGCTCGTACCCGGGGCAGAGCCGGATACGCTGTATGCCGGGGCCGAGGAAGCGGGATTGTTCGTCAGCTATGATCGCGGCGTGAATTGGCGCGAGCTGAAAGGCTTGACGGAGCACCCAACCCGGCCAAACTGGTTCCCGGGTGCAGGAGGCATGTGCTTGCATACGATTATTATCGATCCGTCGAATAAGCATCGGATGTGGGTTGCCATGTCAGCGGTCGGCGTCTTCCGTTCCGAGGACGGCGGCGAAACTTGGAAAGCGTGCAACAATGGGCTTGCACGCGTCCCTACGGGACAGCCTTCGGATGAAGTCGGCTACTGCATCCACAAGATGGTAATCGATCCGATGGATTCGAACACGCTCTACATGCAGGAGCACGGCGGCGTGTTCAAATCAACGGATGGCGGCGACAACTGGTTCGCGATCGAAGAAGGCTTAACCTTGAAAGGCGATGATGCGCCATTCGGCTTCCCGATCAGCGTCTCGCCGACAGGCGATCTGTTCCTTGTCCCGCTTGAGAGCAGCGAACAGCGCTCGATGAGAGGCGGCAAGCTGCTCGTTTACGGCATGGCCCCGGGCGAGAGCCGGTGGGAGCCGGTTGGCGATGTAATGCCTGATGAGGAGCGCCATGTCAGCGTGCTGCGTGACGCCATGGCTGTAGATTCGCTGGATCCGTACGGTCTTTATTTCGGCACGACATCCGGTGAAATCTTCTGCTCGACTGATCGCGGCGTAACATGGGACAGGCTGCCCGGACAGTTCTCCCGTATTCTGACGGTCAAACCTTGGATTATAGAGGAGTAATGCGCGTGCGTATTCAAGTATCCGTGCCGCTTCTGCTGAGCGACAGCACGAGGGGCAGATCTTCGTTCGAGCTAGAAGCGGGGACGCTTCAGGAAGCACTGCAGCTGCTGATCGAGGAATATCCACTGCTGAAAGTACATTTGTACACAGAGCAGGGCGAGGTGCGAAAGCATGTGCTGCTCTACTACAATGCCGATAACATTGCCTGGCTGGAGCGGCTTGATATCCCGCTTGCGGCAGGCGATAAGCTGCGCGTGCTGCAGGCTGTTTCCGGCGGGTAACCGGAGCGGTTGCGATAACTTATAAAACGGTATAGAGAGCCGCCTAGATCTGCTGCAATCCGGCATGAAGGGCGGCTTGATTTGCAAGAAGAGAGGTTGATGGGTCTTGAGTCTTGACGAACAATCCAATTACCGGGAGCGCTATTCTCGGCAAATGCTGTTCCCTCCAATCGGAGTGAGCGGGCAGCAGAAAATTGAGGCAGCAACCGTCGTTGTCGTTGGCATGGGGGCGCTCGGCACTGTCATCGCGAATCATATGGCAAGAGCCGGAGTCGGCACCTTGCGTATTATTGATCGTGACTATGTGGAGCGCAGCAATTTGCAGCGGCAGATGCTGTACGACGAGGACGATGTGCAGCAGGTCAGGCCGAAAGTGGTGGCTGCAGAGCGGAAGCTTGGGCTTATTAACGCGGACGTAGCTGTGGAGGCAATCGTCTCGCATGTGACTGCCGAGAATGCGGAGGAGCTGCTTGCAGGTGCGGATCTCGTGCTGGACGGCACGGATAACTTTCAAACCCGGCTGCTGCTCAATGATGTGTGCTTCAAGCGGGGAATCCCATTCATCTATGGCGGTGCCGTCAGTTCGCATGGCATGACGGCGGTGTTTATCCCCGGACAGACCTCTTGCCTGCGCTGCCTGCTCGGTGCCGGAGACAGCGGCGGGGACACCTGCGATACCGTCGGCGTCATCTCGCCGATTATTGATATCATTGCTTCCCTTCAAGCGGTAGAGGCGCTCAAGTTTATCGTCGGTGCGACCGGCGCGCAGCGGCAGGGCTTGCTGTCGCTGGAGATTTGGCAGCATCAGATGATGGATTTGAAGCTGCCGCCGGCAAGAGAGAGTTGTCCAACCTGCGGGTTGCGGCAATTCCCGTCCTTGCAGGCAAAGGATGGCGGCGGCCGGCCGGTAACGTTATGCGGCAGGGAGACCGTTCAAATAAGCGGCCCGCGACCGCTTGACTTGGAGCATATGGCTGTCAAGCTTGCGCGCTCCTGCGAGCTGCAGCGGAATCCGTATTTGCTCAAGGCGTCGCTTCCGGAAGGGGAGCGGCTTGTCCTGTTCGCAGATGGACGTGTGCTCGTGCAGGGAACGGAAGATCTCGATCGAGCGCAGTCGCTTTACGATCGGTATATCGGTTCGTAAAATTTTTGTAAATTTACGTATGGAAGAAGAAAGTGGCGGTCATAATAGCAGAGGGCAAGCGAAATAGCTTGCACTTTGCAGGTGACCAGGTGAAGACAACCTAAAGAAACAGTTAAGAAATGGAATCACGTTGCTTTTCGCATACAGATATGCTAATATGATTTTAGTGAGAAAAGACCTGAATTCACATATTGAAAAGGGTTGTCATAAAGCGAGATGGTACCTTTTTCAATGTGTGATTTTTTTATTTGCTAAACGAATAAAAAGTACATGTTAATTTAATTTTGGAGGTTTTCCTAATGCAAACAGGAACAGTTAAATGGTTTAACGCAGAGAAAGGTTTCGGCTTCATCGAAGTTGAAGGCGGCAACGATGTATTCGTACACTTCTCCGCAATCGTAGGCGAAGGCTTCAAGTCCCTTGACGAAGGCCAACGCGTTGAGTTCAACGTTGTTCAAGGCAACCGTGGACCACAAGCAGAAAACGTTGTAAAACTGTAGTTTTATAGCGAACAACAACAAACTGCCCTTAACGAAAGTTGAGGGCAGTTTTTTTATAATTCCGGGAGGGATGCGCCTTGTATAATCGCAAGAAAATCGTAGAGGATATCCCTGAAGAGAACACAGCGATTTGGAGCTGTGAGACAGAAGGTTGTAAAAGCTGGATGCGGGACAACTTCGCCTTCGATGTTGCTCCTTCCTGCCACGTGCATCATACACCTATGGTCAAGAGCATGAAGATGCTTCCGGCCTTGAACAACAACAACTCTTTAAAAAGCTCAAAAAACTAGCCGTCCCTTCCCGGGACGGCTTTTTTTTGCGCGGATAAGGGTTTAGATGGTACAATTGAGGAACAAATGTTCGATTTGGTTGACCTAAAGGAGATGCCATGGGAGATCATATACAGCTGTCTGTACGTGCATTGGTGGAGTATGCCTATCGGAGCGGAGATATCGAATCAGGTTTCCATGTCTTGAGCTCCATGACGGAAGGCACCAAGGCGCACCAACGCATCCAGAAGCAATATGGCGAACAAGACCAGAAGGAAGTATATGTAAGCGCGGAGATCGTCATGGATGATCTTCTCTTTGTCATTGATGGACGCTGTGATGGGCTGCTCATCGCGGGAGAAGATGGCGGCCTTATTGTGGATGAAATTAAATCGACCGCTGGAAGGCTGCCGGAGGAGAATGGCCATACGTACCCTGTTCATTGGGCGCAGGCTAAGTGCTACGCATATATGATCGCTAAGGACCGTGGGCTTCAGGAGCTGACGGTGCAGCTGACCTATGTACAAGTGGAGAGCGAGGAAGAGAGGCGCTTCCTGCAGCGGGTTACTTATGAGGAGCTTGCGGAGTTCGTTCACGAGATGGTACGAAGTTATTATGCATGCGCTGCACAGCAGGTACGGCATCGAGAACTTCGGAATCGCAGCATCCGGGAACTCGTTTTTCCTTTTGCGGCTTATCGGGAAGGACAACGGAAGCTGGCGGGTGCTGTCTATCAGACCATCGCCGAGGGCCATAAATTGTTTGCTAAGGCACCGACAGGCATCGGCAAAACGATCTCCACGATTTTCCCATCCGTCAAAGCGATTGGGGCTGGGCTGCTGCAGCGTTTCGTTTATTTAACGGCGAAGACAATCACGCGTACGGCGGCGGAAGAGGCATTCGCGCTGCTGCAGACGAAGGGGCTGCATCTGCAGGTGGTCACGATGACGGCGAAGGAGAAGATTTGTTTCCAAGAGGAAGTCCGGTGCTCGAAGGAGCATTGCCCGTATGCGGACGGATATTACGACCGGATTAATGAGGCGCTGCTTGATTTGCGTTCGAACGAGACGCTTATTACACGTGAAGTGGTAGAAGGATATGCGCGTAAACACAGGGTCTGCCCGTTCGAATTTGCGCTGGATGCGGCGTATGGGGCAGATGCGATGATTTGCGATTATAACTATGTGTTTGATCCGCGTGTCAGCTTGAAGCGCATGTTCGAGGAGCAGAAACGTCAAACGGCGCTGCTGATTGATGAGGCGCATAATTTGGTGGATCGGGCGCGAGAAATGTATTCGAGTGACCTCAATAAAGCAGACTTTCTGGAGATGCAGCGGGCGTTCAAAGGGGTGAACAGCGAGGTTCACGGAGCGGCCAAAGCGGTCAATCAATACTACATCGCGCAGCGCAAAGCACTCGGCGAACAGCGGCAGGAGGTGACGGAGTCGCTGCCGGAGCCGCTTGTGAGCCTGGTGGAGCAGTTTGCTGCGGCGGCGGAGAAGGAGTTGCTTGCACCGGCTGGGGGCAGCGTAAACCCGGAGCTGCTGGACTTGTACTTTCGGAGTCAAAGCTTCGTGCGCATCTCGGAGCTGTATGATGAGCGTTTCGTTGCGTATACAGAGTGCTTACGGGGGGATATGCGCACCAAACTGTTCTGTTTAGACCCTTCGCATCTGCTTGAGGTGATGAGCAAGGGATACCGTGCGATGGTATTCTTCTCGGCTACGCTTATGCCGCTGAATTACTACATGGATATGCTGGGTGCCGGAGAGAACGAGGGGAGCTATAGTATTGTCATTCCATCCCCCTTCTCGGCGGACCAGCTGGAAGTGACGATTGCGCCATTATCTACCCGCTTTCAGGATCGGGAACGGACGAAATTTCCGATTGCCTCGCTCATAGCGAAGGTGACGCAGGAGAAGCAGGGCAATTATTTGGTTTTCTTCCCGTCCTATGCCTATATGAATGATGCGTATGAGCAGTATCAATTGCTTGTTGATCCAAGTGACAGTTTAGGTTCAAGTATAAATTCGAGTTCGGTGAGGACTATGGTGCAAGGGCCGGGTATGACGGAGGAGGAGCGGGAAGGGTTTCTGGCTGCTTTTCAGGAAGGCTCCGGGCAAACGCTGGTTGGTTTTGCCGTAATGGGCGGTATTTTCTCGGAAGGAATTGATCTTGTCGGGAATCGGCTCACGGGCGTTGTTGTAGTAGGGGTTGGATTGCCGCAAGTCGGGCTTGAACGTGACATTATGAAGGCTTACTTCGACCGGACAGACCGCAATGGATTCGATTATGCGTTCTTATACCCCGGCATGAATAAGGTACTGCAGGCGGGCGGGCGTCTCATCCGCTCGGAGCATGATCGCGGAAGCTTGCTGTTGATTGACGACCGCTACCTGCAGCCCCACTATAACCGGCTTCTGCCGCCGGAGTGGCTTAACTATCGTGTGCTGCGCGCGAATGAGGATCAGATGGACCCGAACACCTTCGTGCCGCGCGGTTGATTGCCCTCATCATCGGGCTCAATGGTAATGCCGATGCTGTCATACTCGAGCTTCGCTGAAGCGATAGGCATCGCGAGCAGGCCGATTCCGCGATCCGCTTGGCCGACGCGGAATGTGCCGGCACTCGTGCGGACGCCGTCTTTAACGAGCCAGACCTGGTAGGCTTCCGCGCCTTTGGTTGCCGCAGCACCGAACAAGTACACGACGAACTGCCGGCTTTGGCCGTTATCTACTATACAGGCAACGCCGGAGGACTTCCCTGCGAGCGGGCCTTGTGCCTTCAGCGGAACAAGCTCGTTGATTTGAGCGGCGGATACGTGAAGCGCTTGCTCTACCGGAAGCGGTGCGATTCGCTGCTCGTGCCGCAGCTGGATGTTCCACACGGACAGCAGCGCGATTCCTGCAATGGAAGCGGCGAGCAGACCGGGGAGCAGCTTGAGCTTGACTAAGCGACTTCTGGGTTTTCTTGGCCGCCATTGTGCGATTTGACTGCCTGCAGGGTCGGGAAGAATGTCTTCCGGACGAGCGGCAAGCGCGGCATTCATCACTTGCTGCTTCAGATCTTGAGGGGGCTCGATCCATTCGATATCGACGGGCAGTGCTTCCCAGGCTGTGCGCAATTCCAGCAGCTCCTTCTGACAGGCGTCGCAGTGAGGGAGATGAAGCTCGAAAGCGAGCGATTCTTCTTCGTTGCATGCGCCGGAGACGTATTCCAGACATAGCTCGCATGGGGATGCAGGCGTTGTATCTTTCTTCTCCATCACAATCCCTCCTCTTCTGCCGGCAAATGTCTGCGTAATATTTTGAGCGTTTGATGCAATCGATTCTTCACGGTACCGAGCGGTTGATTATAGGCGGCAGCGAGCTCGCTTAAGCTGTATCCCTGCCAGTAGAAATGCTCCAGCAGCATAATTTGCTGCGAGGATAGATGGCGATAGGCGCTGCGAATTTGCGCTTTGAGTGATTGGCGCTCTGCACTCTCCTCAGGGGAAGTGACGGCGGCATCAGGAATACGCTCAAGCTCCTCCGGCACATAGGGAAGAAGCGGAGCATTAATGCGCCGCTGCTTGCGCAGCCAGTCCGTTGTCATATTTCGCGTCACGGTTAACAGCCAGCTGGTGAAACGGCCTTTGTCCGGGTTGTAGTCCGACTCGGTCGTCCACAGCCGCATGTAGACGGACTGCGTAATGTCGCGGGCCGACTGCTCATCCTTTAGCGACTTCAGCGCAAACGAATACACAAGTGCCGCGTAGCGATCGTATAGAACGGACAGCGCCTTGTGCTGCTTGGCTTTGATGAGCAGCATCAATTCATGATCAGCAAGATTGTGCATACCGGCAAGCCTCCAGAACAGACGTCGATAATTAAGACCAGTGTACCATTGTAACAACAGAGAGGGTAACCGCTAAAGCCGCGGCTACCCTATGAAACGTTGTCCGTTAAGATTATTTCGCTGCTACGATAATGGTTGCCTGCATAGCCGGATGAGGCGAGCAGTAGTAAGAGAATTCCCCTTCGGTATCGAAGGTAACGGACTTTTCTTCATCGAGACCGAAGAGGCCGGTATCGAAGCTGCCATCGTCCGCTGTGGCAGTGTGCTTAACCTTATCCCGATTGATGAATTTCACGGTATCGCCCGGGCGGATGGTCAGACTGCTTACAGTGAAAGCAAACTCCTTAATCTCGACTACATAGGTTTTGTTCTTCACTTCGGCTTTGGAATCACCCTCACCCGCTGCCGGTTTATCGGGCTTTGTTGTGCCTTCATCCGGCTTCATCTCAGGCTTCGCAGCCGGTTTCGTTGCGGGCTTCGTCGAAGGCTTGGGGGCAGGCGCCGTGGTCTTCGAATCATCATGATGAGCATCATCGTTGGAATCGCCCTTCGTGCCGCCTTTATCATCGGCTGCCGGCTTAGGATCTGTCTTGTCGTCATCCGGCTTCGCCGCAGTCTTAGAATCGTCTGTCTTAGGCTCCGTTGCCGTGGCAGTCCCGTCGTCATCCGTTGTAGTGTTACCGCCCTTGTCGTCTGCCTGCGTATCGTCAGTCGCAGGAGCTGGCTGTGCTGCTGAACCGTCGTCTGCTGAGGTATTGACGGAGGTGTCCTCGCCGGAGTCGGGCGAGTCTGCTGCGTCATTCATCGCCATTTCGCTGTGATTGACATGATTCTCTGTAGCGGCAGAATTGTTATTGCTGCTGCATGCGGACACCGACAGACAAAGCAGCAAGCCTAAGGCGACCAACAGATATCCTTTGTTCCACGCCGCTCCTACTCGGTTACTCCTCGTTTTCCTCTGCATTCGAAGTCACTCATTTCACGATAATTTGGCCGGTCATGAACTTCTTGTGGGGCTCGCAGAAATAATCGTACGTACCCGGCTTGCTGATCGTAATGGTAAACGATTCGCCTTTTGCCAATAATGGGGTGTCGAAGCTGCCGTCAACTGCAACCGCATTGTGTTTCATATCGTCGAAGTTAGTGAAGATGATTTTGGAGCCGGCTTCCACGGTCAGCGGACCGGTGCCGAAGGAATATTCTTTGATATCTACGTGATAGGTTTTGACTTCTGCACTGGCAGTTGTACCTTTGAAAGCAACGGGATCAATGACATACCAAACGTTGTTCAGGCCCTGTCCGTTAACATCGCCATGAGCCAAGTCTTTGACAAAATAATAAAGCGGGAAGCCTTTGTACGTAGATTGTTTACTGCCATCCGTGCGCGTAATGACGCCGAAATCAGAGCTTGCAATACCGGTAGGCGCCTTGGTACCTGCAGCCAGATAAGCCGGCCAGTTGGCCAAGCAAGTACCTTCACAAACGCTGCTTCCGGCTGTGTCTTTGTCAAAATAGTACAAGGTGCGCCCGTTCGCATCGGTTAAGTAGTTGCCGAGCTTTGTGGACGTGCCCAGCATAGCGGAGTAATCCGATTTGGCAACGAACCATACGCCGCCGACAGCTTCACCAAACACATCACCGGCAGCCATATCTTTGGCAAAATAGTAAAGCGGCCAGCCTTTATACGTCGTTTGCATGGAGCCGTCAGCACGCATGTACATGCCGAAATCGGCTGCGTTTAGGGATGAAGGAATTTGCAGCTGATCTGCATGGTAAATCGGCCATGCTTTCAGGCAGTCGGCTTGACAGGACTCTAAGTTGGCAGCGTCCTTCGTGAAGTAGTAGAGTGTACGTCCTTTGCTGTCGGTTAAGTAGGAGCCGAGCTTGTCTGTGGTTCCAAGTCCGATGTGCTCGCCTGCCGGCAGCACGGCAGAAGCGGCAATTACGTTCGCCTGCTGCAGTTGAGCGAACAAGGTAGCGCCCTTCGCGTTCGACGCGTTCAACGCTTCAACAAGTGCTGTGGCGATATCGGCATTGGTCAGCTCGGATGCGCCGGAGATGTTCTTCAGCCCTTTGCTTTTCGCGAACGTGAAGGTAGCGCTGTATTGGAAAGCGGTGCCGGATTTGTAGCCCAGCGCTTCTAGCAGCACTTTATAGAACTGCTGCGCTGTGATGGAAACAAGGGGGTTGAAATTACCGTTGCCTGTACCGTTCCAGCCGAGCTCTGCGTGAGCGTTCAAATAGGCCAGAATAGCTTGATTGCTTTTACTTACGAGAGAAGCGTCTTTAAAGTTGCCGCTTTCTGTGAAAGCTTGAGCTTCTGCTAGTTTTCCTTGAAGACGTAACGAAATAATAGCGGCCTGGAGGCGGGTGGACGTCTTGCTGAGATAGGCGGAAGAAACCCCGTCGCCGTCACCTAACAGCAGGCCAAGCTTAGCGGCTGTGGCCGCATCTGTTGTAACCGCTGGCGAGCTCTCCGCTGCTGATGCATTAAGAACGGGGAGAAGCATGGCCAGACATACGGTTAATGTCAGCAAAAACAGCCCAAACCTTCTTGCTTTATTCATCGATCTTCCTCCTCAAAATAGTCGTTCTATTAGGAGGTAACGATGAGATAAGCCTAGCGGTTTGAGCGATTTTATGATTTTTCTTATTTATTTGGCTTCGGTGAGCGATTTCTCGTACACATTGATCCAGAAACCGTCGATGACGGAAGCGCCTCGATGCGCGTAGCCGTTAGTAAGGAACAACCTTTTGGCGCCTAGCTGGTTGGTTAGGGCGTCCAAATAAATGTGGCGGAAGCCGAGCTCCTTTGCCCGTTGTTCTAATTTCGTCAGCATCATCTGACCATAGCCGCGCTGCTGAAAGTTAGGGTGAACACGCAGTCGTTTGATTTCAGCGGTATCGTCGTCGAGCTTTTTCAGTCCGCCCATCGCTACTACGATACCATTCTGACCTGTTCCGACAAGAAAATCGCCGCCGCTCTCCAGATATTGCTCGTCGATATGAAAAATATCATGATAATGCTGATGAGTCGGTTCTACGCCTGCTGCGGAAATAACAAGAAGATGAAGCCGCCAGATGTCGTCATGGTCTGCGGTGGAATAACGCCTAATGTTGAACATAGCATTCTCTCCTTTTCCTAACCCGACTATGAGCAAAACAATTGCTCTATATGTAATATAATCTAACACGAAACAAGGGGTGAATGACAGTTTTTTATGGGAATTGGTGGGGTTTGGATCAAAATATTTCAAGTGCGGCACATTCGTGTTAGATTACAGGAATAAAATTGTTTATTGTTGAATAGAGGGTGCTTTTGCACAATAATGAAGGTAATAGGATCATGGTGGAAGACACAGGCAGTGTTATGCAATACCATGCCAGCGTGAAGAGGTGAGTGGAGGACATGAAAGTAGTCGTTGTATCGGATACGCACATGACACGGATGGCCAAGAAGCTGCCGGATCGGCTGATACAGGAGCTTCAGGATGCAGATGCGATTCTGCATGCGGGAGATTGGATGACGTTATCGGTATGGGATATGCTGCGTGCGTATGCTCGGACGGAGGGTGTGGCAGGCAACAATGACGGAGATGAGATCATCGCCAAATTCGGTCACCGCAAGGTGCTCGATATAAGCGGACTTCGTGTCGGCTTAGTGCATGGTCATCTAGGCGCAGGCAAGCGCGAGGATACGGAGACGAATGCGTTTCGGTCCTTCGAGCAGGGCAGCGTGGACGTAATCGTGTTTGGGCATTCTCATGTTCCGCTAGTTCGGGAGCGAAGCGGCGTGCTGCTGTTTAATCCGGGCTCGCCGACAGATAAACGCAGGCAGAAGCAGTATTCGTTTGGGATATTTACAATAGAAGGCGGCGCTTTAGTGGCGGCCGATCATGTATATTACGACGATAAGAGCTGACAGCAGGGGGAGATTAGGGAGCTATGGGTGCGAAGATGCGTAATGTTGGCATATTTGCTCATGTCGATGCAGGCAAAACGACCACGACCGAGCAGATGCTCTATCAGAGCGGGCATATTCGCGCGCTGGGCAGCGTGGATACAGGGACAACGCAGACGGATTGGCTGGATGTGGAGCGGGAGCGGGGCATCTCGGTGCGTGCCGCAGTGACGAGGTTTACGTGGAAAGATACGCCGATTAATCTTGTGGATACGCCAGGCCATGTCGATTTTCTGTCAGAGGTGGAACGGTCGCTTCGTGTCATGGACGGTGCCGTACTGATCGTATCGGCGGTTGAAGGCGTGCAGGCGCAGACGGAAGTGATCTGGCAGGCGCTGCGCGATCTGTCGATTCCGACGGTTATTTATGTGAACAAAATGGATCGCGTGGGAGCGGATGCTCTGGCTGTATTGGCTCAGCTGCAGCGATTGTTATCGCGTCAGGTGGTGCCTATAGCAGCGCCTATTGGGGCGGAAGCGGAGTTTACGGGAGCTGTGCCGGTGTTGTTGGATGAGCAGGTGATTGGTGAGCAACCGTGGGCGGAGCCGTACCGGCGCATGTTGGTGGAGACAGTTGCTGAGCAGGATGAATCGCTGCTGGAAGCTTATTTGGATGGACAGGCGGTGGATGATGCGCTGCTTGGGCAAGTGCTTGTCGAAGGCGTGCATCGCAGCACGCTGTTTCCGGTTCTGTTCGGAGCATCGAACCGCGGGATTGGCGTGAAGGAGCTGATGGATGCGGTTCTGACGTACTTACCGGCTCCGAGCGGGTCGGAGGAGGCACCGGTATCGGGTGTGATTTTCAAGATGGAACGGGATCCTGTAATGGGCAAAATCTCGTATGTCCGCCTCTTCGAAGGGGTCATCCGTAACCGCGACACGGTGCTTAATTACAGCCGGGACATGCAGGATAAAGTGACACAAATTCGGCGTGTGACGGGGCAGAAGACGGAAGATATCGGCATCCTGAAGGCTGGCGATATTGCGGCTGTATATGGATGGAGCCGCGCGCGAATCGGCGATGTCATCGGCGCGCCTGAGGGAGTGCCGGGAGAGAAACGGCTTGCGGTGCCGCTGCTCACCGTGCAGGTGGAATGGAAGAACGAGGCGGAGTATCCGGCTGTCGTAGCGGCGTTTCAGGAACTGGCGGATGAGGATCCGCTGCTCGATTTGCAGTGGCTGCAGGATGAGCGGGAGCTGCATTTAAAGGTCATGGGGCCGATTCAGATGGAGGTGCTGACCTCCATCTTGCTGAGCCGATTTAAGCTCGAAGTCAGCTTCGGCGCGCCATCGGTCATCTATAAAGAAACGCCTGCTTCGGTTGGCGAAGGGTATGTCGCGTATTTGATGCCGAAGCCTTGCTGGGCGATCCTGCGTTTTACGATTGAACCGGGTGAGCGGGGAAGCGGGCTCGTCTATAAGTCGCTCGTTCGGGGCGAACGATTGTTGGAGAGTTATCAGAATGAGGTTGCGAGGCGGGTGCCGGAGGCGCTCCAGCAGGGATTGCGCGGCTGGGAAGTGACGGACCTGCGCGTCACGCTGATTGAGGGCGAGCATCATGTGTGGCACACGCATCCGCTCGACTTCGTCATTGCGACGCCTATGGGCATGATGAACGGCCTTGCGAACACGGGAACGAAGCTGCTGGAGCCCTTGCTTCGTTTTCGGCTCTCCGTGCCGGAGGAGTACGGCGGCAAGCTCATGAACGAGCTTGTCCTGATGCGCGGCGAATTCGACGCGCCAATCGTGCGCCAAGAGCGAATGGAGCTTGAGGGCACGCTGCCCGTCGCGACCACGCTCGACTTCCCGGCGCGCCTGGGCTCCATGACCAAAGGGCGCGGCACGCTCACGACCTTCTTCGCCGGCTACCGCGAATGCCCGCCGGACGTTGACGTGTCACGTGAGCGGCGCGGCGTCAACCCGCTTGATCAAGCGAAGTATATTCTCGCGGTGCGGAATGCGCTGAGCGGGTAGCGCGGTAAGCGGGTACGCCGCTTACTGCGCAGAGAGAGCTAGTTTGGAGCGGTGTACCCCGCCGTCACAACTAACCCCAAAAACACAAAATAAGCTGAGAAGGCGCAAATGTGCGCCTTTTCAGCTTTTTTCACAACGATCTAGACCGTCACGCGGTCACCCCGCGTTGTCGGCGACGAAATAACGAGGAACTCCACCGGTTCGGTGGTGGAGCCGAGCATCTGATGAGGGGTCAGCGGCGGCACCTCGACCCCTTCCTGAGGTGCAAGCACGACGGGCACGCCGTCGACCTCGAGCGTCGCCGTCCCGGACAGCATGAAGAAAAACTGCCGCGACTGCTGATGGTAGTGTCGCACCTCGCTGGCACCGGCGGGCATCCGCTCGTGGATGATGCTGAGCGGGTCATTCTTGACCAAATGCCAGCCGTCGCATACATCGCCCCACACATAATGCTCGGCATTCTGCTTGCTTATCATTTTCATACCAACCAGTCCGCCTTAATAGCCGCGCTGGTACTGACGCGGAAGAAACGCCTCAGCCTCGCTGGAGCCCTTCGCGGCTACCGCTTGAATCGCATGCAGCGCCCAATACGGGTCGCGCAGCATACCGCGAGCAACGGCCACGAGATCCGCGTTACCATGCGCGATGGTGGTGTTCGCCACCTTCGGCTCATCGAGCAAGCCGACGGCGATGACCGGCACCGCAAGCGCATCTTTCACTGCGCGAGCAAGCGGCACTTGATAACCGGCATAAATCGCAGGGCGATTAGCGCCGGTAACCGGAGCTTCGCCACCGCTCGAGACGTGGAAGATATCAGTGCCGGCCTCTTGATACCGCCGGAAAATCTCAATGCCCTCCTCTACCTTATAACCGCCCTCCGAGAACTCGGCTGCGGAAATCCGAACGATTAAGGGCATATCAGCGGGCATGACGCTTTTGACCGCTTGAATGACTTCCACGCCGAACAACGGGCGGTCCTGTCCGTATTCATCCTCGCGTCGGTTCGTCACCGGCGATTGGAATTGGTGGATCAAATAGCCGTGAGCGGCGTGAAGCTCGATCGTATCGACACCGGCTTCTACCGCGCGGCGCGCCGCCTCCCTAAACTTCACGACCATGGCCTTCACTTCATTAGTCGTCAGTGCACGCGGCGTACGGTAAGCATCGCTGAATGCGATAGCGGAAGGCGCAACCAGTTCTGCTGTTTCCTCGGCCTTACGGCCGGCATGGGCAATTTGAATGCCGATCTTCGCACCTTGACGATGAACTTCCGAAATAATCCGGCGATAAGCCGGAATCTGCTCATCCGACCATAGGCCGAGGCAGCGCTCGGTGATGCGCCCATCCGGCTCGATATCGGTCATTTCCATGATAATAAGCCCTGTACCGCCAACAGCGCGAGTCACATAATGGATATAATGCCACTCGTTTGGCGTACCGTCCTTCGCGTCTACGGAATATTGGCACATCGGCGCCATCACGACACGGTTTTTGAGAGAGAGGCCCTTCAACGCAAAAGGTTCTGCTAATCGATTCAACATATCCACTCCTTCATCTATTAAAGTGAGAATCCAACGTTAGGTTCAGCCTCAGTATACCCCTGTCACTTACATTTTGAAAGTGAAAATCCTCCCACAAGCTGGGAAATGTGAATGCGTCATGCAAATCCGTTATAATAGAGACAACTAACCATCGGGCAGGCAGGGAGAAGTTATGCAGAGTCAACAGATGATTATCAATCATGCAGAGTTGCTTCAGGAGGCTGAGGCATATATCAGACAGTTTGGCAGTGAACTAGCAATTGCTGAACAGGCGACAACGGCACGAATAACGGAAATTACAGCGGAAATCGCTGCTACCGGAACGTATACACATACCCTAGAAGAGCTTGCCTATGGGGCTAAGCTGGCATGGCGTAACAGCAATCGGTGCATCGGCAGACTGTTTTGGGACTCATTAAACGTACAGGATGCGCGGGGAGCGACCGACGCGGCTGATATCGCCAAAGCGGTGTTTCGCCATATTGAATATGCCACAGGCAGGGGGAAAATATTACCCTCTATCACCGTTTTCGCTCCATGCACAGACGCCGACTCGCCTCGTATTCGAATCTGGAACGAACAGTTGATTCGATATGCCGGCTACAACCAGGAAGATGGCGCGATTCTAGGCGATCCGATATCACTTCAATTCACCCAACTTTGCATGGAAATGGGCTGGAAAGGGGCAGGAACTGCTTTTGACGTGCTACCGCTCGTGATCCAGATCGGCTCGCAGTCGCCGGAGTGGTTCGATATTCCAACCGATATCGTTCTCGAGGTGCCGCTAACCCACCCGGACTTTCCGAATTTCGAAGAGCTGCAGCTAAAATGGTACGCCGTTCCCTTCGTTTCGAACATGCGTCTTGAAATCGGCGGTCTCCATTATACGGCGGCTCCGTTCAATGGCTGGTATATGGGCACCGAAATCGGAGCACGCAATCTCGCCGATCCGTTCCGATATAACATGCTGCCGGCAGTAGGCACAATAATGGGTTTGGACACAAGCAGAGAGATTACGCTATGGCGCGACCGGGCACTCGTTGAGCTGAACATTGCGGTGCTTCACTCCTATAAGGCGCAAGGCGTGACAATCGTCGATCACCATACCGCGAGCAAGCAATTTTCTCTGTTTACAGAGAAGGAACAGCGCAGCGGCCGAACGCCGACCGGACGTTGGTCTTGGTTGATTCCGCCGCTGTCTCCTGCGACTACGGCCACTTTTCACAATCGATATGAGGACATCGAGCTGAAACCGAACTATTTTGTTCAAAAGGCTCCTTATGAGTCGTAAAGGATAGGTTGGCGGGCGTACGATACGGACAAAATAAGGATAAACAGTGGAGAAAAATGGTTGGGAAGCGACATTTTTACTGGGAATGGGAAGAATCGGTACATGAGCATGTCCGTAATGTGGTACGATAGAAATGCCGGTTTTCGAACGGGAAGGCTTTAATAACTAAATGAGGTGGATGTATTGGCAGGTTTTGAACAATTAGGTATTGCCAAGGAACGGTCGCAATCGCTGCGCAATGAAGGTATTCATGAAGCGACACCGATTCAAGAAGGCGCAATACCCGTTATTATGCAGGGCAGCGACGTAATCTGTCAGGCACAGACAGGTACGGGCAAAACGCTCGCGTTCCTGCTTCCGATGCTGGAGAAAATCAGACCGGAGCGCGAAGATTTGCAGGGTCTCATCCTTACGCCGACGCGTGAGCTTGCGCTGCAAATTACGACAGAGCTGAAGAAGCGGCTTGCAACGAAGGACGAATTCAGCGTGCTGGCTGTTTATGGCGGACAAGATGTGGAATCGCAGCTGCGGAAGCTTCAGCGTGCGGTTCACATTGTTGTAGCTACGCCGGGCAGGCTGCTTGATCATATTCGCAGAGGCACAGTGAAGCTGGGTTCGGTCAAAATGCTCGTGCTTGACGAGGCTGATCAAATGCTGCACATGGGCTTCCTGACAGAAGTTGAGGAAATTTTGAGCCAGATGCCTTACCGCAAGCAGACGATGCTGTTCTCGGCTACGATGCCGGGCGGCGTACGCTCGCTGGCGCAGCGGTTCATGATCGAACCGAAGGACATCACGGTGCGCGCACCGCAAGTGACGTTGAAGGCGATTCGCCAGCTGACGGTTGAAGTCGGCGCGAAAGACAAGATGGAGCAGCTGCAGCGTCTTCTGGGCGAGTACAACCCTTATTTGGGGGTTATTTTCGTCCGTACGAAGAAGCGGGCCAGCGCGCTGAACGAATTCCTGCAAGAGAATGGCTTCAACAGCGACGAGCTGCATGGCGATCTCACGCAATCGAAACGCGAGCAGGTTATGAAAAAGTTCCGCGATGCGAAGATTCATTTGCTGGTTGCGACGGATGTTGCGGCACGCGGCCTCGATGTTGAAGGCATTACCCATGTATTCAACTTCGACATCCCGGAGAATGCAGAGAGCTACATTCACCGCATCGGCCGTACGGGCCGTGCAGGCGAAGACGGTCTTGCGATTACGCTTGTATCTCCGCATGATCGTCTTGAGCTTGCTGCCATCGAGAAAGGCATCAATCAGCCGATTCCGCGCGAGAAGAACCGCAGCGGCGCACCGATTCGCACTTCGATAATGGAGGATACTCCGGATCGCCAAGGCGGCGAGCGCAAATCCGGCGGTTCCGGTCGCAGAGGCGGAACGTCGGGCCAATCGGCATCCGGCAAGTGGGCGCCGAAGGGCGGCCGTTCCGGCCAGGAGGGCCGTAAGAGCAGATCCGGCTTCGGCGGCAACATCGATAGCCGCAAAGCAGGCTCAGGCGGCGGCGCTTACGGTGGAGCAGCGAAGCGCGGCGAATCGCGCGGAGCAGGCGTGCGCAGCGGCGGTGCTGAAGAGGCGCCGCAATGGGGCGCGGCAAGAGCAGAAGCACCGCGCGGACGCGGCGGAGCAGGCCCGCGCGATGGCGCGGCGCCGGCAGGACGCGGGCGCTACAGCACGCCGTCCCGCGAAGAAGGCGGACGCGGTGAATTCGGCGGCGCTGGCGCAGCTGAGCGCAGCGGCGGACGCGGCGGCAACGCAGCGCGTGGACGCGGAGCATCAGCGCCGCGCGGTGAATTCGGCAGCGCTGGCGCAGTTGAGCGCAGCGGCGGACGCGGCGGCGACTCGTCGCGCGGGCGCGGAGCGTCGGCTGGGCGCAGCGAGTTCGGCGGCGGTGGCCGCGGAGCCTCGGCAGCGCGCGATAGCCGAGGCGCTTCCGCGCCGCGCGGCGAATCCCGCGGCGCATCGGCACCGCGCAGCGAGTGGAGCGGCGCAGCAGCTTCGCGCGGGGATGCCCCGCAGCGCGGCGGAACCGGCCGTGGCGGCGAATTCGGCAGCCGCGGAGCAGGAGCACCGCAATTCCCGAACGGGGGCGGCGATAAGAATCGCGCCCGCGCTGGCGGCAGACCGTCTTCGGGCGGCAAACCATCTGCAGGCGGCGGCTTCAAAGGCGGTCGCAGCAGCGGCGGCGGAAAACAAGGCTCGGGCGGTCGTCCGCAGCGTAAAGGGTCGCGTTAAGATTTACTCGTGATGAACAGATGAAGCAAGGCATATGACGATATTTTGTCGGTGCCTTGCTTCTTTTTCTATAGGGAGTGAGAAAACGAATGGTGCAATTGGTGAAGCCGTCAGTTGATCTGGAAGAGGCATATTTGGCATTCTATCAGGAGTGGATCGAGAGCGGGGAAGATATTGTTCCTTGGGTGGTGAGCCTAGATCCGAGTGATTTCACGGCATACGTGAGCGAATTGAACGAGGCCTGTAAGGAAGAGAATACGCCCGAGGCTTGGGTCCCGCATTCTACCTACTGGCTGTTGGACGATACAGGTCATGTAGTCGGCGCAGCTAATATCCGCCACCGGCTGAATCAGAAGCTGCTTGAGAGCGGCGGTCATATTGGCTATGGCATTATTCCGTCCGAACGTCGCAAGGGTTACGCGTCGCGGCTCCTCGCCTTGTCACTCGAGAAGACGGATGCTCTCGGCATACGTGAAGTCCTCGTCATTTGCGATCAGGATAATATCGGCTCGGAACGCACGATTCTGCGAAATGGCGGGCGATTCGAATCGAGCTTCACGGAAGCGCATGGCAATGTCGTCAAGCGTTTCTGGATTCATCGCGTATAACATAAATAGGGATGCCGCATTCAAAGTGGTATCCCTCTCTGAAATGCTCTAACGAATCGTACGGCGCTTATTAGCCCATTCTGGGCTCCGAAAACTTCTAACGAATAGTAGGGGCTCTATTTGACGGTTTTTCAGTAGTTTGGAGCCGAATATCCTCAAATAAGTCCTCTACGGTTCGTTAGATTCTCGAGTCCTCATAATTCGGCCCAATAAGACCTCTACGGTTCGTTAGATTTTCGTGGCATGCAAGATGAGGAGTGCGAGTTAATTTATATAGATAAAAAAATGGCCGTCGAGACTTTCTCGACGGCCCAAGGGATGCCACTATCAATAGTGGCATCCCTTTATTCATTAGTGAATCGTAATGAGGTTGTACATCACTTGCGCTGCTTCTGCGCGGGTCGTAATGCCTTTCGGATCGAACTTGCCTTCTCCGCGACCGTTGATCAGCTTCAGCGATGCTGCTGCGTCAACATAGTTGGCAGCCCAAGCGGATACTGCGGACGCATCGGTGAATGAAGCTTCAGCACCTTTCGCTGGCTCGCTTCCTTTCATGACTGCGTATGCGCGCATCAGCATGGTTGCCATTTCTTCGCGCGTAATTTGCGCGCTTGGCGCGAATGCCGTGCTGCTCTTGCCACTAACGATGCCGGCTTTAACCGCGATGGATACCGCTTGTGCATACCAGGCATCAGCTGCCACGTCCTTGAAGGTCGTGTCCCCAGCCGCAGTTAATTTCAACGCCTTCACAAGCATGGCCGTGAATTCAGCGCGTGTTACATTGCGACTTGGCGTGAACATCGTTGCGCTAGTTCCGCTCACGATTTGTTTGGCTGCCAATGATTGAATGACTTTGGCTGCCCAGTGGCTGCTGGAAACATCGGTAAACGTCTTTGTGACTTCAAGAACTGCGTATTTGCTGAAGTGCGAAATTTCCGCAACCAGCTCGCTGTTCTCAAGCGTTCCGCCGATGTATTCAAGCTTGCCATCACCGGAAACGTAGAAGATGCCCGTGTTATCCAGATTTGCAGATGCATCGACCTTCAAACGAATCGTGATCGGTACATTGAATGTCGAAAGCGTAGCAAGCTTCTTGCCGGTTGCATCCGTTAAGGACAGTTCGAGTTCATAAACGCAGCCGACTGCCTTCACATCTGCATACGATGCTGTGCTGCTTGCTTTCTCAAGCTCTTCTTTCTCAGTGTCAGACAGGGCACTCAGTTTCAGTGAGATCTGACTGTTCTTCAGTTCTTCTGCAGTTAGCTTGTCAGTGAGTGCCTCAAGCAGTGCGGAAGGGATCTCCAGCGTAACGTTGCCGGCTTTCACTTCAAGCTTGCTGTCAGCCAATAAATCAGCTGCGTTGGCTGGCAGCTTCACTTCACTTGTATCTGCAGGCACTTCGACAGATACAACGCCTTCAGTAGGCTTAGTAAGCTGGCCTGGATTAATAACAACCGAGTGTTCCTCACCGGCATTGTCCGTTCCGCCGCCGATGAAACCACCACCGCCACTAGATGAAGGAGCTGCTAGAACGACAAGGTGGAATGCGGTTGTATGAACTAATACTTCGTATTTCGTCGTTGTTGCCGAGAGTGTAACCTCCACGTCCTGGTTGGAGCGGTGAACGGTACCATTGCTCTCAATGACCGACTCATTACTGGATATCCAAGTAATTTCGGAGCCATCTGGAGCAACGGTCGGTAAATGAAGGTTCGCCGTGACGGCATTTTGGCTGTCATTGCCGCCTTTAATCATATTCCATACGAGTGCCACTTCTTGATCCAGGCTTCTGACATAGAAACCAAAATCAACATCGATGTAGTAGTTGCCTAAAGTAAGGTGGGCTACTACCGGAATATAAGAATTAAGATCGGACTGTCTTGTTATGGTTCCATCTGGAGCGATTATGTCCTCGTGTTCGGACTCCCACGAAATTTGAATGCCGTCGCTACCGTAGGTAGTTGGGAAGTTTAGGTTGCTTGTTACGTACATCTCTGATGTATTTTCGCCAAGCAGGTCGGCAACCTTCAACGATTTCGCTGCACGAAGCAGAAGCGTTTTCTCCTTGTTCTTAGTGTCGCATAGAACAATGAGATTAAATGTCTTCTCGAATGTGCTGCCGCCCTTAGTTACAGTGGCAACCAGCTCAATGTTTGCATCGCCCTCGTCAAATAGCGGTATAAATACACGCCCTTGATTCGTAATAAACTTCGGTTTATTCGAAGCCCACGTAATCGTAGATCCGTTCGAACCATGCGTTGGCAGGCTTAGTACCGAAGAAACATCAGCTTCGGTCTCATTATCCCTGCGAATGACGTCCCATGTAACATTTGCAGCATCTTCTACAGTTGCCAGATCATCCGTAGCTGCCGCTGCAGGAACGGTCAAATTATAGACTCTTTCTGCGGTTGCTGTACCCATTGTAGCCGTAGCTGTAAGCTTCACGGCTTGCTCAGCCGCGGGTCTCGTTACCAGTCCGGCTTCTGTGATGACGTTCGGGTCATCGCTGCTCCAAGTAATCTTCGCATGGTTTCCCGGATCATAGGTAGGCAATGCAAGATTGGTGCTCACATGCGCCTCATCGGTGTTAGCGCCTTTCAGCATATCCCATGTAAGGTTGTTTACCGCTTGTGCCGCTTGGAACTGGTCTGCGCTTCCCTCGCCGCCCATCTTGTACACAACAAGGTTCAAGATAGAGGAATAATAACCGGAAAACACTTTGCCATCCATGGCTAGTCCGCTTTCTACTCCTAGAAAGTTAGCACCATGTTGAAGATCATCGATCGTAATACTGAAACGATGAACACCTGCTGGTTGCACGAATCCATCTGGGAACTTAAATTCCAGATCATACTTGTTGTCAACCCAGTTATCATCAAATAGGCTCTTGTAACCGGGCAAGCCTTTAAAAGTTCTTCTGTAATCCTGCAAGGATGCGGCAAAATCATAGCCGAGTGCATTATCCGCAAACACGGTGCCTGTAATTGTAATGGAGTCGCCCGTTGTATAGAACGACGCGGTACCGGTTGCGTCCGTAATGACATTGTCGAGCTCAACTCGCGGCTGTTCCGAGTTTTTGTGAACCGGAATCGTAATCGTCGTCTTATTACCCATATAGTCGATCATCGTGAACGGAAGCTCGCTATCCCCTTGAGGAATGCCGCCTGGGTCCGTATATCCGGTCTGTTGGTAGAAGAATGAATAGCTGCCGGCAGGTTCGCCATAACCGCTTGGTTCCGCGTTATAGTAAAGTCTGCTAATGTATGGAACGAATGACGGCGGGTAGTTAAGGCTGGTCGCCGGCAGCGCTTGCTCATTGCCAAGGTGTACGATTGGCATTAAGTTGCGATCGAACTGATCAGATGATCCGTTATTAGCATAAGCCGGTACAACGTATCCGGATACAAGAGGATCCATATTATCTAGATGGAAACTTCCATCTTCCCATAGTCCACCGGGATTAACGACAAACTCCGGTGTATTGTCTTTCGCGTACTGGACAGCTTGAATCGGGATCGTTGCTGCAGCGCCTGTGCCGTCATTGGTCACCTGTACGACATTGCCTGCAAGATCAACTGTGACGTTAATCGTGATACTGCTTGCGTTGCCCAAGAAATCGGTAGCCGTGACAACCAACACATGCTCACCGGCGTTCAATACAACCGGATAACGGAAGTCTTCCTTGACTGTTGAGGCACTTGGTATGCTTCCCATGGATTCCGATGGGTTACCGTCTACCGCAACTTCAAGCTTGTAGCCTCTGGAGTTTGCTACTGTGTCCTGCGCAATGGTATCTAGCATAAGCGATATGGTATCCGGCTTGTCCGTATCCACGTATGCGCTCGTTTGAGTTAAATCCGCACTCATCACCGTATTCAGTTTAACTGTCGGTTCTTGCGTATCCACGAAAGTATGAATGCCTGTATAAGCGCTGCCGGTAAGGTCGTAAATGCCGCTCACCGTTTCAGCTGCTTCCCACACACTGCCATCCTCTAGGCATGCGAAGAAGGTAACATAGTGGCCATCTTCCAAATCGGCGGGAATGGTTACATGCCCAGTGATGGAGTATTTGGAAATGTCTGTTCCGACCTTTGTCTCCCAAGTTGCGGAGTCGTCGACCGTATCTCCTACCTTCGTAAGCGTGCCGTCATCATTAAGCTTGTAAATGACCTGCTTAACGGATGCCAGGCTTGTGCCAAATGCATCGAAGCTCAGCGTGAACTTATCGCCCGGTTTCACATTCGCATTCCAGTATCCGCTTGGAAGCGAGTCATTGATGGTAGTCGTATACTCGTCGACAAAAACACCTTTGCTGCTCGAGTTATCGATTACGATATTCACATAATCGCCCTCGTTGCCAACACTGTCGATTGGAGCTAGGGTAACGACATTGAGTCCGTTGATCAACCCCGGTACTTCCATCTGGTAAGAGCCATCCGGGTTATGAACCACTGTTGATTTGTAATCATCCCATGGCTCGGAACCGTTGATCGCTAAGAATACGTTCGCATTTGTGCTGCCGGAAACCTCGTCATCTACCGTCCAGCGGAGGGTATAGCTTCCATTGTCGGCAACTTCCGGATGAGTGGACTCGTCGTACTCCGGGTTTTTGATGACATTGATCGTCGGAGCTTGCGTGTCTTTATACATCGGCATATAAATCGTCGGCTGCGGCTTTGCATTTGGAATATCTGCCGTTGCCGTAACGGCGAAGTAGTACTGTCCGTCCGGCAGCTCAACGCCTAAATTTCGCCCGTCCCAAATTGTTCCATCGAGGAGCATGTACGGGTTTCCGCCTGAGTATGGATCCTTCTTTACTTGCCACTCTTCATTCGCCAGGTGCGTGACTAAATTGTGGTCCTCATCGACAACGTCAACATTCACAGTCCGTGCATCCCGCAGCATAGTAAGAACTGGGAATGGAACCATGTATTGGTGAGGATTGAATGCATAATATTTATCGCCTAGTGCGATTTCTTCCGCTGTATCCGGTAAATCATATAGGAATTGGTACGGACCGGATTGGAATCCCATTTGCGTACCGAGACCGGATTCCGCCCACACATGATGGGTGTCTTCCCAAACCGGCGCATCAATAATGCTTGGATCGTCCCAATCGCCGAAGAAACCGTTATAGGGTACATTGAGCGTTGGCAGCGTGCTGTCAGTCGGTGTCAAATAAACATAGCCTTCCACGAAGATATTGTTCATTGTGGAAGCATCAAGATTCAGTGTTACAACGACTTGCTTCGTGGAGTTTGCCGGAACTGTAATTTGATTGTTATCAAACGTCAGCTCTGCTTCGTCCATGTAACGGCTGCGGATGTTATCCGAATGAGTCAGCATCGGATTGTGCAGGTAATCCGTCATAACCGTGCCGTCTACCATATAGGTAGCTTCTTTGTCAGTCATGTTCTTCGCAGTCAATGTAAAGGTAGCGGTTCTGCCGATTTCCTTCAGGCTGACGCTTCCTTTGCCGTCTGCTCCGGATACGACAACAGGCGTTTGAACAGCCAGATCAGGGCGGATCATGCCTGCGCCTTGTCTTCTTGGCTGGTATTCGGTGTTGTAGTCAGGACGGTCCTCCGAATTCTCCTCATTGACATAGTCCCGTTTGGTTGGGACGGATGTGTTCATAATCAGGTTTTTGACCAATTGTGCAAAAGCCCGATTTCCGGTTGGAACGCCTCGCTCTTTGAGCGCTTGCATCACATCAGCCACGGATCCCGTGACATATGGTGCTGCCATGGAAGTACCGTCTTCTTTTTCGTAGGCGTTGTTCACGTTCGGGTCAGAAGTTCTTACAGAAGACAAGATCGCATGACCAGGCGCCATAACGTCAGGCTTCAAGAGCAGGTCGCTTGTCGTTCCCCACGATGTGAAGTCAGTTGGCTGACCCGGGTTGGATTCATCGAAAGCGGACCCGATCTCTTCGGAAGCGATCGAGATCTGAATGAATGGCAGTAGAGTAGGCTCATCGCTGCCGCCCGGGACTTCGATGCCGATATCGAGTGGTCCGATGTCGATGCCACCGCCGCCGCCACCGACTTCGATGTTTGCCAGAATGGCTTCTTTCAATTTCATCCCGTCTTCATAACTGATGAAGGAGAAAGGAATGATACCGAAGCCTTGCGGAGCAGGTGCAAGCTTGTCCGGAGAGGAGTTATAGACGATAATGCCTGCTGCTCCGGCTTCTTCGGCATGCTTCACCTTTTCGATGAAGGAGATCGAGCCCCGTTTAACGAGCATTACTTTGCCAGTTACATCGACACCTTCATAATCGGATGGCGTACCAAATCCGATTTCGTTGCCTTGCCAGTCATAATCTACCGGAAAAGCAGCTAATTCATAGGTTTGGCCTTCGGTAAAGTTCCAGTCGTCGATGCCTTCGCCGAATACAGAGCCGGTCACATCGGCGCTTTGGAATTCATAGGTGTGTTTCTCCACGATATTATTCGCGGCTGCAACCGTGAACGAATCCGGATAGACGCCCGGATTGCCGACTTTATTCAAGTCCGGATTCTCGCCGAGCTTCAAATGTGCGCCAAGCTCGCCGCGATCCGCGTAGGCATTGGATGCATTGCCGGCAGAGACGACAACGACATGTCCCGCATCCGTTGCGTTACGGATCGCAATACCCATCGGATCCTTAGGATCACGCGTGTCGAAGGAGGAAGCAGAGCCTAAGCTCATATTAATAACATCTGCTCCAACGGATGAAGCATGATCAATTCCTTTAATAATGTCTTCTGTCAATGCGCCTGGCTGAATGTCGGAGAAAACCTTCTCGGCTACGAGCTGTGCTTCAGGTGCTACGCCTCTTAGGACAGCACTTGATCCGGCAGCAGTACCTGCTACATGGACGCCGTGGCTGCTCGGTGACAGCAGTGGATTTGTATCCTCCATGTGCGGGATAACATCGTCCGTTTGGTCTGCCCAGTTAAAGCCGGCGACAACCTTGTCGGAGTATTTGCCTGTTCCTTTAGGGAATCTGGCTTTGCTCATATTATGAGGAGCTGGGAATGCCTCATGGGTATAATCAATCCCGGTATCCAGAATTGCGATCAGAATGCCCTCGCCTTTGTAACCGGAATCCTTGCCAACGGCTGCTCCGCTCCATACGTTCTCGATACCCGTCAGCTCATGCTCTTGATTATTGACTTCTGCCGGATAGTACTTCTGCTGAAGCGTAACGGCAGCGACGTTCGGCATCTTCTTGATCGCTTCAATGCTGCTGTACTTGATGTTGTCTACGCTGAAGCCTTTAAATACATTCTGGTACTCATGCTTGAAGGATAGTCCGTTGCCGCTCTTCGCTTTACCGCCGGCCAACGTGCTCATAATTTTGCTTTGCGTGGTATCGATGTCGTTCTGAATGGCTGTCTTACCGGCAGTCAGCGATTGTTGACTAACGCCAACTTTTCCTTGTGCTGCAAGTTGAGATACGGTCTGGCCTTTCAGTTGGACAATTACCGATACGAGTTCATCGGGGTTATGCGCAGCAGCTTCAGCCGGAACTTTCTCCAGCGATTCAAGCTCTTTCTTGCGGTCTTCTTCCATAGCTGCAGATAGATTCTGTTTCGCTTTTTCTTTTAATCCTTGCAGTTGCTCAGGCGTAAGCTTGGGTTGACCTGAGGCTTTTCCATCAGGGTTTTTAACAATGATTCCTTTGGGAAGCTCTGGCGCACTTGCCGGTTGGTTTGGATTCGTTGAAAATGTCGGTTGATTCGTGGCTGCATATGCCAATGGCATATTCGACATGACAAGACATGCCAAAGAGACGGAAACAACTGATTTCGTCATCCTTTTTGATCTTTTCATCGAAGTTCTCCTTTAATGTAGTGTTTAATTTGTCGAGCTTTACACCTAGTGCGACTAACTACCTGAATTGTAGCGGAATGCCTAAAGTCAATGTATGGGGGGTTTTTGCGGGAGAAAGAAGGGGGAGTTTATGGATTAAGGGGAGAAGTCAACGCAATGTGAAATCGGCTAGAGCCGTAACCGGGCGGTATGCGGCGAATATTGAAAGAATTTGAAGTGAAAAGGTGTCATTGATTTCCTAATACAAATAGGGGGAATTGTAATGATCTTTCGATAATGACGAGTCTGCAGCCGGATTTACGAATGCAGGCTTGTTTTGTTACACTTTGTGGTAACAATGAAAGAGGTAACTATCGAAAAACGGAGGAGGAGTTGACCGATGACAAAACTTCGTCCATACCTGTACAGCGAGCATGCACTCGAACAGGCGAAGTTCTACGTAGAGGCACTTGGCGGCGAGATCATAAGTCAGCAAACGTACGGTGAGATGATGCCGGGCACTTCTGAGGATGGCAAAGACAGGCTCATGCATTTGGTGCTGCAGGCGGCGGGCCTTCTTTTCTATATGGCTGATGCTGGACCGATCCATCGCGGCAATGGGATTGACCTCACCTTGGAGTTCGAAACCGAGGAAGAAGCGGAGAATGCCTTCAACAATCTGTCTGGGAACGGTGGCACCATCATCATGCCGTTTGAGCGCATGTTCTGGGGGAGCATGTTTGGACGAATCGAGGATAAGTATGGCGTCCGTTGGCAAATTGCCACACAGCCGGGCCATTAAGATAGAGAGCCGTTTCAAGACATGGCGTATAGGCGCAGTCTTAAACGGCTCTCTTTTGTCAAATTAGTTAGTTATCAAGCTCCACTAAGCCGTCCTCGAATTTATAGGCCAAACTTAGTTTGTGAATGTGCGAGCCGTCCTTTGCGCTTGATTCGTAAATTGTCAGCACGCCTGTCGGACTGGTAGGGGCTCTCGTGAGTGTAACGTTGAACTCAAAGTCTCCCCATTCCGGCGCTCCCCGATCAGCCATGACATTCCCCTCAGCAAGCACGTTGTGTCCATCCTCGAACGAATAACGGAAAGCCGCCTCGAAGACGCGGGCCTGCCCTTTCACGACAAAAGATTTGCCGACGACGGTTCCTTCGGCCGGCTCATAGACCTTGAATGCTTCATTACTGGCTGCTACCTTCGGTGACTCCGAGCGGTCGGAGGTTATCGTGGTTGTTTCTTTGGCAGGCGGTTGTCCGTCTGCAGCTGAGCTCAGCTTATAAAAGTCCTGTTTTTCGCATCCCGCAGCCATCCATAGAGCCGCGAGAGTCGCTAGCAGCAGAGATTTCAAGTTCATTACGAATCATCTACTTTCTGTGAGAGCATGAAATGGAATATTTTCACGCTGCATCCTTGTTGTGCTTCTTAATTTATTATACGCTTGAGGAAACAGCTTGAATCACTCGTTCAGGCAGCACGGAGAATAATCGTATAAGCGAGGAGAGTGCGCATTCATGTTCGAATGGCAGCGATTGCTTCGATTTAACAGATACATAAGAGGAAATGGGCAAGAAGAGATCGACTACCAGTGGCCCACCGCCAAGCTCCCTTTCATCAGCATTCGGACAAGCGTAGGCAAAGGCAAACCTAAAGTCGCCATTGGCGTTATCGCACTCGGCGATGTGGCAATTGGGATTGTGGCCGGCGGGGCGGTCTCGGTTGGGGTCATTTCGGTGGGAGCCGTAACGGTAGGCTGGCTTCTCGCACTTGGTGCAGTGGCCATGTCTGGTGGGTTATCTGCTGGAGCAGTCGCTATTGGGGAGCTGGCGATCGGGGCGGTTGCCATCGGGCAGTCTGCTGTCGGTGCGGTCGCGATCGGGCAGAATGCGCTCGGAGCTGTAGCTATAGGACAGCATGTTCTTGGCGCAGTTGCGATTGGTGAGCGAGTCTATGGAATCGTGGCTATTGGTCAGCACGGATTCGGCCTTGTGCCGATCGTGGGCGATTTTATCAGATGGGTAGCCGGGCTGTTCCGCTAGGTTTCAACCGATTTCGGCTTTGTGCTACAATAAAAGACAACATGAGTGTATATGAGGAAGGTGCAGGATGAATACAGTCAATATATTAGGCGTTCCGTTCTCGAAGCGGACGCTCTCGGATACGGTGGCGCTCGTTCAATCGCAAATCGCGGGGAAGGATCAGCCGTTATTTCATCTCATTACAGCCAATCCGGAGATTGTCATGGCTGCACGTTCGGAGAAGCAGCTCCAGGCGATTGTGGACGAAGCGGATATCATTACGCCTGACGGCATCGGTGTGGTGCTTGCCGCTAAGTGGCAGGGTGAACATATCCCGGAACGTGTAACGGGCTATGATTTACTGATTCGGTTGTTCGAGGAAGCGAAGCAGCATCACTTCTCGCTTTATGTCGTTGGAGCGGACGAGCAGACCAACGCGAAAGCGGCTGAAATTATCGCGGACAAGTACCCGGGCGTCACGATTGTCGGCAGACATAACGGCTTCTTCAAGGACGGGCAGGAAGAAGCGCTTGTTGCCGATATCGGGCAGAAGCGCCCGGACGTGTTGATCGTAGCGCTCGGCGCACCTAATGCGGAGCGCTGGATTTACAAGCATAAGAGCCGCCTGCATGCGAAGGTCGCCTTCGGCGTCGGCGGCAGCTTGGATGTCATCGCGGGCAAGGTGAAACGCGCCCCGGTGATCTGGCAGAAGCTGAACGTCGAATGGCTGTACCGACTGCTCAAGCAGCCGTCACGTTGGCGCCGCCAGCTCGTACTGCCGAGGTTCGCCGTGACTATACTGACTAACCGTCGTCGATAGTAGGCGTTAGAAACTTGAGCCGTCTCGAAAGTCGCATCGCGGCTTTTGGGGCGGCTTTCGCTATGTGTAGTCATGCAGGGCGAGCGCAAAAGGGAACGAAAATGTGTGGTGGAGCCTTGGTAGGCGGTTGCGAAATGAATGGAGCTGAGGGAGTGTCCGGCTAATGTTGCATGTTGTGCAGCGATCCGAGCGTTATATCGATCAGAAGGACGAGATGTTGCAGTAAGTGCAACATTTCGAAGCGATTAACGAGAAAACGAGCCGTTTCTGAGAACAATGTTGCAAAAAATGCAGCATTTTTTAGTTTGAGTCTGTTTTCGGTAGAGAATGTTGCAAAAAAGGCAACTTTGACGAGCCTTGTAGCACCTACGAACTTAACTGGCGCTATTATTGCAAACGCCGGGAAGCTTGATGATAGTCGCGCGGTAGGTGGACAGCAGGTGGTCGGGTAACGTGTGGTAGTCGATAGCAGGTGGCCGGCAGGTAACAGGTGCTGAGTGGCAGAGAACCGCGGCCTCATGCTGCGGTTGTGTAGGCCGCGGCAAGTAGCCGCGCACAAAAAAACGGCTGACCCGGGAACACCCGGTTCAGCCACTCTCTCACAACAACTAAGCCGTTGTCGGCGGAACGAATGTGCGCTGTGCAAACTCGTTTTCGAGCATGAAGAAGGCATTGCTGTCGGTGTCGATACGCTTCAGCTTGTTGATGATGCTGTCGAACATCGACTCTTCCTCTACCTGCTCATCGATGAACCACTTCAGGAACTGGATCGTCGCATGCTCGCGGTCATTCATCGCAAGGTCAGACAAGTGGTAGATCCGCTTGGTGACTTCCTGCTCATGCTGGTAAGCATGCTGGAATGCATCGAGGATGGAGCTATATTCATTTGTAGGTGTGCTCATGCCGACCAGTGTGACGCGTTTCCCGCGATCGTTCAAATACTTGTACATTTTCATCGCGTGGAAGCGTTCTTCTTCGGCTTGAACAATAAAGAAATTCGCAAACCCGTCGAGGCTTTCTCCGGAACAGTAAGCGGCAATTGCCAGATACACGTGCGCGGAATAAAACTCGAAATTCAATTGATCGTTCAAAGCTTGGCTGAGTGTATCGTTCATCATCGGCCGCACCTCCCTTTCCAAATGTATTATAAAATAAAAAGAGACGAAGCACCAAACTCCACTAAGGAGTATGGATTACTTCTTCTCCTATATTACCATACTATGCCATATCAGCCTATCCGGTGTTTGAGCTTGGCGTACAACACTTCTGCTGTCGGAGCTACAACGACTTCCGATTTGCCGATCATTACGATACATTGCTTGGAGCACAGCTTGCAGTTGCCGAGACAGTCCTTCTTCTTCTGCTTCAAGTCGGGAAATTCTTGCTTTAAGGTTTTAAAAACAGACTTGGATCCGTGCTTGAAGTTTCTGCAGCAGTACTTGATCTTTTTCATCCGCCCTGTTCCCGACCTCTCTGGATGGTGTTGTCTTGCTCTATACCAATGATAGTAATTCTCATTCTCACTGTCAATCGTTTCTTGCGCCGCCAAGTCCAAAATCTTTACTTCACTCACACGCTGGCATATGATGGGAGCAATAAATCCAACTATTGAAGGAGTACGTAACGAATCATGAGTACAAATGGACAACAACGCTCGGCGATCCGCCCGGGGCTTACTGTAGATATCGTGTTGAAGAAGGATCAGGCAACAGGCAAAACAACAAGAGGCGTAGTAAAGGATATTTTGACGAATTCGCCCAACCATCCTCATGGCATTAAAGTGCGACTGCAAACCGGTGATGTCGGCCGTGTAAAATCAATCGTAGAGGGGCCGTAACGGCTATGATATTCAGCGATTTAACGAATTGGGAGCGGGAGCAGCATACATTCCCTGCGCCGATCCGCCGAGCGATTGAAAGACTGCAGCAGACGGAGCTGGACGAACTTCCCGCGGGACGGCATGAGTTTGGCGAGCCCGGCATGTTTCTGCTCATCAACGAGCCTGTTACGAGGGATTGGCGCGAGGTAAAGCCGGAGACGCATAGGCTGCATACGGATATTCAGCTGCTGCTGAGCGGCCGCGAGCGGATGCGAGTAGCCAAGGTTTCGGAAGAACAGGTCATTACAGATGACCGCTACGAGACGCAAGATATTGCCTTCTATGATGAAGTACATAACGAGAATACGATTGATATGGTGCCAGGCGATTTCGTTGTTTTGTTTCCGACCGACATTCACAGGCCGAACTGCTCGGTGGAACAAGATATTCCGCTTCGCAAGGCGGTCGTCAAGGTGCATCGCGATCTATTTGCAACCTAGCAGCAAAATGAGTAGGATTAGAGAAAACAAGCGCTTTCTTAGAGAGAACGTACGACACTGCACCAATAAGGTCCTATGGCTTCTGCTTGAAACTGCCCGAAATAAAGGAGCTGCGTCCACATGAGCTTTCTCCCTCAAACATTCTCTCTCCCTCACGTAGCGTCCATTGTGGTCACGCTTCTATCAGGCGTAGTGGTCTTGTTCTTGCGATTGCGCGCAAGCAATCGGCCAACGACGATGCGCAAAATCATTATTCCGCCGATCGGCATGTCGACCGGCTTCCTGATGTTTGTCGCGCCGGTTACGCATGTGCCATGGTTATGGGCCATTACCGCTTTTGCAGTCGGCGCGGTATTGTTCGCTTATCCGCTCATCCGCACCTCGAAGCTGGAGAGGGTTGGGGAAACCATCGTATTGAAACGATCCAAAATGTTCATATTCATTCTGCTCGGACTTCTAATCGTGCGTCTGCTCGTTCATAACGTAGTGGAGCAGGCTGTCAGTATCCCGCAAACGGGAGCGCTGTTCTTCGTGCTCGCCTTCGGGATGATCGTAGTTTGGAGAATCGCCATGCTTCAATCGTATCTTAAATTAATGCGACGGGGAGTTAAGCCGACTGATGACGATGCCTGAATCCTTAAGACGAATGTTCGATCTGTGCGCAGCAGGAGAACCATCAATGGTGGACAAGCTGCTTCAGCAAGATCCTGATCTGGCAAAATCCAGCTGGGGGTACGTCTCACCCCTGCATGTTGCAGTCCGGGAAGGCCATTTGGAAACAGTGGCGCTTCTGCTCCGCTATGGCGCAAATGCTGCGGACAAGCCTATTCTAAGCTGGCAGGATTCCCTGCTGCAGATAGCGGAAGACCGCGGATACGGAGATATTGCCGAGCTGCTTCGCGAGCATCTTCAGCGCACCCATCAGGTGCAGCCAATCGGCGATGTAACGGCGGGGCTTATTCGCGCCTACAACCGAGATGAGCTGTTGGCATGGTTCGAGGAGCACCCGGAGACGATCAACGCAGGCGATGAACGGGGCAACACGCCGCTGCACTGGGCCGTTATGACGCGGCAGCCGGAGCTGATCGACCTGCTTCTGGCGCGCGGCGCAGATCCAGAGGCGCGAAGAGCCGACGGAAGTCAGGCTGTCCATCTGGCGATGGAAGGCGATTACTTCTACAGGGGCAATCGTGACCTGCCCTCGAATACGATTCGTGATCAACGCTTCTTACTCGGTTATCTTATTGGAAAAGGAATCCCTTACGACATCTTCATCGCGGCTGCCGTAGGCGACGCGATACGAGTGAAGGAGCAGTTGGCACGGAATCCACAGCTAGCCAACGCCAGAGACTCGTCAGGGCGATCAGCGATCTACTATGCGGCCAAGCATGGCTATGTAGAGGTTGTGCGCAGCCTGCTCGCTAGCGGCGCCGATCCGAACTTGCCTGAGCGAGATGCGTCGGGCGGAGCGGCTCTCTATGCGGCTGTCAGAGGGGATCATACCGAATGCGTGAAGCTGCTGCTTGCGCATGGAGCGAATCCAAACGCAGAGATAGAAGCATCAGGCAATGCCACGTATGCCGCGATGCAGAAAGGTGCTCAGGAGCTGCTGGAACTGCTCTATGAACATGGCGGGACTGTAACGATGGCCGGTGCTTGTGCACTCGGCCGCATCGATCTGGTCGGCGAGATGCTCGCGCTCAATCCGGCTGCCGCCAACGATGGCGACTATGGACCGCTCGCCCAGGCGGCGAGCTGCGGATACACCAACATCGTCAAACTGCTGCTGCGGCATAAAGCCCAGCTGAACGGACCATGGTACGCCAGCAATTATATGGTATATTCCTGCAATAACGAGATGGTCGAGCTGCTGCTCCGCCACGATGCCGATCCGAACGTTCGGAATTGGATCGGGATCAGCTATCTGCATCTGACTGCGAAGAAAGGCGATACCGACTTGGCCGATTTGCTGCTTCGCTATGGCGCTGATCTTGACGCTGTCGACGAGGAGTATAATACGACTCCGCTGGGCTGGGCGGCCAAGTTCGGGCAGACGGAGATGGCGTCGTATCTGCTTCGCCAAGGGGCGGCGATAGAGCCGGCAGATGTGCCGGAGTGGGCGACACCGCTGGCATGGGCCAGACGCAAGGGGCATCAGGCGATCGCGGATTTGCTGCTTTCCCATCAGAAAGGCGCGGTCTAGCAGTTGACAGTATCTGCGGCAACTGGTATTCTAACGACATAAATTGCATGCAATTTAATTGTGTTATTCACTATAGATTGGCTTTCTAACCTAAGCCGCAGAGAGGAAGACTGCAATGGAACAAGGTGCCCAGCTGGAGCTCGACAATCAGCTCTGCTTCGCCCTCTACGCCTGCGCCCGCGAAGTAACGAAGCTGTATCGCCCGTATTTGGATGAGTTAGGCATTACGTACACACAGTATGTGACCTTACTTGCATTATGGGAGAAGGACGGCGTACCTGTGAAAGAGCTGGGAACCCGGCTGTATCTGGATTCCGGCACGCTCACGCCGCTCTTGAAGAAGCTCGAAGGGATGACACTCATTCACCGGGAGCGCGATCCCGAGGATGAGCGCAGTGTTATCGTCCGCTTGACCGACCAAGGACGCGAGCTGAAGACGAAGGCGGTAACGATTCCGGAGCGCGTGTTTTGCCAGACCAACATGCCGGGCGAGGAAATTACCCAGCTTCGGGAACAGCTTCGCAAGCTGACTACAGCTGTCCATGAGCAGTCCTGCGGCCAGTTATAAGCCTATACAGCACAAAGAAGACCATTTCAGCGCTGCGTCATGCAGCAGACTGAAGTGGTCTTTTTTATGATTATTGGCAGGCGCGGCTGCGGCGATTATTTCCCGGGAAACGGTCAGAATTGCGTTATGCTTCCCACCAAGAAATGTTGGCGAAGGAGGTAAGCGTGCCCGCTACGGTGAGCGAGCTGCTGACCGTAATGGAAATGCTTTGATTCTCCGGCACGATTAATCCGCCCACATAGTCGAAAGAAAACATACCGGGGTTGAGCGGCAAAGACAGAAAGACTGTCCCCCCGGAGGTGGCACTAGTGGAGGATCTCGCCGTCATGACACTGGTGGCTGAATTGCCGAACTGCGTATTGAAGGGAGTTAAGGTGGAGGGTGAACTGATCGAACCTGCCCTTGTCATCGTCAAGGATCCGTTGAAAGTTGAAAGTAAGCTCAGGCCTACGCCGACACCGCCTGTTATGCGAGAGACATAGAGCGCTCGGCCGCTGGCATTGGGATTGGAAATTTGGAGGGTTGCTATTACTGAACCGCCTAATATACTGAGCGATGCAGAGTTGTTGAAAGTAGCTACAAATTCACGTGCCGATACCGTTGCACCGTAGTCTGGCGGAGCGTTGATTCCGGGTGACACGTACGTATTCGTCAATTGGGCATAAAACTTGCTGTTGGATTGGTCGAACACAAAGTGATTGGGCATATACGGTTACACCTCCCACCAGGTCAAATTTAGTGCACCCGTCAAGGAGCCTGTACCGAGCGTGACGGAAATGGTTTGGTTTGCCTGAACGATGAGTGAGCCTGTGAAGTTAATATCAAAGAGGCCGGAAGTCACCTGCATGACCATACAAGTGGTCGGGGAGCCGCCAAGCGATCCGGTATTTTGCTTCGTAGTAACGACGCTCGTCGTGGAGCTTCCGAACAAGGCGTTGAAGGGAGTCGGTGTTGTCCCGCCGGTAATCGTTCCACCGGATGCAATCGTTAATGTTGACGCGGCTGTCGTACCGCCTGTGATGCGCGAGATATACAGCTTCTTCCCGCTGCCATTGGGATTTGCAGCCTGCAGCAGAAGCGAGTTTCCTGCGCCTACGCTTGTACTGCCGGTGTTCAATATAAAGAGAAAGCCGCTCTTGGCAGCATCGGCCTCTGGACCTTCGTTAACACCGGGCGAGGTGTAGGGGTTATTTTGCTGCATATAGATGGGGTTATGTTCGGTATTAAACACGTTGTAATTGTTCATGCAGCACCTCTTGTTGGCAGAGTTATAGGCTCGCAGAGCTATACTTTCTAGCATTATATGGAGCGGGCGCGCAGCTTGCCCTAGTTTAGTATGGATTTCAATAGAAAAGGCCGATGCCCGCTGCTTAAAGGACATATGCCGTTTCATTCTTTGGCGGAAGCACATAGAGTACAAAAGCGTTATTGCTAAGGGGAAGATGTCATGAGCAGCAAGCACTCGCGGCGCCGTACCAAGGGAAGCAAGCCTCTAATTCTTCCATGCAACAAGCGGGACGGTGTATATAACCAAAGCGATCGACAATCGACAGGCAGCAAGAAGTGCCAACCCTCTAAGAAGGGGGTGTTTTCGGAGCGCACATTTATGAATGTCGAGACGACGGACGACTTTGTTCCATTGCCTTCACAGGACACATCCAATAAAACGATCTATTCGTATGCCGTTATTAATCATGGCTGCGAGCCTGCAGCGGTTCAACTTGAGATTGGTCCTAATGGGAGGGATTATGTAATCGAAACGGAAGGGGTTGTGGAGATCAAAGGTATGGGCGTTATCGTGCCATCCAAATTTCTGCGGTATGCGCGGCTTGCGGTCAAGTCGGAGCAGCCAGGTAAACCGACCAAGCTTTGTATTTATTTTCAATCACAGAAGGCAAGGTGAAGACAAGGACTGCAGAAAGCGCTGCAGGCTATTTTGCAAAAAGAAAGAGTGAACAGCGATGCCGAACTTTTCAAGCTTTAACCCGAATCCGGACAACCTCCGGACGTTGATATTTGGTCATGACGATACCGAAACGGCGAGAGCGGTAGCAACCGATTCGGCTGGTCATATACTGAATATTATTTTGGACGGTACCATCAGCAGTATCTCCGGGGTCACCATCTCCGGCGGTACGGTTTCGGTCGGTGCCATTGAAAATCTGCTAAACGGTACGATTACCAGCGTGCTTGGTGCAACGATTACAGCGGGAACACTGACCAATCTGCTTAATGGTACGATCACCAGCGTGATGGGGGCGACGATCACTGCCGGAACACTGACGAATCTGTTAAACGGTACAATTACCAGCGTGATGGGAGCGACAATCACTGCCGGAACGATAAACAACCTGTTAGATGGTACGATCACCAGCGTGCTTGGCGCGACGATTACAGCGGGAACACTGACCAATCTGCTTAATGGTACAATCACCAGCGTAATGGGCGCGACGATTACAGCCGGGACACTGACGAACCTGTTAAACGGTACGATCACCAGCGTGATGGGAGCAACGATTACCGCTGGAACGTTGACGAATCTGTTAAACGGTACGATCACCAGCGTGATGGGAGCGACAATCACAGCAGGTACACTGAGCAGCGTAACCTCGATTTCGCAGAAGAGCTTCATGGAGCAGTCCAACCCGCTGCTTACAACATCAGCTGCCTATACGGCGCTCAATGCTGTGACCACCAGCGTGCTTGGCACTTATTCGTTCTTCGTGTACAACCGTGGACCTGGGACCAGTAAAGCTGATGCTCGTGTCGAAATCAGTGCGGACGGCTCCAACTGGTATGCGGATGTCGATACGTCGACAGGAATTTCCGTAGGCAGCGTGGATGTGCTTGTGCCGCAGCGGTTCCTCAAATACACGCGGCTCGCTTACAAATCAGCAGTTGCCGGCAATCCAACGACAATCGATGTATTCTTTAACGGACAAGGCACTTAATGCAACGAACGGGAGTGTGATCGCATGCTGCTCGGCATTCATGTCCTCGCTTGCAACGAAGAGGACGTTCTTGGACGCTGTCTTCAAAGCGTGCAGGGGTTTGCAGACGAAATCATCGTTACGGATACCGGCTCTGTGGACCGTACGGCCGCTATTGCGGAAGCGTATGGGGCACGGGTTATTCATCAGACGTGGGAGGATGATTTTGCTGCGGCTCGGAATGCCGGGCTGGATGCGGCTCGAACGATATGGGTGCTTGTACTGGATGCTGATGAGTACCTTGGGGCGAGTGTGCAGCGGACAGACCTTCGGGGACTGCTGCGCAGCGCGCAGGCGGATGCTTATCGTGTGACGATGGAGAACCGTTACGGCGGCGGGATTGGAGAGACGGTCGGTCATGAAGCCGTGCGACTGTTCCGGGCAGATCGCGGCATTCGCTATCAAGGCGTCATTCATGAGCAGCTTGTCCGGCCCGGCTCTAGTCCCACTGCCGTCGATGGTCCGGTTTGCAGGCTGACGTTGGAGCATGACGGGTACATGCCTGACGTTATTGCTCGTAAAGGAAAGGCAGAGCGGAACTTACGACTTGTAGAGAAAGCACTGCTGCTGCAGCCCGACGATCCGTTTCACCTCTATAACAAAGGCGTTACGCTTTGCCAATTGAATAAGCCAAAGGATGCCTGTACGGCGTTCGCTTTGGCTTATTTGTTTGTGCGCGCAGAAGCGCCGTATCGCCCCGTCCTTATCCGGGACTGGGCGAAGGCGCTGCTTGCGCTGGATGACGCCGGCGGAGCCGCCGCGCTGCTGCATCGGGAGGTAGACCGCTATGCGGACTACCCTGACGTGCACCTGCTCTACGGCGACAGCCTCATGCGCCAGCGGCGCGTCATGGAAGCGCGCAGCGCCTACGAGGCGGCGCTGGAAGCGGGGGCGGCGGGGTCTGCCGCCGCCCGGTATGTGGCAGAGGCGGGCGCGGGGACGTATCGCGCCCGCTGCGGTTTGGCCGCGGCCGAGGCGGCGCTCGGCCGGGGCGACAGCGCGCAGCGCTTGTACGCGGCGGCGGCCCGTGAGGCGCCGCGGTTTGGCCCTGCCCTGGCCGGCTGGGCGGAGCAGCAGCAGGCCGCGGGCGAGCGCGATGAAGCCATACGCGCAGCGCTGGCTTCGAGCGTTGGGCTTGCAGCGCCGGGGGATTTGGCGCTGCAGGCCCGGGTGCTTGGCGGCATAGGCGCGTATGCCGCCGCACTGCCGCTATGGCGCGCGGCGCAGCCACTCGCGCCGGCGGATGCGCGCGAGTACGCGGCGTGCCTGGTCGGCGCCGGGCACGCGGGCGAGGCGCGGGCGGTGCTGCTGGAAGCGCTGGGGGCGGGAGCGGAAGGCGAGCTGCAGCATGGAGTTAGCTCGGTGGCGAGCAGCGGCGAGTCGTCGGGGCTACAGCCTTTGCTGACGTCGAAAGTGCCGTACTGGTTGGAGCTTTGCGTGGATGCGGCCCTTTGCAGTTGGAGTGAAGGCGGGGCGCTCCATGAAGGGCTGCGCGGTTTGCTGCATGGCAGCGCAGATGCCGAGGTGCAGCAGCTGGAAGCCGTGCTGCTTGCTATGGACGGCTTCTTGGCGGGAACAGTCAGCGGATTGGCGATTCGGGCTGACTTTGCGAGTCTGCTGCTGGACCGCGCACTTGGGCTTGGTCTGCTGCCTTTGGCAGGCAAGCTGCAAGAAACCGGAGCCGGGCTGCGTGAAGGGTACGCGGAACGGTTATACCTGAGCGGCTATACGCATGCTGCTGCAGGTTTGCTGCTTTCTGCTATGGAGAGCAGGAAGCTGCGGGCGACGGAGTTATTTTGCCTCGGGGAAATTCTCTATGGGAAGCAGCTGTACGGCGAGGCATTGTCCTTGTTTGAGCAGGCGCTGCAGCAAGGTGCCGTGCCGGAGCGGGCGCGGCTTGGTGCAGCCGCTTGTTCGTTGTCGCTGGCAAGGGAAGCGCTGCTGCCGTGGGCGGCGGCAGCTTCCGCGCAATCTCAGCAATTTGGCGGCGGCTGGCCGCATACGGATTTGGAACAAATCGGCACGGCATTGATCCGTGTACAGGCAGCAGGCTGGCGGACGAAGTTCAGCGCCGCGCAAAGGAGGCGGGCCCATGTCCAAGTCGGATAAATCAATATCGAAGCCACTGATCACGCTGTGCATGATTGTGAAAGACGAGGCAAGGGATTTGCCGCGCTGCCTGCAAAGCGTGCAAGGCATCGTGGATCAAATGATCGTCGTGGATACGGGATCGACGGATGCTACGGTTGCCATTGCGCGGAAGTACGGTGCAATCGTTGTGCGGAGCGAGTGGACGGGGAATTTTGCAGCTGCACGCAATAAGGGGTTAGCCCGCGCCGGTGGCGAGTGGGTGTTGTTTCTGGATGCGGATGAGGAGCTGGACGAGGCTACGGGGATGCAGCTTCGACTTCTGGCTCAGGAGCCGGAGATTACGGCTTATTTTCTGAACATCTGGAATTACATGAGCGACGGCAGGAGCGAAGGGGCGACCATTAACCCTGTGCTTCGCATGTTTCGCAACGATTCGCGCTATCGGTTCGAGGGGCGCATTCATGAGCAAATTGCCGGTCCGATTACGCAGCATACCCCGCATGCTAGGTTTCATCTTAGCGATGTGATTATTCATCACTATGGGTACAAACGGGAGGTCGTCGCGGCCAAAAACAAGCTGCAGCGCAACCGCACCCTGCTGGAGCAAGCGATCAAGGAGGAGCCGAATAATCGGTTTAATTGGTATAACCTTGGCGTGGAATATTTTCGCGGCGGTGAAGTGGAGGAAGCGGTTGGCGCTTTTCGCCGGGCAAGAGATGGTATTGATTATGCCTCAGTCAGCTATGCTCATCTGCTCGTAAAGCATGAAGTTCACGGCTTGCAGGCCCTCCGGAGATGGCAGGATGCGCTGGCACTTCTGGAGGAGAGTCAGGCTTGGTATCCGGATTACCCGGATTTGTGGCATGCCAAAGGGGTCAGTCTTGCTGTGCTCGGCCAATGGCGCAGGGCGGCCGAAGCCTTCGCGGCGGCAATTCATCTCGGGCGTGCGCCGGCGATTTATCATACGGAGGATGGGATGGGTACGTATCAATCCGCCTATTGGCTGGGCTCGATGCATGAAGCGGAGCTTGATTATGAGACAGCGGCCCATTGGTATGCGGAAGCGGTGCGGTACAGGGGGAGTCTGCTTTTGCCGCTGCAGCGGTTGTGCCATATGATGCGCATTGCGAGTAGCCCGGAGCAGTTGGCTGCTTTTGCGAGTGAACGGTTTACAGTGGATTCGCCGCAGGCTGCGGCGAAGCTGGCCGGTGTCATGCTGAGTAACAATTGTTACAGGGCCTTGCAGCTATGGTTGGATCATCGGCTTACGGTGGCGTCAGACGAGGAGCGTGTCGCGCTTCTGCCGTGGAAAGTGTTAGCGGCGGCATGCGTGCTTATGGAGGAAGGGCTTGGTCCTGAGGAGACGACGGATGCGGCAGGTCAGGCGCTCGTGACGGAGCTTTCGGCCGCTGCGTCGTGGCTCGATGGAGCTGGAGATCAGCGGTATCCGGCTGGAGCCGTTCGCTGGCTGCCGCTGTTGCTGCGAAGCAGCGAGGCCATGCGGGAGAATGCGTCCGTACAAGCTGAGGGAGCGATAGAGAAGGTGAGGGCAGTAATCGGGCAGTACTTAGATTTGAAACCGCCTGCTGCCTTTGATGGATCAGGTTCCGAGAATGGAATTCGCGCATCTGTGCAGGCGCTCTGCGGACTTGCGGATTATCACTTGAGCCGATTGCAACAGTGTGATGCTTCATTGCTACAACAAGCTGCAGCAAGCATTCGGTTGCTGCTACCGGCAGGAAGTGAGTATTAGCGATGATTGGGCAATGTGATGCGGTGAATGGGATTGGGAGTGGCGGGAAGGTATTGCCCGTTTCCTTATGTATGATTGTGCGGAATGAGAGTCGGTTTCTAGCGGAGTGTTTGCGATCCGCAGCACCGTATGTTGCAGAAATGATCGTTGTAGATACCGGCTCCACGGACGATACAATTGCAATCGGGGAAGCATTCGGTGCCAAAGTGATGCGGATGGCGTGGAAGGATAATTTTGCCGCAGCACGAAATCGTTCACTTACCGCAGCGGGACAGCCGTGGATTCTGGTACTCGACGCCGATGAGCGGTTAGTGCTTGCCTCCGTGGAGAAGTGGGAGGCGCTGCTGGCCGATTCGTCCAAGTGGGGCTACTATGTTAAGCTGCACAGCTGGGTTGGGGGCAGCTCGGGTGCGGGTTCCGTGAGTGTCGTGACGGATGCGGTATGCAGGCTTTTTCGCAATGATGAACGGGTTCGTTTTCGCGGTATTATTCACGAAGAAGCGGCATCGAGCATTATCGAGCTTGGGGGCGAGGAGCGTATTGGACTTGCACCCGGCATTGAAATTTGGCATGAAGGCTATCGGGATGAAATCATTGCGGAGCGCAGGAAATTTGCTCGAAATGGGCGGCTGCTTTCGCTTGCTTTAGCGAGTGAACCGAACGATCCGATTCTTCGTTATGCGGCGGGAACGGAGTTGTTTACAGCGGGCAGGTACAACGCGGCGTTGAAGTGGTTGGAACCGCTAGTGGATGCGGCGATCGTGCAGGACCAAGGTTACGGCTCAGATCTGCTGCTCAAAATCGTTCACGGCTGCAGAGCTGCAGGCCGATTGAATGATGCCGCTCGCTACGCCAAGGTTGGGGTGCTGCGTTACCCGGATTTTGCTGATATGCATACAGCCAGAGGCGAAGTGCTGCTTGACCTCGATGATGCAGAAGCGGCGCTAGGGTGTGCGGTTTCGGCGTCCATAGGTAAGGTTCCGGCTAATTATTCGACCGCTGAAGGTGCAGGGACATTTCGCTCGCGTTATATAGGGGGCGCTGCGCTGGAGCGGCTTTATCGGTTTGAAGAGGCAGCACAGGCGTATGTATCGGCGCTTGCGCATAAGCCGGATTACTGGCCGGCTTGGCAGCGGCTATTGCTGCTGGGACTGCTGCATGCCCCGATTCGGAGGCATTGGCGGCAAGCAGGAGAATGGTTACTGGAAGCCTCTTCAGGAAGCGGGTCGTCGTCTTGTGATGGGTATCCATCAGGTGAGATGGAAGCCATACTTAGTGATCTCGGTTTGAGCGAAAATGAGGGCGAGCCGATTTGGACACTCTTGCGCGGTATGCAATTGAATTCGAGTTCGGCTGCAGTCTCGACTATTGCAGTGATGAGGCCGCTGCTCAGAAGTGTCTGGCTCGCTCGACAGGGAGAAGCGCTGGGTTTGCTTGAGGCATGGGGCGGCCCGGCCGCAGTGATGGCGCGGTCGCCGGTGGCCGAGGCGCAGCGCTGCTTGGCCGCCGGTTGGACTGCCGCCTTGGGCGGGAGTTGGCGGGCAGCAGCGGATGAGCTTGCCACCGCGATTGGAGTCGTGGGCGCGCGCCCATGGCAATCGCGAGCAGCAGCAGCGGGGCTTGCCGCCGCTTTTGCCAAGCGTGCAAGGGCATATTGCGACGAGGAGCCGGAGCTGCTGCCCGAGCTTCAAAGCGAGCAGCTGCTGGAGCTGTTGCTCGGAACTACTGTGCTTGCGAACTAAAGTTGCTCCGCAGTCGCTCGGTAGCCATTCGGCAGATCCTCGCCAACCGCTCCCATTCACATCACTAACTTCTCTCCAACCTCCCGCCGCCATCCTACGAGGTGCTCCTTTAATGATGCAATAGCCTCTCCGCCAACCTATTCCTCTTACACGATCAACTTCTCCCCGGCCCCTCGTCACTCTAACGAACCGTGGAGGTCTTCTTTGGTAAAAATAGGCACCTCCAAAATTCTAACGAACCACAGAGGACTTATTTGACCGAATTATGCGTAAATGCACGGGTTTCGGTGCAAATAAGACCTGTAGGATTCGTTAGAATTTCGAATCGAGGTTATAAGAGCAAATAAGACCTCTACGATTCGTTAGAATCTATAGGGGACGTGAACTCTCGGATTCGTTAGAACCTTAAATCGAGCTTTTTGGAGCAATGCAATCTGTCCTACACATGTACCATCATCCTCGTCCGTCTCGTGAAACGCCAATCGGCGGGAATGGGACAGGCATAAGGATCGGAATGGCAAAATCATCATAACAACACCCAAAGAGGCCCTGTGGAGGACGATTTGTACCCCCATAATCGGGCAATTCGTACGGTTTTGGACGGAAGTGTACCTATCTCCGCCGTGAAAAGTTCTTATATAATCGGTCGTGTGGAAAGCGCTGTCATACATTTTATGCCGATAGTTACTTGCTGTTGGAAGCTTGGCAGCAGTAATTTTTTTATCGATAAATTGAAGCGCTTTCAGGTTAGCTGGTGCGGTTGTCGTCGTTCATGCAGATTGTCATATCGGGAGAAAGGGGGAATGGCAGCGTCCGCTCGCCGTACATAAACGCGGATGAATGCACTCGGTGCAGCAAGAGGCTATTTTCTAATGACAAAGGGGACTGAAGGAATTGAAAAACAAATCGCAGCGCCGAAGAAAAATCTGGCTGGGCCTTCTTTTGGCCATGATTGCCATCGCGCAGATTGGCTATGTGCCTCCGCACGCCAACGTGGCGGAAGCGGCCGACAACGGATTAGCGTTAAAGCCATACATGGGCTGGAGCAGCTACAGCATGCAAGTATATGACGGCCCGTCGGGAAATTGGGTTTCCGAGGCGAAAATCAAGCAAATGTCCGATGCGATGCGCGAGAAGCTGCAGGCGCACGGTTATAACTATATTAATATTGATGCCGGCTGGAACGGCAGCATGGACGAATACGGACGTCCTGTTCCGAGCACGACGCTCTATCCGGGAGGATTTGAGAATCTTGTCAAGTACGTTCATGCCAACGGACAGAAACTCGGGATTTACATGATTCCCGGCATCTCTCCGGCGGCCATCAATTCAACGACGCGGATTCCGGTTTATGGAACAACAGATTGTTTCGTTAACGATATTGCCGTAACGCCTCACACGACGGCGGACTACTGGAACATTGGCTACAAGATCGATTTCAGCAATCCGTGCGCGCAGAGATACGTCGATTCCGTCGCGGATCAGCTGGTTGCGTGGGGCGTGGACTTCGTGAAGTTCGACAGCGTTACGCCGGGCTCCGGCCATAACGACACGTCGATTGACTCGCGGGACGATGTCAAAGCGTGGTCCGAGGCGCTTAGCAAACGCCATATTTGGTTCGAGCTTTCATGGGCGCTCGATCATAACTACGTGGATTTCTGGAAGAAATACGCGAACGGCTGGCGCGTAGACTGGGATGTGGAATCCTACGACCGTGAAGTCGGCATGACGACGTGGGCCAACATTGCCCGCTTGTTCCCGGATGCCGCGCTGTGGTGGCGGGATGCAGGTCCGGGCGGCTGGAACGATTTTGACTCCCTCAATATTGGCAATGGACTGACATCGGGACTGACGAAGGATGAACGGCAGACGGCGATGACGCTGTGGGCTTCATCGTCGGCACAGCTCTATACCGGTGATGATTTAAGCAATCTGGATGATTACGGACTGGAGCTGCTGACGAACGACGAGGTTATCGCCGTCAATCAGGCGGGCCGTCCGGCGCATCCGGTATCCATGTCTACCAATCAGCAGGTATGGTATGCCAACAATGGCGACGGCACGTATACGGTCGCATTGTACAATCTTGGCGGCAACAAGGCAGCCACGGTGAATGTGAATTGGAAGGATATCGGTCTCACCGGCGCTGCTTCCGTCCGTGACCTGTGGACGCATAAGGAGCTGGGTAATTTCGCGACGGGTTTCGGTCCGGTTACGCTCGAACCGCATGCTTCGCGATTGCTTAAGGTAACGGCGCAAGCCGGAACGTCGCTCGTCAACAATGACGATACGGGTATGCGTTATACGGGAACATGGACTCGCAATGGCGGCAAAGAGCTGGCAGGCGATGCGCAAGATCTGTCCATTACGGTGACAGATACGTCAGCTCCTACGATTACCAATGATATGCAAAGTACGGATAACGGTGAGAACTCACAGCCATCCGGTCCGGACCTTGGCCTAGCGGCTGTATCGCATACAGTTATCATTAACGACAATGACCCGGCGGTTTCTTACTCGAACAAGTGGGGCTACAGCTACGACAGGAACGGGTTGTCCGATTATATGAACGATGTCCATTACGGCGAGCCCAATAACGGGACGGAGCCGGAAATCACGTATAGCTTTAATGGCACCGGCATTGAGCTGTGGTCCGAGAAGGGCAGCAGCAACGGCAAGCTGGACGTATATGTCGACAACGAAGCTGCCGTAACAGTGGATACCGAAGGCACGCCGCAGGCTGGTCAATACGCTGTCTTCAGTAAGACCGATTTGGCACCAGGCGCACATACGATTCGCGTCGTGCGCAACAACAGCGGCCAATATTACTTTATCCTTGATGCGCTGAAGGTCACCACGGACTCACTCCTTGACCAGCCATCTGCATCAAGCTTCAGCAAGGACGTTCCTGAAGATATTAGGGTCCATCTGCCTTATGGAGCGAGCTCGCTGACGGGCATCAAGAACGGGGCGGCACCACTTGCAGCCAATACCGATTATTCGATTAACGGCAGCGACGTGACGATCAAGCAAAGCTATCTCATGCAGCAGCCTTCCGGCCAATCGACCGTGCTGAGTTTCAGCTTTGCCGGAGGCGATACGCAGTCGATATCGATTGCGGTTACAGGTACGTCGCTTAGCCCATTAGCTGCGACCTTTGATTTGAAAACATCGGCCCAAGCGAATGTCACGACAACAATGGCGCTTGGCGGCGGCAACAGTCTGAGCGCAATTAAGAATGGCTCGGCAGCGCTGACGGAAGGTGCGGATTATACGATCGCAAACGGACTCGTGACGATCAATAAATCCTATTTGCAGCAGCAGCCGGTCGGCGTGACGAACCTGACCTTTGAATTCAGCGTGAGCAGTGCACAGACATTGGTCATCAACGTCATTAATTCAGCATCTCCGGGACGTTATGCCATGATCAACGACGACAACCCGGATATTAAATTTACGGGCTCGTGGAACCGGAGCACCGATCGCAAGTTTGACGACTACAACAAAGACGTGCACTATCTCGAAACAAACGGCGGCTTCTTTACTTATACATTCAATGGCACGGGTATTTCGTATATTACCGAGATTGATAAAGGCCAAGGCGATGTGGATATTTACATCGACGGCACATTCAATAAAACGGTCAGCACGTATGAAGCTAATGCGAGCAACAAGCCGCAGCAGACCGTCTTTACGGTCTCGGGTTTGACACCGGGCATTCATACGCTGAAAGCGGTTAAGAAATCCGGCCAATACATGCTGCTCGATGCACTGAAAGTGCGTTTAATTGACCGGATCGATGAGTCCTTGGCCGATTTCGACAAGAACGCATCGGCGCAAGCCGACTTGAGTGTGAACGTGCTTGGCAGCATCGGTAGCCTTAAGGAAATTTCGAACGGCGCGTACACACTCGTTAACGGCATGGATTATAGCATTACAGGAAATGAAGTTACGATTAAGAAGGCGTACTTAGCGGCTCAGCCGGTCGGTACGACGAAGTTGACATTTGTATTCATTGGAGACAATGCCGATGATGTGCATGTGACAGCTGTTAACAACGATTACTTTGAATATCAGTTTAAGGGCACAGGGTTCGAGCTGTTGTCCCCGACAGGGCCGGAGCAAGGCAACATGGGTATCTTTATTGACGGCAAGCTGAAGGCGGCTGTGAGCGCGAATACGGCAACCCGGAACGCGATGATCAGCTTGTACAGCATCTCGTCACTGACAGACGGCATGCACACGCTAAAAGTCGTTAAGAAAAGCGGTGAGCTTATGCTTGTCGATGCGCTTAAATTCAATGTCTCCGCGAATTCCGGACCTACTGGCCCAGGCAATATCGGAGGGGGCGGCGGATACACAAATCCAAGCGCAATCGACATCGTGCATACGACGCTGCCTGACGGTTCAGTCAAGGACGAAGTGAAATTATCCGGCGACAACGCGAAGGCGTTAATTGACAAAACCAAAGCCGCAGGGGACAAATCTGTCATCGTCTCGGTTCCGGTATCGAAGGAAGTATCTTTAACGAGCATCACACTTCCGAAAGAGACGCTCGGTCAGCTCGCGGAGAGCGGACTTGACGTGAAATTGGAGGCGAATGGCGTAACGGTTCAAATTCCGAACGCGTCGCTGAAGGACTTCAAAGACGATGCTTATTTTAACCTCGTTCCCGTCAAAGCAGCGGATAAGGGCAAGGAGCTGGAGAAACGCGCAAATAGCGCGAAGGTCGTAATCGCGGCAGCCGGCGGCAGCCAGGTGACGATAATGGGTCATCCCGTTGAAATCGAGACGAATTTGCAAAATCGCGATGTAACGCTTGTCCTTCCAATCGAGGATGCAACCATCAGCGAATCGCAGCTGGAGCGGCTTGGTGTTTACATTGAGCACAGCGACGGCACTACAGAGTTCAAGCAAGGTACGCTGACGACGATTAACGGTGTCCGCAGCATTCAATTTACGACGAACAAGTTCAGTACGTTCGCGCTGATGAAGATCGCAGGCGATTCCCCTATCTTCGCACATGCGTTTTACGTGAAGGGCTACGACGGCGGTTTGTTCAAGCCGAACGGCAGCATCACCCGTGCAGAGCTGGCGACGATTCTGTCCCGCATCTCCACGCAATCCGAGACAGAGGGCAGCCGTACGTACGCTGACGTTAAGACCGGCTATTGGGCAGCCGACGCGATTGCAAAAGTGACGCGCATGGGATTAATGCACGGTTATGCGGATGGCAGCTTCAAGCCGGAGCAGCCGGTAACCCGTGCGGAGCTGGCTGCGATCACGGCGAGCTTCGCTCCGAAGGGCCAGCCTGCAGGAGCGGGATATTCCGATACGGCCGGCCACTGGGCTGAATCGGCTATCAAGATCGCTCAAAGCGCAGGTTATCTGAAAGGCTATACAGACGGTACGTTCCATCCGGGCAGCACGCTCACGCGCGCAGAAGCGGTAACGATCATGAACCGCGTGCTTGGCAGAGGCCCGCTTTACGGAATTGCGCATTCCCCATGGAAAGACGTTCCGGATAACCATTGGGCTGCCGGCGATATCGAGGAAGCTTCGGTCAACCATCAATATCAGCCAAGAACAGGCGGCGGCGAGCAGGCCGCGGAATAATTTACAGCTTGGCATAGGCAGGCGTTCATGCTGAACCGCCGAACGCTGATATAGGCATGAAATGAAAGGAAGCAGCCCGGATCAATCATCTGGGCTGCTTCCTTATGTCTATATCGAGGTGTATTACGCTCGGAATGGTTCATCGCAATCTTAACCAACTTGCGCCTGCAACACATCGTACTTCGGCGCTTGTAAGGTCACTGTCAAGACGCCTTGGTGGCTGGCAATCGCATCGCTAACCTTCCTCAGCCTCGCCTCTCACAACTCTAACGAACCGTGGGGGTCTTATTTCGTAGAAATAGGCGCTTCCAAAATTCTAACGAACCACAGAGGTCTTATTTGCCCCAGTTAAGCGGAAATGCACGGGTTTGGGAGTAAATAAGCCCTGTACGGTTCGTTAGAATTTAGAATCGAGGTTTTTGGTGTAAATAAGACCTCTACGGTTCGTTAGAGTATCATGTCTAGTTTTGTTGCTAGAGAAAGGGCAAGCGGGACGTTACGGTGATAATCGAGCTGTTCCCACAGTGTAATTCGCATCCCGGGGCAGAGCAGCCTTTCAGCTGCCGGCGTCCCGTCGTTCAAACTGTTCCTCCAACAACGAACCCCACCGCTGCTGCCACCGGCCGATATCGAAAGCGAATGCCGTGCGCCTTGCATCCGCGCCATACCGCTGTCTGAGTTCCTCATCCAGGAGAAGCTCGCGCACAGCGGCATACAGCGCATTCTCGGTTGGCGGGACAAGGCGTCCGTTGAAGCCATCGGTAATGAGATCATTGAGGCCGCCGACATTGGTTGCGACAATGGCAACGCCGCAGCTCATCGCCTCTAGGCAGGAGAGGGAGGTTCCCTCCGAATAGACGGTTGGTATAACGGCGACATCCGCAGCTCGGTAAGCATCCCGCACAGAAGAAAAAGCATAGGTGTGATGCACGATTCGATCGCGGTAAGGGTGACTCTTCAGCCAGGTGTAGAAAGCCAGCGCCACCGGCGTACCTTCCACAAGCTCGCCGGCAAACTCCACCGTCAGCATCGGCATCTCAGCCAGCAGTCGATCGGCAATGAGCATCATCGGCACGATGCCGCGCTCGTAGCTCAGCCGCCTCGGATAGAGTAGTCTAAGTCGCCCGCTAGAGACAAGCTCTGGCAAATTAATCAGGTGGATAGAAGCTTTAGCCGGATCGCTATTGTGCGCGACTATTTCGCCACTTACAACCGAATCACTAGCCACATCCAGCCCCACACTCGCCGCCACCCCGTCGTCACCTGCTGCATTCTCACTCGCTGCTACCACGTCATCGCCTGTTGCACTTGTTACGCAATTATCGCGTATATCAGAGGTATTACTCTCACCGAGATCTTCGCCAGCCAAGTCAAAACTTACAACTACGCTCGAGTATAAGTCCTCGCCTTCCGTAACCTGTACCTCTAACTCCCCATCTCGCGCTAATGCCCGCTCCTCTAATGTTCGCTCGCCATCCGCCTCCGTCACGATCCCCAGCCGCACTATTTCTACTGCCTCATTCTCCAGTCTGCCATTCTCGAGCCGATCGTCTACTAGTCCGCCGTCCACCAGCCGATCGTCCTCTACTCCATCCTCCCCAAATCCGTCATCCTCCAACTCGCCCTTCGGCGTGAACCAAGCCGTATCCACTGCGTTGGGCAGCAGCACGAGCCGCTCCGCATCATCGTACGAGCAGCAGGAGCGGCAGTACGTCTGGAAATGTGAATCAACGGTCACGATGCGCTCCAAGCCGTTGACCGCCCGTTGAATCATAACGGCGACATCTGCTTTGACCACTTCGCTCATATCATGCCAATCCCAGCTGACGCCGTGACAAATCCCGATACTGCCCGGTACATACCGAATAGGATGCCACAGGCAGCTCCCGTAAATAATTAGCCCCTCAGCTTCAGCGGCCATCCGCTCGAACGCGCCGGCAATATCATTCAGCTCATAGGCAAAACCCCGCACGGTTACACCGTTATAGGTCGTATCGAAGCTGCGAAAATACGACAGCTGATACACAACGGCACGCCAGCCACGCGCCTGAATGACCCGGCATAAGTCGAAAATATACCGTTCCAAGCCACCTCCGAACGGCCTCGAATAAGCTTCGCCCTCTGAATAACCGTTCAAGTAGCTGTGCGTCAAAATCGTAACGGTCTTCAAATCCCACCACCTGCTTCCTCATCCTCCTGCCAGCGCACAAGGTGGGGGTGGGGATCGAGAATGGAGGCGTAATGCTCCAAGCTGCCCCACTTGCCGAGGGGGTCATTTTGCATATAGCGGTCGTATTTGGCCTTTCGCTGCGCCTCATCGCCTGCCCAGCCGTAATGCTTGACGCGAAGCTCGGATTGGAAGCCTGTCAGTGCGGCGCAAGAGATCGGCAGCCGCGGTACATGGTGATTCCAAGCCGGATAGAAGTAGGAGTAGAGCGGCAAGTAGCGGACAAGCATCATCGTATGCCGCTTATGCAGCTGCCATAACGGGTCGTCCCGATAGTAGGCGAGCGAGCCCCAGAAATCATACATGCGAAAAGCAACCCAGTCATACCGATCCTGGTCAATAAGTGCTCGGATCCGCGTCTTAGCCTTCTGTTCGAAGAATTCATCCGCATCGATAGACAGCAGCCAGTCCGGCTCTGTCCGCAAGGCCGCTTCCCATAACAGTTGGCGAAGCCGCGCCTCCTGCCCGAACAGCGGCTCCTCCAGCCGCACCAGCAGTTTCACCTTAGGGAAGGAGCCGCAAATATCCGGCGTCCCGTCATCACTCGCGTCATCGACAATGACGATTTCATCGACAAAGCCGGACAAGTCGGCCAATGCGGCCTCCAGATAACGACCGGCCTCATTACGCACCTGCATCATAGCCGTCAGCTTATTGCCGCTTGCCTTCCGAAGCGGCCGAGGTGCATCGCTCACGCATATTCCCCCTCTGCCAGCTGATGTGCTTTGTAGTCGACTGCGGCCAGCGCAGCGACGGCTTTCAGCGGGTCCATGCCTGTCATGGCGGCTTGCAGCATCGCATGCACGGCAGCATGGCGCTCACCTTGCAGCGCCAGAACTTTCCCCTCAATCTGCAAACGTTTCAAACGACTCTGTACATTATCCGTCCGCGAAGTCTCCAGAAGAGGCAAAGCCGCATCAGGCCGCCCGCTCAGCAAATAAACCTCAACTAACAGCTCCGCTGCGCGTCTTCGCACATCGGCATCCGACTCAGCATTGCCAACAAGCGGCTCGAGGAGTTCAGCGGCATGCCGGTAATCGTCATTCAGCCGATAGAGCAACGCTGAGGCGAGTTCATTGCGACCTGCGGCCAGTAATCCAACTAACTCCGAGAAGGCGTCACGCTCATGATCGGTTACCACACTGATCCCATACGTATCAATTGCAGCTGACAGCCGCCCTTGCAGCAGCCTTATGGCAGATAAGAAGCGAAAATAAGTCGAAATCGCCCCGGAATCACCCGTGAAGATCGCCCGCTCGAACGCCGCCTTACCCAACTGCTCGGCCTTATCGGTGTCACCAAGCAAATAGTAATAAACCGTTTGAAAAAAAGACTGCATGGCCGATGGCAGCAGCAGCTTCAACTGCTCCTCGCGAAAATCACATCGGCGCAGCAGCTGCAGCCTTGCCAGCGAAGCAACCCCCTTCCCGCTGATCGCATCGCTTACGGCTGCCGTGGCAATCCCGTCCGCCGCCGTGTCGATGCCATCCTGCATGAAGACGCGGCCGCGCCGAAACCACTGCTCGAAGTAGAACGGCTCCGAGCCGGCCACAACAAGCGCAGCCGACGCGCACAAGTCGTCGCGACAGTGCAAATAAGCTTCATCCCCTTGCTCAAGCTCAGCGGGGAGAAGCATGACCAGAGCTTCCGGCTGCCTGCCGGCAATCTCATAAATCCAGCAGGGATGGGAAACAACAGCCGCCGTACTTGCCCACGGAATAGCAACAAGTGCCTCGGGTGCGATAGCGCGATAGCCTTCCGGTGCGCCTGCCATTGCGGCTGCCGAAGCTACAACGTAGACAGTCCGCCCGCGGCCGGCTGACTCGATCATTGCACGATAAGGGAAGTCCCCCCACGCACAATGCGGGAACAACACAATGGTATCTGCCATTTCAGCTCATCCCACCGTTTGAAGGGCACTGCCGCAAGGGCAGCGCGCAGACTTTTGACTCATCCCTCATTGTATGGGTAGGGGCCGATGAACATTCCATTTATGCCCAGTCGCTGCAGCTTGAATTATTATAGCGCTTTCATAGATTATCGATTATATTCAAATTCTAATCGTTCCTCGTTCATTGATTTCATCGACTTATCTCGCGATCAGCGACTGCGACGGCGACAGCCATTGCTTATTGGAGGGTTACTTATGAAGCGCTTGAAGCCTGTTTCACTTCAGAAGAAGCTGCTTTTCATTATGATTTTTCTCTATTTTCCGCTGCCGATTCTCGGCTGGATCTGGTATGAACGGACCTACGAGGTGATTGAGAGCAATGCGGTAGATTCCAGTATCCAGATGGTGAACCAGGTCAATCTGCATTTGGAGACGTATTTCACGGAAGTGCAGCGGACGATGCTGCCCATGCTGGCGAGTGATTTGACAGGGGCATTTCTCAACAATCAGGATGATGACCCCATTAAGCGTTATGAGCTTTCCTACCGGATCGAGAAGGAGCTGTTTGCCAAGATCGTCATGAATCGGCAGGATATTCAGGGGATCTCGCTCATCTCTGACAGGATTAAAGCGACCTCAAGCTCAAGCTTCATGCTTGCGGAGCAGCGGTATTCGCTCTATCTCAAACGGCTGAAGTCTCCGGGGAAATTCCGAATCATGGGCTTCGAAGGGACACCGAGCACAAGGGTCGTGGCAATGGCGATGAAATTTAATCCGCCGCAAAGCACGATGAAGCAAGGGATGCTCATCGTGGACCTTAAGCGCGATGAGATGGTGCATATCATTCAGCAGGTGCAGCTTGGGCGGACAGGCTTTGTATGGGTGGCGGATTCCGCCAATCAAGTCATCTATCATCCGCAGGATGACCAGCTGTCGCAGATTGTCCCGGCTAACTATCTGAAGGAGATGGGCACGAAGCAAAGCGGCACCTTTACGATGAATACGGATCAAGGCAAGAAGCTAGTCGTGTTTATTCGTTCAGATCGCACCGATTTGACCTTGATCTCAGAGGTGCTGCTGTCGGAGCTCAATCAATCGATCGTCACCGTAAGCCGAATTTCAATTGCAGTGCTGGTTCTGCTATTCCTGTTGTCGATGCTGGCTGCCAGCGGGGTGGTCTACTCCATTACCAAGTCCTTGGTGAAGCTGCTGCAGCTCATGAAGAGCGCAGAAATGGGCGATTTCACCGCGAAAGCTCCGAGTGAAGGCGGAGGGCATGAGATTGGGAGCTTGTACCGCGGATTTAACAAAATGGTCGAGGAGATCAAGCGGCTCATCGAAATCGTGCATGTGTCCGAGCTTCGGGAGAAAGAGCTTGAAGTGAAGCAGAAGGAGTCGCTGCTGCATGCGATGCAGGCGCAGATTAATCCTCATTTTCTATATAACACCTTGGAGTTTATTAACTCCAACGCCATCGTGGAAGGGAACGAGAAAATTAGCAATATGATTGTCTCCTTGGGAGATATGTTCCGCTACAATGTACAGAATCCGAACGGCGGCGTGTTTCTGGCAGATGAATTACAGCATATCGAAGCTTATCTGGCGATTCAATCCGAGCGTTATCCAACGTTTACGTATCGGATCGATGTCGACCGTTCGCTAGCTGCTTCAATTCCGGCTGTGCGTTCGACGCTCCAGCCAATTGTGGAGAACTGCTTCAAACATGGCTATGAACGTCATAAACTCCGTCCCGGCGCAATTCGAATTGCGGGCAGCATCGTCGATGACAACCGATTCGTGCTGGAAATCACAGATACCGGACATGGCATGCCGCCTGAAACGATGGAACGTTACAATACAGTCTTCCAGCAAAATGAAACCGACGCAGCGAGTCGCTTCAGCCCGCAACCGGGCTCGCTGTCAATTGGATTGCATAATGTGCATTCACGCACGCGGATGCTCTTCGGAGAACCGTATGGCCTGTATATTGCAGCCTCGGATGAGAACGGAACTACGATTCAATTGGTGCTGCCGCTTCATGCCCAATCAAAGGAGGACAAGACCGATGAGCTACCGCATCTTGCTGGTTGATGATGAACCGATGATCAAGCTGAGCATGCGCAAAATAGTAACCGATACACATCCCGATTTCGTCATCGTGGGGGAAGCGATGGACGGTCAAGAAGCGCTGGAATTGGCGGAGAGGGAACAGCCGCATGTCATTATTACCGATATCAGCATGCCCGTCATGGGCGGGCTGGAGCTGATTCGCGCCATACACGAGAAGGGCTGGAAGCCGGAGATCGTGATCCTATCCGGTTATGGGGAGTTTGATTATGCGCGGGAAGCGCTGCGTTATGGCGTAGCTGATTATATTTTGAAGCCGATTCGCGTCTCCGCCGTTAAGGAACTGATGCTGGGCCTTTACGAGAAGCACCGGAAGAAAATCGAGTGCTGCCACACGAAGAGCGACCTCATGTTTCAATGCCTGCAAGTATCCGGAGAGCTGTTCGAGCTGATTTGGAAGGCGGACGAGCCCGGCGTGAAAGCGGCAGCTGATGGGGTTGTACGGATGATTCTGAGCTACGAGCTGCCGGATGAGCAGAAGAAAGAGAGTTTGCTCGACACGGCTGCCGCCATTCGGCATCATTCGGAAGAACGGGGAACACCGCTTGCCTTTGAACTTGTGTGGAGAGAGCAGCTCTCTGAGATGATTCAGCATTTTCACGACATGCTTCTTCATGGGCTGGGTCAAGTAAGAGGCAGTCGAAATTGGGGGAAACACTCCGCCATTTACGATGCAATTGCCGTTATTCAAGCTCGTTACGCCGATCCGCAGTTCAAGCTGGATGAGCTGCTCTCGGTGCTGAATATATCGGTCACGCATTTCTATAACATGTTCAAGCAGGAGACAGGCAAGTCGTTCATCACCTACTTGATTGAATACCGGATTGAGCAAGCCAAGAGGCTGCTGAGTCAGCAGAAACAGCTCAAAACCTACGAGGTCGGCGAGCGGGTGGGGTATCCGGATTACCCGCATTTCACCAAGCTGTTCAAGAAGGTTGTCGGTGTCACGCCAAGCGAATATCGGAAGCTCGTGTAAACGCTGTCATCCCAGTGATGAATAACACATACTCGTGAAGATATGTACATCCTCAATTCCATTCATGTCCCCTAGTATAAGTCATGTAAGCATTACGTCTCGAGCGAAACACTATCACTGTTAGGGGGATGAAAGGATGAAGTTTAGAAAAAGTACGGCTATGGTATTAGGCTCGGTGCTTCTAACCGGAGGGCTGCTGGCGGGCTGTTCGGACAACGCTAAGGATGCGAACACGAACGACGAATCGACAGGCGCAGCAACAAACACGCAGCAGAATACAGAGACAGATGCAGCGGCTGCACCGAAGGTTAATGCGTTCGGCTGGACGGTTCCCGAGAAGACGATTACGATCGATTACTATTCCGCAGACAAAGACAATCCCGATAAAGCGGCGAAGAAGCTGGTTGCGATTCATGATTACCTCCTCGAGAATTTCAACGTTGACGTGAAGAAAACGCAATATGATGTCGATGGCAAAGAGAAGCTGAACCTGATGCTGGCTTCCAGCGATTATCCCGGCGTCATGTCATCCATTGACAGCGAGTCGCTGGACAAATGGCGTTCCCAAGGCAAGCTGATTGACTTAGCTCCTCTGGTAGACAAGTACGGCCCGAACATCAAGAAAGAACTCGGTGCCAAATATAACTCCTATCTGGACAAGGATGGCAAGCTTTGGGGCGTGCCAAGAGGCTGGGGCTACTTGCCGATTCCGGACTTTAGTGCTCATATTCGCTGGGATTGGTATCAAGCGATGGGCTCGCCGAAGATCGAGACGCCGGATGATTACTACAATGTGCTGAAGCAAATGGTGGCCGAACATCCGAAGAACGCGCAGGGCGAGAAAACGTACGCGATTTCCTGGAACGATCAAGTGGGCATCAACAACGTCATGGGCATCTGGGGCTTGAAGGATGGCTACAAGGATGATGCAAGCCACAACCTGACGCACTGGCTGAATACGTCGGAAGGTCTTGATGCGGTGAAATATTACAATCGCTTCTTCCGCGAAGGGTTGATGGATCCGGACAGCTTCTTGAACAAATTCGATGACTGGAAACTGAAGTTCTCGAACGAACGTATCCTGGGCCATATCGGAACTTGGTGGCAGTCGTGGAATGCCGGCCATGAGGTATGGAAGACGACGATGCAGGGCTGGACGGATGAGCAGCGCTACGTGCAAATCAGCTTGAAAGCACCGGAGGCCGAAGCCGCATACTTGTCGCCTAAAGATACAACGGGTTGGAACTATACGGTCATTACAGATAAAGAAGAGCATCCGGAAGACATTATCAAATTCCTTGATTTTGAAATGACGCCGATCGGCACGCGTTTATTGGGCTGGGGCATTCCGAACTTACCGGAGTCGGTGTGGAATTATGAAGAAGGCGGCAAATGGTCCTTCAACGAGGAGCACAAGAAGGAGCTGTTTGCGGGCACGCTTGATTTTGAGAAGGAAGATGAGCTTACGGGCTGGAATCAAATTTGGCTGGCTCATCCGCAAGGACTCATGAGCGACGACAATAAGAGCACCGCTTGGTACGATCAGAACTTCAACATGGAAGACAAGTGGAAAGCGCTGATGAACACGAACCTGAAGGATACGATTTATGACAATACCGCAAGACGCGTCGTCTTCTCGGTCGATAATCCGCTTACCATCGTCAATCAGCAGATTGAAGATTTGATCAAAACCGGGTTTGCCAAGGCGGTTATGAGCAAAACCGAGCAGGATGCGGTTAACGCCTTCAACGATATGCGCGATAAAGCAGAGAAGCTTGGCCTGAAGGATATTGAAGCCTTCCGTACCAAGGAGTATCAGAGCAATTTGGCTAAAATGCAGTAACGACGCGCAAAGCGGGGGAATCGTTCCTGTTCGGGGCGGTTCCCTTTCTCATAGGAAATGGAGGCTCAAGTATGACACAGCTGTGGAAAAGAGTGCGGCGTGAACGGCAAATTTGGCTGCTCTGTATTCCGATGATCGCATGGGTGCTTACGTTCTCGTATTACCCGATGTATGGACTGCTCATCTCCTTTCAGAATTATATCCCCGGACATTCCATGTTCTCCAATTGGATCGGGCTGGACAATTTCGTTCGCTTCTTCAATGAACCGGATTTTCTGCAAATCATGCGCAACACGCTCGTAATCAGCTTCTTAAACTTAATCGTTGGTTTTCCCGCTCCGATTATTCTCGCGCTGCTGCTGAACGAATTGAGAGGCCGTTATTTTAAAAAGACCATTCAATCGCTGTCGTACATTCCTTACTTTATCTCGTGGGTGGTGGTGGCTAACATCCTCATCACGCTGCTGGGAAGCGACGGGATTCTGAACGATATATTGATCAGGCTTGGCTTCATTGACGGACCGATCGGATTTCTGACAGAGGGCAAATACTTCTGGACGATCCTTGTTAGCAGCAACGTGTGGAAGGACATGGGCTTCTCCGCCATTATTTACTTGTCCGCTATTGCGGGGATTGATAAGGAGCAGTACGAAGCAGGCCGGGTAGACGGGCTGGGGCGCTTCGGTCTTGTGCGTCATATTACGCTGCCGGGCATCCGCTCTACAGCCGTACTTCTGCTCATCCTCGCGATTGGCGGCATTCTGAATGCCGGCTTCGAGCAGCAGCTCTTGATCGGCAATCCGCTCACGCAGGATCATTACGAGGTTATTGATACGTATGTGTATCGCTTCGGCGTTCAGCTCGGGAATTACTCCTACGGAACAGCCGTCGGTTTGATGAAGAGCGGAATCGGTCTTATTCTCGTAATCGTGGCGAACCGTCTGTCCAAGCGCTACATGCAATCATCAATTTTCTAGGAAGGAGGACTGCCCGCGATGGAAACCTCTTATATCAAGAACTCTTTTGCAAGCCGGGTGGCGGATGTCCTTATTGTTGCCGCTCTGCTGCTGCTGGCTTTTATCGTTGTCTATCCGTTCATCAATCTGCTGGCTCTGTCCTTTAATGACGGCAAAGATGCGGCGCGCGGCGGCATTTATTTCTTCCCGCGCAAGTTCTCATTCTCCGCTTATAGCATGCTGTTCGAGAATGAGAAGCTGCTGAAAGGGCTCGGCTGGTCCGTTCTGCGTGTCGTGGTCGGCACGGGGACCTGCTTATTCGTTACGGGGCTCTTGTCTTACATCATCAGCATTCGGACGTTCTCGGGCCGCAAGTTTATGCGCATTCTGTTCTTCATGACGATGTACTTCAGCGGCGGCATCATCCCGACTTATATTCTGATGAACCAGCTGCATCTGACGAATACGTTCCAGGTGTACTGGATTCCGGGGATTATTAATGCGTACTTCATGCTGCTCATGGCTTCTTATATCTCCGACCTGCCGGAAGCGCTGTTCGAATCGGCGCGGATTGACGGAGCAGGGGAGCTGCGCATCTATTGGCGCATTGTCATTCCTGTAGCGATGCCCGTGTTCGCCGCCGTGTCTATCTATGGAGCAGTGGGGCACTGGAACTCATGGTTTGATGTCATTCTGTATAACTTTAACGGTAAATTCGATACGCTCCAGGTGTACCTTCGCAGGCTGCTTCTGGAAGTCGAGGCCACGCAGCAAATTCGCGATCAACAGCTGCTGCTGCATAAGTTTCAGGGCTTATCTCCGCAGACGCTGCGTGCGGCGACAACTGTCCTCGTGACGGTGCCGATTCTGTGCGTGTATCCGTTTTTGCAGAAGTATTTTATCGGTGGGATTACGTTAGGTTCGGTTAAATAGATTCGGTTGCTTTGAGATAAATGAGGTTAAGGAGTGAGTCCGATGTCCGTATTAAGTCCGTTTAAGCTGACTTCTTCATCTGCTGGGCTTCAGGCTGCTGCGCGCTGGGCGACGGAGCAGGCGCTGGCTTATGCGTCGGTAAGTGATCCCGTTGGGCCGTGGTATGAAGCCGCACTGCCGGGGCGTCAGGCATTCTGCATGCGCGATGTGGCGCATATGAGTGCAGGGGCGGCCGTGCTTGGATTAGGCGCACATACGAAGAATATGCTGCTGAAGTTTGCGGAGAACATTAGCGAATCCAAGGATTGGTGTACGTATTGGGAAATCACGAAGGACGGGCTTCCATGCCCGGATGATTATACGAATGATGAAGACTTCTGGTATAACCTGCCCGCAAACTTCGATGTGATTGACTGCTGTTATCGGCAGTATTTGTGGAGCGGCGATCGCGACTACTTGAATGATGAACGGTTCCTTACGTTCTACGAGCGGAGCTTAAATGACTACGTGCAGCGCTGGGATCGCGATGGCGACTGCATTCCCGATCATGTGAAGGGTGAGGGTCGGCGCGGCATTGCGTCTTATGTGGAGGATTCGCTTACTCCGAAGGTGGGAGGCGATCTGGTAGCGGCGCAATATGGCGCTTATGCCGCCTATAGTGCGATTGCTTCACTGCGCGGAGAGTTTGATAAAGCGGCACATTATATGGCTTTGGCGGAGCGGCTGCAGCATAAGTTTGATGCAGAGTGGTGGAGTGAGGCGGAGCAGCGGTTTAGTGGAGCTATTTTGCAGGATGGTCGCTTCCATACGAGCTATTACTTGTCGGCGCAATACATGCCTGTATACTTTGGACTGATCTTGTCTGGTGAGAAACGGCGGCTGGCGGTGCAGGATATCATTCGCAACGGTGTCTCCAATGTGGAGGAGATGTCGCATTTGGCTGACATCTATTATGCCACGGGTGAGAAAGAAGAGGCTTACCAGGCTATTCTTACGTTGTGTGACGAAGGGATGGAGCGCAGAGAGTACCCGGAGGTGTCGTATTCGGTTATCGGGAATATGGTCACGGGGATGCTGGGCGTCCGTCCATATGCCGACCAACAGCTGATCGAGATTACACCGCAGCTGCCGGATGGGGTGGACTGGGTAAGAGCAGAAGGGATCGCGATGCTGAGCAATACGCTGCTTGTTGAAGTTCGGGATGGCCGCATTACGGTGGTTAATCAACAGGGGCCGGTTATCCATGTGCGCATTGGCGATAAGCGGGTTTCGCTAGAAGAGCGGGAAGAATTCAGCGTCTGACGACGAGTACGCTTCGTGCCGGCAGCCATACGGTGATATGGTCCTTCTGCTGGGACGTGGCGGGTGTGTGATTGTTGCACGAAATGCAACAAATCGGCCGTCATGAGAGAAAAGAGTAATGCCAGTTGCTAATTCCTGCTGCTTAGGCGGGAGGTGCGAAGATCGCACAAGGGTAACCTCTGCTGCCATCTGCTGCTTAGGCGGGGCTTCGGAGCGAGCGAGAGTGCATGATTGTTGCATAAAGTGCAACAATTTGGCCGTCATGAGGGTACTGGGGAGCTAATGTTGCAGGAAATGCAACATTTCTGAGCAGAAGAGCGCCATATGAGCGTATTAGAACGAAAATGTTGCACTTTGTGCAACATCTACTAGAATAAGCTCGATAAACCCCGGAAATGTTGCAAAAAACGCAACATTTCTTGTGGCCCTGCAGTGGCCCTGCTGCTTAGGCGAGGGAGTGCGAGTGAAGCAAACCAAAAAAAGATGGCACAAGGGTAACCCCCTGCTGCCATCTTTTTGTTTAAGTGCGATTAAGCTTGTTTGGAAGCTTCGATTTCGATCGTGAATTTCACTTCGTCGCCGATTAGAACGCCGCCTGTTTCAAGCGCTGCGTTGTAAGTGAGGCCGAATTCGCTGCGTTTGATAGCGCCTTTACCGCTGAAGCCAACTTTCTCGTTGCCCCATGGATCTTTGCCGCTGCCTTCGTAAGTAACGGTGAATGTTTCTGTACGAGTCAAGCCGTGCAAAGTTAGATCGCCAGTCACGTCGTATTCGCCATCATCCGTTTTGCTGATCGATGTCGACTTGAAGGATAGTGTTGGGTACTGCTCGATATCGAAGAAATCGCCTGTACGAAGGTGGTTATCACGATCGGCATTGCGAGTGTCGATGCTGCTAAGCGCGACATTAAATTCGATGTTCGCCGTAGTCAGATCCGCTGGATCCGCTTCGATGGAGGCATTAAATTCGTGAAACGTACCTTTAACTTTAGCAATCATCATATGTCTGATTGTGAAATCAACACTACTGTGGCTTGCATCAACGACCCATTTGGACAAAGACATGAATTGACCTCCTAAATTTACTTACAATTAATAATAAACTAAATATTATATAGTAAGTTTAATCGGGGAAGAAGGTCTTTGTCAATACGAATGTCAGAAAAATCCTTCATGCATTATTGTGGCTCCGGATAAGGGAACAGATCGGCAATTCGAGTAGTTTGGCCGCTTTCGGTCGTGAATACGACATGCTCTCGCCGCAGCCCGCGCGGACTGTCGAGACCGCATGCCGCAGACAGCGAGAACAATCCCTCCCGCAGCTGCAAAATATAATTCATCACCCGCCACTGCTTCTCCTCAGGCGCGAGTGCGGCTTGGTACTTGGCATCGGTTGTCGTGATGCCGGTCGGGCATTTGCCGGTGTGGCATTGCATCGCCATGATGCAGCCGTTAGCCATCATGAAACCGCGCGCCGAATTGACGCAGTCTGCTCCAAGCGCGAGGGCAATGGCGACTTTGTCCGGCGTGATCAGCTTGCCTGAGGCAAAGATGCGGATGCGCTCGCGAACGCCGAATTTACGGGCCGTGTCGTCCAGAATGATAAGCGCCGCATATAGCGGCAGCCCCATGCCGTCAGCCATCGCCTTGAACGTAGCGCCGGACCCTCCCTCAGAGCCGTCCACCGTGATGAAGTCAGGATAGATGTTCAGCGCAAGCATCGCCGAGAATAACGGCTCGAGCCGCTGCGGGTCCCCGACGACGATCTTAATGCCGACGGGTTTGCCGCCGGCCTCTTGCAAGGATCCGATGAAACGGAGCGCTTCTTCCGGACCTGTCAGCATTTCGAAACGATTGGGCGAATTGACGGTTTTGCCGACAGGGACAAGTCTTGCTGCCGCTACCGCTTCTGTTACTTTGGAGCCTTCCAGATGTCCGCCGCGGATCTTGGCTCCCTGATGGAATTTAAGCTCGAACGCTTTAATGTTCGGATTCTCTGCTTTGTGCTTGAACGCTTCAATCGAGAATTTGCCTTGATCGTCACGGAAACCAAACATACCGGGGCCGATCTGGGACACGACGTCTACACCGGTTGCCAGGTGAACGCCTGCAACGCCGCCTTCGCCTGTATTGATCCATGACCCGCCGGCCATAGCTGCGCCGCTGCCTGTCGATTGGATATAGTTCTCGCCCACAGCGCCGAAGGAAGTAGCGGACGCGCCGAACATGCCTTTAAGCCGCCATGGCTGAGGGCGATCTTGACCGACAATAATGACATCGTCGTCAGCGAGGAGCCAGCGTTTGACGCTTTCGTCGACCGTTCGTTCTTTGCGCGTAAATAAACCTTCATCGGTGATGACGTATTTTCGGCCGGGCACAAGCTGGAGGTTGTCGACCTTAAGCTCGCTCGTGAGCTTAGGAAACATGGCATTGGATATATAAAACCCCGGCTTCTCATAGTCGCGCCGGCCGCCGAAGGAGATGAGATCCGTGCGGTATTTGGCCGCATACACGATGCCGACGAAATCAGCCCGCGAGAACGGCCTTCCTTCTGTATCATTGTCGAACCAATATTGTCGGAACTCCGGACCCAGCTTCTCCAGCAAATAGCGGACCCAGCCGAGAAAAGGATGCGATCGGATAATGGAATGCTTGGGCCGCTTGGAGAGGATGTACATATAGCTGAAGAACCCGAGCAGCGGCAGTGCGACAAGCAAGAATACGGCGGAAATTAGAATCGTGGATATCATCTCGGACTCCCCCAGTTGTCAAATTAGCAGGCGATAATCCCCATTTCAGTATACCGTGTACTTCCATGTTTTAGTCTTAACTACTGTGGGTGGAGAGGGAAGAACGAGAAAACCTCCATCCCGCCTTGGAAGGTAGGGTGGAGGTTTGTGTACTGCCGTGTGCGTGCTAGCTTACATCCTGACGCTTGCGGTTGCTGAACTGACTTTCGTACAGATCGGCGTAGAAACCGCCTGCGGTGAGCAGGTCTTCGTGTGTGCCTTGCTCGATCACGGTGCCGTGGTTCATGACGAGAATGAGATCGGCATCGCGGATCGTCGAGAGGCGGTGGGCGATGACGAAGCTGGTCCGTCCTTGCATCAGCTGATTCATCGCATGCTGAATATGAATTTCTGTCCGCGTATCGACGCTGCTTGTCGCCTCATCAAGGATGAGGATGGCAGGGTCGGCGAGAATGGCGCGGGCGATGGTGAGCAATTGCTTTTGACCCTGAGAAATATTCGAGGCCTCTTCATTCAGAATCGTATCGTAGCCATCGGGCAGAGTTCGAATGAAGTGGTCGGCGTAAGCCGCTCTGGCTGCTGCAACCACCTCGTCTTCCGAGGCGCTGATGCGTCCGTAAGCGATGTTGTCGCGGATGGTTCCGTTGAACAGCCACGTATCCTGGAGCACCATGCCGAACAAGCCCCGAAGATCGCCGCGGCGAAGCTCCGTCAGGTTTACGCCGTCAATGGTAATACTGCCGTTATTGAGCTCATAGAAGCGCATCAGCAGGTTAATCAGCGTTGTTTTGCCGGCGCCGGTTGGGCCGACGATGGCGATCGTTTGACCTGCGCGGACATGGATATCCATGTCTTCAATGAGCGCCGTGTCCTCTTTATAACGGAACTGCACATGGTTGAAGCTCACGTCGCCCTTCGGCTTCATCACTTTGCCGACAACGGCTGCAGCCTGATTGCTTACAATGGCAACCGGAACGGCCGCTTCCAACACTTCTTCTTCCTCATCCAGCAGCTCGAATATCCGCTCTGCGGAAGCAATCGTCGACTGAATGATGTTGGCGATTTGAGCCGTTTGCGTAATCGGCATCGCGAATTGGCGCGAATAGGAGATGAATGCCTGCACGTCCCCGATTGTAATCGACTTGTGCAGCACTAGAATGCCGCCCGCGACACTGACCAGTACATAGCCGATGTTGCCGATGAAGCCCATGATCGGCATAATCATACCGGAGACGAACTGCGCCCGCCAGCCGGATTGATACAGCTCCTCATTGACCGCATCAAACTTGGCAACGGATTTGCGCTCATGACCGAAGGCTTTCACGATATTGTGACCGGTGTACATCTCCTCAACGTGGCCGTTCAATTCACCGAGTGCTTTCTGTTGCCCTTTAAAATAAAGCTGTGATCGCTTCGCAATCATCTTAATCGCGAGGAAGCTAAGCGGCAGCGTCACAATCGTGATGAGCGTCATGAGCGGACTGATCGTCAGCATCATGACGACAACGCCGATCAGCGTCACGAAGGCGGTGATGAACTGCGTTAAGCTTTGCTGCAGCGTGCCGCTGATGTTGTCGACATCGTTGACAGCACGGCTTAGTATTTCCCCGTGTGTCCGGGAATCGAAGAACTTCAGAGGCAATCGCGCCAGCTTCTCATTAACGTCCTTGCGAAGGTCGTATACGGTTTTCTGCGCAACGCTTGCCATGACATACTGTTGAATGAATCCGAATAGAGCACTAATGACATATAAGACCGCAAGTACAACAAGGATTTGCCAAATATAATGAAAGTCGATTTCTGAACCGGGCACGCCTTTGATCTTGCCCATCAGTCCTTCGAACAGCTTCGTTGTTGCTTTTCCCATGATCTTCGGTCCGAGAATGGAGAAGACCGTACTGAGCACCGCTGTCAACAGCACGACAAGGAGTGCCGTCTTGTGTGGCTTCAGATAAGCGGTCAATCTGCGCAAGGTACCTTTGAAATCCTTCGCCTTCTGAACCTGCATACCCATCATGCCGCCAGGGCCGCCGCGTCCCGGACCAAAGCCGAAATTACCCGGACCCGGGCCGGTTGGAGCGCCCGGTCGCGGACCGCCTGAACCGCCCGGACCGCCGCCTGCAGGACCTTTCTGTAGTTCGCTCATGCGATTTCCTCCTCTGACAGCTGTGACGTGACGATTTCGCGATAGACGGTAGACGATTGCAGCAGCTCGCGGTGCGTGCCAATCGCGGAGATTTGGCCGTCATCGAGCACGATGATGCGGTCGGCATCCATGACGGTGCTGACCCGCTGGGCGACGATTAAGACTGTCGCATCCGTCGTTTCACTGCGCAGTGCCTCGCGCAGCTTGGCATCCGTCTTGAAGTCGAGCGCGGAGAAGCTGTCGTCGAACAAATAGACCGAAGGCCTACGGATAAGTGCGCGGGCAATGGACAACCGCTGCTTCTGACCGCCGGATACATTGGTACCGCCTTGCGCAATCGGCGAGCCGAAGCCTTCCTTCATCTCGGAGATGAAGTCATTGGCTTGTGCGACAACGGCTGCATGGCGAATTTCCTCGTCAGTCGCATCTTCTTTGCCGAAGCGAATGTTCTCGGCAATGGTGCCCGTGAAGAGCACCGCCTTCTGCGGCACAAGGCCAATCATGGAACGAAGCGTCTCCTGCGACATATGGCGTACATCGATGCCGCCGATCGTAATGCTGCCGCTTGAAGCATCATAGAAGCGCGGAATGAGATTGATCAGCGTAGACTTGCCGGAGCCTGTGCCGCCGATTATGGCCGTCACCTCGCCGCGTCCTGCTCGGAACGAAATATCGGAGAGCGCCGGCATTTCGGCACCAGGGTAATGAAAGAATACATTGTTGAACGCAAGCTCGCCGCTTGCAACTGCTTTTGCCGAAGAAGCTGCATTAGGGTCCGTAATATCCGGCACCATGTTCAGCACCTCGTTAATCCGAGTTGCCGAAGCGGATGCGCGCGGGATCATGACGAACATCATGGAGGCAAAGATTAACGCGAACATGATTTGCCACGCGTATTGGATGAAGGCCATCAAATCTCCGACCTCCATATGGCCGCCGTCGATACGAAGCCCGCCGTACCAGACGATGGCAAGGCTCGCGAAGTTCAACACCAGCATCATCGCAGGCATAAGCGAGGCCATGATCCGGTTTACTTTGATCGATGTATCGGTCAGATCGAAATTGGCATCATTGAAGCGTCCTTGCTCATGGTTGATCCGGTTAAAGGAACGGATAACGCGGATCCCGGTAAGATTTTCGCGGAGTACGAGGTTGAGCTTGTCGATCTTCTTCTGCATAGCCTTAAACAGCGGGACACCGCGACTGACGATTGCGAAGATAATGAGTGCGAGAATCGGTACGATCGCAATAATGATGAGCGAGAGATTAACGTCTTTGTAGAGTGCCATGATGATCCCGCCGAAGCACATCATCGGGGCCATGACCATGACCCGCATCATCATCATCAGCACTTGCTGAACTTGCGTAATGTCGTTGGTCGTTCGTGTAATGAGAGAAGCGGTGCCGATTTGGTCGAATTCATGCAGCGAATACTTCTCTACATGTCCGAAGACACGACTGCGCAGGTCACGGCCGAAGCCGCCTGCTGCTTTAGCGGACAGGTAACTCGCACCAATCGAACAGATGCCGCCGCCCAGTGCGATGAGCAGCATGAAGCCGCCGATCCGCCAGATGTACGGATTATCGCCTTGCACAACGCCTTTGTCGACAATGTCGGCGAGCAGCGTTGGGAGGTACAGGTCCGATAGCGATTGAAGGAATACGAATAGAAGCACGAAAAAAACAGGGATGCGGTAAGGCCGCAGCATACGAAGAAGTTTCATCATAAACGCTTATTCACCCTCTTTGGAATGGATTGGTTTGCTTGGATTGTCCTTGCACCATACGGAATATTCCTCCGGTCGCTCGCCATGATAGAAGGCGAAGACATCATCGAGTAATTCCACGAGCAGTGCTGCACGATCCTCCCCCAGATGCTCAATCAGTCCGTTCATCCGGGCATGCATGGCGGCTCGAGCAAGTCCGGTCAGCCTAGCGCCTTCCAACGTCAGTTTAATTCGTACCACTCTGCGATCACTCGGGTCCGTACTGCGCTCAAGCAGACCTCTGGCCGTTAGCACATTCACAGTCTGTGTGATCGTCGGCGAGGCAACATTCATCAGATTGCTGAGTTCCGATGCCTTCAGTCCGGCGGGATTGGAGCGCATCGCTCCACCGATGGTAAACAGCGTCATCGTCTCGCTGGGCGTGCAGTTCTCAATCGGGTTGCGGTTCTTGAACGGAATATGCTTGAGCTGTCGGAATGCGCGGATAAGCTGGTGGCTGGTGTGGCGTTCGTGCTCGTGATCACCTTGCATAGGGAGTGCTCCTTTTTTGCGTCATGCATTTAGTTTAGTTAGCTAACCTAAGTATATTTATTCCGCCAATGGAATGTCAAGATTACTATTTATAAACACTCTGAAAATTGTGTATGATAGTAGGATAAGATTTTAGGTAGGAAAGGTTGGTCGCAATGGAGAACAAGACATCATCCTCTAACTTTATTAAAAATATCGTGGCTGAAGATTTGAAAGCCGGTAAAGTCAGCGAAGTCATTACTCGCTTCCCGCCGGAGCCGAACGGTTACCTGCATATTGGCCATGCCAAATCGATCTGTCTGAATTTTGAGCTTGCCGACGAATATGGCGGGAAAACGAACCTGCGTTTTGACGATACGAATCCGGTGAAAGAAGATACGGAATATGTAGAATCGATCCAAGAGGACGTGACGTGGCTCGGTTTTGAGTGGGACGACCTTCGTTTTGCTTCGGATTATTTTGAGGAGCTCTATCAACGTGCGGTGCTTCTGATTAAGAAAGGCAAAGCGTTTGTCTGCGACCTGACGGCTGAGCAAATGCGCGAAATGCGCGGATCCTTGACGGAGCCCGGCAAAAACAGCCCTTACCGTGACCGCAGCGTGGAAGAGAACTTGGATCTGTTCGCTCGCATGCGTGCAGGTGAATTCAAGGACGGCGAACGGATTCTGCGTGCCAAAATCGACATGAGCTCGCCGAACATCAACCTGCGCGACCCTGCGCTGTACCGCATTGCTCACGCTCATCATCACCGGACCGGCGATGCTTGGTGCATCTATCCGATGTATGACTACGCTCACCCGATCAGCGATGCGATTGAAGGAGTAACTCACTCGATCTGTACGCTGGAGTTCGAAGATCACCGCCCGTTGTACGATTGGACGATCATCGAATGCGAGATGGAATCGCAGCCGCGTCAATATGAGTTTGCCCGCTTGAACGTGACGAATACGATCATGAGCAAACGGTACCTCAAAATGCTCGTCGATCAAGGCGTCGTCGAAAGCTGGGACGATCCTCGCATGCCGACGATCAGCGGACTTCGCCGCCGGGGCTTTACGGCGGAATCGCTGCGTGCCTTCTGCCGCGAAATCGGCGTAGCGCGCGCTTATAGCGTGGTAGATGAGCGGATGCTGGAGTTCTTCATCCGTGAAGATTTGAAGCTGAAGGCGCCGCGCACGATGGCCGTGCTTGCACCGCTGAAAGTAGTCATCACTAACTACCCGGAAGGGCAAGTGGAGATGCTTGAAGCCGAGAATAATGCGGAGAACGAAGAGATGGGCAGCCGCCAAATTCCGTTCTCGCGTGAAATTTATATCGAGCAGGACGACTTCATGGAGAACCCGCCGAACAAATATTTCCGGTTGTTCCCCGGCAACGAAGTCCGCTTGAAGCATGCTTACTTCATTACATGCCAAGAAGTGGTGAAGGACGAAGCCGGCAACGTAGTGGAGCTTCGCTGCACCTATGATCCGGAAACGAAGAGCGGATCAGGCTTCACCGGCCGTAAGGTGAAGGGCACCATCCACTGGGTGGAAGCTTCCCAAGCGGTACCGGCGGAATTCCGCCTGTTCGAGCCGCTGCTTCTCGACAATCCGGAGGATGAGGGCAAGGATTTCCTTGACCGCATCAACCCGAACTCCCTCGACGTGCTGCAAGGCTTCGTCGAACCGAACATGAAGGAAGCGCGCGGACAGGACAAGTTCCAATTCTTCCGCCACGGCTACTTCAACGTAGATCCGAAGCATACCAGCGAATCGAAGGTTGTCTTCAACCGCATCGTGTCGCTGAAGAGCTCGTTTGATCCGAAGGCTTAAGCGCGTTAAGGGGCCGGCTCCGCAGTCATTGTTCATGACTGTGGAGCCGGCCCCTTTGTTTTAGGTTTGGTGGATACTGCTGATAGCGGCATATCCGCTTAAGTGGGGCGAAACCACCTCGAAACTTGATCTTAAGCGGAATAGTCGCTTATGGCGTCAAAGTATGACTAAAACTAACCCGAACCGCAGTTTGGGCTGCCGTAAGCGGTAAATCCGCTAAAGGTTGGTCAAACCACCCCAAAGCTAACTAGTAAGATGAATAGTCGCTTATATCATCGCAATCCGAGTAAAACCAACCCGATATGCTACTTTCTGTAACCATTTGCTGCAGGATATCTACCTAGTTATGCATCTTCGCGCCGCGAGAGGGCCGAAAGTTGCATAACCTGCAACAATCTTAGCGATAAAGAGCAAGCAGGGAAAGGAATGTTGCGCGATATGCAACATTTCCCGTGAAAACAGCCTAATAAGGGTTAGTTTACCGAACAATGTTGCATTTTGTGCAGCATTGGGCTGAATGGGACAGCTAATCTGTTCAAATGTTGCATTTAGCGCAACATTCCATGGTGAGGTCAGCCACTGGCGCGGCTGCGAGGCCAGCGAGTAGGGCAAGTTGGCCTTCTTCGCCATCCTTGCACTCGCTTGCCTGCCAAGTTGGCCACCTCGGCCGGGTCGAGCTCTAGCCGGTAGACCTGGCTAGCCCGCCCGACCCGGCGAACCCCGCCTTAGCCAGGCTACTTGTTCAAGCTCGCCCGGCCGGCCCAGCCCAAAAGAAGCACCGCCAATGGCGGTGCCCCTAACCTAACCCTTCCGCGCCAGTTCATTGGCGCGGATTTCATCCATAAACTGCGGCCACCACTCGGCCTGCTCGGACCACTCGGCGGTTTTGACGTTCGCCTGCCCCCATGCCTTCATCGCTTGGTCGCCACTTTCAGTCATGGCCGCTAAGCTGCCGTAATCCGGAACGAGCCACTTGCGTCCGATTTGGGCATGAAGCACCTCGTCGGCCCAATCGTAATCTTGGATCAGCAGCGAAATCGGATTGTTGGTATCCTTCGCGATTTCCCATTCTTTCTGCTTGCCGGTGTGCTTCGGCATGAGGCTTTGTTCAATTCGCCACAGGATGAGGTGAGCCTCCTGCGGGCTAAACTCGGTATTCAGGATTACCGAAGATCCCATATGAATCGGGTACTTATAGAACGGGACACCGCCGAAGTAAAGACCGATCTCCCCAAGCATCGCATGCCGGGTTTCATCCCATAGCTGGCGGCTGAGATCGGTGTAGTATTCCCACGGTTTTCCTTCCGTTTTGTACAGAATCGGCCCCATCCACTCCGGTACATCCATCTCGCGAAGCCGTTTGTAAATTAAAGAATACGCGCGCTCTTCCGGCGAGCGGCTGTCGTCACCGAAGTAGGCATCGATCTTGGCGGACGTATTGTAAGGATCGATGAACCGCTCGTCGCGCCGAGGCATCGGGTCCATCTCATAGCGTTGACCGTCCGAACGCGGAACTGCATCACAAACCACAGCATCGAGATCCCCCGACACTCCGCCTGCTGCTAGCAAGAACGAGCGTAGATGGGCTTCCCATTCCGATGCCAATGTCGCCTGCTCAGGCGTATTGATCAATGCCGTCAGAGCCGCTTCTCCCCAAGCAATCATTTCCTCTTCATCCTGAAGCATGCCGCGAAGCAGGCGATAGGTGGGATGCTCCGTGATTTTGTTCACATCCGCAATATAGTCAGACAGCGCTTTCACCAGTTCCGGTCGAATGACCCGGTAGATCCCGGTGAGCAGCTCCACCGTATTCTCCGCACGAATCGCTTCTTCAAGCCAGATGCGCAGATGCTCATCCGGGTCTTGATCCAGATGCAGGGGAGGCTCGCGCATTTCAGAAACCCGTTTGCGAATAGCGGCACTGTGCTCGGCATCGAGCCACAGATGATAGCCAAACGCACATTTTACTTCCCATTCAGGAACAGCTGCCAGATGCGCGGACAAGATTTGATTGAGGTTCTTGGCAATAAAGTTGAAACGCTTCAGCAGATTCACACTTTGGTCGACGGTAAATCCGGGCTTACAAGCCTCTTCGTAAGAACATATTCCGGCAAGAGGCGGTATACCTTTATTGTCAATAACGACTCTATTCAATGCGCGACACTCCCTTGTGAAAGTTGTACTTACGTACGATTATATAAGTTACAAGGGAGTTTTTCTTGGTCTAAACAATCTTATTTTTTGTCAAAATCAACTGTCCAACTCTTCCAAACTCGGACCGCTCTTCGTTCTGAAAGCTATTGGAGGCAGCCCCTCCGCCACCTTGAAGGCGCGGCTGAATGCATGGATACTGCCGAATCCCAGGTGATCCGAAATATGCTGAATCGAGAGATTCGTATAACGCAGCAATTGTTTGGCTTGATCCATTCGGATTTGGCGATGGTATTGGATTGGCGTCATGAGGTAGTGCTTCTTGAAGGTGCGCAGCATATAGTACTTGCTGATCTTAAAACGTTCAGACAGCTCCTCCAGCGTGATCTCGCTGTCCCATTTGGAGTGAAGATACCGGCGGATAGCTTGCATATCCGTACCTGGACGTTTCATGCCGAGGTCATGCTGTCTGATTAAGTAAGTGAGCAGGGAGAGAAGCAATCCTTTGCAAGAGGTTTCGTAAAGCGGCAATCGCATTTGGAACTCCTCGATTAATTCCAGCAGCATCGACTCAAACCGCTTCGGTTGACGAAGCCGAATATGGCTTGGGAGCGCGAGCGCCCCCTCGGACATCCAGTCCGGCCGAAACCATGCCAGCTGTTCCTTCGACATATGGCTGGACATCTGAAAGGACACCGACAAGTCCGGGCTATCCGGCATCTCGATCAGGTCAAAATGGACATGTGGCTGGCTTATGACCGCATCGCCAAGCACCTGGATGGAATGCCGCTGCCGCGGCTTAAACAGGAAGATATCGCCTGGAATGCCTTCGTAAGTCTCGTCTTCCACCGTTACAAGCAAATGCCCCTCCTGCAAATAAAGAAGCTCGTAATCCCAAATTTGCCGCGGGGAAACGGACCAATTAGAAGGGGCTATGTTTGTCATTGCTATACGAACATAGGGATTGAGTCCCGTGATGATATCATGTTCCTGCATCTGCGTGCCTCCCTGGCTGCGATTGATCAGAAGAGCAATTGTTGTTAAAAAGTCACATGGTCCTGATAAATATTTATCCGAAGCGGTTCGTTATAATCAAGCTATCATGGAGCTAGCGAGAGGAGACGAATATGTTAAACCATATCAGTAAGATTCAACCCGGCATTAAAACGAAACGGATTTCGAGCTATGACCGAAGTGGGGGAAATGCCGACTTTATTCCGATTCCCGCAGGAGAAACAGCGGATCTTGCTGTCATCGCCGGGGCTGGCATCATCAAGCATATTTGGATCACGATCAGTACGCCGGACAAGTTCATCCGCCGCAATGCCGTCATTCGGATGTATTGGGACGGCGAAACCGAGCCGAGCGTAGAATCGCCGATTGGCGATTTCTTCGGACAAGGATTTGGTGAAGAATACAATTTTGCATCGCTTCCGCTTGCTGCGGCTCCTGCGAACGGCAAAGCGTTTAACTGTTATTTTCCGATGCCATTCGGCGACGGGGCACGAATTACGATCGAGAACCAATCGGCAGAGCCCATTACGAGCTTCTATTATTATATTGATTTCGAGGAGCACCCGGAGATTCCTGCCTCTGAAGGCCGGTTCCATGCGTGGTGGAACCGTGAGGTCACAGGTGTTCATCCGCAAGAAGGAGAAACGGAGTGGAGCGTGATCGGACCGCAAAGCGCCAATCCGTCGACGGAACACAACTATGTGTTCGCAGATATCGTCGGCAGCGGGCAGTTTGTGGGCATCAACTACTACGTCGATAACCCGGGTCCGATGTGGTACGGCGAAGGCGATGACATGTGGCTGATCGATGGCGAGGATTGGCCGGGCTCCCTGCATGGAACGGGGACAGAGGACTTCTTCAACAGCTCCTGGTGCCCGAATGAAGTGTATGCGCATCCGTATTTCGGTTACGCTAAAGTGCCGAACAAGCTGGGCTGGATGGGCCGCACGCATTGCTACCGTTTCTTCTTGGAGGATCCGATCCGCTTCGAGAAATCGCTGCATGCGAGCATCGAGCATGGACATGACAATAGCTTGACGCTCGATCTATCGACCGTTGCTTATTGGTATCAAAGCGAGCCGCATAACCCATTCCCGGCACTGCCGGCGAAGGAAGAGCGCGCCAACATGCCGGAAGTCGGCGTCGTTGATGTGCATCGGTGGCGGCATGCATGGCGCGGCGCGAACGGCAACTCGCCAACCTTGTGGGGGAACGAGAAATAATCGCATTATGTTGGAGAACCGTCCCATGTGGGCGGTTATTTTTGCACTGTCTACTTTTCCATCGACCTCAGCATCTTTTTGATTAGAAGAGAGTACAGGTATCTGCTGTGGACTGGTATACTAAGGGCAACTATTTGGTGATCGGAGGGGGACAGCGTGTCAGTAGCTATATCGAAGGTGACGGGAATCATTCTGGCAGGCGGACGAAGCTCGCGAATGGGTTCGGATAAGGCATTGCTGCCCATTGGAACTGAGGGTGATGTGATTCTGAAAGTAGTTGCCGAGCAAATGGTGGCTCTGGGCTTGCCGAATGTCGTTGTTTCCGTTGGCGACAGTGAGCGGGAGGATGTCTATAGAACCCAACTGGAGGGTTTGCCGGGTCAAGTTCAATTCGTACACGACTCCTATCCGGACTGCGGACCACTGGCTGGACTACATGCTGCATTGTCCGCTATGCAAGAGCCGGGTTATGGCTTCGTTATGGCATGTGATATGCCGGTGTTATCGGGCTCGCTGCTGGCACGAATGCTGGAGCTGGCAAGCGAGAAGAGCGTATTGCGGCCGGAAGCGAGCATGCCGCAAGTCATTCGCACGGCGAATCAGCCGTTCCACGCACTCTATCATACGAGCGTGGCAAATGAATTGCGGCAACGGCTGGAGCGGCGTGAGCTTCGACTAATGTCGCTGCTTGATGCGCTGAACACTGTTGAAATGAGGTCTCTTCCTGATGAAGAAGCCGCATTTGTAAATTTGAATACCCCCGAATTGTACGCCGACTACATACGCTTGAAGGGCACTTTATCCCCGTAAGAGGCCGGAAGCCCAGTTAGCTGTAGAAGTGTTGTTCTGATGAGGGCAACACTTCTATAGAAGTCGTCCAATACTTGCGGATGTGTCGCTGTGGTGGCTACTTTTTCCCGCTAATGAGGGTACCAGGAATCGCATTTGGAGCGGAATAGCCGCATTCTGTCGTTAGTTACTTATCCATGTAAAAAAGCACCCGCAGGGGTGCTTTTTTACGTGACTATTTACTATGATTTTCCACTACCCATTGGCGTAACATGGCCGCTTACGGCGGAGCTTCCCGCTCAAGCCGAACGGCGCATAGCTTGAATTCCGGCATGCGGCTAATGGGATGCAGCGCATCGTTGGTCAGCTTATTGATTGCTAGGTCGCCGCCCCAGTGGAAAGGGACGAATACCGTCGTCGGGTGGATATCCTGCACCACCTTGACGTCGATGACCATCGTGCCGCGCCGCGTGGTGAGGCGGAGACGGTCGCCGGGACGAAGCAGCAGCTTCTCGGCTGCCGTCGGATGAATTTCCGCAACGGGCACCGGTGCTTTCTTCATCAGGGCGGCGGTGCGACGCGTCTGGGTGCCGCTCAAGTAATGGTTGCCGAGCCTGCCGGTCGTCAGGATATACGGATACTCGCGGCTCGTCGTCTCGGCGGGTTTCTTCGGCGTAATTCCGTGCAGCTTAGCGCGTCCGTTCGGATGGAAATAGACGCCGTTCTCGAACATGCGAGGCGTTCCCGGATGCTCCGGCGAAGGGCAGGGCCAGAACAAGCCTTTCTTCTCCTTAATTCGTGAATAGGACATGCCGCTGTAGTCTGCTTTTCCGCCTGCGCTTGCTCGGCTCAGCTCATCGAATACCGCTTCGGGGGACTCATATCGAAAATATTCCCCTCGCCCAAGCCGAGCAGCAAGTGCAGCTATCAGCTTGTAATCCTCCATCACTTTGCCCGGCGTCTTCAGCGCGCGCGGACGATGAAACACGCGGCCTTCGAGATTGGTTAGTGTGCCCTCCGCCTCCAGAAAAGTCGATCCAGGCAGCAGCCAGTGCGCGTAAGCGGCGGTTTCCGTCTCGAAGAGATCGATGACAACGAGCAGCTCGAGCTTCTTCAAGGCCTCTTCTACACGTGAATTATTCGGACTCGATACAAGCGGATTGGAGCCAAGCACGATCATCGCCTTGATTTCACCTTCCAGAATGCGATCGAACAGCTCATACGCCGACACGCCTTTGCCCGGGATCTCCTCGGGATCAATTCCCCAAACCGCCGCGACATGCCGCCTTGCTTCGGGGTCGTCGATCATGCGGTAGCCCGGCAGCTGGTCGGCTTTCTGACCGTGCTCGCGGCCGCCTTGACCGTTAGCTTGACCGGTTACCGGTCCGAATCCGCAGCCGGGTCGGCCCATTTTGCCGGTTAACAGACAGAGATTGATATAGTTCAGCGTGTGCTCTACGCCGTTAATTTGCTGTTCCAATCCGCGCGCAGTGAGGACGACGCCTGTTTCTGCACGGGCAAATCCGCGTGCGATGGTGCGGATGACTTCTTTGGGAATGCCGGTGTACGTCGATACGGTATCAGGCGAGAAATCCCGCACAGATTCCCGAACCTCTTCAATCCCGGTCGTGTGTGCGTCCACATAAGCTTGATCATAGAGATTCTCGCTTAGGATGACATGGAGTAGGCCGTTTACGAACACGGAGTCAAACCCCGGCTGTAAATTCACGTGAATATCGGCTAGCTTGGAGGTCATGGTAGGGCGTGGATCAATCGTTACGATAATGGCGCCGCGTTTCTTCGCTGCCATCAAATACGGAACCATCGTCGGCTGACATTCCGCGATATTGGTTCCGGCCAAAATAATATAGTTCGCCATGATTAAATCATCCAACGGCACATTCATCCCGCGATCGATGCCAAAAGCGCGCATTTGCGCTGCAGCAGCGGAGGACATGCAGTAGCGTCCGTTATAATCAATATATTTGGAGCGTAAAGCGACACGCGTAAACTTACCGAGCAAGTAACAGACCTCATTGGTGAGTGAGCCTCCGCCGAAGACGGATACGGCGTCACGACCATGCTGCTCTTGAATGGATAAGATCGAGGAGGCGATGCCATCAAGCGCATCTTCCCAGCTGGATGGCTGCCATATCGAACCCGGCAGGGCAGAGCCAACCCTGCGCTGCGGTACGAGGAGACGCTCCTCATGGACGGTATGCCCTAAGGCGTTCAGCCCTTTCTGGCACAAGCGGCCCGTTGCCACAGGGAAATCCGGGCTGGGCTTAATTTCGAACCCTGCCGCATTGTCATCGGGAAGCAGTTCAATTCCGCACTGCATACTGCAGAAACAGCAATGTGAGCTAATTCGAGTCGCTTCCGGATCAGCTGCTATAGGTAGTGCGCTCATGAGGTTTCCTCCATTTCCGCTTGCGTAGGGGTAAGGCGTGCAGACGGAACGGCTTTGTTCCGTCTGCCCCGGATGATGCACGCTGCCTTCTGCCGGCATAGGGTTCAGTCAACTGAAAGTGCGGGAATCAAGCGGGCTGAGCAGTCCGCCTATCGAATTAATTAAGAGGTGGCCGTGTTCTGCATGCCCGCCGAATCGATACGGGCTTTGCCGCCGCTGCCGATCCAGGATCTCTTCCATGCGCCTTGCACAAGGAAGATGAGAACGATACAGATGAGCGCCACGCCGCTAAGAATAAGGAAACCCGGTGTATAGGAACCGGAAGAGAGCTTCAGATTACCAAGAATCTTAGGAAGAAAATAACCTCCCAGTCCTCCTGCGGCGCCGACAATACCGGTGACGATGCCGATCTCGTTCTGGAAGCGTTGCGGCACAAGCTGGAATACAGAACCGTTGCCCATACCGAGGGCCATCATTCCGATGAACAGCAGGACAATCATGGCCGGAAGCGGCGGCAGGGTAGAGATGCAGGCCATCATAATGGCGACGACCGCGTATAGGGCAATCAGCATGCGCAGGCCGCCAATTCGGTCGGCCAGCCAGCCGCCAACCGGACGGAAGAAGCTGCCTGCGATGACACAGATTGTGGCGAAGTCAGCTGCCCGGACGGGACTAAGCCCATATTGGGTGTTGAAGAAAATCGTCAAATAGTTGGACATCCCAACGAAGCCGCCGAATGTGACGGCATACAGCATACAGAACATCCATGTGTCCCGCTGCTTCAACACCGAACCGTAATCGGACAGTTTGCGCGGGGAGGGCTGGTTCGGGCTGTCCTTGGCGAGCAGGGTGAACACGATGAAAACAATTGCGATCGGAATGAGCGCCATGCCGAAAACAACATGCCAGCTGCCATAATGCTGGGCGATCCGATTGGCAAACAGCGTAGTGAATACCGTTCCGCTGTTGCCTGCGCCGGCGATTCCCATCGCGAGACCTTGATACTTCGGCGGATACCAGCGGCTTGCGAGCGGCAGTGCGGCAGCGAAGGAAGCGCCGGCAACGCCGAGCAGCAGCGCGACGATATACAGCTCACCTAGGGAGTCGACGAACTTCCAGCCCCAGACGAGCGGGACCATCGTAAGCAGAATGCCGATTTGTCCCGTGCGTTTCGGTCCGATCACATCGGTGAAATAACCGAGCACAAGGCGGAGGATGGAACCCCCGAGTATCGGCAGTGCGACGAGGTTCGCTTTCTGGGCGGCATCCATCTGATAGTCGCTCATAATAATGACAGCCAGCGGCCCTAGCAGCACCCACACCATGAAGCTCATGTCAAAATACAAAAATGCGCTCAGCAAGGACGGGCTGTGTCCGCTTTTTAGAAATCCATCGCGATTCATCATTGCAAGTAGCTCCTCTCCATTGTTCATTCCGGTTGATCTCTCTCTTTAGTAAAAGGTCCTGCTGCTTCATCTTCATCTTCAGCTTGTCAAACGAGAAATTTGAGGGTTGCTCGCTTGAAGTGACTGCTTTGTAAGCGTTTCTAACACAATAAAAGGCCGCATCGCAGTTATATAACTGCAATACGGCCTCTTTGCCATCGGCTCCACGTCGGTGTGGAAGCCAAGTTATCGTTCGATTCACGTCATTGTGATCTTAGTTGCAATTATAGGGGGCTTGCGAGGTCTGTGTCAATATAGCTGACATACAAAATTTTAGGGGGGAGCGGGGGTGGTTTAATACGTATAGGAGCTGATGCCGAGAGTTAGCCGTGGATAAGTTGGTAAACTTTCACGATGGAGGCTGCAATATCGCCGATCCGTTTGCGTTCGTTCATCGCCTGTTTTCGCAGGAAATCATAGGCTTCCGCCTCGGAAATCCCTTTGATTTCGCACAATACGGCCTTTGCTTGATCGATCCATTTGCGCTCATCAATACGCTGCAGCAGCTGCTCCCGTTCCTCGGCCCATCGCTTGCGCTGCTGGAATACACGCTGTCCCCACTTCAAGGCAACGCCAAATTCCAAGGTGTTCATAGAGCTGAAGAGGACGCCGTCCAATGTGAAACCAAACTCAAGCTCGCTCGGAACCGCGTTCTCGGAGCAGAGCCATAGCGTCGGCAGTCGTCTCATTCCTGCAATTGTGGATTGCCAATCCTGCATCCTCTCTAAGGGAACATGCATCACCACGGCATCCGCGACGCTAATGAGGCTCTTTGCCTCTTCTACATTAGCTGCACGATGCAAGGTGCGGCAGTTTTGCTGCAAGCTATGCATCGAAACGGGAGGTCTTCCTTCCTCGAGAAAAAGGATTGATCTCATCATCGGTCACCTCGGTTAGGCACAGCAATTGTCTGGCTTTGAAGCCCTGCCTGCAAATTTGTAATAAAATATAACATACCCTCCCTCAGAATGTCGACGTTCATTTCAACTATTTTCCCTAAATTTTAGGCGAGTGACCATTAATGGCACTTTACGTGCTATTTTATGTTAGATATATTGACATGTGTGATAATGCGACCTATACTAAAGCCAAGATCTTTACGACGGCACAATGGCGTGCCCTCTTAAATCCGGCAATGGAGCCTATTCTTTCGTCAATTGCGACGAGGGGGTAGGCTTTTTATGTTTTCGGAAGCGGCCGGGGCTGCAGCGCAATAAGGGTCGTACCTCGTGCGACGCACTAACTTTTAGGAGAGATAGCCATGAGAAAAAAACTAGTCATGATCGGAAATGGGATGGCCGGCGTGTCATTCGTGGAGCAGCTGCTCAAGCTGAACCCGCATCGCTACGAAATTTCAATTATTGGGGCGGAGCCGCACCCCAACTATAACCGCATTATGTTGTCGTCTGTGCTCGCAGGGGATGCCAGCATGAAGGATATTATTCTGAATGATTGGGATTGGTATCGCAATAACGAGATTTCGCTTCACACCGGTCAACAAGCGACAGCAGTGGATACGGAGGCGCGTACGGTAACGACGGATCAAGGACTGACATTATCGTACGATGAGCTTGTTTTTGCTACGGGATCACTGCCGTTCATGCTTCCGATACCGGGGGCTGATAAGGAAGGCGTCATTGCATTCCGGGACATCAAAGATTGTGAAACGATGATCGATACAGCGAAGACGTACCGGAAGGCTGTAGTTATCGGCGGCGGTTTGCTCGGTATTGAGGCGGCACGGGGGCTGGTCAATCTCGGCATGGAAGTGAGCGTTGTTCATATCTTCAGCTACTTGATGGAGCGGCAGCTCGATGCTACGGCTTCGCGTCTTCTGCAAGCGGAGTTGGAACGGCAGGGGATGAAGTTTCTGCTGGAGAAGCAGTCCGATTTCATTACGGGAGATGAACGTGTAACAGGTCTGACGTTCAAGGATGGGACGCATGTAGAGGCGGATCTCATCGTCATGGCAGCGGGCATCAGGCCGAATGTGCAGCTGGCGAAGAGTGCCGGCGTGGAAGTGAATCGCGGTATTGTCGTGGGTGATCATCTTCAGGGGAGTATAGCTAACATACATGCGGTAGGTGAATGTGCCGAGCATCGCGGGGTTGTGTACGGTCTGGTGGCGCCGCTCTACGAGCAAGGAGCCATTCTCGCGAAGAAATTGGCCGGTGTCGAAAGTGACGGCTATCAAGGATCGGTGCTGTCAACCAAGCTGAAGGTATCCGGGGTCAACGTATTCTCGGCTGGGCGGTTTGCGGATGAACCGGGTACGAAGGCGCTTCGCGTACAGGATGATTTGGACGGCATTTATAAGAAGGTAGTGTTTGAGAATGGGAAGGTCGTCGGTGCTGTTCTGTTCGGCGATACCAGCGACAGTTCAAGGCTTTTCTCGGTTATTCGCAGCGGTAAGGACTTTACGGGAAGCGAGAAAGAAGTGCTGTTCGGACCGTCCGGGGGAGGCGGAGGCGGTAAGTCGGTGAGCACGGCGGATCTCGTAACCGCCATGAGTGGGGACGAAATCATCTGCGGCTGCAACGGCGTAACGAAAGACACGTTGGTGGAGGCGATCACGGAGAAAGGCTGCGTCAGCGTAGGTGAGTTGAAGGCCTGCACCAAAGCTTCGGGAGGCTGCGGCGGCTGTAAACCACTCGTGGAAGCTATTCTGACAACGACGCTCGGCGCAGATCAGGTAACGGCGGTGAAAGAGGGCATCTGCGGATGCACGACGCTCTCGCGCGACGAAGTGGTGAATGCCATTCAGCAAATGCACCTCACGACGACGAAGGAAGTTATGCATGTGCTGGAGTGGAACAACCCGGAGGGCTGCTCCAAATGCCGGCCTGCACTCAATTATTACCTCGGCATGGCGTTCCCTGACGAACATGAGGATGAGCTGGAATCTCGTTTCGTTAATGAGCGCAATCACGCGAACATTCAGAAGGACGGCACGTTCTCCGTTGTTCCCCGCATCTATGGTGGGGTGACGACGCCGGAGGATTTGAAGAGAATTGCGACGGTCGCGGAGAAATACCAAGTGCCGCTTGTCAAAATAACCGGAGGCCAGCGAATTGACCTGCTCGGTGTGAAGAAAGAAGACCTGCCTGGCATGTGGAAGGATCTCGATATGCCTTCCGGTTATGCATACGGCAAGGCGCTGCGCACCGTGAAAACTTGCGTAGGCAATACGTTTTGTCGGTTCGGAACACAGGATGCGATCAAAATGGGCGTCGACTTGGAGAAGAAATTCGAGCGGTTGAACACCCCTCATAAAGTGAAGCTGGCTGTCTCGGGCTGCCCGCGCAACTGCGCAGAGGCGACCATCAAAGATCTCGGCGTAGTCGCAATTGACGGCGGATGGGAGATTTACGTGGCCGGTAACGGAGGAACTCGCGTGCGCGCAGCAGATTTGCTGACAAAGGTAAAGACGGAAGAGGAAGTTCTGGCGTGGACGGGCGCTTACTTGCAATATTACCGGGAAACGGCCAACTACATGGAACGGACGAGTGAGTGGTCGCTTCGAATTGGTCTCGATACAATCAAAGCTGCGCTGGAGAAACCAGAGGATCGTGACGCCTTGAATGCACGCATTGATAAGACGCTTGATCTCATGAAGGATCCTTGGCAGCAAATCATCGAAAGTGACGATCTGCGCAGCGCATTCGATGCGCTGACAGCACCGATGAGTCCGGAAGCTGCAGCGGCAGACGCAACGTTGAAGCCATAACCAGAGACAGCGCTGCGCCAGGCGGCAGCAGCGGAGGGAGCGGATGAGAAAATGAACGAACTGATCATTGGACACATTTCAGAATTTCCTGAACGGGCCGGACGCGTTGTGCGGTTCGGCGATATCGAATTGGCACTGTTCAAGCTGACCGATGGAACGGTCAAAGCGATTGAGAATTTATGCCCGCATAAGAACGGCAAGCTCTCCGAAGGGATCGTATGCGATCATCATGTCTATTGTCCGCTGCATGATTGGAAGATTAATTTACATGATGGGCTCGTGCAGGCGCCGGATGAGGGTTGCGTGAATACGTACAGCACGATTGTTGATGAAGCGGGTAATGTGATTTTGCTGGTACAGGATGGAGCGTCCGCAAGAAAAGTATCGTAAGATTGCTGCCTTAATGCGAGTGGATATCGATTGGACTGGGAGGCGGCGGCTATGGCGCGTTTAGAGGGGAAGAGGATCGCGGTGACGGGGCCGCGCAAAGCGGATGAGCTGAGCAAAATGATTGCTAAATTCGGTGGATCGGCGGTGCTTCGTCCTGCGCAGGGAACCGTGTTTCTCGACGATTCCGGGATTGAAGAGCAGCTATGCTCGCTCATCGCGAAGCCGGCCGATTGGCTCGTGCTGACGACAGGCGTTGGAACGGAGGCGCTCGTGCAAATTGCCGAGCGGCTCGGTTTGGCGGAGCAGTTTGTCCATGTGCTGAGCGAGATGCGAGTAGCCGCTCGCGGCTATAAGACGGTGAACGCGCTGCGCAAGCTGGGCATCACGCCGGAGGTGCGTGATGATGACGGCACGACTGCGGGATTGCTTCGCTTAATGGGCGACCATGATCTCTATGGTCGGACCGTTGCGCTGCAGCTATATGGCGATCCGGCCCCGCGTCTGATCGGCGAGCTGGCCGGACGCGGCGCGCTCTGCGAGGAGCTGCTCCCTTATCGGCATATCCCGCCGCAGGGCGATATCGTCGAGACGCTGATTGAGGAAATTGTCAGCGGCGATGTAGATGCTGTCACGCTCACGAGCACCGTTCAGGTTCGTTATGTGATGGGCTGCGCGGCGAAGCTCGGTAAGCTGGAAGCGGTTCGCGCTGCTTTCTCGGAGCGCGTGCTGGCCGTAGCCGTTGGTAAGGTGACGGCGGAAGCGCTGCAAGAGGAAGGCGTGGAGCGGGTACTGTTTCCTGAAGAGGAGCGCATGGGCAGTATGGTCGTTGCGATGAGTAAATTCTTCGGCGGCGGTCAATTGACGGAAAGCGAGACGGCGGTTGGTGCTGTGTCGGGTGAATGCGCGGGCGGCGCAGGAGCTGGTTCTGGTTCTGGTGCAGGCGCAGGTGCAGGTGTCGTTGCAAGTGCGGAGGGCATAGGAGCCGTTCCGATTGCTGTCGCAGAAAGTGTTGCATTTCCGGGTGCAGGTCTAGCCATGGTGCAAGGTGAAGACTCGGCTCGAGGTCCCGGTAGTGCGGGGCATGGAGCACGCGTGGAAGTAGAGCCCCATACAGGTGTAAGCGCGAATTCATAGTCCAAGAGCGGATCTTAATCCAATATAATGGCAGCAAGACATAGCTGGGACAGGGAGAGTGGGCGCATGGGCGGCGATTATGGGAAGGTGTACTTAACGGGAGCGGGTCCTGGCGACCCGAAGCTGATTACGGTCCGCGGACTGGAAAGCATACGACTGGCTGATGTCATTGTATATGACAGACTCGTGTCAGAGGAGCTGATTAAGGAGGCTCGGTCGGATGTGGAGCTCATCTATGTCGGCAAAGCTTCCGGACGACATACGCTGCGGCAAGAAGAGATTAATGCTCTTCTCGCCGAGCGCGCAATGCGCGGACTGACCGTCACCCGGCTGAAGGGAGGCGATCCCTTCGTGTTCGGGCGAGGCGGCGAAGAGGCCGCCCACTTAACAGAGCGCGGGATCGCATTCGAAATCGTGCCCGGCATCTCCTCTTGCATCGCCGCCCCTGCTTACGCCGGCATTCCGGTTACGCATCGCAAGCTGGCTGCTTCCTTCGCGGTCATTACCGGCCACGAATGTACCGACAAGGACAGCGCCTGTGTCGATTGGGCGTGGGCGGCCGGCGCGGAGACGCTCGTCGTGCTGATGGGGCTGGCGCAGCTTGCTTACATCGTGGAGCAGCTGCTCGGCAGTGATAAACCGCCGAGCACGCCGATCGCGCTCGTGCAAAGCGGAACCTGCTCCGAGCAGCGAACGGTCGTCGGCACGCTTCGAACCATAACCTCGCTGCCTGAGGTAGCGGAGCTGGTCAGCCCGGTCGCCATCGTCATCGGCCCGGTCGTCACCATGCGGGACAAGCTGAGGTGGCGGGCGGTAGAGGCTGTGCTGAATTGATCCAATTCCTGTATGATTGACCATATGCTGCAACTAATGGCGATACAGCCTCGTCTATAGGAGCAACAATGAGAGTCGGAGTGAGGATCAATGAAGCAGGGTTTTGGCCGGAGGAGAACTGCAAGGAGAGCGATGCTTCTTCTATTAAGCGCTCTATTGCTTCTGACGGGTTGTTCGTTTCAATTGCCGGGCACCAAGGCAGGTGGCGCAGATAGAAAGGAATGCCGCGATAAGACGTCCGAAATCGACTATGTCCCGGCGCTTCGATGGAATGGTATCCTGTATATGTCTATGGGGGACCGCGATGATGCGAGCATCGTCCAGCAAGGGAAGCGAATCGGACAAATCGGCTATAAACTATCAGACCATGCCTGCGAGGATTATGTGATGCAGGACGGAGATGCCACGCTGCTGGAGATCGGGACGGAGCTGTTCGAGGTAAAAGGCTATAAGCAAAGCTTCCGACTATTGGCAGGCGGTGAGCTCTATCAAGTCTCCGAGAATAAAGCTGCGGATACAATCGGCGACCTCTATGATATTACAGGCCGAATCAAGAATGTCCGTTTCGTAAGCGGAAACGACGGTTCGCCGCTGAAAGACTTCACGCCGGAAGCGGTCGCTGCGTTTGCGGAGGAGTACGTAAAGCTGAACGTTGTAGACCGCATGACGATTGCCAAACAGACAAAGAACTTAGCCGGCGGGAGTTACAGTTTGCAGGTTATTTTGGAAGACGGCTCGTCGTTTGGAGTTGGCTACTGGATCAAGTTCGGCGTGCTGAGCCCCGGCGCCTATGCGACAGATGGACTGAAGCTACTGGTAGAGGAGCAGCGGAAGCTGATCTATAAGAGATAATGCAAAAGGGCGACGGATGGCTGGATCATCGGTCGTCTTTTTGTTGCTGCCCTTGCTTAGATGCGGTGACAGGTTTGGTATAATGGGGTCATATGAAGGAGGCTGCTGCCAGTGAAAGTGAATATCGTTTCGGACACCTACTGCGAGGATCTCGAGAAGATGCTTCGCAGTCATGCGAGTGAGGAAGTCGCAGGCCCGATGAAGGCTTATATGCGCGATTTATTTCCGTTTCTGGGCATTCGGACGCCGGAGCGGGCTGCGGTGACGAAGCGGTTTATGAAGGAGCACGGTGTACCGTCGGGTGCGGAGCTTGAAAGGATTGCTCGTAAGCTGTGGTCGCTGCCGGAGCGGGAGTTTCATTATACGGCGCTGCTCCTGCTTGAGAAGCGGCAGAAGGATCTGACGATTGACCAGGTAGCGTTCATCGAACATCTCATTACGGCACAATCGTGGTGGGATACGGTCGATATGATTGCGAGCCACCTTGTTGGCACGATGTTCACCCGCTATCCGGAGCTTGTGCCCGCCTACACGGAGAAATGGATCACATCGGACAACCTCTGGCTGCGTCGTACCGCAATCTTGTTCCAGCTCGGTTATAAAGGCCGGACGGATGCGGAGCTGCTATTCTCGCTCATTCGCCGAACTGCGCATGAGGAAGAGTTCTTCATTCGCAAAGCAATCGGTTGGGCATTGCGCGAATATGCGAAGACCGATTCGGCTGCGGTGCAGCAGTTCGTAGCGGATACGGCGTTATCACCGTTAAGTGTACGTGAAGCGCTCAAACATGTCGGTGTAAAAGCATAGTCCGAAGCCGTGCAAACTGACGATTGACGATGCCGCATATCCGTGATATTCTTAATTCCAACAAAGTAGGTAGGAATTATAGGAATAAGGTGGTGCCGATCATGAATCATCCCATATCAATCCGCAGCGGCGACATAGAATTGTCCGGCGTGCTGCAGTATCCCGTAGTGGATCGCGAAGAGAAGAGAGCTGCCAAATACCCGCTTATCATCATTTGCCATGGCTTTATCGGCAATCGTATGGGGACGGACCGGTTATTCGTTGAGGCAGCAGAACGGCTGACTCGCAGCGGTTATCTTGTGCTGCGCTTCGATTACGGCGGCTGCGGCGAGAGCACCGGCGATTACGGAAGCGGCGGTTTGGATGAGCTGATCGGACAGACGAGAACGGTCATCGATTACGCGCTCAGCCTCGATATGGTGGATGCGGAGCGGCTTATTCTTGTGGGCCACAGCCTGGGCGGCGCGGTCGCGGTGTTGACAGCTGCTCGCGACTCGCGCGTGAAGTCATTGGTCATGTGGGCGCCGGTCGCCCACCCGTTCATGGATATCCGCAACATTATCGGAACCAAGGCGATTCAAGAGATTGACACCAATGGTACGACGGATTATATGCATTATCAGTTTACGAAGAAGTTCACCGATTCGTTGGCGCAATATCAACCGCTGACGGAGCTGCGCGGCTACAACGGGGATGTGCTGATCGTGCATGGCACGGCGGACACGGTGATCCCAGTCGACTACTGCTTCTTGTATCAGAAAATGTTCTGGCTGCGCAAAGAGGGCAATTGCGACAAAGAGGTTATTTTGCAAGGTGACCATACGTTCTCTTCGAAAGCTTCGCGCGATGAGTTGTTCGATGTATCGCTGCGCTGGATTGATTCCATCGGCCGCAGACGCAATGATTGGAGCTTGTGGACGATCTAATTGAATTTATTTGTGGATCGCTTTTCCCTCTTCGAGGGGGAAGCGGTTTTTTGGTTTGTTTGGCGGAGGTGAAATGCTGCGATTCATGCAACATTTTAGCCAACTAGCTGCGGTTTTCCTGATTATGTTGCGCAAAACGCAACATTTCCCTACCGCCGCATCCAAGCCCTTAGCGGGAATTAAAGAATCTTAATTCCGATGCTGCAACATTTGGCGGTTCTTCTTGCGTTCTAATGGTTACAATTGCAATAAGTACGCGAAGAGGAACGGGTGACCATGCAGATGAGAAAACTTGCTATAGGATTAATGGCTTTGTCGATCGGAATATTAGGCGGTTGTACGCATAAGGGAGAGACCGCTGACCAGCCGCCTGTCGTCGTTTCGCCGCCGGACTCGGAGCAGCCGACGGATGAACCGCCAACGCAGACACCGGAAACGCCGCCGGATACGTCGGAAGAAGAACCGGCAACACCGGCCGTGCCGGAGACGCCCGATCAGCCCGAGCAGGCGCCGGCGGATGAAATCACGCAGCAGGTGGAGAAAATGTCGCTCGATGAGAAGCTTGGGGCGATGATTATTGCCGGCGTGGACGGTACGACGGGCAGTCAGGCAGCGAAACGGATGATTGCGAGTCAGCATGTGGGCGGCGTTATTTTCTATGCGAATAATATTTCGACGCCTACAGGGGTTGTCGCCTATGTGAATCAGTTGAAGGCTTGGAACAAAGATAATGCTTCACCGCTGATCGTCTCTGTCGATCAGGAGGGGGGCAGGGTGAGCCGGCTTCCCGGACTTGTGAAGCTGCCAACCGCCAAGGCAATCGGAGACACCGGCAAGAGTGAATATGCAGCCAAGATAGGAAGCATACTTGGGGAAGCGAGCAAGAAGATGGGCTTCAACGTAGATTTCGCACCGGTGCTGGACATTAACAGTAACCCGAAGAATCCGGTCATCGGCGACCGCTCCTACGGTTCGACGCCTAAGGTTGTTACGAAGATGGGGATCGCCGTTATGGAGGCTATCGAGGAGGAAGGTGTCATTCCGGTGGTGAAGCATTTTCCGGGGCATGGGGATACGTCGGTTGATTCCCATCTGGAGCTGCCGGTTGTGGGCAAAAGCGAAGCTGCGCTCAAAGCCTTCGAGTGGCTGCCCTTCCAAGAAGCCATCGATAAAGGGGTGGATGCGGTCATGATCGCGCATATTCTCTACCCTAAGGTGGACGACAAAGTGCCGGCCTCCCTGTCCAAACGAGTCATCACGGATGAGCTTCGCGGCGAATTGGGATTCGAAGGTGTCGTCATGACGGACGACCTCACGATGGGGGCCATTGCGAAGAATTATGGCATGGGAGAAGCGGCGGTCATGACGGTCAAGGCGGGCAGTGATATTTTGCTGGTGGCCCATGAGTACAAGAATGTGGACGCCATACTCGCAGCGCTGAAGAAGAGCGTGAATAGCGGAGAGATTACGGTGGAGCGGATAGATGAGAGCGTGAAACGGATTCTCATGCTGAAAGGGAAATACGAGCTGACGGACGCTAAGACGCCGTCAACGCCGAATCTGGATGCACTTAATGCAGCGATTCAAAAAGCAGTAGCTGTCTATTAAAGTCAACTATAGCCTCGGCGGCAGTCATGGCAATCGAGCGATTTATTTAGCGTAGGATAACTAAAAAGGCATCTCCCGGCTTGTCAGCGGAGGATGCCTTTTGTCATGTTTTCTTGCTGCTCGAATGAATCGATGATTCCCGCACAATCAGTCGATGCGGAATAATGATATGGTTCTGCGACAGCGGCTCATCGTGTACGATGCGAAGCAGCGACTGTGACGCGGTATAGCCGAGCTGATAAGTGCCGATATCGATGGAGCTGATCGGCGTTGAAGCGAGCTCGGACAGCGGAATATTGTTAAAGCTGACGATGCAAATGTCCTGCGGAACGCTGTAGCCAAGCTCTGTCAGTCCGCGCAGCACGCCAAAGGCGAGCAAATCGTCGAAGATGACAAGCGCTGTCGGCCGATCCGGCAAGCTCATGAAGAAGGACATCGCCCGGTATCCGCTTTGCTGCAGCAGATCGCCTTCCAGCACCCATTCCTGCTGAAACGGCAGGTTGGCTTCCTTGAGCGCTTTCTTATAGCCGAACAGTCGATCCTGGGAAACAACGAGATTCGGCGGACCGCTGATGAAGCCGATCCGCTTATGCCCCTGGGCGATAAAGTGGCTCGTGGCATCATAAGCTGCTTGGATGTTGTTATTATCAATCGAAAGCACGTCCGGAAACTCGTCGCTTCGCCCGATGAGAACGAAGGGGAAGTTCTGCTGTTTCAGAAATCCGATGATCGGATCCGAGGTGCGGGACGACAATAGCAAAATACCATCAACGCGGCGTCCCATGACGAGGCGCGAGATGGCTTCAAGCTCATTAGAGTCAGACGTAACCGTCGTCATCAGCATGTCATAACCGGCTCTGGTCGCCTGCGTAACGATCCCTCGAATCAGCTCGCCGAAGAAGAAGTTCAGAAACAGCTCCTCGGCAGGGCGCGGCAAGACGATGCCAATCGTTTGGGTTGTTTTCGACACCAGACTCTTCGCCATCATGTTCGGGTGATAGCCGAGCTGCTCCATAATCTCTTTGACTTTACGGGACGTTTCCCGGCTAATTCGCGGATGATTCGAGACAACCCGTGAAACGGTTGAAGGCGAGACGCCGGCGATTTTTGCAATATCTTTAATCGTGACTGACATAAAATCCCCCAATTGCGCAAACGTATGCACGTATCATTGTTTATGTGAGCCGATGCTATAGCTGTACTTTACCTAGAGTATATCATTGAAAAGTTTTTCATGCACAAATTTAATTTTCTGAGATAGGGAGAGAAAAACAGAGCAAATGGAAGAACGGTCCGTGATTATTTGTGCAAATGAACTGTGCAAACGTTTTCCCAATCTGCAGGCCGTAGTGTATAGTAAGGGCGTCGGTAAAACGCTTTCTTTCGCAATTAGAAGGAAATTAAAGCCTTGAATTCCCATTTCGATTGCCATCTGTACAAACGTTTGCACAAACGCAGAGGATCGTGTACAATGCAAGAGCCGCATTTTTGAGAAATACTTGCAAGCTCGGTTATTGCATCATCCGAAGCAATCGCGCTATTCGTAATAGGATGTCGATAATTGGTTACTCTAGGTTTATGCTCCGGCGCGATTACGCTTTAATAACGAGAGGGGTTAAATAGAATGAAAAAGACAGTATCCTTACTTCTAGTTCTAACACTTGCTGCAACACTGACAGCTTGCGGCTCGAAGAACAACAATGCGAATGAGAACACCGGTGAAACAAACACGGGCACAGTAAACAACGGCACTGGCAACAACACAGCTGAAGACGCTGAGCTTGTACCGGAAGACGGCGCAACTTTGCTTGTATGGGAAGCCAAAGAAGAGCGTCCTTTCGTTGAGAAAATGATGAAAGAATTCAAAGAAAAATACGGCGTTGAAGTGAAAATGGAAGAGCTTGGCGCTGGCGACCAAGTGGCGAAGCTTACAACTGACGGTCCTGCCGGAATCGGTGCAGACGTTGTATTGTTCCCGCACGATAACCTTGGTAAAGCAGTAGCAGCAGGTCTTGTGCTTCCGAATGACGTTTATGAAGAAGAAGCGAAATCGGAGAACAGCGATGTTGCGGTTCAAGCGGTAACGTATGATGGCGTTCTATACGGCTTCCCGCGTGCAGTTGAAACGTATGCGATGTTCTACAACAAAGATCTGATCGCAACGCCTCCAACAACGTTCGACGAAGTGAAAGAATTCGCGAAAACGTTCAACGACGGTAAAAAGAATAAATATGCATTCATGTGGGATATCGGAAACTTCTACTTCAGCTATCCGTTCCTAGCTACTACAGGCGGCTTCGTATACGGCAACAACGGCCAAGACAAAGCTGAAATCGGCCTTAACAACGCCGGTGCGGTAGAAGGCGCAACTTACTTCGCATCGCTGAAGAAAGACGTATTGCCGCTTAAATCCGGTGATGTAACTTATGATATCAAGAAAGGTCTGTTCACAGGCGGTACGCTTGCGATGAACATCGACGGCCCATGGGCAATCGGCGATATCAAGAAATCCGGCATCAACTTCGGTGCAGCGCCAATCCCTAGCATCAACGGCAAACAATCCGTATCGTTCTCCGGCGTTAAAGCTTGGTACGTAAACTCGTACACGAAATACCCGAACGCAGCGAAATTGTTCGCACGTTTTGCTTCCACGAAAGAAGCGCAATTGGATGACTTCTCGTTGACTGGCGCGATTCCTGCAAACAAGGAAGCAACAGAAGATCCGAAGATCCAAGGCGATGAAATTGTAAAAGCATTCGTTGAGCAGTTCAAAAACTCGCAGCCGATGCCTTCGATCCCTGAAATGGGCAACGTATGGACACCAATCGGCGCAGCGCTTTCCGACATCTGGAACGCTGGCAAAGATCCGAAAGCAACACTTGATAATGCTGTGAAGCAAATCGAAGATGCTAACGCAGCTGCGAAGTAAATCGCGGCAGCATCAGACGCAGCCTGTTGGCTGCGAATAAACAACCATACAATGCCGTCACCCGCCCTTTCTTATGAGGGGCGGGTGACGTAACTTTATTCGGACAAGGGAAAGGAGCTGGAGGTGGATGCAGCGGCATCAAAAAACAGCCACAATTTTATCTGTTCTCGCGATGGGTCTTGGTCAACTGTACAATCGTCAGTTCGTGAAAGGCATTCTTCTGCTTTGTGTTGAAATTATGGGCGGTTATTATTTCGTACAAAGGCTTCCTCATGCAATCTGGGGTCTTGTAACGCTTGGTGATACACCGACAAAGCTTGTCAAAATCGGCAAGCGCTATAAGAACGTTGTTGGTGACCACTCCGTCAACTTATTAATCGGCGGGCTTGTTATTCTGATTTTATTCAGCTTATTTGTTGTCATCTATGTGATGAACGTCAGGGATGCGAACCGAACCGGCAAGCTGCGGGATGAAGGCGTAACACCGGCATCGTTTAAGCAAACAGTCAGCTATGTAACCGACAGACGGTTCCCTCAGCTGCTCCTCACGCTGCCTGCTATCTCCGTGCTGTTCTTAACGATCATGCCGATTATGATGGCGATCCTGCTCGCATTCACCAACTACTCCGCACCGGAGCATATTCCGCCTGCGAAGCTTGTCGATTGGGTTGGGTTCCAGACGTTTATCGATTTGCTCCAATTAAAGACGTGGAGCCATACGTTCTACGGGGTTTTCATTTGGACGGTCATTTGGGCGGTTATCGCCACCGTTACGACGTATTTCGGCGGTTTGTTCGTTGCGCTGCTCATCAATCAGCAGGGCATTCGTTTCAAAGGCATGTGGCGTTCGATCTTCATTATTCCTTACGCGATTCCGCAGCTCATCTCGCTGCTTGTAATGCGTAACTTGTTCAACGGCCAATTCGGACCGATCAATCAGTACCTCGGCTATTTCGGAATCGGCAAGCTTCCTTGGCTGACGGATCCGTTCTGGGCGAAGGTTACGGTCATTCTCGTCAACATGTGGGTCGGGATTCCGGTCTCCATGGTCCTTATTCTGGGCGTACTTACTGCCATTCCAAGAGATATGTACGAGGCTGCCGAGGTCGATGGTGCCACAGCGTTCCAGAAGCTTCGCGTAATCACGTTGCCTTTCGTGTTCTTTGCTACAACACCGATTCTCATTACGCAATTTGCAGGTAACATCAATAACTTCAACGTCATCTTCCTGCTGACGAATGGTGATCCGGTTAAGGGTGACTATCAGTATGCAGGCAGCACCGACTTGCTCGTTACATGGCTGTACAAGCTGACGCTTAATAACAACAAGTACAATTTTGCATCCGCGATCGGTATTATCATCTTCGTGATTGTCGCTTCGCTCTCGATCTGGAGCTACCGTCGTTCACGGTCGTTTAAAGAGGAGGATATGATCCAATGAGTATGAAATCGAGGAACGTCTTCCGTTTAACGTTGACCTATATCATTCTGACCCTGATTGCGATTTGTGCGATTTATCCGGCCGTATGGGTGCTGTTCTCAGCTCTGCGTCCCGGCAGCGCACTGTTTAGCGAACAGTTCTTCCCGAGTCATCCGACTCTTATCCATTTCAAGGAGCTGTTCACTTCACCTAGCTTCAGCTTCGGCCGCTGGTATTGGAACACGCTGAAGATCGCTACACTGTCGATGATTCTCTCGACTTTGCTGACTACGCTGAGCATGTACGCTTTGTCGCGTTTCCGTTTCAAAGGTCGTAAAACCTTGCTCACTACGATGCTCGTCCTTGGGATGTTCCCGGGTTTCATGAGCATGGTCGCGATCTATATCCTGCTGCTTCAGCTGGATTTGCTTGATACGCATACAGCGCTCGTTCTCGTATATTCTTCGGGATCTGTGCTTGGCGGCTTCATTGTAAAAGGGTTCTACGATACGATTCCGCGGAGCTTGGATGAAGCAGCGCGGATTGACGGTGCAAGCCACTTAACGATCTTCTGGCGCATTATGCTCCCGTTGTCTCGTCCAATGCTTACGTACATCGGACTAACGACGTTTACCGGTGCGTGGGTAGACTTTATCTTCGCAAGACTTGTTCTGCGTTCCAAAGAAAACTGGACGCTTGCGGTCGGCATGTGGGATATGGTGGCTAACTTCCAGAACAGTAACTTCACGATGTTCGCGGCAGGCGCAGTTATGATTGCGATTCCGATTATGATTCTGTTCGCGTTTCTGCAGAAGTTCCTTGTTGAAGGACTCACTGCGGGGGCATCCAAGGGGTGATGATCATCCGTACAGGTATAAGCAACATATTCGCGGCGGCCATATTGGCCGCCGCTCTTCTAATCAGCGTGCTGGCAGGCTGCTCCTCCTCTAAGGGCGAGCAGGAGCTAGAGAAGAAGGTTGGGAAAGATGCGGTTGCGGCACAGGTCGATGAGCAGCCGGGAGCGGTTTATTATGAAATCTTTGTTCGTTCCTTCTCGGACTCCAACGGTGATGGCATTGGCGATCTGAATGGTGTGACTGAGAAACTGAGCTACCTGAAGGAGCTGGGCATTGGCGGGATCTGGCTGATGCCGATTAATCCTTCTCCCAGCTATCACGGGTATGATGTAACGGATTATTATGGAATTAACAAGGATTACGGCACGATGGCAGATTTGAATAAACTGACGGAAGCCGCTCATAAGCTGGGGATAAAGGTCATTATGGATCTGGTGGTCAATCATACGAGCAATGAGCATCCGTGGTTCAAATCCGCGATCGCTGATCCGAAGAGTCCGTATCGGAATTGGTATCATATTGAGGAAGCGGATGTACAGGTGCCGGCAGACGGCGCAGTTGGCGGTAATCCGTGGCATCCGTTTGGGAGCTTGAAGTACTTAGGCGACTTCTGGGAAGGGATGCCTGATTTGAACTTTGACGAGCCTGCTGTACGCAGTGAGATGATCAACGTTGGCAATTACTGGCTGGAGCAAGGCTTGGATGGCTTCCGGATGGATGCTGCGAAGCATATCTATGGCGACTTCGCGTCTACCATTAACACCGATGCCGTCAAAGCGAGCAACCAGAAGTGGTGGCAGGAGTTCCGCAAGGGCATTGCCGACACGAAGAAGGATGCCTATATCGTAGGCGAAGTGTGGGATTCTTCGGTTATTATCGCACCGTACTTGGATCAAGCGCTGGATTCGGCTTTTAACTTTGATTTGGCGAAGAAACTGCTGTCCGGTGCAGATCGGGAGCAGAATCCCGATGTCGGGTTTAGTCTTGGCCGTATCTACCAGATGTACAACAAGTCATCGAATGGTGCGTTTGTGGATGCGCCGTTTCTGACGAATCACGACCAGAACCGGACAATGAGCGAGCTTGGCGGCAACGTGGACCATGCCAAGATGGCCTCGGCCTTGCTGCTTACGCTTCCGGGCAATCCGTTCATCTACTACGGCGAGGAATTAGGCATGAAGGGGATGAAGCCCGACGAGGCCATTCGCGAGCCGATGCCTTGGTACGCTTCAGGCGCTGCGGGCGGCAAGGGGCAGACGACTTGGGAAGCCTCCCGCTACAACACGACGCCGAACACGGTTTCGGTTGAAGCGGAGCAAGCGGACCCGAACTCGTTGTTATCGCATTACAAGAAGCTGATTGCTTGGCGTAATGAATTGCCTGCACTGCGCGATGGCACGATCGTAGAGAAGAACACCGACAGCCCGGCCGTTGCTGCGTATTACCGAGTAACGAACGATCAGAAGGTTCTCGTTGCGCATAATATGTCAGCTACGGAGCAGATTATCGATCTGACTTCGGGGGGAACCGCTGAGAAGGATGATTTGAAGGAAATCGCGCGGTCCAGCAAGGAAGGCGCGAAATTCGGCGAAGGCAAGCTGAAGCTGCCGCCGTATAGTACGGTTATATTGCAATAGTAAGTGGCTGTCCCACTCGTGATCATCGCAGGATGATGCCGGGTGGGGCAGCTTTTTTTGATGAGAATTCTGAGTAAGCTGTGGATAATGTGGATAATATGTGCGTAAGTTTGGGGATAACGAGCCCGAATGCAGCGCTGGCGGACGCTCCCCTGACTTATCAACAGGTAAAACCCTGCTGGCGGCCTGATAGTCGTGCAACCTACACATCGCCGAGTAATCTCGCTGACTACCTGACAGTCGCCTCTCGACCTAACACCAAGTAACCCTGCCGTCCATCTAATCGTCGCTCCCTCGCCTAACACCAAGTAACCCTGCCGTCCACCTAATCTTCGCTTACCCACCAACATCAAGTAACCTCGCCGCCCACCTAGGTGGCAGGTCTAGATGAAATGTTGCATAACATGCAGCATTTTTGATGAAAAGGGAGGCTAGTGGAGGAAATGTTGCGCATATATCAACATTTTCGCCCCAACTAGCCTCCTGATCGTCCTTCCACAGCTGAATGTTGCATATCGCGCAACAATTGGCTGTCTTTGCTCATTCTGAGGGGGAAATGTTGCATTTTAAGCAGCAATTTCTCCCTTCCTCCGCTCATCACTAAGTAAATCCCCCCCCACCCGCCTGATAGTCGAGCTCCCTGCTCAAGGCTAGCAGATAAAACGCCACGCATAAACATATAAATTAATTTATTTAACTTATAACTTGTAAAATTCAATATTATTGTTTAATATAATTCAATATAATATAAATATTTTTAAACTCACCATTAAACAGAAGGAGGGATTGCTCTGAAATACCCACCACCGCAGCAATGTCCCGTTTGCGAGAATAAGCTGACGATCCAAGAGCTCAAATGCGATCATTGCCACACGACGATTAAAGGCAGCTTCGAATCGACCCGACTAGCCTCCTTGAACGACGAACAATTGAAATTCGTGGAGGTTTTCTTGAAGGTTCGGGGGAACATCCGGGAGATGGAGAAGGAGCTCAGCATATCGTATCCAACGGTACGGAACCGGCTAGACCACATCGTGGAAGCGCTTGGTTACCAGACCTCGCCTGCGACAGAGACGCCCGCCGCCACGGAGGATTCACAGCGCAAGCAGATTCTATCGAAGCTCGATGAAGGCACGATAACCGTAGAAGAGGCGCTTAAGCTCATCCAAGCCAGCAAAAAATAAAGGAGCGATTGCGATATGAGTGAAGAACGGACGATGATTACAAAAATGATCGAGGAGCATAAAATTACCGTAGAGGAAGGCTTGGCGCTGCTTGAAGCGCTTGAACGAGGCGACAGTAAGTCGGTTGAAGCTGAAGGGACAGCAGTTACTCCCACTCCTCCTCCTGCACCAGCCCCACCCTCCCCTGCGGCACCGCTTCATAAAGAAATCGAGCCGCAGGTCAGCGCTCATGGGGCGCAAGGTGAAGCTTACTGGGAAAGTAAGCATCATTCGTTTCCGACAGAGTATGTGGAATTTGCGACGGATAACGCCTCCATCCAGTACCTGACATGGGATCAAGAATTTACGCAGGTGAATGTATCGGCGAAGATGGATAAACCCGAGAGCAGCTTCGATTTGCACAGCTGGCTGCAAGAGGCGGTTTCGCAAAGCTCCGATGACGAACGTTACCGATTCAGCTTGAAGACGGACGATCTGAATGGCCGTCAAGTAGATCTCGCCGTAACCATTCAAGTTCCGCAAGGACAAGCCTACGAGTTATTCCACATGTCTGCGACGAACGGTGGCCTTGATGTCCAGCAGATGATCTCAGAGACGGCTGCATTCACATCGACGAACGGAAAAATCAAGATTGAAGGCATACAGGTTGAGCAGGTGAAAGTAACATCGGTTAACGGCTTCATTCACACGGGTGGGCTCCTGGCGGAATCAGCTGTTCTTACGACAACGAACGGTAATATTATAGCGAAAGGCCAACTGGAGAAGTTGGAATGCCGGACAACGAACGGTTCCGTCCATACAGACGACGTTATAGCCGAGACGATAGAGGTACACACGCAGAATGGCAACATCAAAGCGAATTGCCAGTTCGAGGAATTGGCATGCAAATCGCAAAATGGGAAGATTGAAATTCGGGTAGCGAATGCGACCTCAGAAAGCAGCGTTACCGCTAAAACACATAATGGCAGCATTACGATTCAGTTCCCGGCTCATTCGACCGGTGTATATGGCGAATTAAACGTCAATCATGGTCGCGCGGCTTGCCGCTTGAATGGCCAACAGCTGGTCGACAAGAAACAGGGCGATGATACTGACTCCTGCCAAACATTCCGTCAAGGAGACGAGGAATTAATCTATGTGGAGGCTTCTTCCCACAACGGATCGATCCATGTGAGCGACGAATTTTAGCCTGCATGTATTATGTGAACGAGGGTACGGCGCGCAGGCTGGATAGACGGGCGAGCATGGGGTGGAAGAAATAGGTGAGGCAGCTGATGGCTGCATATTTCCTCTCCGCGCAATAAACACTAACCTGAGGTTGACTGTCAGAAGCGGGAAGGACGTCATGGCATGATTGATGAGAAAATCGTTGGCATTCTGGATGATAGGATTGAAACGATCAAAAGCAAAAACGGTACGTTGATCTTGGTTGGGCCTATTCAGCTGCCGGTTAATTTGGAGGGGGAAACGCACACCTTCCAGTGGTATTGCTGGCTTCCGTGCAGGGACCTGGTCCATACCGAGGGCGGTTGTAAGGAAAAGGAGCGGACCGAGTTTCTGATTGAGCAGCTGTCCGCGTCCAATCTGGCTGAGAAGCAGCAGTCCAGCGCGCTCGTGTATGGCGACTTCGCCGGCGGGGAGGAAGCATTGATTCGTATGCATAGCATCTGCCATACGGGAGATATTTTCGGGAGCAAGCGGTGCGATTGCGGGTATCAGCTGCACCAATCGATGAAAATGATCACCTCGCACGGTACCGGCGCTCTGTTCTACTTAGCCAACCATGAAGGCCGGGGAATCGGGCTGTTCAGTAAGGCGATGGCCTACATTCTGCAGGAGAAGGGCTACGACACGGTTGAGGCAAATCTGGAGCTCGGATTTCAGGACGATACACGCAGCTACGAAGAGACGCTGCTCGTACTCGCCCATCTGCGCAGCAAGCCAGTCACGCTCATCACGAACAATCCAAGGAAGCTGGCGGCGCTCAAAGCATCCGGCATGAACGTGGAAGACCGTGTCCCGCTCTGGGGCGACATTTCCGAATTCAACCGCAAGTATCTGGAGACCAAAGTGAACCGCTCCGGGCACTTCGCGGAGGAACTGACGATTAAGAAGTGACGGCGTAGGGAGAAGGCTGACTTGCGAAGGAGCTGACGACCCCGTGCCGGGTAGGGAAGGCCGACTCTTCATCGTGGATGATGAAGGGTTGGTCTTTTTTGCTTTCAGCTCACCCTCTGGCCGCCGCGTGTAGGTGGATGGCTGCCTCATTGAGAGTATGAAAAACCGACTGTCAGCGCCAAATCCGCCGCAAAAAAGAGCCGAGAGTCGGAAAACGCGGCTCTCAGCTCCGAAATCGCCCCCTTGCGGCGGCTGGGGGAGCAGCCAGCCGGATGCGGCCGGCCAATCAAACTAACCTACAAGCTTATACACAACGAATCCGAAGCCATCGAGCGCGATGGAGAGCTGCGCGCCCTTCGACTCGACCGTCGAACCGGCGAACATATCCTGCCACTTCCCGCTTGCAGCCGGCACAGTGAGGCTGCGAGATTGCGCTCCGGCATTCATCGCAATAATGAATTGCTCATCTCCGCTGCGGCGAGCATAAACTACCGCTGCATCATTCGCCTCGGCGTGCAGGAACGTAATATCCAACGAGCGAAGAGCGGCGTGCTGCTTACGAAGCGCAATCAGTGTCTGATAGAACTTCAGCAGATCGCCGTTCTGCTGCTCCTCTTCCCACACCATGCATTGACGGCAGTCGGGATCGCCCGCTCCGGACATGCCCACTTCATCACCGTAGTAGATGCACGGTGTACCCGGGTATGTCATTTGGAACAGCACGGCCAGCTTCATGCGGCCCTCTTCATCATCGCACAACGTGAGCAGACGCGGCGTGTCATGGCTGTCCAGCAGGTTGAACGCAGCCTCGGTCGCTTGCTGAGGATAGTTCGCCAGCTGCGTGCCGATGGCGTTCGCGAAGCTGCACCCGTCAAGCTTGCCATAAGCGGCATAATCGAGCACGGCGTTGGTGAATGGGTAGTTCATGACCGCGTCGAATTGATCACCCTCGAGCCACATCATCGAATCATGCCAAATCTCGCCGAGAATGTAGGCATCCGGATTAACGTCCTTGACCGTCTTGCGGAAGTCGCGCCAGAAATGATGATCGACCTCATTCGCGACATCAAGCCGCCAGCCGTCGATGCCGATTTCCTCCACCCAGTAGCGGGCCACGTCCAACAGGTACTTTTTGACATCCGGATTCTCGGTATTCAACTTCGGCATGATCGGTTCAAAAGCAAACGTGTCGTAAGTAGGGATACCATCCTCGATACGAAGCGGCCACTCACGAACATGGAACCAGCCCGCATACTTCGAATCGGCACCTTTCTCCTGCACATCGAGGAACGGAGGGAAAGTAGCGCCGGCATGATTGAACACCGCATCAAGCAATACGCGCAAGCCGCGTTTGTGGCAGATGTCCACGAGCTCCTTCATGAGCGCATTGGTGCCGAAATGGGGATCAACCTTCAAATAATCCTGCGTATCGTATTTGTGATTCGTCGTCGCTTCAAATACAGGGGTGAAATAAATCGCGGTTACGCCGAGCGTCTCCAAATAGTCCAGGTGATCGATAACCCCTTGAATATCGCCGCCGAAGAAGTTCTTCGGTGTCGGCTTGCCGCCCCATGGCTCTACATTGTCGGGATCGAGCGAGGGGTCGCCGTTCGCGAAACGTTCCGGGAAGATTTGATAGAAAACGGCTTCCTTCACCCAAGCCGGCGGCTGGAACACGTCGATCGGGTTGATGAACGGGTAGTCGTAGAACGTGAGGGAGTCGGAAGGAAGCGCGTCAACGAAACCACTTTCGGTCAGCCAAAGCGTCTTCGTGCCTTTCTCTAATTGGAACGCATAACGCAGACGGCGAAACGGCGGTTCCACGGCAACTTCCCAGTAGTCGAACATCGCATCCGTTGTAAAAATACGCATCGGCACGATTTGCATCGTTTTGTCCCACGCATATTTGTCGCCTACCACGGCTTGGACAGCATCCATGTCGCCTTTCTGCGTGCGGATACGCAAATGCAGCGTGGAACGGTCGTAGGCGTAGGACCAGTTTTGCTTCGGACGATGATAAATGGCTTCAAGCATCATAATATGGTTCACTCTCCTAAAATAGATCTGAGCCCATGCAAAATGCAAAAAAGGGTACAACCTCGTCATTCATAACGAGGTTGTACCCTTGCGGTAGCATGGCCTTTTAATTACGTCTATTGTACCACATCTGCGATGAAATATTCACCTCTTTCGTCCAAAGTTTGGATTGAATTTGTCCACCGCTTGACACCCGCTGCCAAAGGGGCTATTATCACTTGAGGCTAACTAACGTTCGTTAGGCAATAATACGGACCATGCAAGGGGAGAACTAATAATGACGGCGAATCGGTTGAAGCAAGCTGCATTGACGTTATTTGCGGATTCGGGCTATGAGGGTGTTTCCTTATCGGAGATCGCCAAGTCAGTGGGTATCAAGACACCGTCGATTTATGCTCATTTTGACTCCAAGGAACAGCTGTTTATCGAGCTGCTGGAGGACGCGATTCGGGAAGAGCGGGAGAAGCTTCTGCTGCTGCTTCAAAGTATGGAGGATCATCCGCCAATAGAGCGGCTGTATGCCGTGTTCTTGTTTTACACCGATCTGGATCAGATTACGAAGGGGCAATCCTTCCTTAAGCGAACCATGCTTGTCCCGCCACGGCATTTGGAGTCGCGGCTTAGCCAATATTTTACGACTTATGAAGAGGAAGTAACGGTTCACGTATCGGCGCTGCTTCGGGGCAGCTCGAATGAGGGGAATCTGGGCGAGTTACAGGCTGAACGGCTGCTGGCTTTATTTTATGCGCTTATTGACGGCTTGCTCGTGGAACATAAATTGTACGATTCGGCGCTGTATCGGAAGAGGCAGGAACAGCTGTGGAGCTGGCTGCGGGAGGCGTTGAAGCCGGCAACGGCATAGAGAGGGGATGAGTCGCGATGGCATGGCTGTATTTGCTGCTGGCCGGGCTGCTTGAGGTGGGCTGGGCTTATGGCATGCAGGCGTCAGATGGATTTACGGAGTGGCTGCCTAGTGTAATCACCATTGTGTTGTTAATTATAAGTTTTATGTTGTTTGCACGAGCGATGCGGACCATCGAAATCGGAACGGCGTACGCGATATTTACCGGTATTGGTACCGTGGGTACCGTCATCGTCGGCATTGTCCGAGGAGAGCCGGCAGATCTGCTCAAACTGTTGTTTATCGCGATGCTTATCGGAGGTATCGTGGGGCTCAAAGTGATATCAAGTAAGGAAGAGACGCCGAAGAAATCTCAAGCGGAGCATGCTGCTCCTGAGGCAACGGAGTAAATGGAGGTGACTGCAAGTGGCCTGGTTGTTCTTGCTCATATCTGGGCTGGGTGAGGTAGGCGGCGTGACGGGGATGAAGCTGTCGAATGGGTTCAAAAACTGGAAGGGAACGGTGCTCGCGTTAGCGTCCGGGATGGTCAGCTTCTATTTCCTGTCGCGATCGCTGCAGGATGTCCCGATCAGCACCGCCTACGGCGTTTGGACGGGGATTGGCTCGGTCGGTAGTGTTATACTGGGGATGCTGGTGTTTGGTGAATCGAAGGATAAACGGAAATTGCTCTTTATCGCTATGATCATAATAAGTGTTGCAGGATTACGTATTACAGGCGGCGGTCATTAATTAATGATCTGCCTTATAATAAAAAAGAAGCTTACCGCGACGTCATAAGACGGCAGGGTAAGCTTCTTTTATTTTTTCGCGTTCAACCCAATCTTCTGCGCCCCAAGCTTCACATGGGCATTCTTCATATATTGCTCCCACACGAAGCCGCTCCGGTAGTTCTCCAGCATCAGCAAGGTGATGCCTTTGTCGATCCCGATGACGTCAGTGTCATACCTTCTGTTCAAAGAATTCATTCCAGTCTGCTCCTCGACCGCCAGAAGTTGTGCAGCAGCTTACAGGTGGCTATACGCCCGTGTTCACGCCGCTCATCAAACCTAGCAGTTCTTCAGCGGGATAAGCGCCGGACAGCGCATAGCGGTTGTTGAAGACGAAGAAAGGAACGCCTGTCACGCCAATTTGCTGCGCGCGCTTCAGATCGGCGTCTACGGCCTCGCCACCTTCGCCGATCTCAAGACGAGCTTGCAGTTCTGGAGAGAAAACGCCGAGTCGCTCCGCAATCAACATAATGACGCTCATCTGCGCCACATCAAGGCCTTCTTCGAAATACGCACGAAACAGCTCTTCCACTGCTTCCGCCTTACGCTCCTCAGGCACAATCGCGACAAAACGATGCGCAAGACGCGTGTTCGGCATCCGAGTGACCCGGTCAAAATGGAACGTCACGCCGACAGCCGCACCGGCTTGCGTAACCTGCTGAGTGGCGCGTTTCATCGATTCGGGGCCGCCCATTTTCTTAGCCATCACATCATCGAACGGTTTGCCCTCTTCAGGCAGACCGGGATCAAGCTGATAAGCGTGATAAGTGACGGTGACCGGCTCATCGTTCTTCTCCGACCAGAGCTCGAGCGCACGGTATAGATTTTGCTTGCCGATGCGGCACCAGGGGCAGACCACATCCGAGTACAGGTCAATATGCATATGGAAACGACAACCTTTCGAATAGTTTGTCAGGTCTTTTCTTAATATGTTGCGGTTACATAACCATGCTAATGTAGTTTTGCATATCAAGCAAGGGCAGATACGGCGCATGGTGCATTTTCGAATAGTTGCGTTAATATTTAGGAGGACAGTAAAATAATCGGTATAAGAAACTTCGGTTAGGTGAATAAGGAGGGGACGGTATGATTGAAATCGGTCTATGCGGCTGGGGCGATCATTCGGAGCTATATCGGGAAGCGGGCAAGGACAAGAATAAGCTGCCTGCCTATGCGCACTGGTTTCGGGTCGTCGAGGTGGATAGCACCTTCTATGCGATTCAGTCCCCGCAGGTCATGGAGAAATGGGCAACTGAAACGCCGGATCACTTCCGCTTCGTCATCAAGGCTTATCAAGGGATGACAGGTCATGCGCGCGGGGGAAAAGGGCATCATCCCTACGAAAGCGAGGCGGCCATGTTCCAAGCGTTCCGAGAAGCAATTGAGCCGATCCGCGCCGCTGGCAAGCTGCTTGCCGTACTATTCCAATACCCGCCGTGGTTTAATTGCACGCGGCCTAACGTGGAGACACTGCGGACGGCCAAGGCACGGATGGCAGATATCCCTTGCGCACTCGAATTTCGGAACCAGAGCTGGTTCACAAGCGAAATGAGCGAGAAAACCATTGCTTTTACGCGCCGAGAAGGCTGGATTCATACGGTGTGCGATGAGCCGCAAGCCGGTGAAGGCTCCATTCCCATCGTAGAAGCGGCTACGGATGAACAGTTCACCATCGTACGGCTGCATGGGCGCAACACGGATGGATGGGTGTCCGCTGGACAACCTAACTGGCGGGATGTTCGATATTTGTACCGTTATAATGAAACGGAACTGTCAGAGTGGGTGGAGCGACTAAGGCGATTGGAGCAATCAACCGGCACGGTATGCGTGCTGTTCAATAACAACTCCGGCGGCGATGCGGCGGATAACGCCTTACAGCTTATGGCGATGCTGCACCAGCTGCCGCCGCGCGGTTCGTTTAAGCTGGCTCCTCCGCCGCAGGAAACTGCGCAGCAGCTGGAGCTGTTTGAATAGACAACTGCTCCTATTCGCAAAATAGAAGTACAACCGCCGTTGACAGGTTCAACTGTAACTGATATGATTACAGTACAAAGCGGGGTGCCGTTAAGCATGAACAGCGAATTCACCATTGCCGTACACAGTTTGGTTTACTTGGCTTATTTGCCAGAACGCATGGCTCCCAGCGAAGCCATTGCCGATAATGTCTCGACCAATCCTGCCAGAATCCGCAAGGTGATGAGCTGTTTGAAGCGAGGCGGTTATGTCGATACAAGGGAAGGCGCTGGAGGCGGATATCGGTTAACACTGGATCCGGCCGTCGTCAACCTAGCCGACATTTACCGGTTAATGGCGCAAGGCTCCGTTATTCCGAGCTGGTGCTCGGGCAATCCAGAGATGGATTGTGTCGTCGGCTCTAACATGCGTGAAGTCATGGATGGGATCTTTTGCAGAGCGGAGAAGCAGCTGGAGAATTATTTTGGCGGCATCACGATCTCCGATGTGCTGGGTCAGATTAAGGAATGCGAGCAGTGCTGAACAAGGTGTGACGGGTTTTCCCTTCCCATAAGCTTGTGAACTTATAGTAGAGAGGATGATTGAATATGGCAGTAGCATTGACGAAAGACACATTCAACAAAAGCATCGAGAGCGGCGTAACGCTCGTTGATTTCTGGGCGCCATGGTGCGGACCTTGCAAAATGCAGCTTCCAATCGTAGAAGAGCTTTCCGGCGAGCTTGCCGGTACAGCTACAATCGCTAAAATCAACGTGGACGAGGAGCCTGAATTGGCATCCCAATTCGGCGTTATGTCGATCCCGACACTAATTCTGTTCAAAGACGGTCAACCGGTTGATAAAATGGTTGGTCTGCAATCCAAAGACGCCCTGAAAAACAAAATTCAAGGCCAAATCTAAGTATTGCTTCACGAGCCCTCGCGCCTACATGGTGTGAGGGCTTCGTTGCGTAAATACATATGGAATAACGAGCTTTTCGGATTCATTCGCACGTCTGTATAGGTAGTGGGTAGTGAATAAACCGCCAAGGGGGAATGGTCTTCCATGCAGAACTGGCTCGCGCAGCTTCGCAAAGGGTACGGCAAGAAGTTGGCTAAGCTTCATTCCGTGAACGGTTGGATTGTCGTCATTCTGACGCTGACAGGACTGGTGCTGTTTCAAGGGTTATGGCGCGGCATTCTGGGTGAAGGCCGGGTCATCATCCGCTATGTGCATATCGTGGTCGGGATCGCATCGCTGCTGCCGGTTGTGTTCTACTTAGCGCTGGCCGCGAAGCACTGGAAACAGTTGAAGGGCAAGTCGTGGCAGAAAGCGAACGTCATCATCGTACTGGGTCTGTTGATCGGCTGGCTGCTGTCCGGCGTGCTTCTGTGGCAATTCAAGGCGGTTGGGCCGGCATGGTCGAGCAGCGCGCTCACCATTCATGACCTGCTGACATGGATCGGACTTCCTTATATCATCTACCACTCCATCACAAGGCTGAAATGGCTCAAAGAGCCGCATCGCCGCACAGTTAAGACAGGACAACAAGGCGAAGGCCTTCATCCGGCAGCCAAACCGGAGGCGGTTATGTCGAGGCGTTCGTTTATTCGCGTTACGGTAGGAGCGGGTATTGCCATTGCGATCGGGCCATCTTTTCTAAAATGGTTCGGCAACCAGCTGACGCCCGGCGCGAATCTGGATGAAATCATAGAGGCTGACGCCAATTCGCTCATTCCTGCACCGAAACCGCTTCCGGCCTCTTCGCCGCCCATTGGCGGAGGAAGCCGCGGCTCGTTCCGCATTTATACGGTGACGCCGATTCCGCAGTTCGATAACAGCACATTCAGTTTCATTGTAGACGGTTTGGTGGAGAAACGTTTGCAGTGGACCTGGGAGCAGTTCGTGGCACTCAAGCGGGAAGTCCAAGTGAGTGATTTCCACTGCGTGACCGGCTGGTCGGTTCTGGGCAACACGTGGGAAGGGATCAAGCTCAAGGATTTCTTGAAGATGGCAGGCGTGAAGTCTTCCGCGAAGACAGTGAAGCTGTACTCCGGCGACGGCGTCTATACGGATTCCCTTACTTTAGAGCAGGCTGATATGGATGATGTCCTGGTAGCGGTGCTGCACGACGGCAAACCGATTCCAAGCGACCTTGGGGGCCCGGTGCGGCTGATCGTTCCGAAGATGTACGCATATAAGTCGGTCAAGTGGTTGAATCGGGTTGAGCTTATTGAAGGGAATCATACCGGATATTGGGAAGAACGCGGATATGATACGGATGCGTGGGTAAGGGGAGCGGAAAACGCGCAATTTTATAAATAAAAATGGGTTTGACATTCACGTTACGTAAAGGTGTAGAGTGAGGTTGTCGGGAGGTGATGAAGGTGGAATATACCGTTCAGAAGCTGGGCAGGCTCGCGGGTATCAGTACGAGGACATTGCGGTTCTATGACGAAGTAGGCATTCTTAAGCCGGCAAGAATGAATTCTTCAGGGTACCGTATTTATGGTCAGGCGGAGGTCGACAGACTGCAGCAGATTTTATTTTATCGGGAGCTTGGCGTCAGCTTGGATCGCATTAAAGAGCTTCTGACTGATCCGTCCTTCAATGGCACCGCAGCCTTGGTCCAGCACCGGGAACAGCTTCTCGACAGAAGAAGGCAGCTCGATGCGCTGATCGCAAACGTGGATCAAACGATCGCTGCCGCTGAAGGGAGAATTTCTATGAGCGATAAACAGAAATTTGAGGGCTTTAAACAGCGCTTAATTGACGAGAATGAGCAGAAATACGGCAAGGAAGCGCGCGAGAAATACGGCGATGACGTCGTGAACAAGTCGAATGCGAAGGTTAAAGGCATGTCGCAAGAAGATCACGAGCGGGTCACTCGCTTGGCCGAGGAGGTCAAGGAATCGCTGGCGGAGGCTTTCAAGCAGGGGGATCCGGCAGGCGAGCTCGCACAGAAGACAGCCGATCTGCACCGTCAATGGTTGGGTTTCTATTGGCCGCAGTACACCAAGGAAGCTCATGCTAACCTGTCGCAAATGTATGTGGACGATGAACGGTTCAAAGCGTATTACGACGTGGATCAACCGGGATCGGCCGAGTTTCTGCGCGATGCGATTCATATTTATACCGGCGTAAGCTAGAGACGTAGGGAAAAGGCGAACAAGAAAAAGGGTGTCCGCGGATCAGTAATGATCTTGCGGGACACCCTCTTTGTCGTGCCGCTCCTACGCAGAGGGAGGGTCCGCGAGACCGGCTTACTTATCGGTTTTCTTCTTCACGTGGTTGAAGTTAGTGATGGACTTGGCATCCTCAATGGTATCGTTGACGAAGGCCATATCCTGATTATTGGCATGCATCTTGGTGGTGCCTTTGTAATTGCCTTTATGCGTTTGGTTTTCCATGTCGGTTCACCTCCGAAGGATGGTCGCACATGAGGTAGTATGTTCGGATTGAGGGGGTGGCATGCGGGATGTTGACGAACGTTTGGAAGCCGAACAATTTCTCCAGTATTAGCTGATTAACGTGGAAAATCAAACATTTGCATGCTGGGAATCCGCGGAGTCTCCTTTTTTATTTCCCCCCCTTCATGTATAATGTCATGAGATTGTTTAATACGGAACAGGGGTGTCTTCATACATGGCTTTGAAAGCTGGAATCGTCGGTTTGCCGAACGTAGGCAAATCCACTTTATTTAATGCAATAACGCAAGCGGGCGCGGAATCCGCGAACTATCCGTTCTGTACGATTGACCCGAACGTAGGCGTCGTTGAAGTACCGGATGTGCGTCTTGATAAATTGACGGAGCTGGTTGTCCCGAACAAAACCGTTCCGACTGCTTTTGAATTCATCGATATTGCAGGTATTGTGAAAGGCGCGAGCAAGGGCGAAGGCCTCGGCAACAAGTTTCTTGCGCACATCCGCGAAGTTGATGCGATCGTACACGTCGTTCGCTGCTTCCAAGATGACAACATCACGCATGTATCCGGTAAAGTCGATCCAATCGGCGATATCAACACGATCAACCTGGAGTTGATTTTGGCGGATATCGATTCCGTTGACCGCAAGATCGAGCGTTCCCGCAAAAACCTTAAAGGCGGCGACAAGAAGGTCGTGCAAGAGGTAGAAACGCTTGAACGAATTAAAGAAGCGTTGTACAACGATCAACCGGCGCGCAGCCTGGACCTCTCCGAGGATGAGAAAGCGCTTGTTCGCGATCTTCACCTGCTGACGATGAAACCGATCTTGTACGCAGCCAACGTTAGCGAAGGCGAAGCGGCAAACTCCGATGGCAACCAATACGTGGAATTGGTACGTGAATTCGCGAAAGCAGAAGGCGCGGAAGTAGTGCCGATCAGCGCGAAAGTAGAATCCGAAATCGCTGAGCTTGAAGGCGAAGACAAAGAAATGTTCCTAGAGGAGCTTGGCCTCACGGAATCCGGCCTTAACCGCCTGATCCGCGCAGCATACAAGCTGCTTGGACTGTACACTTACTTTACGGCAGGCGTGCAAGAAGTGCGTGCTTGGACGATTCGTAAAGGGATGAAGGCACCGCAAGCGGCCGGCGTTATTCATACGGATTTTGAGCGCGGCTTTATCCGTGCTGAGGTTGTTTCCTATGACGATCTGATGGCGGCAGGTTCCATGAATGCCGCGAAGGAAAAAGGACAGCTTCGCCTTGAAGGTAAAGAATACGTGGTGCAAGACGGCGACGTTATGCATTTCCGTTTTAACGTTTAGCGATTGAATGGTTGGTTTTAGGGCCCGAAATTCTCGGGTCCTTTTGCTATGTCTTGCGGCAGTTGTACTAAAGTCGGCAAATTCTCCAAAATTGTCACGTTTATGGTTTGTAGTGCGTTATGTTATACTAAAGGAACAATCAATTGGATTTATTCTAAAGTAGAGGTGAATGACAGTGTTGGACCGTTTACAGGCACTCGCTGACCGGTATGAGAAATTGAGCGAGCTGTTGTGCGATCCGGATGTGGCTAGCGATCCGAAGAAGCTGCGCGACTACTCCAAGGAGCAGTCGGACTTGCAAGCTCCTTATGAGGCATATACGGAATATAAGCAAGTTTCCGAGCAGCTTGATGATGCAAAAGTAATGCAGAACGAGAAGCTTGATGATGAAATGCGTGAGATGGTGAAGATGGAAGTCGATGAGCTGAGCACGCGCCAGGCTGAGCTTGAAGAACATATTCATGTTCTCCTGCTGCCTAAAGACCCGAATGACGATAAGAACGTTATCGTTGAGATTCGCGGCGCTGCCGGCGGCGACGAAGCGGCCTTGTTCGCATCGGATTTGTACCGGATGTATATGAAATTTGCGGATACTCAAGGCTGGCGCGTAGAGCTTCTTGAATTCAGCGAGAGCGATCTTGGCGGCTTCAAAGAGGTTATCTTCATGGTAACCGGCAAAGGCGCATACAGTAAGCTGAAATTCGAGAGCGGCGCGCACCGCGTTCAGCGGATTCCGGTAACGGAGTCCGGCGGCCGGATTCACACGTCGACATCAACGGTTGCAGTTATGCCTGAGGTTGAAGAGGTCGAGATTGAAATCCTCGATAAAGATATTCGGGTCGATACGTTCTGCTCCAGCGGTGCAGGCGGTCAGTCCGTTAATACAACCAAATCAGCGGTTCGAGTGCTTCACGTTCCGACGGGCATCATGGCTCAGTGTCAGGATGGGAAGTCGCAGAACGAGAACAAAGCGAAGGCGCTTCAAGTTCTTCGTGCGCGGATTTCGGATATCAAGCGTCAAGAAGAAGAAGCCAAGTATGCCGGCGAACGCAAGAGCAAAGTCGGTACAGGCGACCGCAGCGAGCGGATTCGGACCTACAACTACCCGCAAAGCCGGGTAACGGATCACCGTATCGGCCTTACGCTGCACAAGCTCGATTCCGTATTGAACGGCGATATGGGAGAAATCATCAATGCGCTGACCTTAACGGCTCAGACGGAATTGATGGAACGCGAGAATTTGGTTTAAGAGTTCGGTGAAATAGCAATCTTAGAGCGAATTATAGATGGAGTAAACGGGAGCGGCCTAGGCTGCTCCCGTTTGTGTAGCTTGGAGATGTGGGACCTCGAAAGAATGATGCGAGTGGAGCTTGAAGGAACGAAGTAAGCGAACTTTGAGAGAAGAAGCGAACCTCGAGAGAGGAAATCGAACTTCGAGAGAAGCAGCGAACTTGTGTAGAGATTATAAAGTTTGAGAATAAGGGAGTGCTTGTTGTGGTGGAAAATGGTCAAGCTGGAGGAGTTAGCGGAAGCGGGGTGCACCTTACAATTGGGGAAGTCTGCGTGCGTGCGACGAAGATGCTGGAAGCCCGTGGCGTCAGCGAACCTCGCAATAATGCGGAGCTGCTGCTGCTGCATGTGCTCGGAATAGAGCGGGCGGCGCTGATTCGCGATTGGCGAGACCCTTTTCCGCAGCAGCACGCGGCAGAATGGGAAGCGCTGCTTGCCCGCAAAGCAGCCGGCGAGCCGGTGCAGTATTTAATCGGCGAGCAGTGGTTCTACGGCTTGCCGTATCTTGTCACGCCCGCGGTGCTCATCCCGCGACCGGAGACGGAGCTGCTGGTTGAAGCCGTACTGGAAGCGGCGGATAAACTGTGGCCGGAAGCTGCGGGCGAGGGCGATGCAGGAAGTGAAGGAGCAGCGGCGAGTGGTAGTGCGCCTGTAAGCGAAGGCGCGGGAGTGAGCGGCGAGGCGGTAAAAGAAGGCGGGGAAGTGAGTGGCAAGGCTGTAAAAGAAGGTGAAGCAGCGAGTAGGGCGAGTGTCGTCATGGGGCCGACAGTGGTTGATGTCGGCACAGGCAGCGGCGCCATTGGCGTGACGCTGGCAACGCTGCGTCCGCAGTGGCGCGTATGCGCGTCCGATCTGTCGCCGGACGCGCTCGCTGTCGCCCGAACGAATGCGGAACGCCAAGGCGCAGCGGCGCGCATGACGTTCGTGCAGGGCGACCTGCTCGGGCCGTTCGCGCAGACGCGGCCCGAGGAGCCTGGAGTCGACGCGAATGGCGGCGTGGCCGGCCTGCGCATCGACGTGCTGGTCTCGAACCCGCCGTATATTCCGGCGGGTGACATTGCCGGCTTGCAGCCGGAAGTGCGCGATCATGAACCGCGTCTTGCTCTCGATGGCGGCGATGACGGCCTGACGCCGTATCGGCGCATGGCCGAGCAGCTCATGCAGCTGTCCGCGCTGCCGCGCATCGTCGGCTTCGAGCTCGGCATGGGCCAAGCCGAAGCGGTCGCCGACCTGCTCCGCGGCATCGGCGCTTGGCGCGAGGTGCGCATCATCGACGACTATGCAGGCATTGGCCGACATGTGCTGGCGGTGGAATAGCCTTTGTTGTTGCGGTGAGAATCGCGCTTTCTATGGGGCTGAGAGATCGGAAATCGAACTCTCAGTATGACGATCAGCGGAAGCAGCTTCTAGTTGGAGCTGAGAGTACAAAAATCCGACTCTCAGCAGTGAACTAGCGTGTATATTTGCCTGAGAGTTCCGAAATTGAGCTCTCAGGCTTTTTGTTGGCCGTTTTGAAGGTTGAAATGGCGAAAACAGAACAGGTGCAGGCTCCAGAAAACGTTAGAATTAGCGACTATGCCGCTAAAGAGGACCAAACTAGCTAGTTTCCACCATTCTTAAGCGGCTATTCCGCTTACAGTTGTTCAATCCCAAGAGTGTTTTCTAAACGCCAACATGTTCCGCCTATAATAGCCGATTTTACGCACTCGAAACTACTCCAACTAACATACATGAGCCAAGTTACATGAGGCGCTGTTTCTCTTTTACTCTACGAAACTTTTTAAGAGGATTGATAGGTTTAGAGAGCCGCCGCGAGGGACATAATGGGGATATGATCGTTCCGGAACGCAAGCCGATGCACCGACGGGTGCCACAAAGGAGCTTGTCGTTATGATTCGCACTTATTCCCGTTTTCCTTATCGTCCGATTTATGGGTATGTCCTTCTTATCGCCGCAGTATTGCTTATGAGCTGGGAAAGTCAACGTGCCGATGCGGCGATTGCCGGCGGCGGCATTCCGTCTGAATCTATTCGTCTACGTATTCTAGCGAATTCCGACAGCGCGTCCGATCAAGCGGTAAAACGTGAGGTTCGTGATGCCATCGTAGCGGAAATGAACAACTGGGTGGCTGGTCCGCAAACAATCGAGGAAGCGCGTGCCACAATCCGCAATCATATGAGCGACATCGAAGGCATTATTTCGGCCGAACTCAGCTCGCGCGGTTTTCACTATGGATTCCAAGCGGAACTCGGCCAAGTGCCGTTTCCAACTAAAATATATGGCACGCAAGTGTACCCTGCCGGTAACTACGAAGCGCTTCGCATCACGCTCGGTGCTGGTGCCGGACAAAACTGGTGGTGCGTACTGTTCCCGCCGCTCTGCTTCGTGGATGCTGTGAGTGGGGAAGCGTCAACTCCGGCGGTAGCTGCAACAGCAAGTGTAAGTGCCAAAGCAGACAACGATGCAAAAGTAACCTCAGTCGCGGCAGATGCTCCTGCCCAAGATAAAGCTTCCGATCAAGATGTTCAAGCAGGTGAAGCGAAGCAGCCGGAAGTGAAGTTTTTTCTGTGGGAAATCATCAAGTCGATCTTGAGCTTCTTCCGCAGCCTCTTTAGCTAACAATTAATAAAGCTCAATCGCGCACCTCGCGATTGGGCTTTTATTGTATGGGAGAGGGCTGTTTGGATGGCGCTTGGCGGCGTATGGTATAATGGGGCAAAACAAAGCAGAAGCTGGGGATACGACATTGACCATCCATCTACGAAAAACATTACTCTGGGAAGTGGACAGCCACCACCCGCGTGACGGTGAACTTAACGAGGCTGCAGCTTTGCTGCGAGAAGGCGGGACCGTTGCTTTTCCGACTGAAACGGTCTACGGGCTAGGGGCGGATGCGAGGAGTACGGCAGCGGTTGAACGGATTTTTGAGGCAAAAGGGCGCCCCTCCGACAATCCGCTAATCGTTCATATCTCGGATCGCAAGCAGCTGGAGGAGCTGACACTTCCGCTGGAAGGAGAATCGTCCATGCTCGCTGAGCGGCTCATGGATCGTTTCTGGCCGGGGCCGCTGACGATTGTGCTGCCGGTGAAGCCTGGGGCTGTTTCGCCACGGGTTACAGCCGGACTTGCTACCGTTGCGGTGCGGATGCCTGCTCATCCTGTGGCGCTGCAGCTTATTGCTGCTTCGGGTTGTCCGCTGGCGGCACCAAGCGCGAATCGCTCCGGCCGTCCGAGTCCGACACTGGCCTCCCATGTGCGAGATGACCTGAGCGGCCTGATCGACGGTATTGTCGACGGCGGCGCTGCAGGTGTAGGCCTTGAATCGACCGTCGTCGAGGTTGACGGCGATCTTGTGCGGATCTTGCGCCCCGGCGGCGTGACGGCCGAAGCACTGCGCGAGGTTGCGGCGCAGGTCGATTTCGACGCGGTTGCCGCGCCGGGCGCCGGCATGGAGGCAGCCGCTGCTGCGCCATCAGCGGCGGAAGCTCGCGCTGCGGAAGCGCAGGCGCCGCGCTCGCCCGGCATGAAATATGCGCATTACGCCCCGCAGGGGCTGATGCACTTGGTCAAAGGCGACGCTGACGCCGTCTCCGCCTATATTCAGGCGGAGGCCAGCGCAGCGAAAGCGCGCGGCGAGCGCACAGGCGTGCTCGCCTTCGCCGAGCATGCTGCTCGGTACGACGCCGACTGCGTGCTCGTCGTCGGCAGCCTGGCGCAGCTGGAAACGGCTGCGCACGGCCTCTATAATGCGCTGCGCGAGTTCGACAATCGCGGCGTACAGCGCATTTGGGCCGAGACCTGCTCGGAGCAGGGGATCGGCCATGCGCTCATGAACCGCTTATCCAAAGCGGCCGGCCACGCGGTGGTCCACGTCTAGCGACGGCGCTTGCCGTGCTCCAGCTACGCGGTTGCTCTCACCGCGCCGGGCCTAGCGAATCCGCGCGCACCAAGCGCCACCGGTCCAGCCTTAACCGCATCACCCCGCCGCAGCCCGTGCCACCGGCCCTTTCGCGCGCCTAGCGCCTCCCCAAGGTCATCTTTCCAATCTTGTCCGCATATGCTTGTGGAGAGGTTGCGGACAAGGAGAGGATGAAATGGTTGAGGCGGGCATGCATGCCGGACAATTGCTGACGCTGCTGATCATTGCTGTGGCACTAGGGATGGATGCTTTTTCGCTGGGTATCGGCATTGGGCTCAAAGGCATTCGGCTGCAGGATATAGCAAAGCTTAGCGCGATCATTGCGCTTTTTCACATGATCATGCCGCTCATGGGCATTTTCACGGGTAAATATGTAAGTACGCTGCTTGGCGGCGTTGCGACGACTGCGGCAGGTGCGCTGCTGCTGCTGCTCGGCGGCCATATGATCTACAGCTCGCTGCGCGGCGACGCCGTAGAGTCGATCGACTATCGCAGTTCATGGGGGATGCTGCTGTTCGCGTTAGGCGTGAGCGTGGATTCCTTTTCCGTCGGCATCTCTCTTGGCATGTTCGATACGGACATGCTGCTGACCGTACTGCTGTTCGGCGTTGCCGGAGGGATGATGTCCGTATTTGGACTGCTGCTCGGTCGTAAGGTGGGGACAAGTCTCGGCGGGTACGGGGAAGCGTGCGGCGGCGTCATCTTATTTACATTCGGCTTGCTGTTCCTGTTCTGACCTTCCGGCACACGCACGCTTACGAATCATACAGCGATTCGTTAGCGCGAAACGAAATACGGCATAGCAATCTTGCGTCAGCATCATTTTCTTCACCAATTCACCAATTCACCAGTTCACCATATCCCAAACCACACCTACGAAGAGGAGCGAAATCAATCGTGAAACGGATTCTATTCGTGTGCACCGGCAATACTTGCCGTTCACCAATGGCTGAAGCGCTGCTTCGGGCGATGTCCCAGCAAAGGGGCATGCAGCTCGATATTCGTTCCGCAGGCGTGTCCACGATCGATGGACTGCCTGTTTCCAATCATGCACGGACAGCGCTGTCCAATCGTGATATCGCGCACAACGGCACCTCAAAAGCGCTCGAAGGCGGCTCGATTGCGTGGGCTGATCTTATATTGACGATGACTGCCAGCCATAAGAGGCAGCTGCTGCAGCATTTTCCGGCTGCGGTGGACAAGACGCATACGCTGCTCGAGTTCGTGAATACGGACCCCAAGGTGCTCTCGGACATCGCCGAACTGGAAGGGCTCTATTCGACCTGGCAGATCAAGCAAGCGCTGGGCCAGCCGCTGACTCCGCAGGAGCGGTCCAAGCTCTTAGAGCTGGAGCGGCAAATTCCCAGCTTCGATGTGGAAGATCCTTTCGGCGGATCGCTGGCCATGTATGAGCAGAGTGCGACCCAAATCGAAGCGGCGCTGGGCCGTCTCCTGGACCGACTGAAGGGATAAGTTTGATATTATTTCTGTAAATTTCCCTCTCTTTTCTTTGCGCCACAGAGAGTGCTTCCAAAGGATGGCAGATGCCGTTTCTTGCCGGCAACGATTGATTTTGAGGCCGAAATCCGTTATGATAAAAGCAACTAAAGACGGTTTCCGATGTAACTGGCGACGAAAGTGGGTTAAACCACGGTGGAGCATCGGATCATACGGCCGGTCGCCTGGGCAAAGAGCAGCGTGCATTATGCATGCTTGCTCTTTTTTCGTCTTTTTCGGCGAAATCAGGTATACTAATGCCATTGTGAATCGACAATTTCCGCCATGTGCGGTTCTATTGGGAGGAAAATGGATATGAAAATCGCCATCGGCGCAGACCACGCGGGCTACCGCTTGAAAGATGAGCTAGTTCCGTTTATCAAATCGCTTGGTCACGAGATTGAGGACGTTGGCTGCGATTGCGACCAGTCCGTAGACTACCCGGATTATGCTCTTCCTGTTGCGGAGCTTGTTGCACAAGGCAAGGCAGAGCGCGGCATTCTCATCTGCGGCACTGGAATCGGCATGTCCATCGCGGCTAACAAAGTCAAAGGCATTCGCTGCGCGCTCGTGCACGATATGTTCTCGGCCAAAGCAACCCGCGAGCACAACGATACCAATGTACTGGCCATGGGTGAGCGCGTTATTGGTCCCGGCGTGGCCCAAGAGATTATCCGGATTTGGCTCGAGACCCCGTTCTCTAGTGGCGAGCGTCATATCGGCCGTGTGAACAAAGTAATGAAGCTTGAAGCAGACTTCGCCGATGCGGCGAAATCTGAGTAAGGGGCGTACCCGGCGATGAGCGACCAAGACCACGGAATAAACAGCATGGATTCGGCAAAGCTGACCAAGGATGTAGAAACCATAGTCCGCGAGCTTGCAGCCGCGTCCGGCATTCGCCAAGGACAGCTGCTCGTAATCGGCGTGTCTACCAGCGAGGTGCTCGGACAGCGGATCGGTACATCAGGCACGATAGAAACGGCAGCTGCGATCTATGCGGGGGTCGAGAAGGTGCGTCAAGACTTGCAGTTTTATCCGGTTTATCAGTGCTGCGAACATCTCAACAGGGCCCTTGTCATGGAACGGGAAGCTGCCGAGCGGTATGGCTTAGATCTCGTTTCGGCAATCCCTGTGCGCAAAGCCGGCGGTTCGATGGCAGCCTACGCGTTCCAAACGCTGCAGGATGCCGTGCTGACCGAGACGGTTCAGGCACATGCGGGCATCGATATCGGCGACACCTTCATCGGCATGCACTTGAAGCGTGTTGCGGTACCGGTGCGACCAACGATTCGAGCAATCGGATCCGCGCATTTAACGATGGCTTACACCCGTCCGAAGCTAATTGGCGGGGAACGTGCGGTTTACACGCGAGAAGCGGCTGGCCCGGCAACATCTGCTGGCACTTGCGACTAACGAATATACTTATTTATCTTGAGGAGGACTCATCAACATGGAAAACCTACGTAAACAAGATCCGGAAATCCTGAAAGCCCTAGGCCTGGAACTTCAGCGCCAACGCGACAACATCGAGCTTATCGCATCCGAGAACATCGTTTCCGAAGCGGTATTGGAAGCAATGGGCACTGTGCTGACGAACAAATACGCAGAAGGCTACCCGGGCAAACGTTACTACGGCGGCTGTGAGCATGTCGATATCGCGGAAGATATCGCACGCAACCGTGCCAAAGAATTGTTCGGTGCCGAGCACGCGAACGTTCAGCCTCACTCCGGTGCACAAGCGAACATGGCTGTTTACCTGGCAGCTCTAAACCCGGGCGACACGGTTCTTGGTATGAACCTGGCGCATGGCGGTCACTTGACGCACGGCAGCCCGGTTAATGCATCCGGTCTTCTGTACAACTTCGTGGCCTACGGCGTTAACGAAGAAACATTTACAATCGACTATGCAGAAGTGCGCAAGCTGGCGTTCAAACACCGTCCGCGCATGATCGTTGCAGGCGCATCGGCTTACCCGCGCATCATCGATTTTGAAGAAATGGGCCGTATTGCTAACGACGTAGGCGCATTGCTCTTCGTTGACATGGCGCACATCGCAGGTCTGGTAGCTGCTGGCTTGCACCCAAGCCCGGTTCCACATGCACACTTTGTAACAACAACTACGCACAAAACGCTTCGCGGACCTCGCGGCGGTATGATCCTTTGCCGCAAAGCATGGGCGCAAGCGATCGATAAAGCAGTATTCCCGGGTTCCCAAGGCGGACCTCTGATGCACATTATCGCGGCAAAAGCAGTAGCTTTCGGCGAAGCGCTTCAGCCTTCGTTCAAAGAATACGGCAAGAACGTTGTCGACAACGCAAAAGCGCTTGCTGACGCTCTTATTGAGAAAGGCATCAACATCGTTTCCGGCGGTACCGACAACCACTTGATGCTGATCGACCTTCGCAACCTGAACATCACAGGTAAAGATGCGGAGCACGTTCTGGATTCCGTTCAAATCACAGTCAACAAAAACGCGATTCCGTTCGATCCAACGAGCCCGTTCATCACAAGCGGTATCCGTATCGGTACGCCTGCAGCGACATCGCGCGGCATGGGCGTAGACGCAATGGCTACAATCGCAGAAGTCATCGCCATGACGCTCAAGAATCCGAAGGACGAGTCCGTTCTGGAGAAAGCACGCGGTATGGTAAGCGACCTCGTGTCGCAATACCCGCTTTACCCGGGCATGACTTACTAATATCGACTTGGCAAAATCACAAAAAGGTGGCAAAGGGTTCATCCCTATGCCACCTTTTTGTGCGTTCCGTGGGGTTCAGTCCTGTGCCGCCTTTTTGCGTTCAGCACCATGCATGCCGCGGAGCCGGAATCATTAGTCAGGTGAGAGGGGAGCGCTGCTGCACTCCTGCCACCGCACGTTCAACTCTAACGAACCGTAGAGGTCTTATTTCGCCGTTTTCCCCCGATTTAAAATTCTAACGAACCGCACAGGTCTTATATCACCTCAATCATGCTCGATACCGCCATTTCCGACGAAATAAGCCCCCTGTGGTTCGTTAGAATTTTAGAAGACCCTATTTCCGCAAAATAAGACCTGTACGGTTCGTTAGCGAGAGTGAAATTGAGAGTGGGAGTGGAGGTGAGGTGAGGTGAGGGTACGAGTGAGTAACCACAGCAACTAGCTTGCCAACACCGCCGCCTGATACACAATTTCCCCGCTCGAACCCCTTGCTCATTTTCCTAACTGTCGCTCCTGCTACACCACAACTCATCGCCCCAACTATCGCGATCCGCAGTCCCGCCGCATACTGTTCCATCTGTAGCAACCCGCAGTCCCGCTGCTCGATCTCTGTCCTGCTACTGCCCTGCCGACCATGCAAATTACTCACACTAATCATCTAGCTTTTGTCGATTAATTTATGTTGCAATCGCTTTCTTTCTGGTTATATAGTGGGAGTGCGGGTAATCCGAAACGTTTCGGAATGGCTAGCCATAATAGGATGAAGACGAAGGAGTCGAACCGAACATGAAACTTGGAATCATTGCAGATTATCGTGCTGAAAGCTTCGATTATGCGGCCAATCTCGGCTTGGCCTTTTTAGAGTTTTGCGTCAATGTGGGCACTCCTGCTGCTACCTTCACGGACCTTGTGCCGGAGCTGAAAGCCGCGAGTGAGCGGACCGGCGTAGCTGTTGCATCGATCGGACGTTGGGGCCCTGATCGGATCAATAAGGATGGCAGCATCAACGAAGAGGAACTGAAGGCATCACAAGCACTTATCGATGCTTGCCAAGAGCTTGGTTGTCCGGTATTTGTAGGCGGCTGCAACTACATCGAAGAGCTCTCCTATTACGAGAACATCACAGCGGCGATTAACTACTTCACCGTCCTGATTGAATATGGCAAAACGCGCGGAATCACCATTGCGACGTACAACTGCCACTGGAACAATTACATTGTGGACGATGCAGCGTGGAAGCTCATTCACGGCCATTTGCCGGAGCTTGGCATCAAATACGATCCTTCGCATGCCCGATATGCCGGACAAGATTATTTGAAAGAAATCGTGGATTGGGGCTCGCGCATCAAGCATATCCACATCAAAGGCTCCGTCATCATTGACGGCAAACGTTTCGATGATCCGCCGGCAGGCATGGATCAGACAGATTGGGGAACGTTCATGGCGATCCTCTATGGGAGTGGCTACCAAGGCGGCTTGAGCATCGAACCGCATTCCCACACATGGACGGGCGAGCTCGGCGACAAAGGCGTTCAGTTCACAATCGACTACTTTAACCGCCTGCTGCTCCGCGGGTAATCCTACGAAAAGATGGCATTCGGCTCGACCGGATGCCATCTTTTTTATTTGCTCGGCAGTTCCTTGTGATGGATATACCGCTGATCTGGAACGAGGTGGACGATATATTGCCCAATATGCAACATTATGTGGATTTAATAGTCTCATAGAGGAAAATGATGCTGAGATTACAACATTCTTGCTTCAAACAGCCGATTAAGGGCCAATCCCCATTGGAATGTTGCATTTCGCGCAACATAAGGTAGAGAGTGCCCATTGGGAGGAGAGAGATGTTGCCATTCTAGCAACATTTACTCGTTACCATCCTATTAACACGTTACCATCATATTAGCCGCCACCCACAAACCATTCCCACATGCGACCTGCAACAGCTTCTTTTTCACGCTTACCTCGCTCAACCAACCGATTAATTTTCCTGAATTTAGCGAAAAATAATCAGCGCATCTGCCTCGGCATGATATGATGACCCTATATCCCTAACAAAGGCGGTGAGCCTCGACGTATGAGCATATTTGGAGTTTTTTTCATAATTATCTTGGTGTTTATCGTGGTGAAGCTGTTCCAATCCCGAGGTACTCAGCAGCAGTCTCGAGCAGGCGGCTTCCATGCAGGCAGTGGCCGTCGAAACGTCATGCCGACGCGTAAGCCACCGGAATACCTCGGCGTACCCGAGGGGCATCCGGCACGTTCCGCTGCCGAGCGGCTCGAGGCTGCGCTGTCGCAGGACTTCGAAGCGCGCGTGAAAGACCGCGTAATGAAACGCACGCCAAGCATGCGTGAGGGCGAATGGCAATGGCAGTGGTTTGAGCTGAAGCGTTATTTTCTCATGTGCGGGGTGCTTCGGAACGTACCGATGTACAGCGTGCGCGTAGATGAGGTTTGGCATGAAATGCTGATGTTCACCCGGGAGTATGAGCAGTTCTGCAAGCAGTTTTGCGGAGGGACGATTCATCATGCCCCGCATGGTCCGGATGCGAAGCCTGCACAGGGCGAACGAGCCTGGTTCGATTGGATCTACGGTGAGCTGTTTCTTCCTGTACCGGTGAGCGGACAGCTATGGGGCGCGTTTTATCGGACACCGCTGCCGCATGAGTTGATGTATGAGCTGGAAACGAGCGACTCCGATGACTTGCGCAGCAAACGATTCAACGAGAAGGCAGCAGCGCAATTTGATGATTTGAATGCAACCATCGATTACTTAATTGATCGTGGCGGCAAGCTCGCGTCCGCTAAGGAACAGCCGATTTACAAAGATAACCGTGTCACGGACTCCTCCGACATGATGACGACCGGAGTGCTCTCCGGGATGTTTTTCTACTCTTCATTCGGGCCGATCGACAACTTTCATAATCAGATGGATGAGAGTCAAACCGAGGAACAACGTAACGCGAACGGCGACGGCAGCGGTGGGACTACCCCGATTTGCAGCAACGACGACGATAGGGGCTCCTCTGACTATAATGACGGCGGCAATAATGATGCCGGCAATGGTGATTCCGGCAACGGAGGATTCGATGGCGGTGGCAGCAATTGTTCAGGTGGTAGTGGCGACTCGGGAGGCGGTTCGTCCTGTGGAAGCAGCTGCGGCGGCAGCAGCTAAGCTTGTAATTACGCTCACTCCCATGTTCACATTCACGCGCACGTCCGCGTTCCCGTCCATTTTCTCGCTCACGCTCTCGTCCACGTAATTCAAGCCCCTTTCGGGTATACTTTGCATGTGTTTCTTGCTTTGCATGGCCCACATAGCACATTGATGCGCCGAATGTTATAATAGTCAGTTGAAGAAGCATTTCAGGAGGATGAATAGAACTATGGGCAATCTCACAATATGTGACCATCCGCTAATCCAGCATAAGCTGACCTTTATTCGCGACAAAGATACGAAAACCAAGGATTTCCGCGAATTAGTCGATGAAGTCGCCACGATGATGGCATATGAAATTACGAGAGATTTACCGCTTGAAACGACTACAGTCACAACGCCGGTCATTGAAGCGACAAGCAAAATCGTCTCCGGACGCATGGTTGGCCTTATTCCAATACTGCGCGCAGGACTCGGTATGGTGGAAGGGATGCTTAAGTTGATTCCTTCGGCTAAAGTCGGCCACATCGGGCTGTTCCGTAATCCGGAAACACTCGAGCCGGTGGAGTATTACGTCAACCTGCCTGCTGATGCTACAGAGCGTCAGTTAATCGTTATTGATCCGATGCTCGCTACGGGCGGATCGGCGAACGCAGCTATTCAAGCGCTCAAGACACGCGGCTGCACGCAAATCAAGCTAATGTGTCTCATCGCGGCACCGGAAGGTGTTGCTGCTGTACAGAAGGCGCATCCGGAAGTCGATATTTTCCTTGCTTCGCTGGACAGTCATCTTAACGATCACGGCTATATCGTACCAGGTCTGGGCGACGCCGGTGACCGTATGTTTGGCACCAAATAATCAAGCGTCTGCAACTTGGGGCTCTATTTGCTACGCTACAATTAGGAGTGACATGCTTTGTCTAAAATTAAAGTAATGACGATTTTTGGCACCCGACCGGAAGCGGTTAAGATGGCGCCGTTGGTACTTGAGCTGGAGAAGCATCCGGATCAGATTGAGTCCGTTGTCTGCGTGACCGCGCAGCATCGCCAAATGCTCGATCAAGTGCTCGATTTTTTCAAAATCACGCCGGAGTACGATCTCAACGTGATGAAGGATCGGCAGACGCTGACGGAAACGACCGTCAAAGTACTTGAAGGTCTTGAACCCATACTTCGCGAAGCGAAACCGGATATCGTGCTCGTGCATGGCGATACGCAGACTTGTTTCTTGGCCAGCTATGCTTCCTTCGTGCAGCAGATCCAGGTTGGGCATGTTGAAGCAGGCCTGCGTACATGGAACAAAATGTCTCCATATCCGGAAGAGATGAACCGCCAACTGGCAGGCGTGCTCTCGGATGTGCATTTCGCACCGACGGACAGAGCGGCTGACAATCTGCGCAAAGAGAACAAATCGGAGTCTACGATCTACATAACCGGCAACACGGCGACAGACGTATTCCAATACACGGTGGACAAGTCATTCACGCATCCCGTGATCGAATGGGCGGCGGGTAAGCGCATGATTCTGATGACGGCTCATCGCCGTGAAGCGCTGGGCGAGCCTCATCGTAATATTTTCCGCGCGGTGAAACGGATTGCTGATGAATTTGAAGACGTGGTTGTCGTGTATGCGGTGCATCTGAATCCTGCAGTTCGCGAGCCGGCGAATGAGATCCTTGGCAATCATCCGCGTATTAAGCTAATCGAGCCGCTCGATGTGTTTGAATTCCATAACTTCTACCCGCATACGTACATGATTATGACGGATTCCGGCGGTTTGCAGGAAGAAGCGCCGTCCTTCGGCGTTCCGACCCTAGTGCTTCGCGATACGACCGAGCGACCTGAAGGTATTGATGCAGGGACACTTGAGCTGGTAGGCACGGACGAAGAGGTTGTTTATGAGCGTGCTCATGCGCTGCTTTCCGACTCCAAGCTGTATGAGAAAATGAGCCAAGCGGCCAATCCTTACGGCGATGGGCAAGCATCTGTTCGGATTGTTCAGGCGATCCTGCATCATTTTGGAAAAGTGGACAATCGTCCAGAGCCGTTCACACAACGTTCATAGTTTACATCGGTAGTATAGCATTCCGAGTAACGCAACAGCATACAGTGCTACTGTACGGTTTGGAAACCCGGAAACCCCAGGTAAATCAAGGGTTTTCGGGTAACCGTTCACTAAATGTTTGAATTTATATCAATTGACAAAAGCGAACCCGCTTGGCTAAAATAAATAAGAGTTTTGGAGTGATTCTAGGATGACGAATCCGTCCCATAACGACAATAATCGCAACACGGATAACAGCAGCTTCGGAGATAATCCTTGGCGTGCCATGGGTCTTATCGGATCCGTTGGCGGGACAATCGGTGCCTGTCTTGGACTGGGCTACTGGATTGGACTCAAGGTTGATCAAGCGCAAGACACCGGGTACGGCTCCATTGTTGGCATGGCTATTGGTTTTGTTGTCGCGGTCTTCATCACCATCATTCTGATCAAGGCGTTTACAGGGGGCAAAGCGAAATAATGGATGATTTGTCCGGCCACCTTCGAACGGTTAAGCGTATTACGTTCTTTTTTTTGTCTCTATGTTTTATTGGATGGGCCCTCCTTCCGGAATATAAACCGTTCTTCGGCGGTCTTGTTCTCGGAACTGCGGCAAGTCTTGCAAACGCCTTCCATCTTTCTTGGAAAGTACAGCGAGTCGGCGCTATATCGGCTGCGGGAATTCAGAAACGCCATAACCTTGGTTTTCTGACTCGCGCATGTATTGCACTGTTGGCGGTTGTAATCGCAACCAAGTACTTTTCGTTTAGCCTCTATGGAACAGTAGCTGGATTATTTGTTGCTCAATTGGCAACACTCATATTGGGATTTAAAGCCAAGAGAGATCCGGCCGTACGGCAATCCACCGATGAAAGGGGTGAAAACAACTAATGGATCATATTTTTCCTGAAGTAAATCTGGGTGGCATTCGATTTGATTTGGCTGCCATTATCATGATAGTTATCACCAGCATTATCGTATTTATTATTGCTAAGCTGGCGGTTCGTAACGCTTCGGTCACTAACCCGACTAAGATGCAGAATTTCTTGGAGTGGGTTATCGAATTCGTACAGAACATCATCGGTACAACGATGGACTTGAAGAAAGGCCGTCCGTACCTGACGCTGGGTATTGCTATGATCATGTACCTGTTTGTTGCCAACTTGCTGGGTTTACCATTCGGTATCATTACCGAGGCGCATCATGGAGCAACATTTGCAGGCATGGAGCTTAACCTGCACGGTGAAGAGGAAGCGCATCTCGCATGGTGGAAATCACCAACTGCCGATGTCGCGGTTTCCGGCGCATTGATGGCTATCGTAATCGTGCTCACGCACATCGAGGGTCTGCGTCGCAATCGTAAGCATTACCTCAAGCATTACTTCGAGCCTTATGCAGCATTCTTCCCGCTTAACGTAATCAAAGAGGTCGCTAAGCCGCTTTCGCTTTCGCTTCGTCTATACGGTAACATTTTCGCGGGTGAGGTTATGATTGGCGTCATCATGGGCATGGGATGGTTTGGTATCCCGGCGCTAATTGTATGGCAAGGATTCAGTGTTTTCGTAGGCGCAATTCAATCGTTCGTATTCGTTATGCTAACGATGGTTTACATGTCGCAAGCGATTGTTCACGAAGAACATCATTAAGTCAGTAACAAACCTGCTACTGGCAGGAAACAATAAAACTATATGTAAACATTTTAAGGAGGATTTCTCTAATGGGAGCTTTGGCATTAGTTGCAGCAGCAATTGTATTCGGTCTTGGAGCACTGGGTGCAGGTATTGGTAACGGTTTGATCGTAGGTCGTACAGTTGAGGGTATTTCCCGTCAACCAGAACTTCGTGGTACTCTTCAAACTACAATGTTCATCGGGGTAGCGCTTGTAGAGGCACTTCCAGTTATTTCCCTAGTACTAGCGTTCATCTTCTTGGGCAAAGCGTAAGATTACTAATGCATTATGGCGGGGAGTGCAATCAGCCTCCGCGCCTTCCTTTTGCCTGCTTCAATTGAGAGCCGGCTAATCTACGGAAAGGAGTGACGTACGTTGGATATCGTATGGTCCAATTTTTTCATCCAACTGGTTGCTTTCGGAATTCTTTACTGGCTGCTAAGCCGTTACGCTTTCGGTCCGCTATTCTCCATCATGGAACAGCGCAAGCAGTTCGTGAAAGAACAGCTTGAGAGCGCGGAGAACAGCCGCAAACAAGCCGAAGCACAGTATGAAGAGCAGAAGCAATCCCTTCAACAAGCACGTAAAGATGCTTATGAAATTATTGAGCAAGCGAAACAAACTAGCACGAAGCAAGCTGATGAAATCGTACATGCTGCTAAATCCGAGGCTACTCGCCTGAAGGACGACGCTGTCAAAGATATCGAAAGCGAGAAGAACAAAGCGATTTCTGCACTCCGCAGTCAAGTTAGCGGTATGTCCGTCATGATCGCTTCCAAAATCATCGAGAAACAAATCGATGACAAATCGCAAGAGCAGCTTGTTGACCAATACTTGAATGAGGTTGGAAGCAAATGAGCCGCGAGAGCGTCGTAGCTAAACGCTACGCTAAAGCGCTGTTTGAACTTGCACAAAGCAATAATGCGATTGCAGATGTTGAGAAACAACTGAAAATCGTCGTCGACGCACTGACCGGAGACGCGGAAATCCGTAAGTTTCTTGGTTTGCCAAACGTTGAAGTGACGAAGAAGATCGACATTATTAAAGGTGCGCTATCTGACAAAGTGTCGGTAATGGTACTGAATACAGTAGAGCTGCTCATTCTCCGCGGCCGTCATGACGCGATCGCAGAAGTGTACGAAGCTTATACGAAGGTAGCGGGCGATGCGCTCGGTCAGGCACACGCTACTATATATACGGCTAAATCCTTGTCCGCTGAAGAGCTGTCCAAAGTGGCTGCGCAATTCGGTACAATGGTTGGCAAACGCATTATCGCGAAACAAATCGTTGAACCGGCTTTGCTCGGCGGCGTGCAAGTACGCATCGGCGACCGTCTGTATGATGGCAGCCTCTCCGGCAAGCTGGCTCGACTTGAACAAGCTTTGAAAACTCAAGCATTGTAGATAGGGGTGAACGGAATTGAGTATCAGACCTGATGAAATCAGCACGCTGATTAAACAACAGATCGAACAATTTAAATCCGAAATTCAAGTCGTTGATGTCGGTACGGTCATCCAAGTCGGTGACGGTATCGCACGTGTGCACGGCCTAGAGAACGCTATGGCCGGCGAACTGCTCGAATTCTCGAACGGCGTTATGGGTATGGCCCTTAACCTTGAAGAGAGCAACGTCGGTGTCGTTATCATGGGACCTTACACAGGCATCCGCGAAGGCGACCAAGTGAAGAGAACAGGTCGTATCATGGAAGTTCCGGTTGGCGAAGCTTTGCTTGGCCGCGTAGTAAACGCACTGGGACAACCGGTTGACGGCAACGGACCAATCAACACAACTAAAGCACGTCCAATCGAATCTCCTGCACCGGGCGTAATGGCTCGTAAATCGGTATTCGAGCCGATGCAAACGGGTATCAAAGCGATTGATGCGATGATTCCAATCGGCCGTGGTCAACGTGAGCTTATCATCGGCGACCGCCAAACAGGTAAGACTCAAATCGCGATCGACACGATCGTGAACCAAAAAGGCAACGGCGTTATCTGTATCTACGTTGCAATCGGTCAGAAACAATCCACTGTTCGTACGGTTGTTGAATCCCTTCGCCAACAAGGCGCTTTGGATTACACAATCGTTGTTACAGCGAGTGCTTCCGAGCCGTCCCCGCTTCTTTACCTGGCACCTTACACAGGCTGCTCGATGGGTGAGGAGTTCATGTACAACGGTAAACACGTACTAGTTATCTATGATGACCTTTCCAAACAAGCGGCAGCATACCGTGAGCTTTCCTTGCTGCTTCGCCGTCCGCCGGGTCGTGAGGCTTATCCAGGGGACGTATTCTATCTTCACTCCCGTTTGCTTGAGCGCGCAGCTAAGCTGAACGATGAGCTTGGCGGCGGTTCCTTGACTGCATTGCCATTCATCGAGACGCAAGCCGGCGATATCTCGGCTTACATCCCGACAAACGTAATTTCGATTACGGATGGTCAAATCTTCCTAGAGTCCGACCTATTCTACTCCGGTCAGCGTCCAGCGGTTAACGTTGGTAACTCTGTATCCCGTGTAGGTAGCTCCGCTCAAATCAAAGCCATGAAGAAAGTTGCGGGCACGCTCAAAACTGACCTTGCTCAATACCGCGAATTGGCAGCATTTGCAGCATTCGGATCTGATCTTGATAAAGTAACGCAATCCCGTCTAAACCGCGGTGAGCGCACGCTGGAAATCTTGAAGCAAGGCGTTAATGCGCCATTGCCGGTAGAGCGCCAGGTCGTTTCCCTTTACACGGTTACACGTGGACACGTTGATGATATTCCGGTTCAAGATGTACGCCGCTTCGAAGCTGGCCTTCTGGCTTACGTGGATGCTAACAAACCAGAAATTTTCGCTTCCATCCGCGATACGAAAGATTTGACTTCCGACAATGAGAAAGTGCTTGTTGAAGCGATCAAATCGTTCAAGAACAGCTTTGCAGTGTCGGTTTAAAACCTTTCTTTAATCATTCAAACGGTATGCTGCTTAACGTATACCGTTTGAATACTGTGCGGAATAGAACTGGTTAGGGTGAGGCTTGCTTCACCCATACGGCCGGTAATAAGGTGGTGACAACGAATGGCTAAAGGTATGCGCGAAATTAAGCGCTCGATCAAGAGTAAGCAGAATACGAAACAGATCACGAAGGCAATGGAGATGGTTGCATCCGCCAAGCTCAAGAGAGCTCAAGATGCCGCTGTAGCATCACGTCCATATACCGACAAGATCAAGGAAGTCGTAGCGAGCATTGCATCGGGCGGGGGCGCGATTAAGCATCCTATGCTGCAAAGCCGCGAAGTCAAACGTACGGCCTACCTGGTCGTCACGTCGGACCGCGGTTTGGCGGGCGGATACAATGCGAACGTGCTTCGTAAAGTATGGACGGAGATTCAGGAGAAGCATAAGTCTGCTGCTGAATACGACGTTTTCGTCATCGGACGTAAAGGCCGGGATTACTTCAAACGCCGGAACATTAACCTTGCTGATGAAGTAACAGGACTTTCCGATTCACCGAAGTTTGCCGATATCAAGTCGTTGGCAGCAGCTGCTGTTAAAGGCTTCGAAAGCGGTAAATATGACGAGCTAAACCTGGTGTATAACCAATTCTATAATGCAATTACCCAAGTTCCTGTCATTAAGCAGCTGCTTCCACTGGATCAGTCTGAATTTACAGGCGCGAAGGCAAGTTACGAATATGAGCCGTCACCTGAGAAGGTACTCGACGTTCTATTGCCGAAATACGCGGAAACGGTTGTTTACAGCGCGGTATTGGAAGGTAAAGCGAGCGAGTTCGGCGCACGTATGACAGCGATGGGCAATGCAACGAAGAACGCGACGAAGATGATCGCAGGCTTGACGTTGACGTACAACCGTGCACGTCAGGCAGCAATCACACAAGAAATCGCAGAGATCGTCGGCGGAGCTAACGCACAGGCATAAGCTTCACCATTAATGCATCCGAAGTAAGCACCAGCTGGTTGTGATCGGTCTAACGGCCGTTTCACTTCCGGCGGTGCAGCTCCGGAAAACATGAAGGAGGTACAAGAATGAGCAAGGGGCGTGTAGTCCAGGTAACAGGACCGGTAGTCGACATTGCGTTCGACAACGGACAATTGCCTGAGATTCTTAATGCGATAAAAATCGAAAGAGCGGCTCAAGGCGCAGGCGAGCGCGATATCAACCTTACGGTTGAAGTAGCAACTCACCTCGGCGACAATCTGGTTCGCTGCGTTGCGATGTCTTCCACTGACGGTCTTGTCAGAGGAACAGAGGCTGTGGATTTGGGTAAACCGATCACAGTACCTGTAGGACCAGCAACACTTGGCCGTGTATTTAACGTACTTGGCGATCCAATCGATAACAATGGTGATGTTGACCGTACGATCTCTAACCCGATCCACCGTCAAGCACCTCCGTTTGAAGAATTGTCGACATCACAAGAAATCTTGGAAACAGGGATCAAAGTTATCGACTTGATGGCTCCTTACTCCAAGGGTGGTAAAATCGGTCTCTTCGGCGGTGCGGGCGTAGGTAAAACCGTAACGATGCAAGAGCTTATCCACAACATCGCACAAGAGCACGGCGGTATCTCCGTATTCGCCGGCGTTGGTGAGCGTACTCGTGAAGGTAATGACCTTTACCACGAGATGAGCGACTCCGGCGTTATCGCTAAGACAGCGATGGTATTCGGTCAAATGAATGAGCCTCCGGGTGCGCGTCTTCGCGTAGCTTTGACGGGTCTTACAATGGCTGAGTATTTCCGTGATGAAGAAGGAAGAGACGTTCTTCTGTTCGTCGATAACATCTTCCGCTTCACGCAAGCTGGTTCAGAAGTATCCGCTTTGCTGGGCCGTATGCCATCCGCAGTAGGTTACCAACCAACATTGGCAACTGAAATGGGTCAACTGCAAGAGCGTATCACTTCCACGAAGAAGGGTTCCGTTACTTCCATTCAAGCGATCTACGTTCCTGCCGATGACTATACGGATCCGGCTCCTGCAACGGCGTTTGCCCACTTGGATGCAACGACTAACCTTGAGCGTAACATCGCTGCAATGGGTATCTTCCCGGCCGTAGATCCGCTCGCTTCGTCTTCCCGTATCCTGACGCCTGAAATTCTTGGCGAAGAGCACTACCAAGTAGCGCAAACCGTTAAGAAAGTTCTGCAACGTTATAAAGAGCTTCTGGATATCATCGCGATCCTCGGTATGGACGAATTGTCTGAAGAAGACAAGCTGATCGTTCACCGTGCGCGTCGTATTCAAGTGTTCTTCGCGCAACCACTGCACGTTGCGGAAGCGTTCAATGGTATCCCGGGCTTGTACGTTCCTGTTAAAGAAACGGTACGCAGCTTCAAAGAAATTCTTGAAGGTAAGTACGACCACCTTCCAGAATCGGCATTCCATAACGTCGGAACGATCGAAGACGCGGTTGCTAAAGCGGAAAAACTTGCTCAAGAGGTTTAATCGCTCATAGCTAGGGAGGTAATATCATGAGCTCCTTTTTATTGGAAATTGTAACACCTGAGCGTAAAGTTTACGCGGAGGATGTAAATATGATTATCGTTAAAGGCTCCGAGGGTGAGATGGGTATTATGCCTAATCACATTCCGATGGTAACGCCTTTGCGAATTGCTCCTGTTACGATCAAGAAAGACCGCTCTGAAGAAACAATTGCCGTTAACGGCGGGTTCCTTGAGATCCGTAAGGATAAAGTGGTTATCTTGGCTGAGAGTGCAGAACTGCCGGGCGACATCGATCTTTCCCGCGCAGAATCCGCGAAGCAGCGTGCAGAGCAACGCATCAACGGCAAGCGCGACGAGTATGATCAACTTCGCGCTGAGCTCGCCTTGCAGCGTGCACTTAACCGTATCTCGGTAAAGTCGCGCTAAGATAGTTAGCGAAGAAGACTGATTCTTTTCGCAGAGGTATTCTGTGAGAGAATCAGTCTTTTTGTTTTGTGATCATATATGTAATCATTTGGAAATAAACTGACAAATGATGGACACACTCAGATGGTAAATCTGTAGTATAATGAGAAAATCCGACATCGTAAGGAGGTCCTGCCATGATCGATATTCATACGCATATATTGCCGGGCATTGATGACGGTGCTGCTGATATGGAAGAAGCACTGGATTTGGCTAGAGCCGCTGTGTCGGATGGCATTACCGGACTGATTGCCACTCCGCATCACGCGAATGGCCGTTATATGAATGACGCGGCTTTCACGCACCAGCAAGTAGAGCTGCTGAGAGAGCGTCTTGCAACGGAGAGAATTTCGCTTGAACTGCATGTGGGACAAGAGATTCGTGTACATAGTGATATGTTTGAAGCACTAAGTGCTGGGGAGCTGACCACATTGGCCAAATCCCGTTATATTTTATTAGAGATGCCGTCTTCATCCGTTCCTAAGCGGATGCTGGAATATATTCATGAATTCAAGATTATGGGCATACGACCGATCATTGCCCATCCCGAGCGTAATGGTGAGGTTGTTCAGAATCCATCCAAATTAAGAGAAATGGTAGACGCAGGTGCCTATGGCCAAGTGACGACTCACTCTCTGCTTGGTGGATTTGGTAAACAAATCGAACGTTCCGCCTGGCAGCTATGCCAAGAAGGTCTCATACATACGCTCTCTTCAGATGCACATCATGTCGTGCGTCGCGGTTATCGCCTTCAAGAAGCTTATAAGAGAGTAAGAGAAGAATTGGGAGAGAACTTCGAGCAATGTTATAGGCAAAATGCGGAAGCCATAATTAAAAATTATGTATTCAATGAATCTCCAGTAGTGGGCAAAACTTCCAAAAGTAAAAAGCTGTCAAATCTCCTAAAATTCTTTGGTAGATAATTGACCACCTAGTTAATGGATGGTACTATTGGTAGTGATTGTTACATATGGCGGCAATTTTAGACAAATTCTTAAGTAGAGGTGACTTATAGTGACAGTAAGAAAAAAATTAGTAGTAACTACCATCGCAGCAAGTCTAGTAGCCGGTTCGTTGGCAGGATTGCCACTTAGCAACAAAGGATTGGCACAGCAACTTGGGTTGTCGAATGTTGCAGCAGCAGCAACGGCAACAACGCCAACATATGCTGATTTCTTGGCTAGACTAGATCGTGTTCACACAGCACTAATCGCAGGTGGCGAAGCGCAAAGTGTTCGCGACCTTCGCGAAGTTATTGGCGATTTGGATTATGCTACTGCAAACTCACTGGTTGATCCGTTACTAGAGTATATTCCTTCTGAACTTTCGGACAACGAAGATTTTAAACAAGCTCTGTTTACGATTTTCCAAAGCATCGGTACTGTGACTTACAGCACGCATGTTTCCGAAATTGATGCAGTCCGCAACAGCGCTGAAGTACGTACAGCGTTTGCGGAACTTGAGGAAGCAACCGGCGTTAAGCTGACATTGAATGATCTGCTGGCATACGTAAGCGCAGTTGAAAGTGCTGCAGTTAATCAACTGAAGGCACCTGGTAAGTTAGCGCTTGTAGCTGCAGCAATTGTAAGCGGTAATACTGAAGCAGTTTCGGAAATGTTTGGTTCTGCTGCTGAAGAAGTATTGAACAATAGCTCTCTTAAAGTGAATGCACTTATTACATGGTTTGCTAATGAGAATACAGCTCCAAGACAAGAGCTAGTAGATGCTGTTGCAGCTACTCTGGAGAACTTTACAACGAATTACCCTGAAGAGGCTGAAATCGCAGCTGAGGCTACGCAAGCACTGGCAGTAGCATTTATCCGTGCTGAGACAACGGGTAGTGCAGTATCTTCTAACAATGGCCGTACACAAACGGTTACGCTTTCGTTGTTGAAAGATATCAAGATCCCATCTGATGTACTAGAGTGGGAAGTTACAGGTAGCACCAATATTTCAAAAGATGCAACTCTATCTGGTGTAGTTAACCTTGCAAGCACGGCTACTACGGGCACAGCAACGCTAACCGCATCCGTTATGGATAAAGTGATTTACAGCGAAGTAATCACACTAACTTATAGTGCTGGTTCCGTATATATCCCTAGCGCGCCTTCCATTTTCGATACTCTCGGTGATCTTAAAGGCAAGATCGCAGCTGCAACAGGCGCAGAGAAAGCCAAGCTGATCCAAGAAGCAATTGATAAAGCTGCAGCAGCTATCGCAGAACTCGCGAAGATTGATGCTAAAGGCGATGTTAAAATTGTAGATGGTAAAGCAACTGTAACGGTAAGTGCGGCGGCAATTGAGAAAGCTATCAACGAAATCGCAAAAGTTATCGCAGCTTTGAAAGATGCGGCTCCTGGTGCGGAAGCTGCGCTTAAAGTGGTACTGACAGTTGATCTCGGAACTGTTAATGCCAAAGATGTTAGTGTTTCCGTTATCGGCGACAGCGTGAAGAAAGTTACCGGAGCTAACGTAATTGGCTTCAACTTTGGCTTCAATGGCTTTAGCGCGACATTGCCGGTTGGTGCTGAGATCAACGATGCTTTCACATTCAACGTGAAGAACAACGCTCCTGCGGGTCCTGCAACTTCGTTGAAAGCTGTATCTGACGCTTACGACTTCGCCCTAGCAGTTGGAGGCAAAGAAGTTCACGAGTTCAGCAGCCCAATTGAAGTTAACATTCCTGTAAATACAACAGGCGTCGACAAAGAACTTCTAACAGTATTCGACGGTACGACTTATTATGGGGGCGTATTCCACGATGGCGTGATCACTGAGAAGCGTGACCACTTCTCCACCTATGTAGTAGTTGAGAACAAAGTTGCATTCAAAGATATTAATAAAGTAAAAGCATGGGCTGGCCGCCAGATCGAAGTTATGGCTGCTAAAGGCGCTATCCAAGGCCGCTCTAATGGCGCATTCGTTCCGAATGGTGAAGTAACACGCGCTGAGTTCGCTAAGATGCTCGTTCGTGCACTTGATCTGGACAACGTATTGGCCAAAGAAGGCTTTAGCGACGTGAATGCTGCTGACTGGTTCGCACCATTCGTAGCTGCAGCATCCGAAGCTGGTATCATCAAGGGCCGTACAGCTACTTCCTTCGCGCCTAACGCTACAATTACACGCGCAGAGATGGCTGTAATGGTCGCTCGTGGTCTGGAAGCAGCTAAAGGGGTCAAAGCTAGCGCAGAAGACCTGAAGGCTCTAGACGCATTCAAGGATGCTGGTTCGATCAATGCTAGCTTGAAGGACGGAGTAGCTTTTGCAGCGAACAACGGACTTGTTGTGGGCGATAAAGGCAAATTCAATCCAAACGCTACAGCTACACGTGCTCAAGCGGCAGTTATTATCTACCGTGCATTTAACTTCAAGGGTTAATCAACTCGCGTTACAGGATGGAATGGCATAATATACATCCCCCTTCAATGGGGGATGTATATTGCTTTAAAGAACAAAATTCACCCAGATTAATCCAAAATTACGATGATGAAATTGCGAGGGATATGATGTGCAGATCGAGTTAGAACTCCGAGACTATATACGGATTATTACCAAACGGAAATGGATGATCGTTGCAATTGTAGTCATCTGTTCAATGGCAGCGGGGTTGTATAGTTATTTCATGATTGAACCGGTTTATCAAGCGACGACGAAGATTGTTGTCAATCGTACAGCCGCCACAGGTGCTTCCGCGAACGACTTGGATTTGAACGAAGTGAATGCCAATCTACGTTTGATCGATACCTACAAAGAAGTTATCAAGACACCGGCTATTATGGAGGCTGTGTCCAACAAGCATCCGGAGTTTAACATGAGCGTGGATGATTTGATTGCGAAAGTGAAAGTAAGCTCCGTTAACAACACGCAAGTAATGACCATGTCCGTTCAGGATCTCTCCTATGAGAAAGCAGCAGAAATTGTGAATGCAGTGTCGCTGATGTTTAAAGAACAAATTCCGACAATCTTCAACGTTCAGAACGTAACCATATTAAATCTAGCAAAGTTGAATCCCAGCAAAGAGCCGGTACCGGTTAATAACAAGCTCGAGCTGAACGTGATTTTGGCATTTGTTGTATCCCTTATGGCAGCATCCGGAATTGCTTTCTTACTTGAGTATTTAGATGACACGATTAAGACTGAAGCGGATGTTCTTCGGTACTTGGAGCTTCCAACGATGGGGCAAATCGCAAAAGTGAAGAACGAACATGCGAACAGAGAAGAAGCGATTAAGACGGCTAAAGTGAAGGCAGGTGAGATCTCGAATGTCCAAGTTGGGAAATAGCAGATATCTGATTACGTATTATGAACCAAAGTCACCTATTTCAGAAGCTTATCGTGCCATGCGGACGAATATCGATTTCTCCTCAGTCGATGATCACATTCAAGTCATCATGGGAACCTCTGCATCACCGGGAGAAGGAAAATCAACGACAATCGCTAATCTTGCCGTAGTTTATGCCCAAGCGAATAAGAAGGTTGTTCTCATCGATTCCGATATGCGGAAGCCGACGATGCATCACACATTTGGTCTTAGCAACCGTCATGGTTTGTCTTCCTTACTATCCCGTCAGTGCGATCTGGATGAGGCGGTTAAAACGACGGACATCCCTAATTTATTCATTATTCCTTCCGGTCCTGTGCCGCCTAATCCTTCCGAGATGGTTGCGTCTCAGCGGATGAGTGCACTACTTGAAGAGCTGCGGACGAAGTTTGATATTGTCTTAATCGACAGTCCTCCGACCTTAGCCGTAACAGATGCACAACTTATTTCGACAAAATGTGATGGCGTATTACTTGTTGTCGAATCAGGTAAGGTCAAACGCGATGCAGTTATCAAGGCGAAGCAGCAGCTAACGAATGTGAAGGCCAGAATACTCGGTGTGGTTCTTAAGAACATTGAGCAGAAGAACAGTGATGGCTACTACTACTATTATTATAGTGAAACAGAAAAATAGTTCTTAAGTATTGTTTTGCTAGGGAATAAGTTCTATTATTATATCTGGGACTGTTGTCTAATACTTCCAATTGAGGGCATATAAGCCGGATACTAATACTGAGAACATGGGGGAAGTCCAATGCTATACAAGAAGCGTTCTTTGCTTTTATTGGGAATTGATTCATTAATCGTTTGCTTCAGCGTTGGAACGTCGTATTTATTCCGATATGAAGGGAACATACCAGCTGAGTCTGTACTTCAAATGCTAATTTATGCATTAGTTACAGCAGTTATATGTAATATGACAATGGTTTACTTCAAGATGTACCAACGGATATGGAGATATGCCAGTATTGGTGAGCTTGTTTCACTGCTTCGAGCAGTCATTCTCGGTTGGGTAATTTCCTATGGTCTAACGAGCATCTTCATGGATGAGAACGTACCATTGCCAATAGCGGTACGTACCATGGAGACGATGCTTTTGATTATGGGTGGCATCCGCTTCGTATGGAGAATGATCGTAGACAGTAAGAATACAGCCGCTAATAAGTCTAGAGTGCTTGTTATCGGAGCCGGAGACTGCGGTGCCATCATCGCGAAAGAAATTAAGAGCAATGCTAATGCGCAATTATATGTGGTTGGCTTTATTGACGACGATAAGAAGAAGTTACTGCAGCGCATACTGGGTATACCCGTTCTTGGTGATCGGTACGCAATCGAAGCGATTGTAAGAAGGCATAAGATTAACGAGATCATTATTGCCATTCCATCAGCTGTGAAATCGGAGATTTCTGAAATTATTTCAATTTGCAGAGAAACGGATGCTAAGGTGAAAATCATACCTGCACTAAATGATTTAATCGCTGGAAAAGTATCGGTTAGCGCAATGAGAGACATAGACCTGGAAGACTTGCTGGGACGCGATCCAATCCTGCCTGATTTGAAAGGGATTGCCGACTATGTAGAGAACAAGGTTGTTCTGGTAACCGGTGCAGGTGGATCCATAGGTTCTGAATTGTGTCGACAAATCACGATATTCAGGCCCAAGAGCTTGATTCTATTAGGGCATGGAGAGAATAGCATCTATACCATTGAGATGGAGCTGCGCAGACGTTTCCCAGACCTCGCACTCGAAACCATCATTGCAGACATTCAAGACCGTGCACGCATTGATGATGTATTCCGCGAACATAGACCACAAGTCGTCTTCCATGCTGCAGCGCATAAGCATGTTCCACTAATGGAAAGAAATCCGGCTGAGGCCGTTAAGAATAATGTATTTGGCACAAAGAATGTATCAGATGCTGCTGATCGTTACGAAGTTGAGAGATTCGTTCTCATATCATCTGATAAGGCGGTTAATCCTTCGAGTATTATGGGGGCAACCAAACGGATTGCTGAGATGTACATACAGATGCTAGATCAAGTGAGCCATACCAAATATGTTGCTGTAAGGTTCGGTAATGTTCTCGGCAGCAGAGGCAGTGTTATTCCAAGGTTTAAGGAGCAGATCGCAGCCGGCGGTCCAGTGACCGTCACGCATCCAGAGATGGTACGTTACTTTATGACCATACCAGAGGCTGTACAACTCGTAATACAAGCAGGTGCTTTTGCTGCGGGTGGTGAAATCTTCGTACTGGATATGGGCCAGCCTGTCAAGATCGTAGAGCTTGCGGAAGATGTTATCCGATTGTCTGGATTTGAACCATATACCGAGATTCCAATTGAATTTACCGGTATTCGTGCAGGTGAGAAACTGTATGAAGAGTTGCTGCTGAATGAAGAGGCGATTGCGAAGACGAAGCATAATCGTATATTTATAGGTAAGCCATTAGGTATTAATCAAGCGGAGTTGGAGCTTCAGTTTAAGCGTCTGGAACGTGCAATAGGTGATGAGAAAGATGATATTCGAAATGTTATTGAGTATATCGTTCCGTTGTTTAAGGATGTTTCCTAACATCAAGAACTGAAATGTACGTGAAAGGAATGAATACAATGCAAAAAATGAAGAGATGGAAAAAGGTTGCTTTGTGGATTGCATCAATAGTTGTCGTACTTGGAATTGGTGGTATATTCGCAGCTAACTATGCTGTGAATAAAGTCATTGGATCCTTGGCTGATAGTCTTGAGCCTGATATAACAACCGATACTGCAGGCGAAGTAATTGCAAATGAACAAACAAATAATAATAATGGCGATAATGAGGGAGTACAAGCTGGCACGAATAATGTTGTGCCAACTGAGAATGAACCGACCAAAGATACAACTCATAACCAGGATAAAGACAATCTAGAAAGTAAACCCGCTTCGAGTGAGGGGGAAACTAAGACGAGTGATGAACAACTCAACGTGTACTCGCCTGAAGTATCAATTAAAAAGGCTGAAGACATAAAGGAATCCGTCTCGGTAAAGGATAAGGCATCAGTAACTTCGATTCTTCTAAGAAAACTTAGTATAAAAGACATGAAGAAACTACAGCAGCTAGCCAGTGGTGGTCTAAGTATTGAGGAGAAAAGAGAGGCTCGTAAGATTGTACTGAATGGGGTTAGTCCGGAACAATATAATGAGCTGTCTCAAATTGCGAAGAAGTATGGAGTTAGTCAAGGAAAGACGTATGATGCTGTAATTAAAGAAGAAAAGTAGCTAGTTAAATGCATTTTAGTTTTAGGAAATCACCTGCTTTCCTTGAGCTGTTAATAATATCAGCTTCAAGGAAAGCTTTATTTTAATTTACAAATAATACATAATTTATATTGTAATTGGAAATTTTTTTAAAATAATCGAGGAAGGAAGTTTTATATAATGAGAGAAAGAATTTTCCTTTCTTCGCCGCATATGAGTGATGAAGGTTATGAGTTGAACTATGTAAAAGAAGCATTTGATACAAACTGGATTGCTCCACTAGGTGAAAATGTGAATAAGTTTGAAGATGAATTAGCGGTAATGGTGGGTTCTACTGCTGCAGCTGCACTTACTTCTGGAACAGCAGCGATTCATTTGGCTCTAAAAGCTGCTGGGGTAGAGGCAGGAGACATCGTTTTCTGTCAGTCACTCACCTTCTCAGCAACAGCCAATCCGATTATATATCAGAACGCTATTCCTGTATTTATTGATAGTGATTATTTAACTTGGAATATGTGTCCAAAAGCACTCGAAGAAGCATTTAAGAGATATCCAGAGGTTAAAGCAGTGATTGTAGTACATTTATACGGTATGTCAGCTGAAATGGATAGAATAGTAGACCTTTGTAGAAAACATAATGTTGTTTTAATTGAAGATGCTGCTGAAAGCTTAGGTGCATATTATAAGAATCAACATACAGGTACCTTCGGTGATTATGGAGTTTTTTCTTTTAATGGGAACAAAATAATAACGACATCGGGCGGCGGGATGTTAGTTTCAAATAATAAAGAAATTATAGCCAAAGTGAAATTCTGGGCAACACAATCCAGAGATACGGCAAGACACTATCAACATAGCGAACTAGGTTTTAACTATAGAATGAGTAATGTGCTGGCAGGGATTGGTAGAGGTCAGCTTAAAGTTCTAGCTGCAAGAGTTGCAAAGAAAAAATATATTTATGAGTTTTATAAGAGTGAGCTAGCAAATCTTGACGGTATCGGTTTTATGCCGTCAGTTGAATGGAACAAACCAAACTATTGGTTAAGCTGTATAACACTTAATGGTGTTGTAAGACCAATTGATATTATTAATGCATTAGAACGAGAGAACATTGAATCTAGACCAGTTTGGAAACCGATGCATTTACAGCCCTACTTTGAAAAATATAATTATGTAGGAACGGATGTATCGGAGAAGTTGTTTGAAAATGGTGTTTGTTTGCCTAGTGATACGAAGATGACGGATGATGATCTAGAGAGAGTTGTAAAGGCTATTAAAGGGTTGTGGTTGGAGTAATGAATTATTCTAAAATTAAAACTTATAAAAGGTATATAAAACGACCTATGGACTTTATGCTTTCATTAATTGCTATTTTAGTTCTAAGTCCAGTGTTAATAATAGTTGCTATTCTTGTAAGAACGAAGTTAGGCGGTCCAGTGCTGTTTAAGCAAAAAAGACCGGGGCTTAATGAAGAGATATTTATGATGTACAAGTTTAGGACTATGACGAACGAAAGAGATGTAAATGGGGGCCTTCTTCCTGATAGTGTTAGGCTGACGAGGTTTGGTAAAATATTACGTTCTTCATCCATCGATGAACTACCAGAACTATTTAATATTTTAAAAGGTGATATGTCAATCATAGGTCCCAGACCACTATTAGTACAATATTTACCTCTTTATAATCACCACCAAAAGAAGCGGCACGATGTAAGACCAGGGTTATCTGGTCTGGCACAGGTCAGCGGTCGCAATGCAATTAGTTGGGAAGAGAAATTTAATCTCGATATTGAGTACGTAAACAATGTAAGTTTTATTGGGGATTGGAAGTTGATTTTAAAGACTTTAAAGAAGGTATTCGTTAGAGAAGGGATTAATTCTGATACTTCGGCTACGATGGAGCCTTTTAAGGGTAGTATCAAAGAAGAGAAAAATACTTCGAGAAAAAAACTATTAATAGTTGGCGCCAGTGGTCATGGGAAAGTTGTAGCTGATATTGCGATCAAACTGAATAGATGGCAGAGCATAGCTTTTCTAGATGATGATGAAAGTATTGAATCAGTAATGGGAATGAAAGTTATTGGGGATTCTGATCAACTTCTTACACATGTTGATGAGTACGAAATTTTTGTTGGTATAGGTAATAATGCTACGAGACTAAAGTTACATGAGATGATTGAAACAGTAGGTGGAAGTATACCTACATTGATTCATCCGAAAGCAGTTATAGGGGAACAAGTTGAGTTAGGAACTGGAACTGTTGTAATGGCAGGAGCAATAGTTAACAGTTGTACGACAGTAGGTAAAGGATGCATTATTAATACTGGTTGTACAATTGATCATGATAATTTCATAGAGGATTTTGTACATATATCACCTGGCGTACATTTAGCGGGTGCAGTAAGAGTTGGTCGAGGATCATGGGTAGGGATTGGTAGCGTGGTGAGTAATAATATAAATATCGTCAGTGGATGCAAAATTGGAGCTGGTGCTGTCGTGGTTAAAGATATAACTGAGGCAGGAATCTATGTTGGAATTCCGGCAAGGAGAGTTTAGGAGTATGAGGATCCTTGTGTTAGCTAACTTTGGTATGGGGCTATATAAGTTTAGAAAAGAATTGTTGGAAGAACTAATTCATCAAAATAATGAAGTGTATATTTCGTTGCCTAATGATGATGAATATGTACCGAAATTAAAACAAATGGGTTGTAACTTTATAGACACTCAACTAAGTAGGCGTGGAACTAATCCATTTTCAGATTTCAGGCTTTTGCTAAATTATTTAAAAATAATAAAAAAGGTAAAGCCAGATGTTGTCCTAACATATACGATTAAGCCCAACGTGTATGGAGGAATCGCATGTGGAATTACTAAAACACCATACATAACAAATATAACAGGGCTAGGGACATCAGTTGAAAATAAGGGATTAATTCAGAAGATCACATTAATGCTCTATAGCGTTGGATTAAGAAAAGCGTCTTGTGTTTTTTTTCAAAATAACACTAATCGGGATTATTTCATTAACAATAGAATTGTTAAGTGTAGTACAAGGTTAATCCCAGGTTCAGGAGTCAATTTAGCAGAGCATAGTTTCGAAGAGTATAATCAGGATGATAAAACAATAACGTTTCTTTTTGTTGGAAGAATCATGAAAGCAAAAGGTATAGAGGAATTGTTACAAGCGGCCAAAATCATTAATGATAAATATCCAAATGTAAAATTCGATTTATTAGGTGATAGTGAAGAAGACTATACATCACAATTGCAAGAGTTAAATCAAATAGGGGTTATCAGTTATCACGGTAAGCAAGAAGGTGTACATTCATTTATAAAGAATGCTCACGCAACAGTACTTCCTTCTTATCATGAAGGTACGGCTAATGTATTATTAGAATCCGCAGCATCTGGACGACCAGTATTGGCCTCAAGAGTACCTGGCTGTACTGAAACCTTCGATGACGGTTTAAGTGGTATTGCTTTTGAAGCTAAGAGTGTCGACAGTTTAGTTGAGGCAATTATTAAATTTATTAATCTACCTTATGATAAAAAAAGACAACTAGGTATTGCTGGCCGGAGAAAGATGGAAATTGAGTTTGATAGAAATTTAGTGATTACCGCATATATGAAAGAAATAAATATGATAATGAAAAAGGAGAACTATAATGAACCTTTACGAGAATTTAGTAAATAAAGAAGCTAAAATATCACTAATTGGGCTTGGTTATGTAGGGATGCCGGTTGCTGTAGCTTTTGCAAAGAGAGTTAATGTAATTGGGTTTGATGTTAATAAGAAAAAAGTTGAACTTTATCAAAATGGAATAGATCCAACTAAAGAAGTAGGAAATGAAGTGATAAAAAATACGACAGTTGAATTTACTTCTGATGAATCAAGGCTTAGAGAAGCACAATTTCATATTGTTGCGGTTCCCACGCCTGTAAAAGAAGATCGTACTCCGGATCTATCGCCTGTGGAATCAGCAAGCCGTACACTAGGTAGAAACTTAACAAAGGGTTCCGTTGTTGTCTTTGAATCGACTGTTTATCCTGGTGTAACTGAAGATATCTGTGTGCCAATATTAGAAAAAGAATCGGGTTTAACATGTGGAGTGGATTTTAAAGTAGGATACTCTCCGGAAAGAATTAATCCTGGTGATCAAGAACATAGATTAGAAACAATTATTAAAGTAGTTTCGGGAATGGATAAAGAAACACTTGATGTTATTGCAAAGGTATATGAACTAGTGGTAGAGGTTGGAGTATTTAAAGCGGAAAGCATTAAAGTAGCTGAAGCTGCAAAAGTAATCGAGAATTCTCAGCGTGATATTAATATTGCTTTTATGAATGAGTTGTCAATTATATTCAATAAGTTAGGGATTGATACGAAGTCAGTACTTGAGGCAGCAGGAACAAAATGGAACTTCTTAAAGTTTTCACCCGGACTAGTAGGGGGGCACTGCATAGGTGTTGATCCATATTACTTGACATACAAGGCAGAACAAATGGGTTACTACTCTCAGATTATTCTCTCAGGGAGAAAAATTAATGATGACATGGGTAAGTATGTAGCTGAAAGTACTGTGAAGAAAATGATAAAAGCAAATAAACAAGTTAATAGAGCAAAAGTAGCTATATTCGGTGTTGCATTTAAGGAAAACTGCCCTGATGTTAGAAATACAAAGGTAGTAGATGTAATTAAAGAATTAGAAGAGTATGGAATAGAAGTGAAAGTTATTGACCCTGTGGCAGATAAGGAAGATCTGTGGCATGAATATAAAATTATTCCAAGTAAGTTTGAACAAATAAAAGAAGTGGATGCAGTGATATTTGCAGTTCCTCATGAAGAATTTAAAGGTATTAATTTAATGGACGTCAAGAAGATGTTTAGATCAACAGGATTTAATAATTTAGAGGCTATGAATGAGGTTGCATCTAGCTCGGAGTTTGAAGTAGGAATTGAAAGTGATGCTCATGTATTAATTGATATTAAGGGAATGTTTAACCGAAAAGAAGCAGAACAAATGGGATTTTCATATTGGAGGCTATAAAATGGGTTATGAGAATATAAATTTTCCAGACAATACAAAGTTTTTAGTTACTGGTTCTGCTGGTTTTGTTGGTTCGAATTTAGTGGAAGCGATTATTAAACTTGGCTATCGAGTTAGAGGTCTTGATAACCTTTCAACAGGGAAAAAAGAAAACGTCGAAGAGTTTATAAATAATCCTAACTATGAATTTATTGAAGGAGATATTAGAGATTTAGATACATGCATGAAGGCTTGTGAAGGCATCGATTTTGTTTTACATCAAGCAGCATGGGGTAGTGTACCAAGGAGTATTGAAATGCCATTGTTTTATGAAGAGAATAATATTAAAGGTACATTAAATATGATGGAAGCAGCCAGACAAAATGGCGTAAAGAAGTTTGTTTATGCTTCAAGTTCTTCTGTATACGGTGATGAGCCTAATCTGCCAAAGAAAGAAGGGAGAGAAGGTAATCTGTTGTCACCATATGCACTTACGAAAAAAGTAGCTGAGGAGTATGGAAGACTTTATACCAAATTATATGGTCTTGATACATATGGATTACGTTATTTCAATGTGTTTGGTAGAAGACAAAATCCAAATGGGGCATATGCAGCGGTTCTACCAAAATTCATAAAACAACTACTTAATGACGAACAACCAACTATTAATGGTGATGGTAAACAGAGCCGAGATTTTACTTACATTGAAAATGTAATAGAGGCTAATATTAAGGCTTGCAAAGCGCCTCATGAATCAGCAGGAAGAGCCTATAACATAGCTTTCGGTGGCAGGGAGTATTTAATTGATATCTATAATAATTTATGTAAAGCATTAGAAAAGGATATCAAGCCAATATTTGGACCAGATCGAAAAGGTGATATTAAGCATAGTAATGCAGATATTAGTAATGCTCAAGAAATGCTTAAATATGACCCGGAGTGGAGTTTTGAACGAGGGATTGTAGGGGCAATAGACTGGTATAAGAATAATCTACAGAACAGTTGAGGAAATTATGAAAAAAATTATTCATATTATTACTGGTCTCGGTAGTGGTGGAGCTGAAAATATGCTCTATAAGTTAATAAAAAATTCAGATAAGCAATTGTATTATCACGAAGTAATCTCTTTAATGGATGAAGGAGTAATGGGGGAGAAAATAAGAGCTGAGGGAATAATAGTACATTCGTTAAACTTAAATTGGAAAAATCCATTTAAGTCCTTAATAAGGGGATATAAGATTTGCAAAGGATTTGATTTGATTAACTCGTGGTTGTATCACGCAGATTTATTTTCATTTATTATTGCAAAAGTCTTGTTAAATAAGAAACTGATATGGAATATTAGACATAGCAATCTCGATAAAGAAGCGAATAAAGCTCGAACATTAAGAATTGTTAAGTTAAATTCCTTATTTTCAAAACATGTAGATCATATAACATATAATTCAATTAAAGCATTTGAGATCCACAGAGAAGTAGGATATGCCAACAAGAAATCAACGACTATATCAAATGGATTTGAGCTAGACACTTTCAAGTTTAGTTCAGAGGATAGAGTTAACATTCGCGAAAAATTAATTATAAGTAAAGATGAAAAGGTGATTATCACTATCGGTAGATGGGATATACAAAAGGACTATACTACCTTACTTATGGCCTTAAATGAACTTAAAGTAAACAATGTTCATTTTAAAATGATAATGGTTGGAACAAATTTAGATTATGAAAATAAAGCACTAACAAGCTTGACAGCTCAATATGATTTACATAAGAATTTGATCTTACTGGGAAGAAGGACTGACATTCCAGCAATATTATCAGCAGCTGATATTTATGTGTCATCCTCATTAGGTGAGAGTTTTTCAAATGCGATAGGTGAAGCAATGGCTTGCGAATTACCATGTGTTGTCACAGATGTCGGGGATTCAAAATTAATAGTTGCTGATACAGGGCTAGTGGTTGAAGCTAAAGATTACAAAGGCTTAGCAAAGAAAATAAACTGTTTTATTAATTCAGATAATAGAGAGACTGGTAAGAAAGCTCGTTCTAGAGTGATTCAAAATTATGATATTAAAAACATTGTTAAATCATACGAAAAAATAATATATGAGGGTAAAGGGTAGGGGCAGGGTCTAGATAGGGATTGCGTTAAGTTTAATGAGATTACATATGGACTGCTAGTTATTTAAATTGTAATGTAATTGCTTACGTTAGTGATTACACGACAAACAGAATGTATAAAAAGCCACATTGCAATGGGGAGACTTTATTTAGAAAAGAGACACAGGTGTAATCCTTGTTTTTATTATTTAATTATTATAATTTATTCTTGGTGCTTACTCTACGTCTACGTATCTTTTGATGTCAGGCAAATTGACAGATTCTATTAGGTGAACTTGGAACTTTTTAGTTCGTGTTAAATCGGACCATATCTAAATGAATGTAGAAATGAACTTAATCTATTAAGAGGAGAAGGATATATATAATATCCTTCTTAAATCTAGTATTAATTACTTGTAGATAATAAATATTACGTAGAAAAGAGGAAGTATAATGCAAGGAAAAAAGATTATGTTTGTGCTGCCACGACTGCACACAAACATTCTTCCTTTAATACGCTCTCTTGAGCGTAATCATATAAAGGTGAATATACTTGCTTTTTATTCCTATAAGGGCAAACATTCAGAAGATCATGATAATATTGATATTAACATTGTTGGTTTCTCTAAAGTTGTAAAATTTTTACCTGACTCTCAGAAATTGAGGTTCGGTATTCCATCATTTCTTTTGATTAAAAGAATTAGCCAAATAAAGCCTGATATAGTGATTGTTAGAGAGTTTCTACCTTCTGCTGCTATTGTACATTTATATTGTAAAATAATTGGTATACCTACATTGATGTATACACAAAAACCTTTATATGGATGGAAGCCAAGTCTATTGAGGCAAATCTATCAAACATTATTATTCCCCAAAAATGTATACACTACTTCTCCAGGGAATATTAATAATCATGAGATTAGTATACAAAAATATACATGGGGAAAAAAGTGGGAGTACGTGCCTTTTATGGCGGAAGTTTGTGTGAAAGCGAAACGACGCAGTTATTTTTATAATAACCAAATTAATATTTTATTAGTTGGGAAATTTACTGGAAGAAAAATGATATTGGAGTTTTTGAATGTATTCAATAAAATATGCAAAGAAAGTAAAGGTTTTCATCTTACGTTAGCGGGTACTATTTTAGATGAAGCTATCTTGGAACAAGCAAAGACATTTATTGATGTTAACCATTTACCTGTAAGCATTAAGTTATCAGTTCCCCATAATGAAATGACTGAATTATATCTAAAGAATGATGTTTTTGTTTTACCGGCAATTAGGGAGCCGGCATCCGTTTCACAACTTGAGGCAATGTGTCATGGATTAGCTGTTTTATGTAGTAATGATAATGGTACTGCTTACTATATACAGCCTGGTAAGAACGGTGAGGTATTTGACTCTGGAAATTTTTATGAGGATTTAGAAGAAAAGTTACGATGGATTCTAGAAAGCAAAGAGAGGATACGAGAATTGGGGCAAAATAGTATTAAAATTGTAGAAGAGAATCATAGTATTAATAATTTTATTTCTTATTTAAATAATTCGGTGTATGAAAACAGTAAAACTTAGCATAATTAAACGTGTACTTTCCTTTAATATGCTTTTGAAATATTTCTAACAGGGTGATCAATTTTGTGGAAAATTAAAGGTTCCTTAAAGAGTACTTTTTTAAAAAGCGTATTAATGATAACTGGAGGTACGGCATTCGCTCAGATTATAGGCTTGACTCTTCAACCGGTTATCACAAGATTGTATACTCCTGAACAATATGGAATAATATCAGTTTTTACAGCTATTCTACTTGTTGTTAATATTCTTGGTTCTATGAATTATGAAATGGGTGTCCCAATTGCAGATAGTGATGAAAAAGCAGTAAATGTATTATCATTGAGCCTAATCACATTGCTTTTTTTTACTAGTACAACAACTTTGATTTTCTTCTTTTTTGGTGATAATTTTTTAATGATATTCAATGGCGAAATGTTAATTGAGTATAAGTACTTTATTCCATTCGGTGTTTTTTTAGTAGGTTTGTATAATATCTTTACTCAATGGGCATATAGAAAAAAGAATTTTAAAGTAATTACAAAAACAAAATTCACCCAAGCATTATCACAGATGTTAATTAGTATTGGATTTGGTTTTGTGGGAATAGGAGCCATAGGTCTAATAATAGGTAGAATCTTTGGACAGAGTGCAGGAATCTACAATTTATTTTACTCTTTTATTAAAAAAGATCGTCATTTATTTAGAGATGTTAGGAAGAAAGAAATCTTTTGGGCTGCTAAACGATATATTAATTACCCTTTATTTACTACGCCGAGAAGATTTTTGGGAGATAGCACCATTTCATTGCCGTTGATATTTCTTACTTCTTTGTATGGTAGTCATACTGTAGGCTTATTTGGCCTAGCTAATAGTGTTATTCAACTCCCGATGAATTTAATTGGTGGATCTGTTAGTAATGTATTCTATGCAGAAAGTGCTTCATTAAGGAGTACTAATTCACAAAAAGTAAAAGACCTATCTAATAAATTGTTGAAATACATGATTTTAATTGGGATAGCCCCTTTAATAATCTTGATATGGCAAGGTCCATTTTTATTTTCTTTTGTCTTTGGCAGCGTTTGGGAGGATGCAGGCGTGTATGCTTCCTTACTCTCAGTAGCGGTGTTTTCTAGACTAATTTTTAAACCAGTTAGTAATATATTTGATATTTATGAAAAACAGAAGTTAGCGCTACTTCTAAATACATTTAGAATATTTTTAGTTTTAATTGTTTTCGGAGTATCGAAGGTCTTGTCTTTGAATTCCTATTGGGCTGTAGGATTATACAGTATCTCAGAGTCTACAATATCCTTCATACAATTTTTACTAGCTCAAAAAATATTGAATAATGAAATAAATAAGTTAAGAACAGAAAGTTAATTATATAATTTAATCTCTCATGTAAAGGAGGACGCAATTTATGAAAAAAATAGCAGTAGCAGGAACAGGTTACGTTGGTCTAGTAGCCGGCGTTTGTTTTGCCGAAATGGGCCAACAAGTGACTTGTGTCGATATAGATGTGAAGAAAGTCGATTTAATGAAATCTGGCATTTCTCCGATTTATGAAACTGGATTAGAAGAGCTAATGCGTAAGAACTATGCAGCTGGAAGAATTAATTATTCTACTGATTATAAATCAGCATATAAAGATGCAGATGCTATTTTTATAGGTGTTGGTACTCCGGAGCAACCTGATGGTTCAGCCAATCTCTCTTACATAGCAACGGTTGCAAGGCAAATTGCGGAGTCAGTAGAAAAAGATTGTCTCGTGGTGGTGAAATCCACAGTTCCAGTAGGTACAAATGATAAAGTTGAACAATTCATACATGACTTCTTAGTCAATGATGTGAGAGTAGAAGTAGCATCCAACCCTGAATTCTTAGCACAAGGTTCTGCGGTACGTGATACGCTGCATGCCGACAGGATTGTTATTGGAACGGAAAGCAAATGGGCCGAAGAGCTCCTACAGAAGATCTATGAACCATTTAATTTACCTATAGTTTCTGTTAACCGGAGATCTGCAGAGATGATTAAGTATGCTTCAAATGATTTCCTTGCTCTTAAAATATCCTATATGAATGACATCGCGAATCTTTGTGAGTTAGTCGGAGCGGATATTCAAGATGTTGCAAAAGGGATGAGCTTCGATGATCGAATTGGCAATAAATTCTTAAATGCTGGCATTGGCTATGGGGGTTCATGTTTCCCAAAAGATACAAAGGCATTAGAGTATATTGCAAAGCAGCATAGTTACGAATTAAGAACCGTTAAAGCTGCTATAGATGTAAACAATGACCAAAAAACGCTCTTGTATAAAAAGGCAAGTAAGCGTCTAATTACTTTCAATGGCCTAAAGGTAGCAGTACTAGGTCTTACATTTAAACCAGGTACAGATGATTTGAGAGAAGCTGCTTCTCTTGTGAACGTTCCCTTATTATTAGAGCAAGGTGCAGATATTTATGCTTATGATCCTGTAGGAAAAGTGAACTTCTCCAAAGTTTATCCTGAAGGCGAGCATGGTAGAGGTACCATAACGTATGTTGATAGTGTAGAAGCTGCTCTAGAAGATGCGAATGTCTGCTTTATCTTCACCGAATGGGGAGAGATAAAAGCCATTTCAGCAGGAGCTTATAAGTCGTTGATGCGAACTCCGTTAGTTTATGACGGCAGAAATTTGTATCAAGTTGATGCGATGAAAGATTCAGGTGTAGAATATCACTCCGTGGGCAGAACACCTGCACACAGAGAAGTTAGCAAGGAGTCGAAGAGCCTTGAACTTCAAACCTTTGGATCCTAGTAAAGTGTACCTTATTACCGGAGCCGCAGGATTTATTGGATTTTTCTTATCTAAAAAGCTTCTAGATCAGGGATGTCGAGTAATTGGTATTGATAATATCAATGATTACTATGATGTGAATCTTAAGCATACTCGATTGGAACAACTTCAAGCTTTTGAGAAATTCACGTTTATCAAAGCCGATATCTCTGATAAAACAATAATTACTGCAATATTTGAAGAACATAAACCAAACTATGTAGTGAATTTAGCTGCTCAAGCAGGCGTTCGTTATTCCATTGAGAATCCGGATGTATATATTCAAAGCAATATTATAGGGTTCTTTAATATCCTTGAAGCCTGCAGATCGTATCCGGTTGAACATCTCGTTTATGCTTCATCTAGCTCGGTATATGGTGCGAATAAGAAAGTGCCTTTCGAAGAAACAGATATGGTTGATACTCCTGTATCGCTATACGCATCTACCAAGAAATCAAACGAGCTAATGGCGTATACATATAGTCATTTGTATAACATTCCGGCTACGGGACTACGATTCTTCACGGTGTATGGTCCTATGGGTCGCCCGGATATGGCCTATTTCGGATTTGCGGATAAGTATTTTGCTGGCCAACCTATTCACATTTATAATAACGGCGATTTTGATAATGACCTATATCGGGACTTCACGTATGTAGACGATATTGTAATAGGCATCGAACGTCTGCTAAGTAATTCGCCTACTGAGTCTGTTCCGCACAAGGTGTATAATATCGGAAACAACAAACCTGAGAAGCTTATGAGCTTTATAGAAACATTAGAAACGGCTCTAAGCAAGGCATCTGGTAAAGAAGTGTTATTTGAAAAGGTGTTTGAACCAATCAAACCTGGTGATGTGCCAGCAACCTATGCATCTACAGATATGTTACAACAAGCTGTAGGATTTAAACCGGAGACCCCAATTGAAGAAGGATTGCAAAAGTTTGCGAACTGGTATGTGGATTATTATGGGTTAACAAGGAGAGAAACCACATGAAAGTTCGGAAAGCTATTATACCTGCAGCAGGACTAGGGACGAGATTCCTTCCGGCAACTAAGGCGCAACCGAAGGAAATGCTTCCAATCGTGGACAAGCCTACGCTTCAATATATTATTGAAGAAGCGGTAGAGTCCGGGATTGAAGAGATATTGATCATAACTGGTCGAAACAAGAAAAGCATTGAAGACCATTTCGACAAATCCGTCGAATTGGAATTGGAACTAGAGTCCAAAGGTAAGCTTGATTTGTTAAAACAAGTTAGAGGCATTTCGGATATGGTGAATATTCATTATATTCGTCAGAAAGAGCCTAAAGGGTTAGGTCATGCCATTCATTGCGCCAAAAGCTTCATAGGTAATGAACCGTTCGCTGTTATGCTAGGTGATGATATTGTTGATAATCCTAAGCCTTGTCTAATGCAGATGATGGAAATCTATGATGAATATAAGACCACTATTCTAGGTGTTCAAGAAATTGCACATGAAGATGTCAGCAAGTACGGAATTGTTGAAGGTAAGCATATCGAAGATCGGATCTACAAAGTAAAGGGTCTGGTTGAGAAGCCATCTGTGGAAGACGCGCCTTCCAATATAGCCATCCTAGGGAGATACGTCATTACTCCGACTATATTTGAAATTTTGGAATGTACAAAGCCTGGTAAGGGCGGAGAAATTCAGCTTACAGATGCACTTAAAGTCCTTGCACAAAAAGAAGCTATGTATGCTTATACCTTCGAAGGAAGACGGTATGATGTTGGTGATAAGCAAGGTTTCTTGCAAGCAACTGTAGAGTTTGCTCTTAAACGAGAAGACCTGAGAGATGAGTTTCTGGAGTATTTAGTGCAGATAACCGAGAAGGAAAGTAAGAAGAAAGCAGCTGTTATGTAGTGATATATAGATTCAACTGAGCTCTAGCAAGGTTATTAATAATAATGAGTTTTTCTAAGAAGAGGTGCAGACGAATGTTAAACCGCAAAGCTAGTAAACTAACGGTATCCTTTTTATTATCCGCAGCAATATTACTTACGATTCAATCCATTGTTGCAGCAGCTCCATCAGCTGCACTCAAAGTTAAGACAAGCTCCTTCAACATGGTCTTCGACGGTAAGACGCTTGTGCTTCCGGACGGACAATATGTATTCGCTGTTAATGGTACATCCTACGTGCCGCTGCGCTTCGTATCTTATGCCCTGCAGAAGAGCGTGCAGTGGGATGCTAAGGCTTCCCAGGTTACTGTGGCAAATCCGAATAAGCAGGAAGCTGTTGTATTGAAGGACTACCTTACTAATGTCATTGCACATGGTAATGAAGTGTCTGCTAAGGGCGGTGTATCCGTACAGCTTACACCGAAGAGTGTGAAGGTTGTTGTGGATGGTAAAACGAAAGTGATACCTGCTGGACAGTCCGGTTACATTGTTAATGGTGCGTTGTATGTGCCCGTACGCTTCATGTCGGAAGCGGTAGGAACGGCGATTCAGTGGGATCCGGTGAAGAAGCAAGTATCGGCTGAGTCGGCTGCTTATCGGGCTGAGCATGGCTCGCAAGGTAATAACGGAGGTACGGGTGGCACTGGTACTGGCTCTACTGGCGGTACTAACGGCGGGTCGACAGGTGGCTCTACTGGCGGTGGAACTGGACCGGTTAAACCATCTTACGAGTCTATCACGGCTAATGCGCAGTCGCGGCTGACTAACCTGCAGAATAGCTGCCAAGCGTCATTGATGGATATTGGCATCCAATACATCAGCACGGATGATGCGAAGCTGAAGGAAAAGCTGAAGAATCAAGGCTATGCCAAGCTTGATGCGTGCACAGCTTCCTTTAATACAATCGTAGGTGAAGTTGAAACGCAGCTGAAGGCGAATGGTTATAGTACGGCTGTCATTGCGGACTACCGTAAAGAGTTTAATAGCCAAGTTGAGGCCGGTAGAGAGATCATGAAGGGCATGGCCTAAACAGACTGAACAAACAAAACGACTGCTCTCAGTGGATACTGATTGCAGTCGTTTTGTTTGCTAGAACTCTTCAAAGATATTCATCCAGCCCATAATTGCAATGATCATGATTGTCCAGAAGAAGCTGCTAATCAACGTGCCCCAGAAGAGTCCTACCCAAAACCTTTTATATGATTCTTGATCCATCTCTATAAGCCACACTTCTTGTTTTAGTGAGAAGTATAGACAGGATCTAGATGTTATAAACGTGGATGAGATAAACGGTTTTAGCTGCCAACACGCCGTCTTTGCTTGGACCACATCTTTACCCACAGATAGTTGTCGTCATCGCGGTAAAACCGTACACCAATCAATTTCAAGGGTGACCATACTTCTTTGAAATAGTAATTTGGCATTCCTTCTACCTCCCTGTAGATATATTAAATATCATACTAAGGTACTGGTGCGGAGTATGTCGCAATCTGTCGAGAACCTAAAGAAATTTTAAAAAAAGTATGAGGAATATATTAGCGAAGAAGCAAAAAATATAGCGAAAGCTAGGTGTGTAAAGGGTTTTATCGAATTCTAGGAAAATAGGATCATTTTGGGTCATATGAACTATATGATAAATGCGTAAATTCATAAAGGGACTTATGTGCATGCACATAAGTCCCTTCGTTTTAAAACTAGAATAGAGTCCGGTTTAGTTAATGCTGTCTACATAAATACTTCCGCTCCAAGCGCCGGTTGTGACGAGCTCAACGCCGATGTTCTTGATCGGAGTGGCTGCGCCGGAAGGGATGGTTAAGGTGATCGTGTTCCATGCATTCTTCGTCAAGCTGGCATAAGTTTTATAAGTGCCGTACCAGGTCCAGTTATTGCTTTGGACATAAGGCTGGACGGATGCGATGGCAGCGCCGCTTGGCACCCAGACGCGGAAGGAAAGTGTTGTGTTCGCGCTTAGGCCGCTTGGATTATCGAGCTGCGCATAGTAGGTAGCAACGCCAGTTGCGCTGGAGGTCATTTTCAGGGAATAGCTGCCGGCATAAGCACGGTCAGTGCTTGCAGATACGGCTAGACCGTTTCGACCGAAGAAGCTTTGCAGGGAGTTGTTTTCAAAATTGAACTTAGCGCTATCGCCTGTCGCTGGCGGGAACACCAGATTGTAGTGAGCGTCACGGAAAGCTTGCGTAGCAGGTCCTAGGTTCGTGATGCTGCCATTGGCATCAACTCCGTTAGAGGTCCAAGGCATGACGCCTGCGTATCCGTTAGTGTACGCATTCGCGAAATCGCTTGTAATGGTGTGACCGGTGGAACCAAGCGCCGGGGATTCGCCAATGACGACAGGGCGGTCATGGACGATGCCGAACGCGGTAGGCGTCATGTAGAAGGGGATGCCGAAGTAAGGGTCTTGCCAGCCATAGTAGTGAGGAGAGTAGAAGTCGACCTTCGCGAGCGTGTTGCTGACCTGGGCTTGCAGGGCAGCATCGCTGATTTTGTTGCCGGTGGAGCCGGATTGGGTGGCGCTGTTATACTTGACCATGCCTAAGCCAACTGTGGTTAGAATGTTGCTGTTCTGATGGATTGCGACGGCTGCTTTGGCAAAATACGTCTGTAGGCGAGCCCATGCGATTTGACCGGCTGCAGCGTCTTCATACACCCAGTCCGGCTCGTTCATGAGGTCGATGGACCAGAGCCATGGGTTGGTCTTGTAGCGATTCACGAATGGAATGACGTAATTGTTGACGTAGGTGTCAATATTGGCGTTCGTGCTGAGCATGTTGCGCCAGCTGTTGTAGCTGGTGTGGGTGTTCTTGAAATGGTCGAAGGACATCAGGGTTGCCATGACATAGACGCCGCGATTTTGCGCGATTTGGAATAGGCTGTCGAGGTTGTTCCAGTGAGCGGTAGTTGCACCGGATACGACACCGCTGCTGTTGATGTTGATGCCGACTTCGCCATCGCAGGTAATCCAGATTCGCGTGGAGTTAATGCCGTTGTTGCGCAGCGTCTGGAAATGGTTATCCCACCACGTGTAGTCGAAGGAGCCGCCAAAATCATTCCAGCTGTTCCACGGCGTGTTGGCCCCATTTATGAAGATCTGCTGACCGCCTGCATAGAAGTTCGTACCGGTAATCGTAATGCGATCGCCATACGCCGCCCCGGCTGAGGACGGTAAGACTAGTGCGCCAAACAGCATTGCAAGTGACAAACACAGAGACATGAAGCGTGAATTCTTCCTCATTAAGTTCACTCCTCTCATATGTAAAGCGCTTACATAACTATTTTTTACCATTATCGATAATCCGCATAGAGAAGTTTGTTATGAGAAGGGGGGAAACAGGTCCTTTAATGGTAGGAATTTTGCAATCTGGATTCGGAATAGAACATATAGAATAAAAAAACTCTCAGGACCTGTTCACCAAGCTGGATAATTCTTTCCTCGGCCTTGAACTGAAATACTCGAAAATCCCCATCTCATCTAATCCTTCAAATTATAGAAAAGGTTAGGTTCCGCACTTAATCACACTGAGCTATTCCCAGAAAGTCAACGTGAGGTTTCAGAATATCGATCGCGTGAGTATCGGATGCAATCACGTTTGATTCTATTGATCTCACGCACTAATTGATTTTTGGTTCTATGTCCAGTACTTGTGGATTCATTAATGATCTCTTGGTTGAACACAGCATCCCTTCCTTTTGAACAAAAATAACCATCCCTTTTCGAGATGGTCTTTTAGTCACAGTATACTCCTACTACGTCTTACTTACGTTTACCGATTTTTTAAGAGGTGTCATGTAATTAGTTAATGTTCTTCCGAATTTTATCGAAGGAATTTCAACGTATTTATAAGAAAGGTAAGAAATCAATATTGAGCATGTAATGGTGGTAATTAGAATAATATAATTCGGCACTAGATCATTTAAAGTATGGATTAAAGTGAGAAGTATTAAACAATGGTACAGGTATAAACTGTATGAAATTTTACCTAAAAAACGGATTGGTTTTTTTAGTAAAAACTTCGACACATTTGAGTTCGCTAATGAAATTATGATTAATAACGAACCTCCAATTACTACAAAGAAATTGTCAAGCATTCCCCTTAAAAACATGTCTGCGCCAGGTGCTAAGGCGTTTACAGCGAACGATGGTTTCGCGTAAATGTATAAAAAGATTGCACCTAATAATAACAAATATATGTATTTAAACTTAATCATTTTTTCAAGTAGAACGTCCTTATGTTTTGCTAATACTGCCCCTGTTATAAACACATGGGCGTAATATATTGTACTCACAAAACTTGTTGAACTGCTCGGATCAATAAGGATATTCAAAACTAAGCTCATTACAATAGTACTAATGATAAATAGTAAATTTCTTTTAATGCCATTCCTTAACACTAACCAAATAATTAAGGGAAAAAGGATTGATATTCGCATTTCATGTATTAATGACCAGATAACAGGACTTACAACGCCATTATTATAATCGCCTATTAGTATCACGTGTTGAAGAAACGAGGATACAGTGAATGGCTCGTTCCATCTACTATTAAACCATTCACTATAACCTTCAATATTGCCGGAGTAAAATAAGGTGCCAGCGAGAAATGATAATGTGATTGCTATCCAGAAAGGGAAGTAAATTCTCAGAACCCTCTTAGTGAGATAAGTCTTGTAACTCACTTGATTCCCCGCTATGAATGGGAGAGATAAAACAAAACCGCTAAGTAAAAAGAATAAGGTAACGGCCTCAGAAGCAGCTATCATTGGTCTTAAGGGACCAAATTCTATTAATTTTGTCCATAAGTTACTTTGGAACAGACTTAGTAAATGGCCAAACAAGACTGCAACAGCCGCCAATCCTCTTAATGAATCCAATTCCTCATAGCGTTTCAAGAATAACTCTCCCTTTTATTAATTCATGTAGGACGACGAGACGTGAAAGTGGTGTAGTTAGTTTATTGTTGAGCTAAATAACCCCTCTTTATTTTTGTTTCCTGCTCCGAATGATGCCTTAGTCAAGTTTAACGATGATATTACCGGTTGTGTTCTTTTGTACGCAACGTAAAGCGCTACAATAATTAACACGGGGACCCACTGTTCTCTTCGAACGAAAGGTCCTGAAATCATGGTTTGAGTTAATCTTACGCATGCATAGATGAATAGAAATGTTATTAATCGACGATTAAAAACGTTCTGTGCCCATTCCGATTTTATCAACCTTTTTGCATAGATTACCGGAAATAAAAGGTAAATTAAGACGCCTAATAATCCGAAAATACCTGTCTCTGCCGCAGCGGCAATAATAGTATTGTGGATATTGACGTGATGGATGTTGTGAAGCTTGAATTGGTCAAAACCAGTGCCGACAAAGATATTGTCCAAGAATGCATTGATACCAATGAAGTTCAAGTCCGTACGGGTTGAAAAGCTACCGATTTCACCATCACTACGCTCTAACCTGGTCTGTATTATTTCAGGTGCGAACTGGATTAAAGTACTTGAATCTTTAAAGAAAAAGTAAACCGTCGCTAAAATTATTCCAAATGTAATTAGTGCTCTAATAAGTATCTTTTTTTTGGATCCAAAAGCACCAACTATGAACAGAATGCCGCATAGAGTGAATATTGAACCGAATGATCCGGATAGTATAATCGTGTACATTGAAGCAAGAGCCAGCAACCACCAAACCATTTTTCGAGGTCTAGTCTGAGCCATATACATTAATATAGTCGTTGAAATCGCCATGTTAATACCGAGCGCTGTCGATAATCCATAAAACCCCTGATACCTACCATTAAGCGATTTAATCTCCCCATCAAGTCCAGTAAACACTCCGAATGAAGATGCACAAACTAAAACTGATGTAATAATGTACGGAATTAACCAAATTTTTAATATTCTTACCCCATTTTCTGCCTCTCCATCAACAAGATAATCAATAACTGTCATCAATACAGTAAGGATAAATACATATTGAAGAAAAGTGGACAACGAGTTAGCGATATCTGCAGTTCTTGATAGTGAAAGGAATGTTCCCAGTCCAATTAGGAAAGTAGAAAAAATTGTTATCTTGTACCTAGAATTAATTACATAAAGAATTGAACTACCGTTCATAACCTTTTCTGCACAAATAAAACAGAAGGCTGATGCGTACATCACATCACTGAAGCTAAGATTGATGTTTACCCCTGGGATAATTTGAAACACATTAAGAATGGAACCTAATGTAAATAATATCCAAACAATTCTTTTGATACAATCACCGCTTTTTCGACATTTTTACCAAAATAGTAACATTGTTACTAAGCGATGTGCAACCTTTTAATTTGGTGTTGTACTGAATGATCCATCTTTATTACGATTCCAGCACTGAACGATGTCGATGTTCCGGCTTGCGTATATATATAATTCAGCGACATCGTTACGCAAGTGTTGTTATGAATGTTAGCGTGTGCTGCCTTGTCCAAGCGTATTGCAGATCCAATAGATGACCCGTTAACGGTATAACCGCCAACTAGCTTGTTACCTGAAACATTAACATCGGTTGAAGTGAATACGGTTGTATCATTACCGAACCGATCCTTATACCTGATGCGGCAAAACGGTAAATACCAATATTCCTTCAATAATAAACAGCATATTATCTGAGTTAGCCTAGAGGTGTTACCGCTAATGATGAGCTTTTCAGCATCATCATTAACCGTTATCCCTCTATTATTGTTGCAGACCTGGTTGTTACTAAGAGTGAATTTCTTAGCAGCCGCGATGGTGAAGATAGCGGCGGATGTTGCCGTACAACTTTTCATTGTATTTATCTTCGCGTCAGTGTCTACATTGCCAACAATAAAATACCCGTCGAATATACATTGATAATTTTCTAATCTCTAATTGCTTCATACGGTCCGGCGCATATCTATCCGCCGCCGCTAATATTTAGGAATAGACAGTTTTGAAAAGTGACATTTTCAAAAATAAATAGAGTTATTTGGCACTAAATCAGCTCCTGCTTGAGGAGAGGTTCATTATGTATTTGAAAACGTACAGTTGTGGAAGTACCACGTCTCATGTGCTACAATAGACACTCCCTGTCTTCGATTATTAAGAAAAACGCAATTACATGCAGTGACGTTCTTCGTATGAATCTCTACTCTACCCACAAGATCAGACCCGATATATTCCATTATCTCCAACTATCATGGAGACATTAGATTTTTGATTTATGATGATCTTATACAATTTGAAGTTGTTAGGTACAATCACCAGTCTCGCATTTGCGAACCTTAACCGTGTAGTACTTTTAACATCAATGGCAATTCCCCCAGACACGGAGCCACTTATTTTGGAGTCTCAGGTTGGAAACAACACTTCTCCACCACTTGAAGGAACTGCTTTTAAGGCGTTCTGATGAGTGTAATGCTGTTGACAGCCCCCGTCAGCTCCGAACGACCTGACAGACAGCGCAATATCCGCCAACTGCGCAACAACATCAGATCAATCTGTATCTAGATGTGCTGGGCAAGCTGTGTCCGTTGAAAGCACGCGAGAGTGGAGGGCATTAGCCGACAGCGTATTTACTCAGCTTTTGAAACAATATCGATTATGTATTCAGGACAAATAGGCTGCTCTACCATAATTTATAATAGGTTATTATTGCATAAAATTTCCATTAGCAGTACATTCTAATGGGGAAAACCTGCAGATTCTGGCCATTTTTGTAAAAAGGAAGCGCATCCAACTACATCATAGACGCAAGTGGCAGGGTTTGTTATAATTGTGAGGGAAAATTGACCAAGGCGTCAGCACCTATCCCGCCCTATAGACTCATACCCATGGAGGCGAATTGTGTGGAGAAGTACATCAACAATTACGTGATTGTGGCGATCTTCATTCTTCTCGGTATCCTGCTTCCGGTGGTTGCTTTGGCTGTCGGCCGTTTGCTGCGTCCGCACAAACCGAATGAAGAGAAGAAGACCACTTACGAGAGCGGGAATGAGCCCGTTGGTGAGGGTCAGGTCCGTTTTAATGTGCGTTACTACTTGTTCGCGCTCATGTTCGTTATCTTTGATGTCGAAACCGTTTTCCTATACCCTTGGGCCGTTGCGTATAAGCAGCTCGGCTTATTTGTGCTTGTTGAAATGGCCATTTTCACAGGATTATTGTTAATTGGACTACTCTACGCCTGGAAGAAGAAGGTGCTCAAATGGAATTCAATTTAGAGTCAATTACGCCCGAGGAACGCAAGGAACTGGAACGCAACGTATTTATGGGGACGCTGGAGGAACTGAAGGCATGGGCTCGCAGCAACTCGCTTTGGCCGTTAACTTTTGGACTGGCGTGCTGCGCGATTGAGATGATGGGTACGGGCGCATCCCACTATGACTTGGATCGATTCGGCGTCATGTTCCGCACATCGCCGCGTCAGTCGGACGTGATGATTGTGGCGGGTACGGTCACGAAGAAGATGGGACCGCTGCTTCGCAGGCTTTATGATCAGATGCCTGAGCCCAAATGGGTTATTGCCATGGGTTCATGCGCAACCGCTGGCGGACCGTATGTGAAGTCCTACGCGGTCATGAAGGGCGTCGATCAGATTGTCCCTGTTGATGTGTACATACCGGGCTGTCCGCCGAATCCCGCAGCACTTATCTATGGAATTAATAAACTTCAAGAGAAGATCCGCTACGAGGCGAAGACCGGGAAGCGGGTGACGAATCGATGAGCGATGATAAGATGAGCGATGATAAAGAGAAGGAACTTCAGCAGAAAGAACAGCCTGCGGAATCAGAGCAGTCGGGGAGCGAAGCCGCTGTGGAGTCGAAGCCGGAGCAGCCGGTGAGCGAGAACACTGCGGAGTCGCAGCCGGCAGCAGCGACCAGCGAACAAGCTGCCGAGCCTGCAGTGGCAGCGCCGGCAAGTGAGCCGACAGCGCAGCCGGCGGCCGCAGCTCCGGTGAGCGAGCCAGCGGCTGAGCCGGCGGCACCAGCAGCGAGCGAACCCGCTGCTGTGGAGCAAGCGCCCGCCGCGCCGACCGTGCCAACTGCTGCGGAGCAAGCAGCTGTTGATCCGGAGCGCGAAGCGAAGCTGAAAGCTGCCGCCGAAGCGCGCGCGGCACGAGCCGCGGCTAAGGCCGCTGCCGAAGGCGAAGGAGGCATTGCTGCTCCGGCCGGCGATGTCGATGCGGAGAAGGCGGCGAAGATCAAAGCTGCCGAGGAAGCGCGCGCGGCTAGGGCAGCAGCCAAAGCAGCTGCAGAGAGCGAAGCTGCTCCGGCTGAGCCGAAGCCTCCTTCACCGAAGCAACCGCAGCTCGATGAAGCTGCTGCCCTCATACGTTCAATCGTTTCTGATGATGCCATCGTGGAAGCCTACATAAATGAAATAAACGGCCATATGCCGACGCTGGTCATTCGGACGGATCGTCTGCTTGAGAGTGCCGAGCTGTTAAAGTCGCATGAAACGCAACAATTTGATTACTTGCGGAACTTATCCGGCGTCGATTATGAGACGCATCTGGAAACCGTGTATCATCTGGTATCGCTGCAAGCGAAGCGGGAGATAACGGTGAAAGTGAAGACCGATCGCGACAATCCGCAAATTCCGTCTGTCGTTCCTATTTGGAATACGGCCAACTGGAATGAGCGCGAGGTGTACGATTTGCTCGGCATTGATTTTCCGGGTCATCCCGACCTGCGCCGCATCATGATGCCGGACGATTGGGTGGGGTACCCGCTGCGCAAAGATTACGAACCGCTAGACCCGGAGGTGTGATGAGCCGTGATTCGTACAGAAGAACTGCTGCTTAACGTCGGCCCACAGCATCCCAGCACGCACGGCGTATTCCGTATTGTCGTCAAGTTGGACGGCGAAGTCATCACGGAAGCAACGCCTGTCATGGGATACCTGCACCGTGGGACTGAGAAGCTTGCGGAGGATTTGAACTATACTCAAATCATTCCTTATACCGATCGGATGGATTATGTCTCGGCGATGACAACCAACTATGTACTCTGCCATGCGGTAGAGACGATGATGGAGCTTGAAATTCCGGAGCGGGCAGAGTTTATGCGACTGATCGTGATGGAGCTGCAGCGAGTAGCCAGCCACTTGGTGTGGTGGGGCACGTACCTGCTTGATATCGGCGCCATGAGTCCGTTCCTCTTCGCATTCCGCGACCGCGAGATCATTATCAATTTGTTTAATGAGCTATGCGGCGCACGATTAACGTACAACTACATGCGCGTTGGCGGGGTCAAATGGGATGCGCCTCCCGGCTGGATCGACAAGGTGCGCGAGTTTATCCCGTACATGGAAGGCAAGCTTGGCGAGTATGACAGACTCATCAGCGGTAACGAAATCTTCCTGGCACGGATTAAAGGCATTGGCCGCTACGATGCGCAAACCGCGATTGATTATGGACTCTCCGGTGCGAATTTGCGTTCCACAGGCGTCGACTGGGATTTGCGCAAAGCAAAGCCGTACAGCTTGTACGACCGCTTCGAATTCGATGTGCCGGTCGGTAAAAATGGCGATTGCTATGATCGTTATCTGATCCGCCTAGAGGAGATTCGCCAATCGCTTCGTATCTTAAAACAAGCCGTGGAACAATTCCCGTCATCAGGCGATGTTATGGGCAAGGTTCCCCGCGTTATACGGCCTCCGGCCGGCGAGCTCTATGTCGCGATCGAATCGCCGCGAGGCGAGATCGGCTGTCATATCGTCTCCAAAGGCAAAGCGGAGCCGTACCGCCTTAAATTCCGTCGCCCTTCCTTCGTGAACCTGCAAATCTTGCCGAAGCTGCTAGTCGGGGAAACCATGACGAACCTCATTACCATTCTGGGCGGCATTGATATTGTCGTAGGGGAGGTTGACTGCTAATGGGAGCTTGGCTCGAAGAAACGCTTACGTGGGGCAACGCGCTGCTGTTCTTCCTGTGGGGCGTCATCCTGCTCGTGATTGTACTCGGCTTCGTGACCTATGCGATCTTCTTCGAACGCAAGGTTATCGGCTGGATGCAATTCCGGATTGGTCCTAACCGCGTTGGCCCTTGGGGGCTGCTGCAATCGGTAGCCGATATTACGAAGCTGCTGATCAAAGAAGATACGATTCCGCGCAAAGCGGATCGGCTGCTGTTCATTCTCGCTCCTGCACTTGCTTATGTGCCTGCTTTTGCCGTGCTGGCGGTTATCCCGTATACGCAAAAGCTTTATTTTGCCGACATTAACGTGGGCTTGCTCTATTATGTGGCGCTGTCTGGGATCTCGACCATTGCGATCGTACTGGGCGGCTGGTCGTCCAATAACAAATACGCGCTGCTCGGCGGCATGCGCTCCGCAGCACAAATGATCAGCTACGAAGTCCCGCTTGTCATCTCCGTAGTCGGCGTTATCATGATGTCTGGCTCGCTCAACCTTCGCTCCATTGCGGAGCAGCAAGGCGATTGGTTCTGGCAGTGGAATTTCATTCCGCAAATTATCGGCTTCGTGATCTTCGTGATCGCTGCGGTGTCGGAGCTCAACCGTACGCCGTTTGACTTGCCGGAGGCCGAATCGGAGCTTGTGGCCGGTTACCACGTTGAATACAGCGGCTTCCGTTTTGCCTTCTTCATGCTGACAGAGTACGTGTACGTGTATGCCATTGCGGCACTCACGACCGTATTGTTCCTTGGCGGCTGGCATGCACCGGCACCGTTCCTCACTTGGATTCCGGGGATCATCTGGTTCCTGCTTAAGTTCTCGGCAATTGTCTTCTTCTTGTTCTGGATCCGGGCATCGATGCCGCGTATCCGAGTGGATCAGTTGATGGGACTGGGCTGGAAGGTGCTGCTGCCGGTAGCCATCCTGAATGTGTTTCTGACGGCGGTGTATATGGAGTTGTTCGTGAAGTAAGCTTCTGACTTGGGAGTGCTGAGGACTCTGAGAGAAGTGTCTCTAGCAAATATGGCAGTAACGTTCAGGAGGGAATTGGAATGAAAGGTCTCTTAAAAGGGCTTGGTGTTACGCTCAAATCAATGACCGAGAAAAAAGTTACCACTTCCTATCCCGATGTGCCGATCGTCATGCCGGACCGCTACCGCGGCATCCAGCATTTTGAACCGGACAAATGCATCGTGTGCAATCAGTGTGTACGTATTTGTCCGACGGAGTGTATCTCGCTTGTAGGGAAGGCGAACCCCGATCCGGACAAAAAAGGGAAGGTCATCGACACGTACGACATCAACTTCGAAATATGCATTCTCTGTGATCTATGCACGGAAGTGTGTCCGACCGAAGCGATCGTCATGACGGGTAATTTCGAATTGGCGTCTTACAGCCGAGATGAGCTGTTCAAGGATCTGAAATGGCTGGATGAGAACAATCGTAACGTCCGCCAAGACAATAACAATATCGGTGCTCCCGCGGCGGCCAGGGGAGGAGCGAAATAGACGATGTTCAACTTTAATTTCTCCGGTGAATTCGTCGCCTTCTTCGTCTTCTCCGTCCTGATTATCAGCGGTGCCGTATTGATGGTCAGCTTCACCAAAGTCGTCCACATGGTCGTCTCGCTCGCAGCTGTATTTATCGGCATTGCCGGGATGTTCGTTCTGCTGGAAGCGGAGTTTCTGGCTTTCGTGCAAGTGCTCATCTACGCGGGAGCGGTCTCCATTCTGATGATCTTCGGCATTATGATGACCAAGCATCAGGAGGCGGAGGCCGAGCAGGCTAAGCCGCTGCGCGAAACATTGACGGCCATCGGCGCGCTTGCGCTGTTCGGCATTCTGTTCTATGCCATCCGTCAGTCCGAGTTTCCGGAGCCGGAGCAGCCGCTGATGCCGGCTTCGGCAGACAATACGATGGAGATCGGCAAGCTGCTGTTTACCGGTTATGTCATTCCGTTCGAGCTCGTATCGGTGCTGCTGACGGTTGCCTTTATCGGGGCTATCGTGCTGGCGAAGAAGGAGGCCGAATAGATGTTATCTTCCTATCTGACCATGGCCGCGATTCTGTTCTGTATCGGGCTTTACGGCGCGCTTGTCAAACGGAATGCCGTTATCATCCTATTGTCGATTGAGCTCATGCTGAACGCAGTAAACCTCAACCTCGTCGCATTCTCCAAATATGGTGTTGTCCCCTCGCTGACAGGACAGATGTTCACCCTGTTCAGCATTGCCGTTGCAGCTGCCGAGGCGGCTGTCGGAATCGCCGTACTGATTGCGCTGTTCCGCGCACGCGGGACTGTCAATGCGGATGAGTATGACGAAATGAGGAGGTAACGGCATGGATACAAGTTTCTCGCAATCAGCCTGGCTGATTCCGCTCTTCCCGTTCGCGGCCTTCCTGCTGCTGCTTGCCTTCGGGCGCGGCCAGCGGATGCTTGGCGTAACGCTCGGTGTAGTAGGCTCTTTTGCAGCTCTGGTGCTGTCCATTCTCGTATTGATCGAGCATATGGCAGATGGCTCTGCTTATTATCAATATGCGTTCAAATGGATCGAGCTCGGCAGTCTCGTGATGAATGCCGGCTTCGAGGTCACGAATTTAACGGCAATCATGCTGGTCGTCGTGACGTCCGTCAGCTTCTTGGTGAACGTGTACTCGGCAGGCTACATGAAGACCGATGAACGGATTTCCGTTTTCTACAGCTACGTTGCACTCTTCACGTTCTCGATGCTCGGCCTCGTGCTGGCTGATAATATGCTGACGCTCTATATTTTCTGGGAGCTGGTAGGGGTTTGTTCCTTCCTGCTCGTAGGGTTCTGGTATAGTAAACCGGAGGCTAAAGCTGCGGCCAAGAAAGCGTTCATCGTGACGCGGATTGGCGATGCGGGCTTGCTGCTCGGTATCTTGGTGCTCTATTGGTACATGCCGGAGCATGCGCTGGATTTTGTAAGTATAGGTAATGCCTTTGACGGTGGAACGGCTGTCATCGCTGCAGGGGTAACGACTTGGATTGCGGTGCTGATCTTTATCGGCGCTGTCGGCAAATCCGGTCAGTTTCCGCTCCATGTCTGGCTTCCGGATGCGATGGAAGGCCCGACGCCGATCAGTGCGCTGATCCATGCTGCAACCATGGTTGCTGCAGGGATCTACCTCGTTGCACGGACGTTTGATATTTTCCAAGCTTCACAGACAGCTATGGATATCGTCGCGTATGTAGGCGGCTTTACCGCCATATTCGCCGCTACCATCGGTGTCGCGCAGAATGATATTAAGCGAATTCTCGCTTACTCTACGGTCAGCCAGCTTGGATACATGATGATGGCTCTTGGGCTTGGCTCGATGACGGGCGGTATTTTCCATCTCTTCACGCATGCCTTTTTCAAAGCACTGCTCTTCCTGGGAGCGGGCAGCGTCATTCATGCCGTACATACGCAAAACATTCACGAGATGGGCGGCTTAAGCTCCAAAATGCGCATTACAACCTGGACGTTCGGCATCGGAGCGCTTGCGCTTTCCGGTATTCCGCCGTTCTCGGGCTTCTGGTCCAAGGATTTGATTCTCAATGAGGCGCTTCACGAGAAACCGGTGCTCTTCGTAGTCGGCGTAATAGCGGCATTCTTCACTGCATTCTACATGTCGAGGCTGTTCTTCCTCGTCTTTATGGGCAAGCCGAAAGGCGACCATGCCCATGAGTCACCGTCCTCGATGACGATTCCGTTGATCATTCTGGCGGTGCTGGCGGTTGTGGCCGGTTTTATTCAAACGCCTTGGAACGATACGCTCGGAACATGGTTAACCGACGGTGCCGAGAAGGAGCATGGCGGAGGCGGTCTCGTGATGGTGATTTCCGCAGCTGTCGGTCTGCTAGGGTTGTATCTGGGCTGGCTGGTCTTCGTCAAAGGAACCATTGCACGGGATGCGGTATCCTCAAGGGCACCTTGGCTTGTAAGGCTGCTTGAGCGCAAATATTACATGGATGAGCTGTATGACATGCTGCTGGTACGTCCGCTGCGCGGGCTGGGCCAACTGCTGAATATGGTGGATGACTACGTGGTGGATGGACTTGTTCGCGTAGCAGGCGGAACGGCAGTGCTGTTCGGCCGCGGCGGAACAAGGCTCCAATCCGGACAAATCCAAACCTATGGATTGGTCACGCTGCTGGGTCTTGTCGTTCTTATTGTGGCAATTGTCGGAAGGAGGTTCTGGTGATGCTGGCTAATCTTCCGATTCTATCTCTTATTACATTTTCTCCGCTGCTAGGCATTCTGGTGCTTCTGTTTCTACCTAAGCATCGGAGCCGCTGGCTGAAGGTGGCTGCGATCTCGGCTACGATTCTTCCCCTGCTGTTGTCGCTATGGCTGTATGCCGATTATGACGGCACCAAGGGCGGGAAGAGCTATGAAGAGACGGCAACCTGGATTGATACCTCGCTGAACAAAGAAGCGGTTGGCGATGTGAGCTCCTATTCGTTCACCTTCCAATATCACATGGGCATCGATGGTCTGTCGCTGCCGCTGCTGCTGCTCACTACCATTGTCGGTGTTATGGCTGCACTGGCTTCCGTGCATGTGAAGAAACGATGGAAGTCGTTCTATATCTGGTTCTTGCTCCTTGAAGTCGGCATGATCGGCGTATTCCTGGCGCGAGATGTCTTCTTGTTCTTCGTCTTCTTCGAAATGACCCTTATTCCGATGTTCTTCTTAATCGGGATCTGGGGCTATATGAACCGCGAGAAAGCGGCGAATAAGTTTCTGCTCTATAACGGAATCGGCTCTGCGATTATGCTGCTGGCTTTCGTGATGCTTGTTGCAACGGCAGGCTTCCGCGTGGAGCAGCTGCCGGAGAAACAGCAGACGAACCTGAGCTACAGCGGCAGTTACGAAGTGATCAGCAACAATCTGACGAGTCCGGACTCCTATGTGAATATGTCGACGGAACAGATGCAGGGGCAGGATAATCCGCTCTATCTCTCGGAACGGATGCGCTGGGTTATTTTCCTATTACTGTTGATCGCATTCGGCATTAAGCTGCCGATCTTCCCGTTCCATACGTGGATGCTGCAGGTACATGCCGAAGCGCCGCCTTCTGTCGTTATGATCCACTCCGGCGTTCTGCTCAAGATGGGAGCGTATGGGTTACTCCGTTTCGGGGTATTCATGTTCCCGGGGGTAGCGAAGGATTGGGCGGTGGCGCTGGCCATACTCGGTGTCGTGAATATTCTGTATGGCGCGATACTGGCGCTCGTGCAGAAAGAATTTAAACTCGTGCTTGCCTACTCCTCGATCAGTCATATGGGGATCGTGCTGCTCGGGATCGCTTCCTTTAATGAAATCGGGCTCAATGGCGCCCTCATTCAATTGATCTCGCACGGTTTAATCTCCGCGCTGCTGTTCTTGGTTGTCGGCAGCATCTACGAACGTACGGGCTCGACGGAGCTGAAGGATCTCGGAGGTTTGGCCAGAAGCATGCCGTTCATGAGCGGTATTCTGCTGACGGCCGGTATGGCCTCTCTCGGCTTGCCGGGTTTATCCGGATTCGTAGGCGAGTTCCTCTCATTCTTAGGACTGTTCGATTCCATGAGAGTGATTACGGGCATTGCGGTGCTCGGCGTTATTCTGACAGCCATCTATGTGCTTCGGAGCATACTTGGCATTACCTTCGGCTCGATGCCGGAACGGTTCGCGGCGGCACGGGATGTGCGCCTCATTGAAGCGGTGCCGATGATTACGCTGCTGGCATTCATCGTACTGATCGGGGTATACCCGGCTGTTCTGACGGAGCCGATGAAGCATGGTTTTGACATGCTGCTTCAGCAACTTACAGAGAAGGCGGGGAGGTAGACGATGGAAGCTGCACAACAACAGCTGCAATCGCTCACCTGGAGCGATGCAGGCTATCTCGCCCCGGAATGGATTCTGATCGCTTTTACAATTGTGCTCGCTGTAGTGGATTTATTCTTGCCGCGCCGTTCGAGCAGGAGCGTTATTGGCTGGTTGACGCTTGGCGGCATCCTGACCTCGCTTGGTTTCGTCGCCTGGCGAATGCTGGACATGGCTTCGAAGACGGCAGATGCGGAAGCGGCCGGTCAAACGATGAGCGGTGTCATTCGTATCATGGCTGACAGCTACCGGATTGATTATTTCTCCAGCATGCTTAAGATCGTGTTCCTGGTGGCAACCGCACTTATCGTGCTGATGAGCCTGGGTACGGTGAAGCGATCAGACATCGTGGATAAAGGTGAATTCTATTACTTGCTGCTCCCGGCAGTCGTCGGTGCGATGATTATGGCTTCCTCGGGAGATCTGATCACGCTCTACATCGGGCTGGAGCTGTTAAGCATTACAACCTACGTGCTCGTCGGTATTCGCAAGCAGGCGGTGCAATCGTCAGAGGCCGCGTTTAAGTACGTGGTGACGGGCGGTATCTCCTCGGCGTTGATCCTGTTCGGGATGTCGTATCTCTATGGCATTACAGGCGCGACGAATCTTGGCGCGATTGCGCAAGGGGTTCAACAGCATTCAGCCGACTTCCCGGCACTGCTCTACGTCGGATTCTTCTTCATCTTAGCGGGTCTTGGGATCAAAATCGCCGCAGCTCCGTTTCATTACTGGGCAGCGGATGTCTACCAAGGAGCCCCTACGCCGATTACGGCTTTCCTGGCCGTCGTCTCCAAAGGCGCGGCATTCGCGGTTATTTTCCGCCTCGTGTACAATGTGGCTTTCTACGCTTCATCGCCTGAGAAGCCGATTGCGGATGATATATTCCTAGCGCTCAATGTGATGGCTGCAGCCGCGATGCTGGTAGGATCGACGATGGCGCTCAGACAATTCAACGTCAAACGTCTGATTGCCTTGTCCGGTGTTGCGAATGCGGGTTATCTGCTCGTTCCGCTTGGACTCTCGCTCAAAGGCATGCATGCCTCGAATTTCGGGGAGTTTATCTTCTATCTCGCGGCATACCTGCTGATGACGATCGGTGCGCTTACCGTGTTCACCGTCATTAGCAAGTCGGCCGGCAGCGAAGAAGTAGGCGGCTTCTCGGGACTCTATTACAGGGCTCCTTGGACCGCAGCAGCGATGGTCGTCTTCGTCCTCTCGTTAGCGGGCCTGCCGATTACAGGCGGTTTCTTCGGGAAGCTGTTTATCTTACTTGGTGCGGCGCAGTCGCATCTCTACTGGATTGCAGCGATTATGGTCGTGAGCAGCGTAATCTCGTATTATTTCTACTTCGGCATCATCAGGCAAATGTTCATGCGGGCTACTATTGATAATGAGGTGCAAGTTCCGGTCACAAGCGGCATCGTCATCTGGCTGTGTGCGGGCGCTACCGTGGCGCTCGGTATCGTGCCAAGTCCGGTATTGAACTGGATTAACACGCATTTCTCAATCGTAAATGATTTGTTTGTCCGATAGCTTAGCAGCAGGGCAGGGTTAAGTTAGGGTCGAAAGGACGAGGAGCGGGCCTGCGGGTCCGCTCTTTTGTTGTTTGAAATGAAGCGAAGTGGCATCGATTGCATGGACAAGCCGTACAAGGTCGAACCCATGCTGATTTTCGGGGGTTCTCTTGTCCTAGTTCATTATTATCGAAGTTCAACGAATCTTTAGATTAAGTCAGGCATATCGGCGCATAAACATCGGAGTAAACAGCTATAAAAGCGGGACTATCGACCTTTTAATTGTTGTTTCTACAAATTCCTTAAAGGAGAATGGGACTCGGGAAGCGAAACGTTTCAGATCACAGGCTGCGGGTTAAAGGCAGACTAGGATGATCATCTCCAATAGGGATTCTAACACTTGTATGAAGCCGAAAGGGACAGTGGCTGTTATGCCAACACTAGGCTATAAGGATACGTCTTATTCCGCGGCGCCGCGCCGAGTCGGCAGTCGTTTAGCTGCGGCCGTGGCGACAGCGGCGGCGTTTGCGGCGGCATTTGTGCCGCGCCGCGCTGCACGTCGCACCGCGCTGCACGCCGTGCTCGCAGCGCTGCTGCTGTGGAGCGCCCCTGCCGGCGCGGCATCCGCCGCCGCCGCAGGGGCCGCTCCCGCGGCCTCGCCGCCTGCGGCGGCAACCGCCGGCCCGCCGCATGGCGCGGCCGCGGGCGAACCCGCCGCCGCCGGCGGCCAAGATGAGCCCGCGCCCACCGGCGGCTGGCTCATCAAGTGGCGCGACCCGGCGCTGGCGAAGCCGCTGCCGGGGACGCGCCTGCTCCGCCGCCTGGCGATGCCGGCGGCGGGCGCGGTGGACGTTGTCCGCCCCGAGGACCCGGGGGCGGACACGTCCGAGTGGCTCCTCCGGCTGCAGCGGATGCCGGAGATCGCGTACGCCCAGCCGATCGGCAGCGTCAAGCTGCTGGCCGTGCCGGCGAGCAATGATCCGGAGCTGCCGAAGCTGCAGCATCTGGATCAGATCGGGGCCCAGACCGCCTGGTCGAAAGTGCATGATCAGCTGGATCTGACCATTGCGCTCATTGACACCGGCGTCGATTTGGACCACCCGGATCTCAAGAACAACTTGGTGGCCGGTACGAATCTGGTCAGCCCGGGCAAGCCGCCGGAGGATGACAACGGACACGGGACGGCAGTAGCCGGGGTTCTTGCGGGCGAAGGGAACAATAAAGAAGGCATTGCAGGCATTCTATGGCGTGCCAAGCTTATGCCGATCAAAGCGCTGGATGCCGATGGCTTCGGCGATGAAGAGCGGCTGGGCAAGGCGATTGTCTATGCGGTCGATCATGGTGCTCGCATACTCGTCCTCTCCGTTGGTCTCTATCGCTATTCGCCTTATCTCCGTGACATCGTGCAATATGCGGAGTCGAAGGGGGCGCTGCTTGTAGCGGCCAGCGGGAACGACGGGCTGGCGCTGGGTTCGAAGGCCGAAGTGAAATATCCGGCCGCTTACGCTACGGTACTTGCTGTGGCCGGTGTTGACGCGGATGGGAAACCGGAGCCGCGCTCCAATGCCGGTCCGGAGAATGATATTGCGGCACCATGGCATGTCTATACGACGGCACTGGGCGGCGGGTACAAGCATGAAGAAGGCACCTCGATGGCTGCGCCTCAGGCAGCGGCAGCGGCAGCGCTCGTATGGGCGGTACATCCCAGCTACAAACCCTACCAGGTACGTGCTTTGCTCAGGCAAACGGCAAGGGATATTGGCAAACCGGGGGTGGATGATGCTAGCGGCTACGGCCTGCTTCAGATCGACCGTGCTGTAACGGGAGTTCTTCGAGCAGATGGCTATGAGCCGAACGACACCAGGCAGACCGCGCAGAAGTTCCCGCTTGGCAAAAGAATCGCAGCTGAGCTTGCAGGCGGCCAAGATAAGGATTGGTATACGCTTGACGCTCCTTATGATGGCGTGATATCCCTTCAATTTCAAGGGCTTCTCTCAGGTGGGGAGACAACGCCAATTCTCCAAGTGACTCATGTTGTGGGAGGCGTAGTGCAAGGCACGAAAGTTACGAAACTCGGCAACCAAACCGTCGAGTGGAACGTTAAGAAAGGGAGGAATGAATTTGAGCTCCACTTCTTCGCCCAAACGACGAAGCAGCGGCTGCCTTATTTGCTGACCTCCTCCTTTGAGATTGCACCGGATAGCTACGAAATGAACGATAAGCAGTATCAAGCATTTACGCTGAAACCGAAGTCCCAGCAGGTGACGGGGAATTTTCATCAGACGGGGGATCGTGACTGGTACGCTATTCATTTTGAAACGGGGGGCACGCTCAAGCTCTCGCTTTCTACCGACTCCGCACGAATTGATCCCGCACTCGCCTTCGGGCGGCAAGGGGCAACGCTGCAGGAAATCGACGAGAACAGTGAAGGCGAGACGGAAACCTCGGATCTGATCAATGTTACACCGGGTATCTATTACATACGCGTTCATAACGGAATGTCGGCACAGGCCGGTCCGTCTGCTGCGGCGTATACACTGAATATAGAGCTTATTTCCAAATATACGGATCCCAACGAGCCGAACAACAAATCGTATGAAGCAACAGGGATAGCCAAAGGTTCTGATTACTGGGGTGTCATAGGGGCAGAGGATGCCGATTGGTATCAATTGCGCCTTGGAAGTGAAAGTGTGTTATCCGTGCAGGTTAACGGTATTCCGAGTGGAATCCGAATGAAGGCGGAGGTGTTTGATAAACGGCAGCAGCTGTTATTTACCTTGCAATCCGCAAAGAATGATACCCGCATGGTCAAAGAGCAGCGCGTACAGGCAGGCCTGTATTACGTCAAGGTGACGGCGAGCAGCAGCTTTGACAGACAGTACTATGGCTTTCGCATGGATGCAGAACCGGTCGTGGCAGGGTTTCGCGATATTACCGGTCACTGGGCAGCAGATACAATTGTAGCGCTGAGCAATGACCGCATCGTGGAAGGGAGCGGCAACTACCGCTTCTACCCGAATCGGAGCATTACGCGAGCAGAAGCGATCTCCATGCTGGTGAGGGCACTGAATCCGATTGCAAGCACGGGACCGAGCTTCACGGATGTCACCTCTAAGCACTGGGCGTACGCCGCCATTACAAAAGCTTCAGGAACCGGATGGGTCGGTGGTTATCCGGGCGGGGCCTTTGGTCCTAATAAGCCGATAACCCGCGAAGAAATGGCGGTCATTCTGCTTCGGGCCCTCCAGCTGAACAGCTCACTTCCTTATGCAGCGACTTTCGTGGATGTGAAGCTGACGCGTTGGTCCGCACCGGCTATTCAGACGATGAAGCAACAAGAGCTGCTCGGGGGATACCCGGACGGCAGCTTTAGGCCGGAGCAGACGGCAACGCGAGCGGAGTTCGCGGCACTGCTGCTTCGAGCCATGAACATGTAGAATTTGTAGCAGGGAGTCAATCGAATGGATCAATTAGCCGCTAATGCCGGCGTACATGCACTTATTTCCATTGTTGTTGAGCTGTTTAGCATTGCAATGGCTTGGATTGTCTTGCAAGAGCTGAAGTTTGACACGATCCTGAAGCGCCCGCGCAGCTCACAGGCACGTATTTTGCAAATTATGCTCGCCATCGTGCTCGGGCATGGCTTTGCCGGCTTCGTACTCGATTACTGGAACTGGTCGGGCTTGCTTAAGGGAATTGTCGAATAACAAGGTGGCAATATGTAAACAATGGGTAGTATATGACGGTACGAAACGAAAAATAGGCTGCGAATACTATAAAAAAAGCCATTTCAGGTGCGGGTTCGACAGGTAGAAAATAACGCTTGTCGTTTCTTGTAGACGGGTGGTAAGATGTAGGTTGGGTACGGAGTACCGTACCATTAATTGTGCATAAGACAAGAATCTACTGCACGCGGAGGGAAACCTAAAGATGAGCAAAATAATCGTCCGCGGCGGCCAGCGACTATCCGGAAACGTTCGTGTAAGCGGAGCAAAGAATGCCGTATTACCGATTCTCGCTGCCACGTTACTTGCAAAGGAAGGCGAGAGCGTCATTTATGACGTGCCTAATCTAGACGATGTAATTACGATTCAACAAGTGCTTTCTGCCTTAGGCGGGAAACTGACATATGACAATGAAACGATGCGGATATCCGCAGCCAATTTGACTTCGTTCGAAGCTCCTTATGAGTGGGTGCGCAAGATGCGTGCATCCTTCCTCGTTATGGGACCGCTTCTGGCTCGTCTTGGGCGTGCAAGAATTTCTCTCCCGGGTGGATGTGCAATCGGCACACGTGCGATTGACCAGCATTTGAAGGGCTTCGAGGCGATGGGCGTCGAGATCGTCCTTGGTCAAGGTTTTATCGAAGCACGCAAGGAAGGCAAGCTCAAAGGCGCCAAGATCTATCTCGATGTAGCCAGCGTAGGCGCAACGGAGAACATCATGATGGCGGCTGTACTTGCAGAAGGCACCACATCCATCGAGAACGCGGCGAAGGAGCCGGAGATCGTGGATCTAGCCAATTACCTGAATGCTATGGGTGCGAAGGTTCGCGGAGCAGGCACGGGCATTATCCGTATTGAGGGTGTGGAGGAGCTGAAGGGCGCTCACCATACTGTCATTCCGGACCGTGTGGAAGCGGGTACTTTTATGATCGCGGCTGCCATGACCGGCGGCGATGTTCATATTGACGGCGCAATCGGCGAGCATTTGGCACCGGTGATCTCGAAGCTTGAAGAGATGGGCGTTGCCATTACGGAGACAGACAACGGTCTGCGCGTAGTGGGTCCGCAGAAATTGAAATCAGTAGACGTCAAGACGTTACCATACCCCGGATTCCCAACCGATATGCAGTCGCAGATGATGGCGATTCTGTTGATTGCCGAAGGCACCAGCATCGTGACGGAGACGATCTTCGAGAACCGTTTCATGCATGTCGAGGAGTTCCAGAAGATGAGCGCTCAAATTAAGATCGACGGCCGCATGGCCATCGTAAGCGGCAACACAGCACTGACTGGCGCAAAAGTAACCGCTACCGATCTTCGTGCAGGTGCAGCACTTATCTGTGCAGCTCTTTGTGCGGACGGTGAGAGCGAAATTACCGGCCTTCACCACGTAGATCGCGGCTATGTCGACATTACCGGTAAGCTTGCGGCGCTTGGCGCTAATATCCACCGTGTTGATCCGATACCGGCTGAGCCTGTGTATTCTAAAGTGCTCGAAGGCGTTGCTGCAGTGCTGGAGGAACCAGTCGTTGTAGCAGCAATGTCCGCAGAACCGGTGAAGCGTGAAAAAGAAACTCCGCGCCTGAAGGTTCAACCTACCTGGGCATAAGATTCATTCCTAACACATAATCGTAATAAGCTGCCTCTTGCGTTCACCTGTGAACGCAAGAGGCAGCTTTTGTTTTGTGCAGATTGGCGATAATCTCCCCTCCCCCCGCAGGGAAGATGAGCTCTCAGCAAACATTACGTTTGAGAGTCGGGTTTCTCGACGCTCGAGGTGTGACAATGGTGAAGACCCCTACTTATTCGGTACTATCCTACTTTTCCGGTTCATAGACTGTAGCAAATAGGAATTAAGAGAAATGAGATTAGCAGAACAGGAAGGAGCAGCAGATGGAACGTGTGAGATGGCGGACAGGCAGTCCGAGGAGCCGGTGGTGGAGAGGCTGGATGTTGTGGTTTACGTGGGGGTTGCTGCTTGTCGTGCTGGTGAGAGGGGCTGTCTATCTCCTGGACGATAGGAATGCGGCTGCCAAGAACGGCGAGATTGGCCAAGCAGCGGATCAGCAGCAGGTGTTCGGCAACGACGCATCCAAGCAGACTGCCGCAGTAGAGGAAAGCGCAGTGCCAACCGAGACGGACAAGCAGCCTATGAAGGAAGCGCAATCGGTCGGCAGCGGCAATAAAGGGTTCAACGCACTCAGCGCCTACGACCGAATGTGGGTTAACGTGTATCTCACCAAGGAGAAACGGATTGAGAAAATGCCCATTGAGCTTTATGTGCGCGGCGTGCTGGCCGGCGAGATGCCGATTGATTTTGAATTGGAGGCTCTGAAGGCGCAGGCGATCGCAGCCCGAACCTATATCTATAAACGAATGCAGGCGAACGACCGCAGCGGGCTGAGCGGTGAAGCAAAGAAGGCAGATGTGAACGATACCGTCATGAACCAAGTATATGTGCCTCTGAGTTCGCTTCTGTCACGCTGGAGCGGGACAAGCAAGGAAAAGAACCTCGAGAAGCTGAATGAGGCTGTATCGCAAACCAAGGGGCAGATCGTGACCTATGAAGGGGAGCCGATCCAGGCGGCCTTCTTCTCAACGAGCAACGGGTACACCGAGAATGCTTCGGATTATTGGGATCTGGATCTTCCGTACTTACGCAGCGTTGCCAGCCCGTGGGACAAGGCGATTTCACCTAGCTATAAAGAAACGGTTACGATGTCGCTCAATGATTTTAGCAAGAAGCTTGGCATTAAGAAAAGTGCGGTCCGGCAGATGCGTATTCTGGATACGACAGCGGGCAAACGCATTAAGACGGTTATGGTTGGCAGGGAGATGCTAAGCGGCAGAGAGATTCGAGAGAAGCTGGGACTGGCCTCCTCGCAGTTCAACTGGACCATCCTCGATGATGAAATCCAAATCACCACTTTCGGCTATGGCCATGGTGTCGGAATGAGTCAATGGGGAGCAAACGGTATGGCGCAAAAAGGGGGAACGGCTGCAGAGATTCTCGCACACTATTATTCGGGAACGCAGCTTTCGAAAGCGAAAGGGCTGGTAGACTAGCGCAGCCATCGCCCCTAGCTTCTCTAACAATCTCAAAAAATGTTAAACCCTCACGTATAAACTGCTAGGTTGTGGCAACAATGGCTAGTGAGGTGATCGAACAATGAGTGATAACAAATCAAAGTTCAATGAAGAAGCTCCCAAAAATGTAGTGGGAGGCACTGCCGTCAAACCATCTGCATGGAGAAAGCTGCTTGCGAAGAAGTGGGCAGCACCGTCAGCATTCCTAGCCGCGGCAGCAATTATCGTAACCTTAATGTGGCTCTATGGGGGAGCTGGGGAAACTAGTAACAAGCCAGCCAGCACCGACGTAGAAGTCTCTCAAGGTACAACGGATGGAATGACAGCAGACCAATTGCCGGCAGATGACGAAGCAGTTAACTCATCGGAGTCAGAATTGATGAAATGGCCTGTTGACCGCAGCCAGCTGGATGTTGTAGCGCCGTTCTATGATGCGAAAGCTTCCGGTGAAGAGCGTCAAGCCGCTCTGATTCAATCGGGCAACACGTTCGTAACGAACATGGGCATTGACTTCGCGAAGAACGACACGGCATTTGATGTATCGGCAGCGCTGAGCGGCCGCGTCATCGTATCCGAGAAACACCCGCTTAACGGCAACATTGTCGAGATCAAGCATGCGGACGGAATCGTAACCGTCTACCACAGCTTGAGCGACGTGCAAGTTAAAGTGGGCGATGAAGTGAAGCAAGGCACGGTCATTGCGAAAGCCGGCAGAAGTGAGCTGGAGAAAGAACTTGGCGTCCACATGCACTTTGAAGTGCGCAAGGACGGCAAAGCGATTAACCCCAATACGTTTATCACATCTGATTCCGCAAGCGCAACTGAGAACTAGAAGCAAGCGGAGTGCTTTATGAAGGCAGGATACCCTGCCTTCTTTTTTTTATGTTCTTTTGCTTGTGAAATGGGACTTTTGGAGTGGAAAAGCGGCCGTATCTGAAAATAATTGCTGTTCTTTAGCTTGTCACGCTTGGACACAAAGAATATATACCCGTACCCCTCATATACTGTACCAAACTATCTCGAGTAGGGAGGCGGGAGCGTGCACGATTATATCAAAGAACGGACCATAAAAATCGGCCGTTGCATCGTCGAGACGAAGCATACGGTGCGGACGATTGCTAAAGAATTTGGCGTCTCCAAAAGCACGGTGCACAAGGATTTGACCGAGCGATTACCGGAAATAAATCCCGATTTGGCAGACCAGGTCAAGCACATTCTGGAATACCACAAATCGATCCGGCACCTGAGGGGAGGAGAAGCAACCAAAATCAAGTATAAGAAGAGCTCAGGACGCAAGCGTGAGGTTCTTGCCGCGGCAAAATCGTAAGCGATTTTTTCTACAAAAATAGAGGAATTTCGTACATTTCAGCGAATACTAAACAGGATGATCAGTGCACCTGACTACTTACTACTAAAGACGATTGTTTTGCGATCACATTCGCAAGTTTGAATTTGCGACATTCGTCATTCGACGTGGAGGAATTAGAGACATTATGTTTAGCAAGGATATTGGGATTGATTTAGGAACAGCTAACGTGTCCATTCATGTAAGAGGGAGGGGCGTTGTACTTGATGAGCCTTCTGTCGTCGCGATTGAGAGCGAGACGAAGCGCGTGCTTGCAGTAGGTGAAGAAGCGCATCGGATGGTAGGACGGACCCCTGGTAACATAATCGCCATCAGACCGCTTAGAGACGGTGTTATCGCTGATTTTGAAATTACGGAAATCATGTTGAAGGCATTTATCGATCGCGTGGGCGGCCGCTCTTGGCACAGCCGCCCCCGGATCTTAATTTGCGCACCGACCAACATTACTTCGGTAGAGCAGAAGGCGATCCGCGAGGCTGCAGAGCGCAGCGGCGCCAAGGATGTCTTTCTTGAAGAGGAGCCTAAGGCAGCTGCGATTGGCGCAGGCATGGATATCTACCAGCCGAGCGGCAACATGGTTGTTGATATTGGCGGCGGTACAACGGACGTGGCCGTGCTTTCGATGGGCGACGTTGTAACCGCCTCTTCCATTAAAGTCGCAGGGGACAAGTTTGACGAAGCGATCATGAAGTACATCAAGAACAAGTACAAGCTCTTGATCGGGGAACGGACAAGCGAAGACATTAAGATTAAGATCGGTTCCGTCTACGACAATGGATCCAGACAAGAGATCGACATTCGCGGGCGGGATATGGTTACGGGCTTGCCGCTGACCGTGACGATTTACTCGGAAGAAGTGCGCGAAGCGCTCTGGGAGCCGGTATCGTCTATTGTATCGGCAGCTAAGTCTGTACTGGAACGGACTCCGCCGGAATTGTCGGCCGACATTATTGACCGCGGCGTAATCTTAACAGGTGGCGGCGCGCTGCTGGGCGGCCTTGATGCATTGCTTGCAGAAGAGCTTAAGGTACCGGTACTGATTGCAGAAGACCCGATGCACTGCGTTGTTAAAGGAACAGGCCTGCTGCTTGACCATTTGGACCGTACGTCGCGCAGAGACAATAGAAGACGCTAAGCGATCACGGGATGAATGGATGCGTGCAGGATGTTCGGGTAGGACGCCTTTAGGGGGGCGTGCCAAGGGACAAGCTTTTGTACGGATGAAGATTAGTTCAAAAGTCATGCAATCGTTCTATTCATCGTGAGGATGGGTTAACCGATATATACAATATATACGCAGATTGGTTTGCGTTTGAAGCCGAGGCTTCGAATGCAGCATTCTGCGCTAACTTATCCCGTACGTTGAGCGCTCAGGAGGTAGCTTCATGCTAAGAGGTCTGTACACAGCTGCATCAGGCATGATTTCGCAGCAGCACCGGCATGATACTGTAACGAATAATATTTCAAATTTAAATACACCTGGTTATAAAGAGAAAAGTGCGGTTACGCACTCTTTTCCAGATATGCTGCTGCGTCTGTCCGGCGTTCAAGACGGCGGAGGCCGCGCAGTAGGCAAGCTGAACACCGGGGTGTTCGCGGAAGAGAGCTTGCAGATCAACCTGCAGGGCGATTTGATGCAAACGAACCAGTTCAGCGATTTTGCCATTGTATCGGACATTGTAGTGCCGGGCATGGCGTTTGATGGATCGGGTAAGGCGATGTCGGCGGACGGCAACTACGTGTTCCAACCGCAGGCATTCTTCACCGTTCAGAATACGAATGGTGAAATGCGCTATACGCGTGATGGTCAGTTCAAGCTGGATGACGAAGGCTTTCTGACATTGCCGGACGGGTCCCGCGTAATTGGTGCTAACGAGAAGCCGTTTCAGCTGCCTGCGGGTATGACGTTTAACAAGCTTACGCTTACGAGCGATAATCAACTGGTTGACGTAGATACAGGTGAAAGCGCCGGTCAACTGCTCATCTCTGTGGTCGATAATCCGAATAACCTTGTTCGTGAAGGTGACGGCAAATTCAAGCTAGGCGATGAGAATGTAGGCGTTCGGACGATGGCTGCGGGCGATCGGATCGAGTTGAAGCAGGGTTACGTGGAGCGCTCGAATGTGGATCCGGCGCAGTCGATGGTCGACTTGATGTCGGCGGCACGTGCTTATGAAGCGAATCAGAAGGTTATTCAATTTTATGATAAAAGCTTAGATAAAGCGGTAAATGAGATTGGCAGAGTATAACCGCCCACAAGCAATGCTTGACGATACAGGCAGAGGAGGCTACTAAATTGAACGGTTCGATGATTAATGCGATGGTGTCCATGAATGGGCTGCAGCAGAAGCTGGACTTGCTCGCCGACAATATTGCCAATGTGAATACAGTCGGCTATAAGCGCAAGACCGGCACATTCGAAGATTTGCTGACTACGCTTAAGAAGCAGCCGGAAGTGTTTGATCAACCGGGACGTCTGACTCCGCTTGGTTTCAACCAAGGCTGGGGTTCGCGTCTGACGATGATTCAGCCGGACTTCTCCCAAGGACCGATTCAACAGACGGACCAGCCTCTTGATGTAGCAATCGAAGGCAATGCTTTGTTCGAGGTAACGGTTAACGCCGAAGGTGATCTTGGTTATACACGCGGCGGCTCATTCCAGACCACGTTTACGCGAGATGGCGTCAATATCCTGACAACCAAAGAAGGATACCCGATATCGTCTGTAGACGGCGATCCGATTGAGATACCTGCAGAGATGAAGGAAGTCAGAATGGATCCGAACGGAAGCATCGTCGGTACGCTGCCATCCGGTGAGATTGTGCAGATGGGGCAGTTGAAGCTGGTACAAGTGGACAAGCCTTCCCTCTTGTCGCAGGTTGCGGATAACTTATTCGCCATTGCAGATGGATTTCAGGTAAGTGATGTCATGCATGACGTTACGGCAAGCGCCGAGTCTAAGATCGCGATAAAACAAGGTTTTCTGGAGCAATCTAATGTCGTCTTGTCCGACGAGATGACCGAATTGATTAGCGTGCAAAGAGCTTATTCGCTCAGCTCAAGGGCTTTATCTTCCAGCGATACGATGCTGGGCCTTGCAAACAATTTGCGCGCCTAGGAAATGAGTGAATGCGTATGGATGCAAAGAAAGAAACAGCGGCGGGTTTAGATGGAGTTTCTCAATTGGAACGTACCAGTCTGATGAATCCTGCGCCTGCGGGCGAGAGGCAGCGTCAGAACGGTGCGATGCAATCTGAGCGTGATATGGAAGCCGTTAAAGGCAAATCATCAGCGCGTAAGAAACGCAATCCGGCACTTCGGGCTTTATTATGGACGCTTCGCAAGAGCATCGTTCCCATTCTGTGCATCGCAGCCGTACTCGGCGGCATGTACATGGGGTATTCGATCATAGGCAAGCGGCCGGGAGTCGAAGTGTTTGATATTGCCACATGGAAGCACATGTATGACCTAGTGTTCGCTGATTAATAGGAAGCCTGCTCATTCGAGCAGGCTTTTTGATTTCCGTTTCTAATCCAAGCCGCATAAATAAGCACCTCCTCGAATATCATCGGACTACCGTAGTAGTTGCGATGTGTATCGAGGAGGTGCTATTGGTTTACATCTTATTTGACGATGACACGGATACTGATGGATTTACCGTCAAAGGTGGCTCTCACCATCGTGCTTCCTTTGCCGACTGCCGTAATGACGCCGGCTTCGACAGTGGCTACTTTATTGTTGCCAACCGTCCATGCCGCACTCTTCGTTACATCCGTGATACGGCCTACATCGTATTCAGCCGTAACCTTAACCGTTTCTTTGCCTTCTGCAGCAAGTGTAAGGGATTTGGCCGACGAGGTCAGCTTCTTCACTTTAGCCACGACCGTAATGGACACCTCGATTGATTTGCCTTGATACGTGCCTGTCAGCTTACCTGTACCCTCTGTTAATGCTTTCACAGTGCTTCCTTTAATAGAAGCAAGTGTTTCTGGGTTCATGGTCCAGTTCATCTTGGAGCTCAGGGAAACCGATTTACCGCTCTTATAAATACCTGTTACTTTAAGGCTCTTGGTACGGGAGATGTTCAGGGAAAGGCTGCTTGCATCCACGAACAGCTTCGTAATTTCCTCTTCAATCGTGACACGAATTGTAGTTGATTTGCCAAGATACGAAGCAGTAAGGGTAACGCTCGAGGCTTGCAGGCCTCTCATATTCGGAGCCTTCACGAGCAAGTTGGCTGAGGAGCTCTTCCAAGTAACAAGGCTCGTCACATCTTCTTCTTCGCCGTTCTCATACATGAGCGTAATAATCGGCAGCTTCACTTCTTTGCCTATGACAACGGAAGCGTTCGATTGATCAGGCGTCAGCATAAGCGGCTTCTCGTGCACGACTACAGTAACAGTAACCGTCTTGGATTGAATGGTACCTGTAAGAACGGCTGTACCGACCTTCTTCGCCGTCCACTTGCCATCTACTTTGTCCACGATGTCCTTGTCGCTGCTCGTCCAAGCAACAAGGTTGGTTACGTCGATCGTTTCTTCGGCTATCGATTCGGCTGAAACCTTAGGCAGTGTAATGCTTTCGTTTACGAATGCGTCAACGGTTTCAGTAGCAGCTTTGAGGCTGCTGACTGTCGGATAAACCGTAACCGAAACCACCTGGGACAGACCCAAGTAAGTCGCTTTAATAACGGTTGTACCAACGCCTTTAGGGGTAACAACGCCGTCTTTAACGGTTGCTACAAACAAGTTGGAGGAGGACCAGGCTGCTTTGCTTGTCACGACCTCAGGTGTTCCCGTCCCTTTCATCACCGTTACGCTGAACGATACCGGACTATCCTGCATACTCAGATGCTGATCTTCCTTGGGGTTCAAGCGCATAGCTTCATAAGCAGGACGGACTACGACAGTAATGCTGCTCGATACGCCTAGATGCGTAGCCGTGATCGTAGTCGATCCGCTTCCTACAGGTGTAACGATACCTTTGGATACAGTGGCAACGGCTGCATTGCCGGAATTCCATTGCGCGGTATCCGTAACGGTTGCGGAATCGCCATCTTCCGTAGTGACTACGGCTGTTAGTGATTGGGTGCTGTCGCCAACATAGAATTCCAGCAAGTCGTCAGGTGAAAGGGTGAGCTTATCATAAGGAGAGGTTACGATTAGCTTAACCGTATCGCTTCTTCCTTTATATTTGGCTGTGATGGTTGTTTCGCCGGCATTAATCAGCTTAATGTCGCCATCGTCTACTGTGGCAACATTGGGGTTTGAACTCGTCCATGTTGCGGAGTCGGTAACGTTCTCGTTCGCGCTGCCGCTCTTGATAGCCGTTAGGGTATAGGCGATCGTATCGCCCAGATGTACATCTTCAGTGGTACCTACATTTGTCCCGTCCTCCATGATCGTTACGCTGTCGTAGCGATAATTAACGGTTATAGGCAGCGTGATTTTGTAGCCTTTATACGTTGCGCTTACCGTTGCAGTGCCCTTCGCTAAACCTGTAACAACACCGGCGGACACTTTCAGAATGGCTGCATTGGAGGAGCTCCAAGTAGCATCTGTAGTAACGCTCTTAACAGAAGTTGCACCTTGTATAGTGGCATTCACTTCAAGTGAAATGGAGTCATCATCGATATAAAGCACGGCGGGTGACGGAGCGTTCTCGAAGGCAATTCCCGTTACGACTTCTTCGGCGTAAGCGAGTCCTGCAAAGGAAGAGAAGCTCAGGACAATGGCAAGCATCATTGTAAGCCAGGTGCGTTGCCACAGGGGTGCTGCGTGTTTGTTCGTGCGCATGATTGTCTAAAACCTCCAAAGACTATAAATTTCCTATCCATTATAATTAACGGCTTTGGAGGAGGGAAATTGAAGGTGTCAGATAGGTATTGCCAAATTTAGTTCGCAGGTCATGGGAATTTCCCGTTCCAAGAAACGGCAAGAATGGTGGGTTGCAGCTGGTCTTATGCATAGTTCGGACAGTTTTATTTTTTCCAGCGGAGAGGTATAATGGGTTAGAAACTTTGAAGCATCTTTTCCGCCATAAAGGTAAGGGGGCGTAAACGTTTGAATCTTCCTAATTTGCTCACGATGCTTCGTTTTGCTTTAATCCCCGTTTACGTTGCCGTATTTGCTTCGGACGCTACGAATCATATGAAATGGGCTTTTCTGATTGTCGTCATCGCGGGACTTACCGATATCTTGGACGGTTATCTGGCGCGGAAATACGGGCAGGTGACTTCGGTAGGGGCGATGCTTGATCCGCTTGCGGATAAGATGATGATGATTACCGTCATTGTGTCGCTGCTCATTACCGAACATATTCCGTGGAGCGCGGGGGCGGCTATATTTATCCGGGATGCGGGGATGATTATCGGATCGGCATTTTTTCATTTTCGGGGGAAGAAGACGGTTCCTGCCAATTGGATGGGGAAACTGACCACCATCCTGTATTACTTAGCCATCTTGTTTATCTTCTTTGAAATGCCTTTTGCCAGAACCTATTTATGGGGTGTCATTGCGTTTTCATTTATAACTTCGTTTATTTACATTTTTCTCTTCGTTGGATTGAACAAGGACGAAGAGGAGCAGGGCAGTGCGGCGCAGAGCACAGGAGAACAGACAGATACTAAAGCTCCGCCCATGTAATGGTAAAAAGGAGATTGAACTCGCCTTGGCCGCGATGAACGGCTGCTGCGTTCAATCCCCCTTATCTTAACCTCACGACTGCAGTTTCGTGATGGATGGCCTTATTTTGGCACAATAGCCTGTAATTTATTACAACAACCTTGAAGGGAGCTTACATCATGTTAGATATTAGACAAATCCAAGAAATTATTCCGCATCGCCCGCCGTTTCTGCTCGTTGACCGCATTATTGAGCTGGAGGAAGGCAAACGAGCCGTCGGCATCAAGAATGTGACGATGAATGAACCGTTCTTTACGGGACATTTTCCGCAATACCCGGTTATGCCGGGCGTACTTATTGTGGAGGCGCTGGCGCAGGTCGGCTGTGTCGCTATTCTTAAAGTAGAGGCAAACCGCGGCAAAATCGGTTTCTTCGCAGGCATCGATAACTGTCGTTTCCGTGGTCAAGTGGTTCCCGGCGACACCCTTACATTAGAAGTGGAAATCACCAGAATGAAGGGCATGATCGGTAAAGGACAAGCTGTTGCCAAAGTCGGCGATAAAGTCGTAGCTGAAGGTGAGATTATGTTTGCACTGAAGGATCCTGAATAAACCCGAATAGGGCTTATACGGACAGGACCTGCAGCTTGCTACATATATATTAAACCGTAATTACTGCGGATGGAGAGAGGATGCTGAAGATGAACCAATCTACTGTAGAACGATACGAGGCTTGGCTGAGCGATCCGATGATTGATGCTGCTACGAAACAAGAGCTTGCCGCGCTAAGAGGCAACGAGAAGGAAATTGAAGATCGTTTCTACCGGGAGCTTGAGTTCGGAACAGGCGGACTGCGCGGCGTTATGGGTGCAGGAACAAACCGATTGAACAGCTACACGGTCGGTAAAGCTACACAAGGGCTGGCGAACTGGGTACTTTCCAAGAGCAGCAACCCTTCTGTCGTCATTGCATTCGATTCCCGCAACAACTCTCCTGAGTTTGCGCTTGATGCTGCACTTGTCTTGGCTGCCAATGGTGTGAAGGCTCATGTATTCCAAGCACTTCGTCCAACCCCTCAGCTTTCCTATGCTGTTCGTGCGCTTGGCGCCACTAGCGGTATTGTGATTACAGCAAGCCACAATCCACCTGAATATAACGGCTACAAGGCTTATGGTTCCGATGGCTGCCAGCTTGTTCCGGGAGATGCAGCTGAGGTTATCGGCGCGATCCAGCAAGTAACGGGATTCGATCAAGTCCGCCGCATGAGCCGTGAAGAAGCGGAAGCAGCAGGCTTATTGCACTGGCTGGGCGACGCAGAAGACCAAGATTATATTAACACTGTCGCTGCAGAGAGCTTGAACAGCAAGCTGCTGGTGGACGGGCTCGGCGAGGCGCTGACGGTTGTATATACACCGCTTCATGGTGCCGGCAACATGCCTGTACGCGAGGTGCTTAAGCAAGCGGGCCTTACGAATGTTCATATCGTTCCCGAGCAAGAACAGCCTGACGGCTACTTCAGCACGGTGAAATCACCGAATCCGGAAGAGCGTGAGGCATTCAATCTCGCGATCAAGCTCGGACAAGAAGTAGGCGCGGACATTATTATCGGAACAGATCCGGATTGCGATCGGATGGGCGCGGTTGTTCGTAATAATGAAGGCGAATTTGTCGTGCTGACGGGTAACCAGTCCGGCGCGATTATGGTCAATTATTTGCTTGGCACACGTAAGGAACGCGGCGAACTGCCTGCTAACGGCGTCGTAGTGAAGACGATTGTGACGAGTGAAATGGGTGCTGATATTGCTGCTTCCTACGGAGCGGAAGTCGTCAATACATTGACCGGCTTCAAATATATCGGCGAGAAAATGACGCAATATGAGACAAGCGGAGAGCATACTTTCCTATTCGGTTATGAGGAAAGCTACGGTTACTTGGCAGGCACTTATGCGCGTGATAAAGATGCGGTCATCGCTTCCATGCTAATTTGTGAAGCAGCTGCTTATTATAAGAGCAAAGGCAAAACGCTGTACGATGTACTTATTGAATTGTATGCGCAGTACGGCAACTATTTGGAGCATCTGGAATCCCGTACGCTTAAGGGCGTTGACGGCGTTGCCCAAATCGGAGCGATCATGGAAGATTGGCGCAGCAATCCGCCTGCTGAAATCGGCGGCGTAGCGGTTGATCAAATGCTCGATTATTTGCCGGGACTGGGCGGCTTGCCTCCTGAGAACGTGCTGAAATTTTTACTTGCTGACGGCTCATGGTTCTGCCTTCGTCCATCAGGTACGGAGCCGAAGATTAAGGTGTATTTCGCAGTACGCGGCAGCTCGCAAGACGAAGCGAAGGCAGCGATTCAGCGCCTGACTCAAGCTGTGATGAAGCGCGTGGACAATTAGATCGGAATTGGGATCGGAGCTTCCGTACGTGAATTTGCTGCGGAAACACAGACAGATAATCGTAGCGATAATTCCTACGGAGAATGTTAAGGAGTGGAAGATGTGCAAACTGGTTGGCAGCAATGGAATCGTAAAGCGACGTTTGTCCTTTGTGTATTAACGATATTAGGGTTGATTGCAGCATTGCCTATCGGCGCTACGCGCTGGAAGATGGAGGAAACCTCCGATAAGGTTCAGATGGTGTTCGATTACCGCGATTTGGTCCAAATCGCAGCTTACCAATCCCATCCGAAGCAGTTCGTGAAGGATGAGCTTGTGAAGATGCATTCGGCAGGCATTACGGCGATGGCGGTATTCGAGTCTTCGCTGCAGGAGCTAAGCTGGGCCGGCCGTTTGTCGCTCTATAATTCATCAAGCGCAAGCGAGCTGCAAGGCAAAACGTCTCCGGCAGATGAGAATTATACGTATGTGCTGTTCTCGAGTGCGAAGGATGAAGATGCACTTCGTCCGGTATTGGAATCGACTTATAAGCAATGGGGCATTACGACTTCCTCATGGAGCTACGAAGGCCACGGCGGCTTGATTCTGGAAACGCCGCTTGAGAATGCAATCTTGAAGCCGATGGTACCGGATCCGATTGCGCTTGGAGAGATTCATGAGGCAGGCTTTACGATTGTGCCGCGGTTGTCCGATCGTGTGCCGTTTGATGCCGCTTCGGTAGATGCGATGCTTGGCGGTTTTGAACAAATGGGTGTGTCGCGCATTCTGTTTGAAGGCGATGCTGTCAAAGGCTTCGCGGATAATGCCGAGCTGAAGAGCTTGAACCAATTCGCAGAGCTGCTGAATAAGCATGGAATTGGCATCGCGACAATCGAGAATTCTAAGCCTCAGAAGGGCATGAGCACGCTCGGATATTTGACTCATTATAATGTAGCAAGACTCTATTCGCTTTCGGATAATGATGCGGCTTCCATGAAGCCGGAAGAGATCGCTGATCGCTTCCAGCTTGCCGCCAAAGACCGCAGCATTCGCATGTTCTATCTGAACGGTGCGCCTTCGAGCAATCCGGTCAAATCGATGATTACCGATCCGCTTCAGAATTTGTATAATGCGATGCAAGACAAGAACGGTGTATTAGCCAAAATGGACAAGCTTGGCTTTGCGATAGACAGCCCGCAGCCGTTCGAGTACGAATCGCCATCATGGCATAAGCCGCTTAAAGGCGTAGTCGTGCTTGGCGCCATTGCCTTCATTACATTGCTGATCAGCGCATTCCTCCCAGGCGTGGCGATTCCGGTGTTTGTGCTTGGCCTAATCGGCAGCGCTGGCTTGTATGTGCTGTCGAAGTCCATTCTCGAACAAGGACTTGCGCTTGGCGCGGCAATCAGCGCGCCAACGCTAGCCATGATCTGGGCGATCCGCCGCGTGCGGGCGCATACGGTTGGGAACCGCAGACCGATTGGCGGTGCAGCAGATGCTACTGCGACTCGTGTTGCGGGCGGAAGCGACCAACAAGTACGCTGGTTCTTCCCGGGCATTAGTGCAGGACGCCGGTTCTTGATGGCGATTACGATCTTCGCGACGACTTCGGTTATCTCGATGAGCGGAATTCCGTTTATCGTCGGTCTCTTGAACAATATTACGTACAAGCTTGTACTGGAGCAGTTCCGCGGCGTAAGCCTGCTGCATTTGGCTCCAATTGCGCTTGTTGCGCTGTACTTGCTTCTTTATACCGGTGAATCCGTGATCGGCAATCTGCGAAAGCTGCTCAAGATGCAAATTACCGTTCTCTGGGTCGGCGTAGCCGGCGTGCTTGGTGTTATGGCCCTCTACTATCTGTCACGTACGGGTAATGCAGGAGAAGCGTCATCTCTAGAGCTGACCTTCCGGAATGTGTTGGAGTCGACGTTCGGCGTTCGTCCGCGGACGAAGGAATTCCTGCTCTCGCATCCGCTCTTCTTCTTCGGGATCTTCGTTGCGCTTCGCTATCGTGCAGCGTGGGTATTATTTATAGTAGGATCGATTGGTCAGTTGTCTATGGTGGACACATTTGCGCATATTCATACACCGCTTCCGATTTCCATTATCCGTGATTTGCTTGGTCTTGTACTGGGCGCGTTGATTGGACTTGTGATGATCGGCGTGTGGCAGATCGGGGAAGGAGTTTGGAAACGATGGGCACCACGAATCGCACAACTGAAACAGGGCAGCAAGTCCGGCGTATAGTCATATCCGGCTATTATGGTTTCCGCAACAGCGGGGACGAAGCGGTGCTGAAATCGATTTTGTTCGCGCTGGACGAAGAAGGTGCGAAGCAGGGGCTTCGCATCGTGCCGATCGTGTTGTCCGGCGATCCCGCCGGAACGACTTCGATGTATGGCGTGGAAGCTGTGCATCGGATGCGCCTCGGGGAGATCGTTCGCGCCATTCGCGGCAGCGACGGTCTGATCAGCGGCGGCGGCAGCCTGCTGCAGGATGCAACAGGTGCCAAGACGATTCCTTATTATACGGGGATCCTCAAGCTGGCTCAGCTGCTTGGGAAACCCACCTTCGCCTACGCGCAAGGGATTGGCCCCGTGAATCGACGGTGGATGGACCGGCTGATTCGCGGTGTCATGCGCCGCAGCGCGTATGTCTCCGTGCGGGACGCCGAATCCGCCGCTTTGCTTGGGCGGATGGGGGTACCGCGTGAGCGGATCGACGTTGTACCCGATCCGGTCATGGCCCTGCCGCTGCCGGCGGCGGCGCCGATTGCCGGCGGCGCGGGCGCAGTTGGCGCAGACGCGGCGGAGGCAGCGGCGGGGACTTCGCCGCTGCCGGTGGTCGGCGTGTCCTTGCGCCACTGGCGCAAGGACGGCGCCGACCTGGCGCGCGTCGCCGCCGCGCTTGGCGCGCTGGCCCGCAGCCGGGCGGTGCGGCTGCGGTTCCTGCCGTTCCACACCCCATCAGACGCGGAAGCGTCGCGATGGGTGATGGAACAGCTCGGCGATCTCGGCGCGAGTATTGCCGAGATTGCCGAAGTCGGCGACGACCCCCAGCTTATGCTGCTGGAGGTAAGCCGGTGTGACGCGCTGCTCGGCATGCGCCTGCATGCGCTGATCTATGCAGCGAATCAGTCCGTTCCGATGCTCGGCCTATCGTATGATCCGAAGATTGATCAGTTCCTGAACCGGATCAATCTGACCCCAATCGGCACGACCGAATCGCTTGATCCGCAAGCTTTCGTAACGGCGATCAGCAAGCTGCTCGACGATCCGCAAGGATGGCGCGCTGCCCATCACGACGCTATTCTGCAATTAAAAGAAGAAGCGCGTGTGCCAGCGAAACAAATTGCAACCATTTTACGTTAATCAATATATGGATGCTCCCTCTCCCCAGCAAACAAGAAAGCTACTAATATGTAGATATATGGCCGAAAAATGTAGCGAATACGCTGTGCGAGAAAGAAAATGTCGCAATATCTCGACCAAGCAGGCGATTTAAAGGAGAATTCCGTGAAAATTGCTTGAAAATGAGAGTGGAGTTTCTTTTTCAAACAGCGTATAATTCAATCCGGCGATAGCTATGAAAGGGAGATGGAAATGAGTCAGGTCGTACTCTACTCAATCGGATTTATCATTTCATTATGTCTTGCACTTGCACTTACCCCGTTTGTCATTAAATTTGCTAACAAAATCGGGGCAATTGACAAGCCAAATCATCGTAAAGTACACACACGAATCATGCCGCGGCTTGGCGGTCTGGGTATATATGCTGCTTTTGTCGTTGCTTATTTTGCCATTAAACCTTTCATTCCGGAAGGCTTACTGCGCAGCTACGACACGAACTTGATTAATGCGCTGCTTGTTGGCGGCACGATCATTGTCATCATCGGCGCACTGGACGACCGTTTTGAATTGTCTGCTAAAGTAAAACTGCTGGGCCAATTGATTGCGGCATGCGTTGTCGTACTCGGCTTCGGCGTTAAGATTGACTTGGTCAACATTCCGTTCGGCGAAGCGATGCAGCCGATTGGGGCGTGGATCAGTATCCCGCTTACGATCATCTGGATTGTCGGCGTAACGAATGCGATTAACCTTATTGACGGACTGGATGGCCTGGCAGCAGGCGTGTCCGGTATTGCGATCACTAGCATTCTCGTAATGGCCGCGTTCATGGGTTCGGCACCGGTTATCCTGCTATGCGCCTTGCTGCTTGGCGGCGTTATCGGATTCTTGGTCTACAATTTCCACCCGGCTAAGATCTTCATGGGTGACACCGGCTCGTTGTTCCTGGGTTTCGCCCTTGCAACATTATCGATGATGGGCTTTAAGCAGGTTACGATGGTTTCCTTCATCACTCCGCTTCTCATCATTGGTGTGCCATTATCGGATACGTTCTTCGCTATCGTACGTCGCTGGGTGAACAAGAAACCGATCTTCGCGCCAGACAAAGGTCATCTGCATCATTGTCTACGTGAGCTTGGCTTCAGCCACCGTCGCACGGTATTGATTATTTACGGAATCGCATCGGTCTTCGGGATATGCGCAGTTCTGCAATCCACGATCGTGCAATCGGATGCCGCAAACTGGATTACCTTTGGCGTCATTCTCATACTCGTATTCATTCTTCAAATCGGTGCGGAGCTTATCGGTATCGTGGATAAATCCCGCCGTCCGCTGATTAATTTCTTGCAGCGGTTAGTAATGGGTACGGAGCAATCGCGTTCGAAATAATTAACAATAAGTTAAATAAAAACTTCGTTCCTTACCGGGAGCGGAGTTTTTTGTTTTGTATGGGGTTTTACGCGTTAGAATTCTGGTTCTCGTCTAAACTTTTGGAAGCTTAGCGCCGATAAAAAGGATACATCAAACTATGTGTATGGGATTGAAGTGGAGGAGGCTCACCGTGATCAGAAAATTAGTTACGTTGTTTATTATGTTGGCCTTAGTAATTCAATTAGTGCCTGCGAATCGCATTGAGACTGCTCATGCCGCGACAGGCAATTTTACGTTCCCAAGTGAAAGCGACCAAATTGGTTCCCCGAGAATCACGACGGAAGAGCGTATTACTCTTCAAGGGACACTGAATAACGTGGACCCGACATCGATCTCTTATGATGTTATTCAAATCATTGATCCGACTGACGAGAACAAAACAGGAAGCAAGCGCGAGAACCTAACCAGTAACATTTCGGTGAACGGGTTTAGCTTGCAGGTGTTCAATATCCAACTGTTTCCCGGACTCAACAAAATTACGTTTAAAGGCACCCAAGGTGGAGGCGAAGTAGCGAACTCCATTTATGTTGAATATCGGAACGGACCGATGTTATATGATCTGACGGCAAGCCTAGACGGTAATAACTTTCCGGTCTTGGAGAACGCAACAACCGTGGTACAATCCACGACCTCCCGCGGACGCAACAGCGCGGATATCAGTATTACAGGTAAAGCGCCTAATGCACAGCAAGTGACAATCATTGTGAACGGAAGCAGTAAGACCTATTCGGTCAACAGTGCCAACAATGATTCCTTTGCGGCTGCACCGATCACCCTGCAGAAGGGGAAGAACCAAGTTACCATTCGCATTAAGAACGGCACGCAGGTTATTGAAACTACCCGTGACATTGCCTTCTACAATGGAAGCGTCACTTTCTATGATGTCAACATCAATGAGGTAAATCCTGCTGCGCCTACTACCTTCCTGCAATCGGCTGCACTGGAGTATAGCCCTAACTTTGTTATTACGAATACGAATAGCTTGAAGTTAACGGGTAAAGTCATTGTACCAAACAGTGTGTACCCAGAATTGTATGGAACGCCGCCGGTAATGACCGATCGGCCCCATCCGGATCCATTAGCACCGCTTGCTTCATTGAAGGCAGAGTACAAGAAAGCAGTAGATGCGATTTACACGGCTTTGCCGATCGCTCCTGCCAATATTGTTCCGGTTGGAACTCCCCAAATCACAGATAAGTTTTTTGTATTCCAATATACGCTTGATTTAGTTGCGCCGGTCGGCGGTTTTGCATTCGATACGCTCTATAATGTGAAGCTCACCGCGCGTAATGAAGAGAATGCACACTTGAACATAACACCGACAGAGCAAAGTACAGACAGCTTGTTCTTCTCTTTGCGCGACAAGAGCAAGCCGTTTGTCAGTCAAATTAACTATTTGGCCGGCTATAAGCCGACTAACTACCAAGGCATTGTAGGAACACCTCTCGAGGGGAAGAACATCTATGGTTTGCCGGTAGGTGTCGAAGTGCTGATTGGCAATCCAAGCGGGACTAATAATGTAGTAGTAACCAGAGTATCGGATTTGTATGGGCATAATTCGATTCCGGTGCTCAAGCCTGCGCCGGCAGCGGGCCAAACCCTTAATTCCAATGAGTATGCGATTCGAGAAGAGTCGCTGGTCACGCGGACAGTGAACGGCTCTCCGCAGGTCTTCCAACGCGTAATACTCGAATTTCACAGAATGCCATTCGAAGGCACTCAGACGATTACGGTACAGGTTGGCGGCGCAACAGGGGATTCGAAGTCCTCGAAATTTACGTTGCTATACGGACCTTATGCAAACTTCAACATGATATTCGATGGCATGACGGTTAGCGATGATTCCACTTCGGCGGATCGCGTTACGGATATCATCAAGACTAAATTAGGTAAATTCCGCGGCTCCCTGCAAAATATTAATAATACGTCTGAAATTAGGTACGATAACAGTGTGGGACCGAGAACGGTGTACTTCTACATTAATAATGTATCGTTCCCGCTGAAACCGGTCGGCACCGATGTGACGCAATTTGAACTTGATCCGTCCGTATTGACTCCTGCAACACCGGATATTTATACCAAAGCGCTTGACGCCATGTTTAATGGGGAAAATGTACTTAAGTTCGTTTTCCAAAGCTCAAAGAGTTATTATGAGAAAGTTGTTAAAGTGAATAAGGTACCGACGAACTTGCCGGTCATTCCTGCTCAGACGACAGGCGTCTTCCCATTCACGTACGAGGATGCAATTCCTAACCCGAAACCGATCCTGAATGATCCGAATTTTACGAAGACCGGCTCGATTTATAATACGACGCAGCCGTTCATGAATGTTTTTGGTACATTCGACTTCATTGATTTGGGCGAGAATGCCGTAACGGTCGGCAATAAAATGACGACGCTAATGGCTCCGGAAACAACAGGACACATTCCGGCCAGTGATTACATTCTTAGAATTACCAGTACATCGCTTGCTGCTCCTCTTACATGGAAGCTTAGTGATCCGTTCCAGATTGTAAACGGCGATACTCCGGTCGGTATTTATCCGGCAAACGGTAACATTAACGGAGACCTTGTTGTCCGTTACGACCTGAAGACACAATCGTTCCAGTTCCTGCTGAGGAAGCAAGAGTTGAATGCGGATGGAAGCTCAAGCGTGTTTCTGTTCAATGTATATAACAGTGGTCTTACCGGACCGAAGGCAACTTACCGCTTAGAAGTAGATCCAAGCGTGCTGCCATACAAGATTCTTCGTCCATACCTGCCGGCAGAAGGCATCGTGAATAAGAACTTCGTCGAAGTCATTATCAATGCCAAAGGTGCAGACAAAGTTACAATTAATAAACAGGTCGCAGATAAATATGCTTATGATGCGGATAACACTCCGGCTAACGGCATTGAATACCCGCACGCCTTTAAAGCGACGGTTTCCGGACTCAAGCCGGGCGTCAATAAAATTAACTTTTCAATCGAAAGTGCTTCAGATAGCGTAAATAACTTTTTTGAAATTACGTATCAGCCAACGAACATTCCCGGTGCTCAATTTCTAGATGAGATGAAGAGCTCCAATAAAGTGTTCGATGGTGCGGTTTCACTGACTTTCCCGAAAGGCACTTCCCTGATTCGCCGCGACTATAACGTACCGGCTAATCTGAAGAACCAAGTATTTACCGGGCATAAACTGCTGTTTGCCATTGCAAACCCCGAGGATGGCGTTGTGGATCGTCGCGAGTATGATAATCCACCGGCAGATTTCGATTTGATCATGCAGAACTTCGGTACACGATTTAAAGTGTCGTTCCCAACGCGATTTGTGAAATCCAGCCCGGTTTATTGGATTGATGCAGGTTTAGCCGACGATACGACGACACCGAACTATGATCCGCTCAAGATGGGTGTGGATCCTTATCAATATCCGGGTGCTATCGGACCTGGCGATACGAAGATTCCAACTTATGATGAACGTCCGGATGACCGCGAGCTGGTTGCTTCCAAACGCGGAACACTCACACTTTCCTTCGATCCAAGCATTCGGAATACAGCGGGAACGATTGTTACGGTTTACCGTTATGATGTGAAGAACAAGTTCTGGGTGAATCTCGGCGGGGTCGTGGATACGAAGAAGAATACGATTACGGTTCCTTTCGATCAGTTCGGCTATTATGTTGTAGCCAAGATGGGGTATTCCTTCTCCGACGTTACAAACCATCCGTATGCGCGTAACTATATTGAAACGATTTATTCGAAAGGTGTCATGAATGCAGCTAACTTCGATGATTTTGGCGCAGATATGTACACAACTCGCGGTGAGTTCACCAGCATGATTGTCAAAGCGCTGAATATTCCGCTCAACTATGAGCTGAGCAAGCCTCACTTTGACGATGTGCCTCCAATTATCAATCAAGATGCACTTTGGGATTATAGTACGATTGAGACTGCAGCTCGTGAAGGTATCATTCGGGGTACACAGCCGCGTGCATTTGAACCAACAGCGAACCTATCACGCGGAGATGCAGCTGTATTCTTGGCAAGAGCACTTAACTTGAAGCTCGATACGGATGCTGATAAGATAGACAAGGCATTACAGAAAACCTTCAAGGATTACACGGAGATTGACTACTATGCCAAAGCTTCTGTGCTTGCGATTGCCAAGAAGGGATACATCAAGGGATCCCCGGTAGACCCGGCAGATCCGAAGAAAGGCTTTACGTTCGAACCGAAATCCAGCCTTCTTCGTTCCGATGCGGCTATCATTATCGGCAAGATGCTAGCTGATCTCAAGAAACTTCCTAAACTAAACTAAGCTGGAATGGTTGTGCTGCTCGGGAGATTTCCGGGCAGCTTTCATTTTGTTACAAGTACTTCAAACGATTGCTAGAGTTATCTTTACATGGGAAATGTTATCTATCGACGAATATAGGACATTCGGCTTATAATAAACAACGTGGTAGACAAGTTGTTCTAGTTCATGTGGCATATCGACAAATTCGATTAAATAGCGTTAGAGATGAAGTTTTAAAGAAATTTCAAAAAACTTTTCCTCACATCGCAACTTTTTCGAAACCTGTGCGTTTAATTACATGAACAAGGCAACAGGAAAGCTGATCAAGCGTAGCGGAGCACTTGGAACTAATTCTCAAATTGCTCTTTACGCTAGAAATAGGCCATTGTATAATGTTATAGTGGTGTTCAGACTCTACCAGATTTTTCTTGTCAACTTTTGTTTACAAGATTCTGCGACAGGTTCCTACAAGGAATACTTCCAGCAGACATTATTTATACGAAATCTGCTCAACTCGTGAAAGGGGGTGAATCGGCCAATGAGACAAACGAGCAATCTATATTCTAAACAAAACTCTAAAGAAACTAAGCATTATATAGGAGGAGACAAAAAGGTTATGAAAAAAAGTTTAACTCTACTCGTAGCAGCAGCTATGACTCTATCTACAGCATCGGTGGCATTTGCTGCTGACGGCGCAACTACAACTGAATTGTCCACACAAGCGAAATTCGACGCACTTAAAGCAGCAGGCGTATTCAGCGGTTTCCCAGACGGTACTGCTGGTCTTGACAAAGAAATGACTCGCGCTGAGTTCGCTAAAGTACTTACGAAGCTAAGCGAGCTTGCAGAAAACTCTGCAGCTAACGTTTACTCCGACGTAGCAAAAACTCACTGGGCAGCTGGATTTATCGGCGCTGCATCTGAAGCTGGCCTTCTTAACGGTCTTGGCGGCGGCAAATTCGGTCCATCCGGTAAAGTAACAATCGAGCAAATCGCTAAAGTAGCTGACTTGGTAGCAGGCGTTGAGCCTTCTGACAAAGCAGTAACTGGTAAAGTATCTGCTTGGGCTAAAGGTTTCGTAGCAGCAGCTATCGAAGCTGGCTTGCTTCCTGAGCTTCCTTCCTACCAAGTGAACGCAACTCGCGGTCAACTAGTAGACGTAGCTTACGATCTTGCACAACCAGAAGATGTAGCTGTTACAGCTGAAGCTAAAGTTGTTGGCGCTAAGAAATTTGAAGTGAAGTTCAACAAAGCTGTTGACGCTGCTAAAGTAACTTTCGCAGTGAAAAACTCCACTAGCGCAACAGTAAACGTTGCTACAACAACTTACTCCGACGACAAGAAAACAGCAACTCTTGAATTCGCAAGCAACCTGGTTGCTGGTGACTACACAGTTACAACTAAAGTTGGCGAAACTACTCTTACTTCGACTTTAAAAGTTGAAGCTTCGAAAGTTACGAAGATCGAGCTAGCTTCTGACAAAGCTGTTCTAGACCGTACTAATGCTAAAATCGTAACTACTACTGTAAAAATCTCCAACCAATACGGAGAAGATGTTACTTCCACTAACACTGGCGTAACAGTTACAACTGGTAAAGGTACTGCAACACTAGGTTCTAACGGCGTGTTGACTATCGACAACGATACTGCTAATGCCCCTGCAGCTGGTAAAACTAACGTAGCTTTCGCTAAAGACGAGAAAGTAGCAGTAAGCATTATCGATACAGCTACTAGCACATTCGTTTCTGGTGTACTGACTGTAGCTGATAAAGCACAAGTTGCAGAAATCGCTATTAGCAAAATCTACAATGCAGACAATGGCACACTAGCTGTTGGATCGACTGCAGGCGAGTACTACCTGGAGCTATCCGCTAAAGACCAATACGGTAACAAACTGGTTAACGCAGCAGATTTCGCTGCTGACACTTTGATCACTGTTTCCAACCCAGCTGTAATCAACGTAGGTGCAGTTTCCTACAATGCTAATGTTGACGGCGGAACTCTATTGCTTCAATTGGCAGGTACGCCTACTGCCGGTACTGCAAAAGTTTCCATCATCTCCAAAACAACTGGTAAAACTGCAATGTTCGACGTAGCAGTTAAAGATGCTGTTAAAGTAGACACAATTTCCTTGAGCGCGCCACAAGTTGCAGTAGCTGGTGCTGACATCGAAATTCCGTTCACAGCAGTTGACCAATTTGGTGTAGCTGTTACTTCCGCAAGCTCCATCAATGCAACAGGCGCACTTCTTTCCAAAGTTTCGAGCGCAGGTACTCTTACATTCGTTCAAGACTATGTTAAGAAAACAGCTAAACTTGTACTAAGTGGTGTAACAACTAAAGGTACAGTTACAGTTACTGTTATCACAGGTACTGGTAAAGTAGTTCCACTTACAATCAGTGTTGTTGATGCAGCTGTACCATATGCAATCTCTGCAACTGCAGATCTTGCAACGCAACTGACTAAAACAGCTGTTGTAGATTTCGATACAGACAATGTTGTTGTTAAAGACCAATACGGTCGTGACATCACTCCAACATGGGGTGCTGGTAACTACACATTGGCAGTAACAAGCTCCGACACTGGTAAAGTAACTTATGCAAACGGCCAATTGACTGCAGTTGCTAAGGGTTCGTCGACAATCACAGTTAAACTGTTGAACAACGGCGTAGAAGTTGGTACTAGTGCATACACATTCAACGTTAAAGTAGTAGAAAAAGGCGACATCGCTTCTTATGAAGTTGCTGACGTAGCTACTTTGCTTGATGCATCTGCTGCACATGATCGTCAAGTTACTGTAAACGGCGTTCTTGCGGACGGTTCGAAAGTTGCTGTTCCTAACTCCTTCTTCACAGTAGATACAATTACTGCTGGTCTTTCCACTACTACACCAACTTCAAACAAACTTCACGCTGCATTTGCAGCAGGTTCGTTTGCTAACGGAGATGTAACAGGTACTTTCGTAGTAACTGTAACTGGTGGTGCTGGTGAAGTTATCACTAAAACAGTAAAAGTTTCCAACGCTGCTTCTGCGGCTGACAAACTTGAGCTGAAAACTGGTGGCGCTGGTACTAAAGAGAGCGACACTGTAGTATCTGCTGCTAAAGCAGCTATTGATACTGTTGCAGAAGTTCAAACTTTGGCTGCTGCATCTGTAAAAACAACTGACCAATACGGCGTAGAAATTACAACTGCATTCTCGAAAGTTTACATCACTAACGTAGCTAACGGCCACGTAATTGATGCAGCTCAAGCTAACTCCACTGTAGTTGCTGGCGACACTTTCAATGTTGTTGCTATCACAGCTAACGGTAAAACAATTACTTTCCAAGTAGTTGTAAAAGCTTAGTAACAAGTTTCTCCAAAGACAGGACCGAGCAATCGGTCCTGTTTTTCTTTTATACTGAAACTTTTCAATCATATATTCGTCTATATGTTTAGAATCTAAAATAAGGATGATGAACAGATGCGATTAATCAAACATGCAGGTATTTCGATACTTGTTGCTTCTACTGTATTACTTCCTATCTCGAATGTAATTAAACCTGTAACTGCTTCTGCTGCCTCAAGCCAAGTTGCATCGAATAAAATTAAAGCCTTTTCTTTGGGTGGGGGAAGTACTGCACAAGTAACAGACTTACAGTTCATGTATGGTGCCAATGAGAAGGTGGTTCACTTTACTTTAAGCGTATATAACGGTTCCAATAAGGAAATGGATTTCTCTGATTACTGGGTTGAATTATGGACAAAGAGCGGAATCAAGTACTCCATAAAATTAGATGAGCAAGATGCTAAGAAGAATAAAGTGGTCTCTAAGACTACAACGGATTATCATTTCTCAGCAAAAGTTAACCCAACGTTAAATTTATCGAATCTTTCTTTCAAGCTTGTGAAATGGGATTTCAGTACACCTAGCTACACGAGAACAGTAGGGCAAGTTTCTGTTCCAGCCGCTTATAATCCAGTGATTCCAGCTGGTACGGGTAAGGTTGTGAAGATAAACAATCTAAAAATGAGCAGTATTCTGGCTCGTAGTCAATTTGCCTTAATTGACGGGAAACTTGAAGGATCGCTATCATATCGTGTAACCAACTATAGCGATAAAACAATTCCATTGAATACGCTGAACTTCTACATAAAACGATCTGGCGGTACTTTAAGCAAATTAAATGCAGAAATGTCCGATGATCAACAGTTGGCACCAGGAGGATCAAAAGAAATTCAGCTATATGGGAGCTTGCCTATAACTAAACTTGATCCCAACATGCAACTAATTGTCACTGGAGCGAATGAAGAGACTAAGGTGGAAGTGCCTGTTGCTTTATATGCGATGAAACCGCAAAGTTTAGATAAAGCGTACGTAAAACCTAAGGCAGTGGGTAAACTTTGGGTCGACAATACTGTAATCGACACTAAGATTAGAGAAGCCTATTACAACCAAGACGGAGACACTCAACTATTATCGATGTACCTCAATTTTAATAACAGCGGTAAATCATCGGTAACTCTGCCGTCCTATAGCTATTTTATTATGACCCAAGATGGAGCACTTTATCCTGCAAAGCAATCACAGACTTCTACAATTGTTGAACTTTCGCCTAATCTTGCTAAAGAACAATACGTACAATTCAATCTTCCTGCAAAAGCTAAAACGGATCACTTGAAACTCATTATTCGCAAAACAAGCGAAGCAAACAAAAAAGGCTTTGTTGTGGGTTTATATGAAGTTCCTGCAAAGAGCACGAATGAAAATGCAAATCAAAGTACTGTACAGTACAACACCCAGGAAGGATTATATGAGTTCTCAGTATTACGTGGAGAGCGTTTGCCTTGGGGAGAGCAAGATGTGATCAATGCAATAATTTCAGTGCGTAATCCAGTTGCAACTACAAAGTCTGTACCTAATATTAAAGCTTCTATTGATATTAACGGGTTTACTTTGGACGATAAGGATGTACAGCTTATACGTACAGATAATTCTGTCGCTGTAGCGGGCTTAGGGAGTACAGAGTTTATTGTGACTACGAAAGTTCCTTACACATTTGCTTCGAATAATATTACGATTTCATTATCTGAAGTTGGTGGCCAAGATGGGACTGCTACAACGCCTATCGGCAGTTTCCAGTTAAATTCTAACAAAATGGCACTTCCGACAGTAAAAGCTGCCGACAGCTTAACAATCAAAGGAATTGGCCGTAAAGCTAACTTGAAATTAACTCAAATCAAAACCTATACGAATACAGATGCCAAGACAAAACTGCTTTATGCAGAGTTCGATTACAGAAGTTTAGAACAACGTTTCGCTAATTTAGCCAATTTACAAGCTTACTTTAAGACCAAGGATGGAAACTTTGTACAAGCTAGCTTCCTGAATATTAAAGATAAGGTAACGCCGAATAAAACTAGCCTTGTTATGGCATATGCAAACTTACCGATGGATTATGATCTAACGGGTGCGGAGCTGTGGATTGGTCAAGGAATCTCTCAAGGGAAATTCACCCTTCCGGATAGTACATCTGATGGCTATGTTAATGCAGTGAAATACGAAATGCCACAGGAAAATAATAATGTGTTAACGACTTTTGATAATATGGTCGTAAATCCTTATAAAATGTCTATGAGTAAATTGTCGTTTTCGTTAGCAGATTCATACGAGTTAAACATTGATTTTACTTATACCCTGTCGAAAATATTCGAATATGAAAAAGTAGCAGGATTGCATAAAATTGTTGTCGAAATAGTAGATAATGATAATAAGTTTGAACAGGTTCTTGAATTAGAGAATGGCAATGACGCATTGAAACTCGGTACCGATCTCACTAAAACGATCTCATTCAAAGATCAAAAACTATGGGGAGCAATCTACCGACCGTTCATCATTAATGTCTATGATCAATTCGAAGGACATAAGAAATTACTTGCTTCGCAAAAGGTAAACACTGCCTTAACGAATGCATGGTAAACAGTTGGGAAGGGATTTTAATTGAATCGTAAGTCAAAATGGGCCTTATTAGTTTTTTTAGCCGGAGTTGGATTGATTGGGGTAAATATTGTCTCCAATCAAGTAAATGGTGACAGCACTAGCGATACCCCTGGCTCCGTCAACGACCCCGTCGTAACGAAAAGCTACATCGATAAACAAGTAGCTGAGCTTGTGAAGGCGGAGTTGGCTAAGCAAAACGGCGGTATGGACGACAAGAAGCTGCAGGAGATGTTCGATGCGTTCCGCGAAGAAATGGCACAGAGCGGAGGTTCATCTAAAGTAGAAGTCGTCACGGTTCCTGTCGGGAAGCGGCTTGTTGCCAAGGATGGTACGGAATTTATCGTTCGGGCAGGGAAAGCGATGGCCTACAGTTCAGACGCTAACGGGATATCTGATCTAACGGATGGTAAGGACATTACGAATGGTAAAGCTGTGCCTAATAATCATTTCATTCTGTTCCCACGCGGTGGTCGTGGCGTGACGGCGCAAGTCGGACAGAAGACCGGATTAACGGTACTTGTTCGTGGTGCTTATGAGATGCAAGTGCAGCAATAGTTATTTTTACCCGATCTGACAAGAAGTTAGCCGCTTCGAAGTGAGCATTCCGGAACAAGCTATAAGCATCCCATCAGGAGGTGCTTATCATGTCGAGAAGTAATCGCAAAGTTGTTCCGGAATGTGCACAGGCGCTCAATCAGATGAAGTATGAAATTGCAGCCGAGCTTGGACTAATGTCAGGTGGATCTGCAGCCGGTTCTGGTGATACGGAATTCGCAACAGAGCTTGGCGGAACAGGCAGTTCAGGCGGTCATGTCAATTGGTCACAGCTTGCGACAAGAGACGCGGGTTCTGTAGGCGGGAATATGACAAGGCTGCTCGTCCAACGTGCAGAGCAGGTCCTCAAAGGTCTATCGTAGTTAGACGGCTATTGCCATTGACACAAAGCGACAGTTTCGGTATCATACTGTTTTAGAGAGTATTCATGAGACCTTTTCCGGATTACACATCGGAAAAGGTTCATTTTTTGAAATCGAAACGTTGGGCATTATATAGAACCCATTATCGGGTATTCATTTTCTTATAGAGTCCCAGCATTTTGTGCATGTTATTCATCATACTTAGAATTTTGAAAGCTGTAGGAGGTTGAGATTAGATGTCACTTAAAGGACGTCATTTGTTCACATCGGAATCCGTTACTGAAGGCCATCCCGATAAGATATGTGATCAAATTTCAGATGCGGTATTGGATGCTTTTCTTGAGGTTGACCCGTACGCGCGCGTAGCGTGCGAAGTTTCGGTAGCAACCGGTTTGGTGCTTGTTATCGGCGAAATCAGCAGTAAAGCGGATTATGTCGATATTCCTGCAATCGTTCGCCGTACTATTAAGGATATCGGCTACACGCGTGCGAAATTCGGCTTCGATTACAGCACTTGTGCGGTTCTTACATCGCTTAATGAGCAATCCGCTGACATCGCGCAAGGCGTTAACGCTGCGCTTGAGACGCGTGAAGGCGTAGAGAACGTTCATCAAGAGAACCCGGATATCGGTGCAGGCGACCAAGGCTTGATGTTTGGTTTTGCATCGAACGAAACACCTGAACTTATGCCGCTTCCAATCGCGCTTGCTCACCGCATTTCTCGTCAATTGGCGGAAGTACGTAAGAACGGTACGCTGGATTACCTCCGTCCGGATGGTAAGACGCAAGTAACGATCGAATACGTAGACGGCAAGCCGGTACGTGTAGATGCGATTGTTGTTTCGACACAACATGCGGAAGAAGTGACTTTGGAGCAAATCCAAGCTGATATCCGTAAGCATGTTATCGCTCCTGTCGTTCCTGCAGAATTGGTCGACGAAGAAACGAAATACTTTATCAACCCAACAGGCCGTTTCGTAATTGGCGGTCCTCAAGGTGATGCTGGTCTTACAGGTCGTAAAATCATCGTGGACACGTACGGCGGTTACGCTCGTCACGGCGGCGGTGCTTTCTCCGGTAAGGATCCTACAAAAGTTGACCGTTCCGCAGCTTATGCAGCGCGTTATGTAGCGAAGAACATCGTTGCGGCAGGCCTTGCAGACAAATGCGAAATTCAGCTTGCTTACGCAATCGGCGTAGCAAACCCGGTTTCGATCAATGTTGACACGTATGGCACAGGTAAAGTCGATGAGGAAGTTCTTGTTGAAGTCATCAAGAACAACTTCGATCTTCGTCCTGCAGGCATTATCAAGATGCTTGACCTTCGTCGTCCAATCTACGGTAAAACAGCAGCTTATGGCCACTTCGGTCGTACAGACATCGATGCACCGTGGGAACGCGTTGACAAAGCAGATTTGCTGAAAGCAGACGCTCTGCGCTAGTATTTGACTCCATAATCGAACCGCTCCCCACAAGGAGCGGTTTTTTTTGTGCAACGCTTAACTTTATCTTCATTTCAGACCTCTCCGAGCCGAAAAATATAGTACATGTGTCTTAATTAGGGAGTGGGTAATAGTGGTCCGAAATCGCAGATGGATTTCAATCTTCACAGTATTGATGGTGGTGCAATTCTTCATCATCGGCGGATTTGCAAGTAAACCCGCGCACGTATCGGCCGCCGCCAGCGGTCCGGTTATTTCCAGCTTCTCTCCATCGGTCCAAAGCGCAAATGTACCGGTGAATACCAATTTGATATTAGCATTCGACGAAAACGTGAAGAAAGGAACCGGCTCCGCGACGATTCAAATTCGCAGGCAGCTTGATAATCAGTTGTTCGAGTCCTATACGGTTGCGTCCGACAGCAAGGTTTCTATCGGCAGCGGAACGAGCCGGAACATCGTTACGATATCGCCAAGCACGAATTTCGCGCTTAATACGAGCTACTACGTCACGATAGATGCAGGGGCTTTCGCGAACGATGCGAATACGAACTTCGCAGGACTAACCAGCGCAGTAGGCTGGGTCTTCACAACGGTATCGGCAATCGACACAACAGCGCCGACCCTGTCGACAACTCCTAGTCCACTGACACCGGCGAATGGGACAACGGCTGGGGTAGGAACCTCCTTGACGATGGTATTTAGTGAGCCAGTGTATGCAGCCAGCGGCAATATTACAGTTACCAATGTTAATCAGCCTGCTGATACGCAATCCATTAGCGTCAATTCGATCAATGTAACAGGGAGCGGCAGTGCAGGCAAATCTATTGTCGTAAGTTTGCCGAACAGCTTGCAGGGGAATAGCACCTATGAGGTCATTGTACCGAGTGGGGCTTTTCAAGATGCTGCAGGAAACAACTTCAGCGGAATAACCGCTTCGAGCTGGAGATTTACGACCAATGCCCCACCGATCGGGACTGCGGTTCTATCGCCGGCAGATAATGCTTTTGCCGTAAGCGTAGCTTCGAATTTTACGCTTTCCTTCCCAGGCCCGGTTAGGGTGAATACCGGCACGATCAGTATCAACAAAATTTCAGATAACAGCACGGTACAACAACCGATTAGTGTTACTTCTTCAGCGGTATCGGTCGTTGCCAGCGGAGCCGGGTCAACTGTCATCATCAATCCACCTGCTGACCTTGCGGCGAATACAGGGTTCTATATCCTGATTGATGCAGGAGCATTTGTGGATGCTTCAGATTCATCTAAGCAATATCAAGGGATGCAGGATGCGACTTCATGGAATTTCTACACGGATCCGGGCAACGATACAACGCCACCTGCCTTGCTTGCAGAACGGAAACCTCTTAACGCACAATCATCAACATCAATCAATCTGGAGATGAACTTCAGTGAGCCGGTCTATCCGGGCACAGGAAACATCACCGTGCGCACCTATCCTTCCGGTGCCGTGTTCGCATCGATACCGGTTACTTCGTCCAAGGTTAGCGGCGGAGGTTCTACTAAGATCATCGTGACGGATACGAGTAAAACCTACGTGAACAATCAAAGCTACTATGTTGAAATTGGCGGACAAGCGTTCTCAGATGCGAAAGGGAACTATTATTCAGGCTTATCAGGCTCAAGTGCTTGGCGCTTCACGGTTACCCAAGATAGCGTGGCGCCTACAATCGTGACGCAAACGCCTGCTAATACGGCCATTGATGTTCCGGTGCTTGGCATGAAGCTGGAAGCCTTGTTCAGCGAACCGATTCTACTTGGTGCCGATTCACCTGCAATCGTAATCAGACCTATTACTGCCGGCTCAGGCAGTTCTGCGATCGCAACAACGTATGCGATTGATCCGAATAACAATCGGAATCTATTCATTACGCTTAGCGGCGCGATGAACCCTAATACAGACTATTATGTCGAGATGGCAGCAGGCGTCGTAACCGATTTGGCCGGTAATCCATTCGACGGGATTCTCAATCAATATCAGTGGACGTTCAAAACCTCTTCAGGAGCGGCAGGCGCTCCATCTGTGACTAGGGCTGATCTGGTAGGAAGCACTAAGATTGCGATCACCTACAACGAGAATTTAAGTACCGCCACAGATTCGATACCGGTTCCCGCTAATTTCTATGTGACCGTGAATGGTGCGGGACGGGCGGTTGCGGCTGTACAAGTAAGCGGGCAAGTCGTGACGCTCACGCTGCAGAGTGCTGCTTCTTATGGCCAAGTGATAAGAGTATCTTACTCAGCCGGTTCCAAGCCGATTAAAGATTTAACGGGAACGGCAGCAGCCAATTTCTCGAATTTGGCGGTTTCGAATGTGCCGGACTCCGTAGCACCTCGCCAAGTCAGTGGGACAATTGCAGGCAACTTGATCATATTGACCATGAGTGAAGAATTGGCAGCCTTAAATCAGAATGCGTATTCGCAATTTACGGTTCTGATTGATGGTGCATACCGCACGGTGACGCAAATCAGCGGCAGCGGAAATACGGTCTTCCTGAATTTCAGTGGGAATTCCGCTTCTATAGGACAGTCGGTCACCTTGTCTTATTCCGCAGGATCCTATCCGCTTCGCGACTTATCGAACAATGCGCTTGCGTCGTTCAGCAGCTTCTATATTCAGAACGGACAGGATGCGAAAGCACCGTTGTTGCAATCCATAACTTCATCAGGCTATACCATCACGTTAAACTATGACGAAGGACTTAACGGTGCGCTGATTCCTTACACCTCATCTTTCTATGTGACGGTGAACGGAACGGTAAGAGCAGTCTCCTATGTGACCGTGAATGGGACACAAGTCATCCTGAGTCTACCCATCTCCACGATTACCAGTGATGTCATATTGATCACTTACTTAGGCGGGACACCGGCGATTACGGACCTTGGAGGAATTCCGGCACAGGCGTTCAGCGGGATGCAGGCGAATGCTGGCGGAACGACAACGCTTGGTCTCAATGGGATCGTGGCCAAAGGCAGCGAAGTAACCATTACCTTCTCCAATGCCTTGAATACATCCTACCTGCCTTCAACGTCGCAATTCAGCATAAAGGTGAATAATGTGTCTCGTCCGGTTTCTTCAGCAGCCATTAAAGGTTCGGCTGTTGTACTCTCCTTGTACACGCCGATAAGTGTCGGAGATGTGGTCAAGGCGAGCTACAGCAGTGCCGGTACTTCTATTCGATCCACAACCGGTGCGATAGCTGCATCGTTCACGGATTCGAATGTGGCGAATCAGACAACATGGGATGATTCGACGAGCGGCGACTTCAAGTCTGCGGTAGGCGGAGGCTTGGAGATCAAAGTGGCCAGCGCGACGACGGCTTCAGCCGTTTCTCCGGCAGGCAATGCAGTGAACAAGTTTATCCTATCTTCCGAGAAGGTGGCACAAGCGTACAACGCGGTTCGGAAAGCCGGGGGCACGCTGCCACGTGTGGTCTTCACGGTGCCGGACTCTGAGAAAGCGGCAATAGTCGCGCTTCCGCTTGGAACATTGGAAGATACGAAGAAAGCGACATCCAATGCAACCTTCGCGATTGTGTATAAGAATGTGACTTATGAATTCCCGCTCAGCGCGTTCAATTACGCACAGCTTGGCCAAATGATGAATGCGGCAAGCGCAGTCGGGCAGTTGAATGTGTCGATCGACACAAATGCCGGAACGCTGGGATCGACGCTTACCTCTCAGTTGAACGGATCTAATGCGCAAATCCTCATCAATCCCATCAGCTTCGAAATGTCGGTTTCCAGCAACGGCATGACGAAGAACGTGGAATCGTTGAATAACTATGTGACAAGGTCTATTACTAGCAACGCCGTATTAGATGGCAAAGCCGTATCGGTTGCATGGCTGGATCCGCAAACAAACAAGCTTTCCTATGTACCGACTCGAGTGACTCACGCGAATGGGCAGTCTGTCATTTCGTTCAAACGGAAAGGGAACAGTGTGTATGCGGTCGTGCAAGGTGCTGCTGGGTATACCGATTTGACTAATCACTGGGCACGTGCGGACATTCTACTGCTGGCGAAGAAATATATTGTCGAGGGCAATACGCTTACGACCTTCGCTCCGAAGAAGGCCATCACGCGCGGAGAATTTGCTATGTTCATAGCCAAAGGGCTCGGCCTAGCCGGTGACCGTACAGCTGCCGGCAAATTCAAAGACGTGAATACTTCTACGGCGCTTGCTGCCTACATTGGGGCGGCGAGTGCGGCCGGAATCGTGAAAGGGATGGCAGATGGCTCATTCAAGCCTAACAATCCGATTACGCGCGAAGAGATGGCATCCATGATGGTGCGTGCAGCAAGCGCTGCAGGCATCTCCATCGTACCGAAGCAAACGACGACGAACCTGCTTAAGAAGTACACCGACCGCGGCAAAATCGGGACATGGGCGCAAACCGACGTAGCTAAAGCTGTCGACTCTAACATCATTAGCGGATTGACGACCAGTACCTTTGGTGCCAAAAATAAAGCGACAAGAGCAGAGGCTGCAGTCATGCTGAAACGGCTTCTAAGCTACTTGGAATTTATCGATATTTAAGAGAAATAGGGCTATCCTGTCGAATCGACACGGATAGCTTTTTTTTGTCGGTCGAATGATGTTGATAGGAGTCTTCTATCACTCGTAACTTTTCTACTAGTTTTATAGTCTAACCATCATAGGACATTTATGTGATGGGAGAGTTGCAAGAGTAATGCGCAGACTAGAAGAGACGAAGAAGACCTCGCAGGCCGGTAAACAACTGATCACACTGACGCTGGGAGCAGCGCTGCTCGTTCAGCCGATTTCCACAATAGCATGGCCATCAACGGCCGCAGCAGCAAGCGAGACAGAGGCCGTACCACAAACCACTACCACACAAGTAACGCAGCAGCAACAGCAACAGTTGGTTCGTATGTCAGAAGAAATGATTACTTCCGGCGCCAAGCGCGTCGACTATACATGGACAAGCAAGCCAGGGGAAGGTGCAGTACTGTCCCGCGTTCATGTCATTGAAATCGATTTGACCAATCCCTACGTGAAACTAGATGTCATGAACGGCAAACCGGGCTCGGTATCCAGCGTGAGCTCCGTCGGCAGTATGGTGAATAAGACCGGAGCGGTTGCCGGCATTAACGGCGATTATTTCAACACGGCTAATGGCAAAGGGAACCCAATCGGCGCGCAAGTGAACGGAGGATTACTGACTGTCAGTCCGTCGAAGCTGACTGGCATGTATGCTTTTGCCGTGACCGCAGATCGGAAAGCTATCATTGATTCCTATGGATTCGAAGGAAGCGTAACCGCAGGCGATGGTTCGACTTTCTCGTTATCCGGCATTAATAAGGCGGCCTACCGCACGGAGCCGGACAATGCATTCAGTCATGCCAATGCGATGTACATCTATACGAGTGCATGGACGCAGTCACGCCCGGATGTGACGGACAGCTCAACAACACCGACAGAGGTGCTTGTTCAGAATGGGATCGTCACGCAATTCGTCGATAATGGCATGATTCCGGGAAACACAATTCCTGCAGACGGCTATATTCTTCGGACACATGGCAAAGCAGCTCAGTATGCGCGAGAGCATCTTCAAGTCGGACAACCGGTAAACGCGTCCTATAATCTGATTGCCCAGTCTACGGGACAGAAGATTGACCCGAACTCCTTGCAAATGCTCATTGGCGGTCACACCATTCTGGTCGATAATGGCGCAGCGGCTACCTATACAAGAAATCCAAGCAGTATCAGTCCAAACACGGACCGTGCGCGCACGGCCGTCGGTTATTCCAAAGACGGCACGAAGGTCATGCTCATTACGGTCGAAGACAGCGGCAGCAGTCAAGGCGTGACATTGCCTGAGCTGCAGCAGCTGATGGTGCAGCTATCGGTATGGCGCGGTGTTAACCTCGACGGCGGCGGTTCCACCACAATGATCGCGCGTCCGCTCGGCGATACAAGCACGCAGCTGGCATTCCCGACGGAGTATGGCGATACGCAGCGTCAGGTGGCTAATGGCCTTGGCGTATTCTCACTGGCTCCGACAGGTCAGTTGAAAGGGATTAAAGCGAGCGGCAGCAGCGTACTGTTCCTCGGGCAGCAAGCGTCCTACTCCATGAAAGCCTATGACAACTACTACAATCCGGTAGAACCAGGCTCACTGACTCCGGTATGGAAGACCAGCGATGCACTGGGAACCTTCAATGGCAGCACGTTTACAGCGACTAAAGTAGGCAAGACGTCCATTAGCGTCAAATCCGGCGAGATTAGCGATAAGCTGGACCTTGAAGTCGTCGGCGGCGAATCGATCGCGTCCATGACTGTAGATGCAAGCTCACTCGTACTTGAGAGTGGTAAATCGCTGACTGTTCCGGTACATGTAACCTTGAACGATGGTCGTCAGCTAACGGTCCCGGCATCCTCGCTGAAGTGGGAGCTGCGCGGCTTTACCGGCGCATGGAGCGGGAATACGTTAACCATCGGAACGGTAAACCCTTCCGCATCGGTAGGCTATTTGATCGCCCGTTATGACGGTTTCTCCGCGATGACGGCGCTTGTTGCAGGAACCGACAAAAAATTCGATGATTTTGAAGGGAAGACCTACCCAATTTCGTTCCAAGGTACGAATGGTGTAGTGGGGACCTCTATGGTGGTCTCGGGACTTACCGGTGAGAATGCAACGAATGTCCTGCAATTGCAGTATGATTTTACCGGGGGCACCGGAACTAAGGCGGCCTATGCCGTGCTTAATGGCACCGGACGCAAAGTAGAAGGCAATCCTTCGGCGATGACGGTAGATGTCATGGGCGATGGAAGCTTGAACTGGGTGCGAGCTGAATTTGTGGATAGCAAAGGCGCAGCCCACTTGGTGACGCTTGCCAAGCAGGTAGACTGGATCGGCTGGAAGCAGATTAAAGTGAATTTGCCTGCTGACCAAATGGCGTATCCGATCACGCTCAAACGTCTCTACGTAGCTTCCCTTGAGGATGGTCAGGATGAGCGTGCGCTCACAGGTGCACTGGCCTGGGATAACATGGCGTTCCAATATCCGGCGGTGATTCCGGAACCCAAACATGTGAAGATCGAGTTAAAGGTTGGTTCTAAATCAGCTAAGATCGACAGTCAGCCTTATAAGATGGACGTAGCACCTCTTCTGCTAGACGGTACGACGTATTTGCCGCTTCGCTTCGTAACTGAGGCGATGGGCGCACAAATCGGTTGGGAAGCTGCGCTTAAACGTGTTTCCGTACTTCGCGGCGATAAGCTGCTTGAAATGTGGGTAGGAAGAAGTGATTTCCTGCTAACGGGTGTCCGAAAACAGTCTGAAGTGGCTCCGATTACGAGGAGTGGTCGTACCTTAGTCCCGATAAGACTTGTGTCTGAGCAATTGGGCCTACACGTAAATTGGGACGGTAAATTGGGTACGATTACCGTTGAATGAGATGGTCGCCTACTAACGGTTATGTGATATGATAGTTTTAGTATAACATGCAGAAAGTGGGCCGAGACATCTTGGATTATCGCATAAACGACATCGATCGCGTGATCAAGAACGCAGTCACCGTGATGGAGGACAGCAAATATCAGATTTTTGAAATTTGCGAGTCAGCGCGCAAGGAAATGTTCTCGCTCGGTCAGGAACTGAACCAAGTACTTGCTGAAGCTGCGGCTATTATCGATAAGGTAGATAAGCTGGAGCTGGATTACCGCAGAGCGCGTATCCGTTTGACGGAAGTAAGCCGGGACTTTGTCCGCTATAAAGAAGAGGATATCAAGTCGGCCTATGAGAAAGCGACACAGCTGCAGCTAGAGCTCATGGTGTTCCGTGAGAAAGAGACGTATTTGAAAGCCCGCAGGGATGATTTGCAGAAACGAGTGCGCAATGTTGAGAAATCAATTGAGCGTGCAGAGTCGATTGCTTCGCAAATCAATGTCGTACTGGAATATCTCTCGGGGGATTTGAACCAAGTGACTCGCATTCTCGAGTCGGCGAAGAACAGGCAGCAAATCGGCCTGAAGATTATATTGGCCCAAGAAGAAGAGCGTAAACGGATCGCCAGAGAGATTCATGACGGACCGGCTCAATCTTTGGCGAATATAGTGCTTAGGACGGAAATTGCGGAAAGAATGCTTGTGAAGCAGGAATTTCAAATCGTTCAGGAAGAATTAATAGATTTAAAGAGTCAGGTGCGTTCCGGTATCGAGGAAATTCGCAAAATCATTTTCAACCTAAGACCTATGGCCTTGGATGATTTGGGACTTGTACCTACACTGCGTAAATATATTCAGGATTATGAAGAGAAAAGCAAAATTCGGACGATGTTCGAAACGATCGGTAAAGAAATCCGGCTGCCATCCGCGATGGAAGCCGGGATTTACCGGATGGTTCAAGAAGCGTTCAGCAATGCCTTCAAGCATGCCAATCCTACCTTTGTCATCCTAGAGATAACTTACCAAGCTCAAATGGTTAAAATTGTCGTCAAAGATAACGGAGTCGGCTTCCATGTGGATCAAATCGAATCTCGTGCCAAGAACAGCGTCCATTTCGGACTGATCGGGATGCGTGAACGTGTGGAGCTGCTGGACGGAAGGATGGAGATCGAATCCACGATCGACCACGGCACGAAAGTAACTATTCATATCCCTATTAACGGGGAACAGAAGGAAGGAGTAAAATGACGATGGATGCAAGAAATGTAAGCGTTAAACGTAAAATAAAAGTTTTGATCGCTGACGATCATCAGTTATTCCGTGAAGGTCTTAAACGGATTCTCAATATGGAAGATGATTTGGAAGTAATCGGGGAATGCAATGACGGCATTCAAGTGTTGGAATTCTGCAACCAGAATAAACCGGAAGTCGTCCTAATGGATATTAATATGCCGATCGAGAACGGGGTCGTTGCGACAGAGCGTCTGCGCGATATTTTCCCGGAGGTTAAAGTTATTATTCTATCGATTCATGATGATGAAAGCTACGTATTTGAAACACTCCGCAAAGGTGCATGCGGTTATCTGCTGAAGGATATGGAAGCGGAAGCACTTGCGAACGCGATTCGTTCCGTCGTTAACGGATATGCCTACATACATCCGAAGGTAACGGGCAAGCTGATTAACCAGCTTCGCCGCATGACTTACCTCGATGAAATCGGTGCAACTTCCGGTGCGGCTGCAACACATGAAGCCGGCGTGAAGTTCATTCCAAGCGAGAACAACCCGCTGACACGTCGCGAGGCTGAAGTGCTTCGTCTGATGGCGGAAGGCAAGAGCAACAAGATGATTGGCGAGTTCCTGTTTATTAGTGAGAAAACGGTCAAAAACCATGTCAGCAGCATCTTGCAGAAGATGGAAGTGGATGATCGGACCCAGGCAGTTATCAGCGCAATTAAATACGGCTGGGTTACGCTGTAACGCATACATAAGAACGAAGAAGCTTCTGCTCGCTGCAGGAGCTTTTTTTTGTTGAGCAGGTGCAGGGGTAGGCGAGGTTGAAATCGTCTAACTAAGAGAGAGGGGAGGGAGAGAGATTCGAGACGAAGCGTTGATTGTTCAAATTCAAAACGGGGATCGCGAGGCATATGCGGAGCTGGTTGCCAGGTATCGAGATGAACTGTACAGGCTGATCTGGAGCGTAGTGCGTGATCGGCGCGATGCGGAGGATACGCTGCAGGAGACCTTCGTACGGATCTATCTCTCCCTCCCGGATTATCGAGGTGACGGGTTCAAGGCTTGGGCATCACGAACAGCCGTTAATCTCGCGATAGATTGCCGCAGACGCAACACCCGCAAAGAGGCGCTGCTGCAGCGCGCCGGCCAAGAGGCCATATCGCAAGGGGAAGTTGCGGCTGGGAGCAGGTCGATGGGGAATGCTTTACCTGCTCAGCATGGAGCTGGTGTAATGGTGGAGGCTGCGGCGGGGCATGCACCGCCTGCGGAACTTGAAGCATTGAAGCGTGATCGCAGGCGGCGTGTTCGCGCAATGGTAAGCACGCTCCCGGAAGGGTATCGGCGTGTGGTACGATCTTACTTCTTGGAAGACAGACCGTACAAAGAGATCGCCGAGCACGAGCAGCTGCAGGTGAAAAGCGTGGAGTCTAAGCTGTATAGAGCTAGACAATGGATGCGCAAGCATTGGAAGGAGGAGGATTTGGAATGATGCATCAGGATGAGGCTTACTGGCGGAGGTATGCAGAGGATACGCTTAGCGTAGAGGAACGGCTGGAAGCCGAGGAGCATCTGGCGGATTGCAGCAGCTGCCTGGAGTTATATATGGAGCTGCTGAACAGCGTTGATGAGGTCGAGTCGCTGGATAACGAGGCGGCGGAAGCAGTTACGGGGCGCATTATGGCGGCAATTGCCGCGGTGGAGCAAGTCCAAATACCTCCTCCTCCTCCGAAGGTGGACATCGTGCGCCGGAGTCCGGTCAAACGAAGCAGCCGCAAACAAACGATGATTCATTATTTGATCGCGGTATGCGTTATGCTGGTCCTCATGTCTACAGGTGTGTTTCAGCGCATAGCGGAGCAGCCGCAGCAGTGGGAAGAGCATCAAATCAGCAAGAAGGAATCGGTATCTGTCTCTATCATGGAGCGGACCGCGGCGGTTATCGAGGCAATGGTCGAGAAGCCGAATAAATAATATTTAGCAGAAGGCGAGATGATGGTATGGTTAAAAGTCCAGTGGCGACGCTGTTTTTGGGCTTTCTGCCGGGAATAGGGCATATGAAGGTGGGACGTTTCGGGCGCGGACTCATCTATTTGTTGGGGGTCATTTTCTGTTTCCTGTTCGCGTCCATCGCGGGGTCAAGCGTCAATGAGGAAGGCTTTATGGTTCTGTTTTTGTTTCTGGCATTCTTGATCTGGGCGATCAGCATACTGGATCTGATTATTTATTTGATTCGGCACAGCGGAGCAAGGGAGATTCATCTTCCGGCGCCGGTACCGGGACACTTGGCGTATGGTCCGCAGCCGATGCCGATGGAGACGATGACAAGCGGAATGACATATACCTCGTCGGGTGGAGGGCCATACACGGCGTCAGGCGCTTCGCACCAAGAGTCGAACGGTCCGTCGAGCGAGCGGTTTCAAACGATTCTGTTGTCGTTTATTCCGGGGCTGGGGCATCTACAGCTGGGGTTGATGCAGCGGGGATTGAATCTAATGATTGGTTTCTTCGGATTGCTGGCGATGATTATCTTCGTGGCGGTGCTTGCGGATCAACCGGGGTTCTTAACCTTCCTGTTGGTGCTTCCGATTATTTGGCTGTTCGGCATGTTTGATGCCATTCGTCATGTAGGCTTGAAGCAAGCCGGCGAGACGCTGCAGGATCGTTCCATTCTGGATGATTGGGAGGATCACCGTCAAGGCGGCAAGCGCAGCCGGTGGTTGTCGACGGTATTGTCGATTTTGCCGGGGGCAGGGCATATGTATCTCGGTTTGCAGAAGCGTGGGCTGCAGCTTATGGCCGGGTTCCTGCTCTCCATCTATCTGCTTGATGTGCTTCAGCTGTCGTTATTCCTCTTCATGGTGCCGTTATTGTGGTGTTTCTCTTTCTTCGATGCGCTGCAGCAGCAGTCACGCCTAAATAATGGAGACGGACAGCTGGAGGATGTACCGATTGTGGATTGGCTTATTCACAGGCAGAAATGGCTCGGAATCGCTTTAGTTGCACTCGGTCTATACTATTCGGCCGATCGACTGCTGCTTGAATATGTACAGCGCGTATGGGGAGACTGGCAGCTAACGTCGAACATTCGTTACTATTTCAAAACCGGATTGACGGCACTGCTGCTTATTGGAGCCGGCGTTAAGCTGCTATCGGGCAGCAAACAGAAGGCGGTGAAACCGGAATGAGGCAATGGCGAGTCGGTACGTGGTCGATGGGGACAGCGCTCATCGCGATGGGTGTGCTGCTGGTTGCTGTTCAATTCGGTGGGATGAGCTGGCTGGATCAGGGGATGATTTGGTGGCCGTTGCTTCTGGTGCTGATAGGTCTGGAAATTATCATATACTTATGGCGCAGCAAGACTGAACAGCCTGTGCTTCGTTATGATTTGTTCAGCATCATTGTGGTTGCCGTTCTCGGCGCCAGCTGTCTGCTGTTCACGACGGTAAATGCTACAGGCTTAATGGATGAGATTCGCGGCTCGATCGTCGCTAAAGAAGTTCGTGTGCAAGCGGAGCAGGTATCGGAGAAGATCGGGCCTGCCGTGAAGAGGATCGTCGTGCAGGATGAGCACTATTGGAACGGCTCGCTCATGATTGACGCCGATACTAGCAGATCTAATCAGGTGCAAGCTTTTGGCGCCTGCCGGTATGAAGTGGGAAGCGGGGACAAGGCTCCTGCCTCCGTTGAGTTGCTGGAGACTCACTCGGTTGGTGAAACATTGTACGTCACGCTTAAGCAACCGGAAGCGCGGAGGTCCTTGATGGCTTCGACGCCGTCATGCCAATTGACGGTGGTGCTTCCGAGCGATAAGACAGTCCGGATTGAGCATGGACTGCAGCGGTTTATGGGCGGGGATCGGAAGCTGCCGGTGGGCTGGGGGATGGAGTAGGGGGTAAGAGGGCGGATGGATGGAAGTGTGGAAGGGCGAAGTGCGGAAGAGTGATGGGGCAGGCGCAAGGACGCATGCCACTGAAAGGTCCAACTGATGAATGGCACAGACCAGAGCCAGAGGTTTATGGGCGTACTCTTTGAGTTGTATAAACTACACGAAAAACCGGAGCCTTCGGAGAAAATAGGTAGTTAACGTGTATAAAATACATTTGAAATATGGATAACCAGCTATATTCTCTAGAAAGAAACGGATGAGTTGTACTCCGTACACGTCATACGTCATTTGAGACTAGAAAACGGCGAACGTGTTGTACTCCGTACACGTCATCTTCGAACCGCGTAATAGGTGATACCTCGCAGCTTATCGCTTTGGCAACCAGAGAGCAATACTGCAAAAAACGAATCGCTAAGATCGCTAGAAAACCTAAGTTCTTCAGTGACCTTGCAGGGACGCATGCCCCTTTTTTGCGACTTGTCCGTGAATGTCCGTCACCCATGGGCGGTTTACGGCATATGATGTCACAAAAAAGGAGGTGGCTGCCTTGATTCCAGTCTTGCTATGGATCTTCGGTTGTTACGCCTTGGCTGCGGCTGCCGTACATGCCGTATCCGCACTTACCTGGAGACGGGAACGTCATATCAAGCATTACGTACTGATCGCCGGTAATGAACAACTGCAGATGGAATGGTATATGCGCTCGCTTCGGCGTTTTTCTCATTTTACTGGCACAGAAGTGAAAGTGACTGTCGTGGACCGCGGCTCAGAGGATGAAACGATGAGTATTGCTCGGTGTTTTGCCAAGCACGGTATGAATGTCCATTTTCACTCCTCTGCCTCGCCAGATGAGCACGGCCGCTTGCCGGAGACGCTGAGCCGACCCGCATCGGTTAAAGCTTCTGAAGTATCGAGCGTGAAAGATGGGAAACACTCGAGTGCGAAGAGCGAGAAGCAATTGACCGGGCATAGTGATAGACATTCGAGTGCGAAGAACGAGAAAAGTTTGAGTGCCAAGAGCGAGAAGAGTTTGAGTGCGGAGATTGAGAAAAATAGCAGTGCGAAAAATGAAGAGAGTCTTGCGAAATGGCATCGCTTTCGCACGAAGCTGCGGATATCAGGACGTCGGCATACGGATAGCCGGATCAAGAAGCAAAGCAAGCTAGAGCCGACAAACCTGCTCTGGATGCTTCAAGCAGAAGGCGTTGTCTCCGTGAAGGACCATGCGGTGCTGATTGACTTAAGAGATCCCGCGGATCTGTCGAAGCTCCCGTTCTAAGTGTACGAGTGAATGATACGGGGCGGATGATTACCCAAATCTGCTGTGCCGGAAAAAGTGAATTGCGATGATAGCGAAGCACAATGTATAATCTATTCAACTGAATATAGACGAGTGAAGCACACCCGTATGATCTGCCTTGAGGCGGATTGGGTGTGCTTTTTTGTTGTGCTGTGGGGCTTGGTAGGTACGGCAAAAAGGATTAATCGAATAAAGGGAGGCTGTCATCATGAAAGTGACGTTGTATGTGGTTGGGGGCGAGAGTAGGACTAGGGCGATGTGGTCGATAGCGCCTGAGGTGGATATGGCTTATTGGCTTGTGGCTGGGTATCGGGAGGAGGCGGAGCGGGTGTTGGGTGGTGGGGATGGGGATGCGAATGCGAATGCTAGTGTGAGTGCTAGTGCTGAAGATAAAGCGAATGGAAATGCGGATGCAAATGCGAGTGCTAGTGCGATTGTAAATGCAACTGCGAGTGCTAAAGCTAAAGATAAAGCTAAAGATAAAGCTAAAGATAAAGCTAAAGCTAAAGCTAAAGCGAATGCGAATGCTAAAGCGAATGCTAAAGCGAATACTAGTACGAATGCGAGAGCTAAAGCGAATGGAAAAGACAAGAACGAGAGCTGGTATACAGTTGTTGTTTGGTCTGAAGAATTGCCGCTTGGTTTGGCGGCAAGGGTAGTGGAACGTTGGCCTGGCGGAGCTGGACAGAAGGTGATGCGCGAGGTGCTAACGCGCCTTGTTCATGAGGCATGGGCTTATGATGCTCGGATGGGCCTGACGGCCAGAGGGAGCGTGGATGCCCATGCTGCGGTTCGCGCCTCCGAGCTGTGCGGGGAAGCGGATCAGGGGCTGGCGGCGCGGGCTGGTCGCGCCGCTGCGCTCTTGCAGGGACGAGCGCTGCTCAGCAGCGAAGCGCTCGCCCTGCTTGGGGCCGCGGGCGCGGCCGGGCCGGCCGGCGCAGCGGCGGTGCCTTGGAGCGCGGCAGCTCCCGCGCTCCAGTTGGCCGCGCTGCTCGGCCTGCTGCGCCTAGGCGGCGCAGTCGCCCCGCAGCCGCAGCCACGGCTGCTGCGGTGGCGGGAGGCGCTCGGCGCCAGGCCGCGCCCGCGGCTTCGCTGCCAGCGGTGCGGCAGCGGCACGGCGCGCATGCGCCGAACCGCATGCGCCGCGTGCGGCCGCGCATGCGCGTACTGCGAGGCATGCCTCACGATGGGCCGCAGCCGCGAATGCGGCCTGCTCATCCACGGCATACCGAGCAGCACGGCAGCGAGCATGCTCACGACTGGGGCCTCACCCGCGCCAAGCGCAAACGCGGCATCCATCGCGTCCAACGCCTCACCCGCGCCAAGCGCCACCATCGTTGCCTCATCCGCGCCAAGCGCTGTCGCGTTCACTGCCCTATCAGCGCCAAGCACCATCATAGCTGCTTCATCCGCGCCAAGCGCTGTCGCGTCCACTTCCCTATCAGCGCCAAGCACCATCATAGCTGCTTCATCCGCGCCAAGCGCTCCCGCCTCCAACGCCCCACCCGCGCCAAGCGCCTACGCGGCACCCATCGCGTCCAACGCCCCACCCGCGCCAAGCGCCTACGCGGCACCCATCGCGTCCAACGCCTCACCCGCGCCTAGCGCCCCCGCCCCAACCTGGGGCCTCAGCCCCGCACAAACGGCGGCTGCCGAGGCTGCCCTCAGCTTCATGGCGGCTAGCCCATCCCGCCCATCCCACCAAACTTCCCCGCGCAGATTCCTGCTGTGGGCAGTCACCGGAGCGGGTAAAACGGAGATGATCTTTCCGCTCATCGAGGCTTGTCTGCAGCGCAGCGGTCGTGCACTCATAGCGACACCGCGAAGAGACGTCGTGCTGGAGCTGGACCCGCGTATCCGCAAAGCATTTCCGGAGGCAACGGTAGTGACGCTATACGGAGGCAGTGAGCAGCGGTGGGAGCAAGGTGAGATCACACTGGCTACAACGCATCAATTGTTCCGTTTCCGCCAAGGGTTTGATCTTGTTGTCATTGATGAGATCGATGCTTTTCCTTATCACAATGACGCTATGCTGCACTACGCTGCGGATAATGTATGTAAGCCTGATGGCGTAAATATCCTTCTATCCGCTACGCCTCCGGCAGAGCTCAGAAGGGCAGCGAAGCTTGGCCGACTTGAGCATGTGCGCGTACCGGTTCGCTTCCACCGTCATCCGCTTCCGGTGCCGATTCAATGTCAAATCCCAACCGTGCGCAAAATCCTAGACAAGCGCCACCTGCCACGCCATCTCCTTAAGACGCTCGGGCAGTCCATCAACCGAGGTGCGCAGCTCTTCGTATTTGCCCAGCAAATTCGGGATGTAGAACCTCTGGTTGAGCGGCTCCGGCTCGCTTTTCCCGCAATTGTCGTGGAGGGTACTTCCTCCAAGGATCCGCATCGTGCGGACAAAGTAACCCGATTCCGGAATCGAAGCATCCGTCTGCTCGTCACAACGACGATTCTCGAGAGGGGAGTTACCGTTCCCAAGAGCGATGTGTTTATCCTCGATGCGGACGGGAAGCTCTTCGATGATGCGTCTCTCATTCAGATGGCGGGCAGAGCCGGCCGATCCAAGGATGATCCTGCCGGACGGGTGTATTTCTACGGCTCGTCCCGAACGCGCGCACAGCAATCCGCCATTCGACAGATCAAGGGCATGAATCGAATCGCCCGCCGAAGCGGTTATCTTTTATAACCAGCCAGCTGCCCTACGCAGTCCATCCCGGAAAGGCGTGACAACTCATACTCCCAACTCTTCTTTCATCCGTCTGGCGTAAGCTTCAACAGCTTGTCAGCCATACATCCCAAACAACCACAACCATGCTCTTGCCTAAATCCCCGGCTTGCGTCATTTGCGGGAAGCTAGACGGTCGGTCGCCGAGACATGCCGAATTCCCAGAGCTGTGCCGGCATTGTTTTGGACAAATTCCTTGGATTAAGCGACTTTACTGTGCCGTTTGCGGCAGGCCGGAACGATGTCCGGATTGCAGCCGTCGTCAAGAAACAGCTTTCGTTTGCAATCGCTCAGCGGTCCATTACGATTCTGTCATTCGGCAATGGCTGGCCCTCTACAAGTATCGCGGTCATGAAGGGCTGGCCCCCCTTTTGGGAAAAATGTTACTCCCCGCATATCACGGCATGCTAACGCATCAGTCCAGCGGCAACGCAATACCATTCCGGTTCGATGCCATGATCCCGGTCCCGGTAAGCAGCGAACGGCTGCAGGAGCGGGGCTTTAATCAAGCTGAACGTCTTGCCTCGTACCTTGCAGAACATGAGCAGCTAACGGTATGTGATATCTTGCGGCGCACCAGGCACAGTGACAAGCAAAGCTTCAAAACAAGAAATGCAAGACTGCGAGATACCAAACAGCTTTTTGCCGCCGACCTAGATGCCACTTCTAAGATGCTTGCGACACTAAGTCTAAACTCTACCGACCAGCCTAGAATTAATCTGCTGTTAGTAGATGATATCTACACCACCGGAAGTACGGCGAACTCCTGCGCACAGGCGCTAACGAAGGGAATAGAGCAGCTCGCACCTCATTTGAATACTCAAATATTTATTCTCACACTTGCTCGTTCCTAGCTGATTCATCTATATGTTGATCTACCAAATAATTGATGAATTTTGTCTGTTTTTGAGTTAATATGAAGTCACAAGTGGCTAGACTTGAAGGGAGCAGTGAAAGATGGATCTTGGGAATTGTCCTCGCTGCGGGAAACTGTATGCTAAGAACTTCCGCGATGTGTGTCCAAATTGCATCAAACAGATTGATAACGAATATTCGGTTTGCTCAGATTATCTGCGCAAGAATAAGGGCACGAACATCAACGAACTTTCAGACGCGACGAATGTATCTATAAAACAAATCACGAAATTTATTCGAGAGGGTAGAATTTCGCTGGTAGGTGCTCCGAATTTGATGTATCCGTGTGAAATGTGCGGCGTACTCATCCGAGATAATAACAAATGTGACAGCTGTAGGGCGAAGCTGCTGAAAGAAGTCAGCAAAGCCAAACAAGAAATTGCCAGCCGATCCGAAGAAGAGCCCACGAAGGCGCCAACCTCAGCAGCCTCAGCCTATCGCAACTTAGAGCGTGGCGGAGACTGATAATTTTACCTAGTTTTAAAATCTCTAAATATTTACACCCATTTGCCGATAATACTCTTATACAGAGTTATCGGCTTTTTTAATTGTTGGAGGGATTATGATGAAGATAAATCAATCGCACCGGATCAATGCAGTAAATCCGTACCAGAAGCAGAACGATCAGCAGGCAAATGCGCTCGATCGCAAACGGAAAACGGATAAAGTGCAAATATCTGCCGAAGCACAGGAGATGCTCTCTTCCAGTCGTGTCAATGACGCTGACCGCGCTAAGTTGATTGATGATCTTAAACAATCCGTAAGCACCGGAAGCTATCATGTGGAATCGGGCAAGATCGCAGAGAAGCTGCTTCCATTTCTTAAAAACTAACAACAAGACAGGTGAATCCTTGTGATTGTGGAAACAATTATCGCAACGCTTGAGCAGCAGGCTAGCGTATACCGAGAACTGCTGGCATTGGCCAATGAGAAGACGCCTTATCTTGTCCACAATCAAGTGGAGAAGCTAAACGCCATTCTTCAGAAAGAACGGAAGCTGCTGAAGACGGCTGAAGAGTTGGAGCAGCAGCGGATGAGGCTATCCGGACAATACTTCTCGGGTATTGGGATGCTTCGTTACAAAGGCGGCAAAATCAGCGAGATGATACGGACGGTCACAGCATCTCAAGATAAGAAGAAACTAACCGAACTTCATGAGGAACTTACCGAGCTGCTTGATGAGCTGCAGAAGGTCAGTCAGCTGAACCAGCAGCTAATCGAGCAGTCGCTTAAGTTCATTGATTATTCTATAGATTTGTTGGTCGAGGATCCGCATGGTGATGTTACGTACCAGCATCCACTTAGTCCCGGATACGGAAATGCGCGCAACGGCTTATTTGATACAAGAGGATAGGGAGGCAACCCTGTAATGAGTTCTACATTCCACGGCATTGAAACAGCCAAGCGGAGTTTGTTCACGCAGACGGCTGCATTGAATACAACCGGTCACAATATCTCGAATGCTAATACGGCAGGGTACTCCAGACAAGTCGTCAATATGCAAGCCTCCAGACCCATGGAATATCCGGGCATAAGCAGATCCAACGTACCCGGACAGTTGGGAACAGGCGTAGAGTTCTCATCCATTACTCGCGTTCGTCAATCCTTCCTGGATGATCAATTTCGGAATGAGAATAAGTCTCTAGGCAATTGGCAGATCCAAGCGGACACGCTCAATAAGCTGGAGAGTATTGTGAACGAACCATCGGATTCAGGTATTCGTACCGTACTCGACAACTTCTGGAAGTCGTGGTCCGATCTAAGCAAAGATCCGGAGAATGTAACGGGTCGGAAGATCGTGCGCGAGAGTGCGATCGCATTAACAGATGCCTTCAATCAAACGAGCAAGCAGCTGCGAGATCTAAGTACGGATTTATCCAATAACATTGGAGTTAAAGTCAATGAAATCAACTCTATCATTACAACGATTTCGAATTTGAATACAGAGATTTCACGGGTTGAAGGATTAGGCAACGATGCTAATGATCTGAGAGATCAACGGGATCTACTAACCGACAACTTGTCCAAAATCGTAAATATTAACGTGGTGAATACAGGCGCGGGCTACGATATCTCAATCGGCGGCATGAACCTGACAACGGGCGGAACCGCTACACCAACTTCTGTGGATGCACTCACGGCTGCTTTTGGCACGGGAGATGGATCCGGAGACTTGAATAGCGGCGAAGTATTCGGAATGTTCGTTGCGAAGGAGAAGTACGTGGCGGATTATCAGAATCAGCTGAACGTACTGGCGAACAGTATTGCTAACGGAGAGATTACCATCACGATTCCTGCGGGATCGATGCTTCCTGACGGAACAACATTGAAAACGCCGGATGGCGGCAGTTTGACGTTCGCGGGTTCGAATCGATTGCTGGCACAGGATACGACGGTCATCGTTAATGGACTTAACGGTCTTCATAAATTAGGATATACCTTTGACACCCCTGCTAAGACAGGCGATGATTTCTTCACATCTGCTTCAGGCGATATTACGGCTGACAGTATTCGCTTGAATCCTACGATTGCTGCTGATGCCAGCTTAATCGCAACATCGCTGCGGACAACCGGAACGGGATCCAGTGAAATAGCGGTCAAAGGTAACAATACCCTTGCTGTATTGCTAGCGAATATCAAAGATTCTAAGTTCTCATTTACTACAACGGACGGCGGAGTAACAACCGGAAGCATCGATGATTATTTCAGAGCGATTGTTGGTCAGTTAGGGGTACAAGGGCAAGAAGCGCAGCGCCAGCTTAACAATCAACAGGTACTTGCTGAGCAAGTAGACTCCAGTCGTCAAGCGGTCAGCGGCGTTTCGATCGATGAAGAAATGTCTAATATGATTAAGTTTCAGCATGCATATGGAGCGGCAGCTCGGTTTATGACGGCTTACGATGAGATTTTAGAGAAACTCATTAACGGTACGGGTACGGTAGGACGGTAATAGCTAAGAGAGGTGGGGATGAAGTTGTCATTAAGAATTACGCAAAGCATGATGCACTCACAGCTGCTTAGAAATGTGAATAATAACTTAAACCGGATGGACAAGCATCAGAATATGCTTTCAACAGGTCGTAAGATAAATGCACCTTCCGATGATCCGGTCGGTATTACCTATGCTCTGCGGTATCGCAGTGAGCTGTCTGCCAATGAGCAGTACCAGAAGAATATTGATACGGCTAAGTCATTCGTCGATCATACGGATACGGTTTTGTCTCAGCTGACTGATATTATGCAGCGTGCCAATGAATTGACGGTTCAAGGGGCTAACGGTGCGAACCCCCAATCGGCATTGGATGCGATTGCAGAAGAGATGGGTCAGCTCTACCAACAAGCGGTTTCCCTCGGCAACGATAGACTCAACGGTAAAGCTATTTTTAATGGCCAGTTTACGGACAAAGATCCTTATACAGTGGCTGGAGCACAAACAGAGCAAGCGGATACGCAAGCTATCCTGTATCAATTTGCGGCTGGTGTTACGATCCCGATCAATGTGACGGGCGATGCGGTGTTTGGTGCTGCTAATCCAGCCCCACCAGCTCCTCCTACAACGCCGGACAATCTTTTCACGGTATTAGGCGGGCTCCAAACAGCCTTCTCTACCGGAGATCAGAAGCAAGTGCAGAACTTATTGGGACAACTAGGCAGCCGAATGGACAAAATCCTGAACGTCCGTGCAGAGGTTGGCGCAAGATCGAATCGGATCGATTTGATGGATGCTCGTATTAAGGATCTCGACGTGAACCTGACAGAGCTCGATTCCAAAATCGAAGATGCGGATATGGCCGAAATCATCACGAAGCTGCAGGAAGATCAGAACGTGTATCAAGCGTCCTTGTCCATCGGAGCCAAGATCATCCAGCCTAGCTTGTTGGATTATATAAGATAATCCGTCTGGGGGAATTGTTGTGGAATTTCAATTTCCGCGTTTAAATATTCATCAAACCTATGCTCAGATCGGCATTCAAACGAACAACGCCAGTCTGGACATTCAATCTCCGCCGGGAGATTTGTCTATTCAACAGCCGCAGGCCATAGTAGACATTGAATCACCGCGAGGTGAGCTTGAAGTGGACTCCACTGCAGCCCTCACGGCTTTGGGCGCCGGACCTCATCTGGATTGGATGAATTCAATCTATAGTCAGTATAAGAGCGCTGCGCTTCAAGCCATCGCGAAGATTGTGCAAGAAGGCAATCGGATGGCGCAAATCTCCAACCCGAACAATGCTTTCGCAGAGATCGGACGAGAGGCGCTTCAGCATAAGAATCGCATTATTTATACCGGCGAGGCTTCCATCGATAATGTAAGAGTACGTTACACGGCACACGCGCCAATCATCAACATCGAAGCTCAGAAGCCGATTATTGAGTACACACCGCGTAAACCGGAGACGCAGTACCATCCGGGTTCAGTTGAAGTGTACTTAAGGCAGAGGAACTCGGTTGAATTCAGCGTGGGTGAATACGACAAATACATATGATAAAATGAAATGCTATAGCGCAAGCTATAGCATTATCTGTTAGAGGAGGGTATGTGACATGCTCGATTTCTTACAAGGCAGAACGTTTCAATTAAACGGAAGTATTCTCGGCTTCGAAGAATGTAACGAGTTCTCGGTTAAGGTAGTGGAAGAGAATCCGCATTTTGCCTATTTGCAAAGCCTGGAGCATGATTATATTTCTTTCTTAGTGATATCGCCATTCACTGCCGATCAGGATTACACGTTCGAGATCGAGGAGAAGGACAAGAGGTCGCTTGAAATCGAAGCTCCTGAGGATGTATGTGTCTTGAGCATTGTGACAACTACAGATCCATTCGCAGATTCGACCATTAATTTACTCGCGCCAATTCTATTGAATTTGAAGAACGGATTAGGGAAGCAGAGCGTGCTCCCGCCGTCTAGCAGATACAGCACCAAGGAACCTCTCTTCAAAGTCGTTCAATTGGAAAGCGGTGAACAATCATGCTAATATTGAGCCGGAAAAAAGGTCAATCGATTCTGTTAAACAATGATATTGAGATTGTCATTTCATCGATCGATGGGGATCAGGTTAAAGTAGGCATCAAAGCACCGAGTGATGTGAACATCCTGCGCAAAGAAGTGTATGATGCCGTACAAGAGAGCAATAAACAAGCGCTGCAGAAGCAGCTGAACGTAGCGGATTTGAAGAGTTTTCAACTTCCAAACCATGGTGACAAAAAAACCAATTCCTAGATGGCATTGGTTTTTTTGTTGGAATAACGAGGATCGCCGCATGATTTCCGTAAATTTTTGTCGTTTTTTTCGATTTTGGAGGATTCTGCTATAAAGAATCACAAAGTGACCGTCGATATATTCATTAGTCGCTGTTTCGCAGCATGGCGGCCGACCTGATTGCGGAACAGACATAAGGTCTCCACAAGGATGTGGAGAACTACCCAACTTCAAGGAGGAAGAAAAAAATGAGAATTAATCACAACATCACAGCTTTGAACACACACCGTCAATTGGGTGCAAACAGCCAAGCAACAGCTAAGAACATCGAGAAATTGTCTTCCGGTCTTCGCATCAACCGTGCAGGTGACGATGCAGCTGGTCTAGCAATCTCCGAAAAAATGCGTGGCCAAATCCGTGGTTTGGACATGGCTGCTAAGAACTCCCAAGATGGTATCTCCCTTATCCAAACAGCTGAAGGCGCTTTGAACGAAACTCATAGCATCCTTCAACGTATGCGCGAACTTGCTAACCAATCAGCTAACGGAACTAACACTGACGCTGACCGTGGCGCGCTTCAAGATGAGATGAACCAACTGACTTCCGAAATCAACCGCGTAGGTAACACTACTGAGTTCAATACTCAAAAATTGCTTCAAGGCGATGGCAAAGTTAGCCTAGTTAAAACTGGCTACACTGCAGCTACATCTGTTACTGGTGCAACTGTAAATACTGCAGCTTCACAAGCAACTACATTTGGTACACTGGTTACAGGTGATAATGGGAAATCTGCAACATTTACTTTGAATGGTCAAGCAATCAAAGTAAACCTAGTAGAAGACACAGCTAATGTAACAGCTACTACTGCTGTAGTTGATACAGCTAATGCTACAGGAAATGAAATTACAATTAAATATAGCGGTACTGTGACTGCAGCTAACTTTGGAACTGCATTGTCTTCTGCTTTAACTACTGCTATTGGCAAAAACTCTGCATTGGCAGGTAACTTCACAGCTACTAATGCAGCAGGCATATTGACAGTAGCTGCAACAACAACAGGTAGTGCGAATGGTTCTGCTGGCAACATTGCAGCAGCAAGTTTCTCAGCAGCTCTAGCTACTGCAGCAACTGGTGGAGCAGCAACTGTTGGTACTACGGTTCATACTCAAGAAGTGCAAACAATTGACTTTGCAGGATTAGATACTACAGGTACTGCTGCTGCTAACAATGCTGCAACAGATGCTGCAATTAAAGCACTAGTAGGTAAAGGTATGACTATCGCTGGTCAACAAATCGAATTCTACAATGCTAATGACGGCGAATATAAAGGCGACGCAATTGGCGTTAATATCAGTACAGCTCTGGCTAATGCTGAGGCAGCTGACGGCGATAAAGTTAAAGAACTCGTTAAAAACATTGCAGCTCAAGTTGGCGCAAAAGTTCCTGGTGTTAAAATCGCACAGGATACTACAACTCTAACTAAGTTGAACATTACAGATGCTACTTATGTTGGTGCAGCTGGTAAAGGTAAAATTGGAATTACTGATGGCGGCATCCAAGAAGAGTTCAAAACTTCGTTCCAAATCGGTGCTAACACGGGTCAATCCATGAGCCTTGAAATTTCTGATATGCGTTCCAAAGCTCTTGGTATCACAGCTAAAGCAGGCGATGCTGGCTTCACAGCAGCTAACTCTGTAACAAACGGAACTGATGACGTTAAAGGCGAAGCTGCTCTTAACATCTCCACTAAAGCTGATGCTGCTAAAGCAATCGCAGTTCTTGATAAAGCAACTGCTACTGTTTCCAGCGAGCGTTCCAAACTAGGGGCAGTTCAAAACCGTCTTGAGCACACAATCAACAACTTGGGAACAGCTTCCGAGAACCTGACTGCAGCTGAATCCCGTATCCGTGATGTTGATATGGCGAAAGAAATGATGGAGCAAACTAAGAACAACATCCTTGCACAAGCTGCACAAGCTATGCTTGCACAAGCTAACCAACAACCACAAGGCGTTCTTCAATTGCTTCGTTAATTTAAGCGTAGTGACAAAAAGATCTTGGATGAAAATCCAAGGTCTTTTTTTTAAATGAATTTTTTGAGGAGTGCTACGATGGCGAACGATGTACCTGACAAAATGTTATATTTCGGAACTGGTGTTAGTTTGGGGAGTAGCATTAACATTTCAAATGGCAGCAAAGTTTGGATTGGTAATAATGTAACGCTAGCACATCAAGTGCAATTAATTTGTAGTTCAGTAGGCAATCAAAATGAAAAATTAGGGATGAAAATCGGTGATAGAACGTTAATCGGATTGAATTCAATTATTGAATCGTTCAATCAGATTCTAATAGAAGAAGATGTATTAATTGCCCCGAGAACTTATATATCTGATTCACAGCACGAATATGGAAACCCACAGATACCTATCAATCGTCAAGGGATCCAAAGTAAGAACAATGTACTTACAATTAAACGCGGAGCTTGGATTGGTCATTCTGCAACGCTAATTGGGAATATCACAATTGGGCATGGAAGTGTAGTTGGAGCGAATGCTGTAGTGAATTTTGATGTTCCATCGCATTGTGTCGTGTTTGGCAATCCTGCGCGAGTCTTGAAGTTATACTGTTATAGACAAGAAAAATGGATTAAACCTCAATCAGGAGAAGAACTTGTCAGTGTACTAGAGAATAGAGGAGTATTCAACGGATATGATGACAAGTTTATTGTCGAACAACTGAAAGAGGAACTTTCGCAGAAGTTGAGCGAATTTCATGAAATATCGTAGTAGATTAATAAATTAAATAGGAATATAGAAGGGGATATTCAAAACCTTCTTGAACAGAGTATCCCTTGAGAAAAAAAGAGATCCTAGATTATCTAGGGTCTCTTTTTGTTTTCTATCTAAGCTATTAGTCCTACATACATTTTTTCACTAGGCTATACAGGTTTGCTCTTATTACACCGATATAAGAAGTAATATAACTTCGGGAGGAAAGCGTTATGAATACGAATTTGCCAATCAGCAATTCTGTTCCCATAAGCAGTCCTATAACTACTACTGCCAGCGATCGGCAAGTCGTGTCAGATCAGCAGCCGAGTGCTGCGCCTGCGCTTCAGAATGCAAGGGAATTAAAGCAAGCGGAGAACACCGGCGTAAAGGTACCGCTCGGCGAAGAAATGTTGATTAAAGCGATTGAGAAAGCGAACAAAGCGGTGATGGGTGTGGCGACTTCTTGTGAATTTTCGATCCACGAGAAAACCAAGCAGATTATGGTGAAAGTTGTCGAGAAGGATACGGGAAGACTAATTCGAGAAGTACCGCCGGAGAAAATATTGAATATGGTAGCCGCAATGTGCGAGAACGCCGGAATTTGGATCGATGAACGGAGATAGCAGCGTCAGAAGGAGGACTGTAACGAAATGGTAATGAGGCTTAATGGAATGGCATCAGGCATGGATATCGACACCATCGTCAAGCAACTTATGACAGCTGGTAAGGTACCGGCAGATAAGCTGAAACAGCAGAAGCAGAACGTGGAATGGCAGCGTGACGCTTACAAGGATTTAAACAAGAAATTGCTTGATTTCCGTAATAATAAAGTCTTTAATTTCAAAGCCGATCGAACATTAGGAGCGAAGCTGACAACGATTAGCGGCGATAATCAAGTGTTTACGGCTACCGCTAGAGCAGATGCGCCGATAGGTACAACATCTATTAAGGTTATGGCACTTGCAACTTCGGCTAAGATGTCGGGAACCGATATCCGTCAAGCTCCTGCTGTTCCAACTGATCCCGCTTTCGATGCATCCAAAACGCTCGAAGATCAGAAGGCATTACTGAAAGTAACTCCTAATGTAGGCGCCGGAACGGACTATTCCTTCAAAATTAACGGAACTCAGATCGATGTAGATACGAGTGTGGATTCGCTCAATGATGTGATCTCTCGTATTAATAAGACGACGAATGTGAATGCTTTTTACGATTCGTACACGGGACAAATTGGTTTTACGACGAAGGCGACAGGGATAAATGCAGATATTAAGATTACGAATGATACAGGTGGTTTTGCTGCTAATATTCTAAAATTGCCTGCAACAAGTGCTACAGGCGAGAATGCCAAACTAGAAATCAACGGAATTGCGACAGAACGCGAGAGCAACTCGTTCACCGTCAATAACATGGATATCGTTCTGAAGCAGAAGAGTGTCTTTACGGGAATAGCAGGACAAGAAGCTGATCCTACCAAATATGTAGCTACTTCCATCGGGGTATCCACGGATACGAGCAAGATTGTCGATTCGATTAAGACCTTCATCGCCGACTACAATGATGTACTGAAGACTTTGCAGGACAAAGTCGGAGAGAAGAAGAACCGCGACTTCCAACCGCTGACCGAAGATCAGAGAAAAGACATGAAAGAGGACGATATTAAGCTTTGGGAGACTAAGGCAAAGACAGGGATACTGCATAATGATAGTATTTTTACGTCAACTATTGCTTCCTTGCGGACCGTCACTTCCACTGTTGTAAATACAGGCAATGCTAACTATACGACCCTATCGTCCATCGGTATTGGATCAACCAATTATCTGGATAACGGTAAGATCTCTATATTAGATGAAGAGAAGCTTAAGACAGCCATTGAGAAGGATCCGGATGCGGTATTGGCGCTATTCTCGGCTGCCGGCAATGGGGATGCGGATGAGTCGGATGTCGGGATTGTTCAGAAGATGTACGGTAACCTGAAAGGCACGCTTGAGAATCTCTCCAGCAAAGCAGGTACATCCTTATTCTCTGACGAGGTCTTGAAGTCGGACAGCATTATGGGTAAACAGCTCTCCAAGCTAAACGATCAAATTACAGCGTGGAACCGTCGTTTACTGGACATGGAGGACAGATACTACAAGAAATTTACCGCGATGGAGACCGCGATCAGCAAGTTGAATTCCCAATCGTCTAGTCTGATGAGCTCTATTGGGGGCCAATAATAGGAGGAACCGTTGATGCTGCAAGCACAGAAGAATAGATATCTCGACAACTCCGTCCAAACTGCTTCACCTGCACAGTTGCTGATTATGCTTTACGATGGCGCCATTCGATTCTCGAAGGCTGCCATTCTGGCAATCAAAGAAGGTAAGAATGAGGACGCTCATCGTAATCTTGTGAAGGTTCAAGATATCGTTGCGGAGTTCGAAATTACGTTGGATCGCAAATCGGAGCTGGCTGACAGTTTGCTGAAGCTGTATGAATACTTCAAGAATCGTCTGAGAGAAGCGAACCTGAAGAAAGACGTAGCACCTGTTGAGGAAGTGCTCGGTTATTTAACGGAACTTCGCGAAACCTGGGTAGCCGCAGCCAAGCCGGTGGCAAGCGTTCAGAGGAGCTCTTAATTGGTATGGAAGCCTTAAAGGAACTAGAGCAGTTAACCTTGCAACTTGTAGCAGACATCCACGAAGTGACTGTCGAACAGATCGAAGACTTCCTGGATCACAGAGGAAGCATCATTGAGGCGATCCAAGCTCAATTTGCCCTTCATCCGGCCGATAGTACCAATCAACAACAGGTGAATCGGATTCTTAGCTTCGACTCTCGCATTCTGGGGCGTATGGAAGAGCTTAAGAATGAAGCAACCTTAGGCATGGATAAATTCAACCGTGCCCGCGTTCAACGGGACGCCTATGGCGGCGGAGGGGCATACGGTACAGACAACAGTATGTTCTTCGATGAGAGGAACTAGCGATACGATGTTATTATCGATGAAAGCACCCCTTGAGGGTGCTTTTTTTGTGGATGGCGAAAAAATTAAACCAATAAAATCAATAATGTATTCGCTTACAAAAACTTATTGACAATATTGTGAAGTGGGTGTTATATTCGATTTGTGGGCCACGCCTAGTGATCTCGCAGCTATTTGAAGATGAAGGGAATGTTCTCAATGCAAGGTAAAGTTAAATGGTTTAACGCAGAAAAAGGTTATGGTTTCATCGAGACAGAACAAGGCGGCGACGTATTCGTACATTTCTCCGCAATCCAATCCGAAGGTTTCAAAACTCTTGAAGAAGGCCAATCCGTAGAATTCGACATCGTCGAAGGCGCGCGTGGTCCTCAAGCTGCAAACGTTACTAAACTGTAATCATACCGCTGTTAAGCGGCCACATAATAAATGGTACGCGCTTAACCGAATGATCGGCAGAAGCCCTGGGCAACCAGGGCTTTTTCTTATGTTTACCCCTGATTCTATTTCTAGAAACTGCCAAATACTATATTTTCAGATATTTCACAAAATACTGAAAATACCTTTGAGATCGCCCACATAGGGTGTTATAATAAGACTATGTAAAAGGAGGAATGCCACATGAAATACAACATTCGAGGTCAACACATCCTGGTGACAGACGCCTTGCGCGAATATGTCGAGAAGAAGCTAAGCCGCCTAGAAAAGTATTTTGAAGAGCCGTTCACCTCCGAGACAAACGTTACAATGTCAGTTACGAAAGGCAAGCATGCTATTGAAGTCATGATTCCACTCTCGAACGCGATGCTAAGAGCAGAGGAGAAGAGCGAGGATATGTACGCTTCCATTGACTTGGTAGTGGACAAACTGGATCGTCAGATTCGCAAACATAAAACTAAAATCAACAGCCGATATCGCAAAGAAAGCGGCATTCGCACGATGTTCAAAGACGACGGCGCAGCCGTTCGGGTACTGGAGGAGGAAGAGGACTACGAGCTTGTTCGAACGAAACGCTTCCTATTAAAGCCGATGGACGTGGAAGAAGCGATTTTGCAAATGAACATGGTGGGACACAGCTTCTTCATGTTCGCGAATGCGACAACCAAAGAAGTGAATGTTGTTTATAAACGCAGCGACGGACGATATGGATTAATTGAAGCAGACTAATATGGATCACATCGGGCCCTGGGAAACCGGGGCTCTTTTTGCATAAGGGCGGGAATGTTGCTCACTTAACCGGCATATAATGGAGACGCCGCTCGGGGCAACCGGCAAGAAATACAGGATGACAGCGGGTTTGCGTGCGCAATCCAGCTTCTGGCTCAGGGGGCCGACATTGCGGGAACTGCCGCAAACTGATACAATTTATGCAAACAGGCGTAACAGACGAAAGGGGAAGACCATGCTCGGACTTGTAAAGAAATTATTCGGAGACGCCAACGAACGTGAGATTAAGCGTCTAATGCGTACCGTGGAGGAAATTAACGGCCTGGAGCCGCAAGTTTCCAAGTTGTCAGATGATGGACTTCGTGAGAAGACAGAGGAGTTTAAAGCACGTCTCGAGAAGGGCGAAGATATTGATACCCTGCTTCCAGAGGCATTTGCAGTTGTTAGAGAAGCTTCCAAACGCGTTCTGGACAAGCGCCATTACGACGTACAGCTGATCGGCGGTATGGTGCTGCACGAAGGCCAAATTGCTGAGATGAAGACCGGTGAAGGTAAGACGCTCGTCGCTACCCTTGCTGTTTATTTGAACGCGCTTCTGGGCAAAGGCGTTCACGTCGTTACGGTCAATGACTACTTGGCTACGCGTGACAGCGAGCAAATGGGTCAGCTCTATAAATTCCTAGGCTTAACTGTCGGTGTTAACCTGCATGGCCTCAATCATGATGAGAAGCAAGCAGCCTACGCATGCGATATCACATACGGAACGAACAATGAGTTTGGATTCGACTACTTGCGTGACAACATGGTTCTGTACAAAGAACAAATGGTACAGCGTCCGCTTTATTATGCCATTATTGATGAAGTCGACTCCATTCTTGTCGATGAAGCTCGTACACCGCTCATTATTTCCGGTCAGGCGGCTAAATCGACGGAGCTTTATTTTGCAGCAGATCGCTTTGCGATTCGTTTGAAAGTGGAAGAAGATTATACGGTTGACGTGAAGGTGCGTTCTGTAACATTGACGGATGCAGGCGTTGAGAAAGCGGAGAAAGCATTCGGCATCGAGAACTTATTCGATCATGCCAATGTTACGCTCAACCATCACATTCAGCAAGCGCTCAAAGCGCATGTTATTATGAAACGCGACGTAGACTACGTGGTACAAGAAGACGAAGTTGTCATTGTCGATGAGTTTACAGGCCGTCTAATGGCTGGCCGCCGTTATAGCGATGGATTGCACCAAGCGATCGAAGCGAAAGAGCAAATTAAAGTACAGAATGAGAGCATGACGCTCGCTACGATTACATTCCAGAACTACTTCCGGATGTACCGCAAGCTGTCGGGTATGACAGGTACAGCGAAGACAGAGGAAGAAGAGTTCAAGAAAATTTACGGTCTTGAAGTTATTCAAGTGCCGACAAACCGGAAGAATATCCGTGATGATATTGCGGATGTTGTTTATAAGACAGAGAACGGCAAGTTCAAAGCGGTGGTTGAAGAGATCGTTAATCGCCACAAGAACAAACAGCCCGTGCTCGTAGGTACAGTTTCCATCGAGAATTCTGAGAAGCTCTCCGAGCTGCTGAAGAAACGCGGCATTACTCACAAAGTACTGAACGCGAAGTACCATGCAGAGGAAGCCGAAATCATTTCTCGCGCGGGTCAATCCGAGTCCGTTACGATTGCAACGAACATGGCTGGCCGTGGTACCGATATTTTGCTTGGTGAAACGGTTGATGGTGTTGGTGGCTTGCACATTATTGGTACGGAGCGCCATGAGAGCCGTCGTATCGATAATCAGCTGCGCGGTCGTGCCGGTCGTCAAGGGGACCCGGGTTCCTCGCAGTTCTACCTGTCGCTTGAAGATGAGCTTATGCGCCGTTTCGGCTCTGAGAACATCATGGGGATGATGGAGCGTCTTGGTTTCGAAGAAGACCAACCGATCGAGAGCCGTCTGATCTCCCGTGCGATCGAATCTGCGCAGAAACGCGTAGAGGGCAACAACTTCGATCAACGTAAAATCGTTTTGCAATACGATGACGTAATGAACCAACAGCGTGAAATTATCTACAAGCAGCGCCGCGAAGTACTCTTCTCCGAGAACATTCGCGAAATCGTGCTTGAGATGATCAAGCCGGTGATTGCGAAGATCGTAGAAGCCCACTGTCCGTCTGATGATGTACCGGAGAACTGGGAGCTGCAAGAAATCGTGGATTATGCAGAAGGTAACTTCCTGAACGAGGATAGCATCACGAAAGAAGATCTGTGGGGCAAAGAGCCGGAAGAAATCAATGATTTCTTGTACGGCAAAGTGATTGAGCTCTACGATCAGCGTGAAGAAGGAATCGGTCATGAAACGATGCGTGAATTCGAGAAGGTTGTCGTGCTGCGTGCAGTAGACAGCAAGTGGATGGATCACATCGATGCGATGGATCAGCTTCGTCAAGGTATCCACCTTCGTGCATACGGCGGTACAGATCCGCTGCGTGAATATCAATTCGAGGGCTTCGAGATGTTCAAGGAAATGATTGAGCATATTCAAGAAGAAGTCACCAAATATATCATGAAAGCACATGTGGAGAACAACCTGGAGCGCCAAGAGGTAGCGAAAGGTCAAACGGAGTCCGGCGGAAGCAGCGAAATGCAGCAGAAGCGTCCGGTTCGTAAGGAAGAGCGCGTGCGTCGTAATGATCCGTGCCCATGCGGCAGCGGCAAGAAATACAAGCAATGCCACGGACAATAAGCCTGCCTAGTGCATAAGGTAGGGCAACGAAGTTAATTTTGAGGTGAAGCGACCGTCATGATAGATATAACGATGAAACAAGATCTGCGTGAAATGGCGAAGCGTCTCCAAGAACTCAGGGGGTCTCTTTGACTTAGATATTAAGCAAGAGATGATTCTCAATTTCGAAGAGAAAATGAGTGCTCCGGGCTTCTGGGATGACAATGAACGTGCACAGACCACCATCTCCGAGATGAACGCCGTCAAATCCGTCGTCGATCAATTTGAACGGATGCAAAGTGAGCATGAAGATCTGCAAACGATGCTGGAGCTGGCGGAAGATGAAGGCGAAGATGCCGGCCTCGAGGCGGAATTGAAGCGTAGTGTTGCGGAGCTCGTTGGCAAAGTGAGCGAGTTTGAGCTTCAACTGTTGCTTAATGAGCCTTATGACAAGCTGAATGCCATTCTTGAGCTGCATCCCGGCGCGGGCGGCACGGAGTCGCAGGACTGGTGCCAAATGCTGTACCGGATGTACACACGTTGGGCAGAGAAATCCGGCTTCAAGGTAGAGCTTCTGGATTACCTTGCCGGGGACGAGGCGGGCATCAAGAGCGTAACGATTTCCGTCAAAGGCCATAATGCATACGGGTATTTGAAGGCGGAGAAAGGCGTTCATCGTCTTGTGCGAATCTCGCCTTTCGATGCTTCCGGTCGGAGACATACGTCCTTCGTTTCCTGTGACATTATGCCGGAGATTGACGATGACATTGAAATTGATATCCGTTCAGAGGATCTCAAGGTCGACACGTACCGGGCCAGCGGCGCGGGCGGTCAGCATATCAACAAGACGGAATCGGCCATTCGGATCACGCATATGCCTTCGGGTATCGTCGTTTCCTGCCAGACGCAGCGCTCGCAGATTCAGAACCGTGAGCGTGCGATGCAGATGCTTCGCTCCAAGCTTTACGAACGTAAGATTGAAGAGCAGCAGAAGCATCTGGCAGAAATTCGCGGCGAGCAATCCGATATTGCTTGGGGCAGTCAAATCCGCTCCTATGTGTTCCATCCGTACAGCATGGTCAAGGACCATCGCACGTCGGTGGAGACAGGCAATGTCGGCGCGGTGATGGACGGCGATCTGAATATGTTTATCGATGGCTACTTGCGCAGCAAGATCCGTCATGAAGAGCAATAATGAAGGGCTAGTAAGAACGCGTGCATAGCCTGGAGTAAGAGTTCCTACACTACTATGTGTCGGAACTCTTTTTTGTGGATGAATGGATGTTACCTATAGAAGGATGGGGTCAGCAATGAGTTTGCAGCAAGAACAAGGGATGAAGAAGCTACATAGAGAAAATCGAAGACTAAGAAAACCATTGGGGCCCAAGAGTGAAGCGGCGCTCAGCGTGGCGCTGCTGCTTGTCGGTTCTTTTCTGATCGCCATCAGCTTCAACATGTTTCTGGTACCGCTTGGTATTGCATCCGGTGGTGTATCGGGTATTTCCATCTTGGTCAATCGCGTATGGGATATCCCGCCTGCTTATACACAGTGGGCACTTAACGTGCCGCTCTTCTTGGTGGGACTGTGGCTGCTCGGCAAACGCTTCGCACTGAAGACAGCACTTGGCTCCTTCTTGCTGCCGCTGCTTGTTTTGTTCACTTCCGATTGGCAGCCACCTACGGATAATGCGATGCTCGCATCCATCTATGGCGGGATTGGCGTCGGGGCAGGACTTGGCCTTGTTTTCAGGGGACGAGCTTCGACAGGCGGTCTTGATCTGGCGGCGCAGCTGCTGCATCGTTTCACCGGTGTGCGGCTGGGGCTGGCAGTAGCGTGCTTCGACGGTCTCGTCATTGCCGCAGCGGGGATTATCATCGCGCCGGAAAATGCACTTTATGCACTGGTAGGCTTGTTTGTAACAAGCAAAACGATCGATTTTGTACAGACAGGGCTTGCTACCTCGAAGGTTGCCTTCATTATTTCGGACAAGCCGGAGGCGATTACGCAGGTAGTGCTCCATGATCTGGATCGCGGATTGACCAAGCTGGATGGGCATGGCGGTTATACGGGCGAAGCGCGTACCGTGCTGATGGTCGTTGTCGGACAAGGCGAAGTGTCGAAGCTGAAGGGGCTCGTGAGGACGGCAGACCCCTATGCGTTTGTTATTATTAGCGATACAGCCGAGGTGCTGGGGGAAGGCTTTCAATTGCCGTAAATTTGCCGCAAATATACGTATTTTTTACGTTGAATTATTATGAATACGTATGTATAATAATACAAAGTGTTAGCTATTTCCTCTATCCCCCTGTTCGTGTACAATGGATAGCTAGGAAGGATATGGATGGGAGAGAACGGACATGAGTAAAGCAGTGAAAGCAGCGATTATCGGATCAACAGGGTACGGCGGCGTTGAGCTTATCAGGCTTCTGGCCCACCATCCGCAAGTAGAAGTGACTTCTGTCATTTCATCGTCGAGCGCAGGTGCGCCGATTGCGGAAGGGTTCCCGCATTTGACCGAAATTTGCACAGATATTCTTGATGACGTTAATCCGGCTTTGATACGAAGCAAAGCTGAGGTTGTTTTTATAGCAACTCCACCGGGCATTGCAGCCCGGCTTATCCCTTCGCTTCTGGCGGAAGGGCTGAAAGTGATTGATATTTCCGGTGACCACCGGCTTAAATCTCGCAGCGAGTACGAGACTTGGTATAAGAAAGAGCCTGCGGAGCAGCAGTACTTGGATCAAGCCGTTTACGGTCTATGTGAAGTGTATGGCGATGCTGTGCAAGGCGTTGATCTTATTTCCAATCCGGGCTGTTTCCCGACCTCGGCACTGCTTGGATTGATTCCTGCGGTACAAGAAGGCTATATCGATCATTCCACCATTATTATAGATGCCAAATCCGGTGTTTCCGGCGCAGGTCGCGGAACCAGCGTAGGCAACCACTATCCGGAAATCAATGAGAACTTCAAGGCTTACAAGATCAATAAGCATCAGCATATTCCGGAGATCGAGCAAGTGTTGTCGGATATTGCAGGCGAGAAAGTACTGACGACGTTCACGACCCATTTGGTTCCGATGACGCGCGGTATTATGAGCACGATCTATGCGACCGTTATAGATGGTCACAGCGTTGAGGACTTTATTGCGTTATACAGCAATTATTATGAAGGTCGTAAATTTGTCCGTATTCGCAAGAACGGCACATGGCCGGCAACCAAAGAAGTATCAGGCTCCAACTACTGTGACATCGGCTTCTCCGTAGATGAGCGTACAGGGCGCATCACGATTGTGTCGGTTATTGATAATCTTGTGAAGGGTGCTGCTGGGCAGGCCATTCAAAACTTGAATTTGATGATGGGCTGGGACGAGGCGCTAGGCCTTAACTTCGTGCCGATGTACCCGTAAAGAGGAGACCTCTGGTCAACTCAGCATTCATCCAAAAAGGAGACGCGATTGAACAATGGGACAGGGGAACACATCACCAACCTATATCGTCGTGCCGGAAGGCTCCGTTACGACACCTAAAGGCTTTAAAGCCGCCGGCTTGCATTGCGGCTTGAAGAAGACGACGCGCCATGACCTTGGCGCAATCGTATGTGAAGTGCCTGCTGCGGCAGCAGGCGTGTACACGACGAACGTGTTCCAAGCGGCACCGATTCAGGTGACACGCGAGAGCATCGGCGCCGGCGGCAAGCTGCGCGCGGTCATCGTGAACAGCGGCAACGCGAATGCGTGCACAGGCAAGCAAGGCGATGCGGATGCCTATGAAATGCGCAGCGCATTCGCTGAAGCTATCGGCGTACCTGCCGAGCAGGTGGCGGTTGCTTCTACCGGCGTCATCGGCGAGCTGCTGAAAATGGACCGCGTACGCGGTGGCATTGCGGAGCTGCCTGCACGATTGGCAGATTCCTATGCTGCGGCAGATGATTTCTGCCAAGCGATCCTGACGACGGATCTCGTGAAGAAGGAAGTCTGTGTTTCCGTGACTGTTGACGGCAAGATCGTACATATTGCCGGCGCATCCAAGGGAAGCGGGATGATTCATCCCAACATGGCGACGATGCTTGGCTTCGTTACTACGGATGCGGAGATTGGAAGCGAAGCGCTGCAGACTCTGCTGCGCCAAGTAACGGACGTAACCTTTAACATGATTACTGTTGACGGCGATACCAGCACGAACGACATGCTTGTAGCGATGGCTAGTGGTTTTGCAGGCAACGAAGAGCTGCATGCGGGTCACGCTGATTATGCGGCGTTCGCAGATGGACTCCGTTATGTGTGCGAGGTGCTGGCCAAAGCGATCGCGCGTGACGGAGAAGGAGCAACGAAGCTTGTTGAGGTGCAAGTGCGCGGAGCGGAATCGAATGATGCGGCGCAAGCGATCGCGAAGACCGTTATCGGCTCTTCGCTCGTGAAGTCCGCTGTATTCGGCGCAGATGCGAACTGGGGCCGTATTATTGCGGCTGTAGGACGCGCAGGCGTACCTGTGAATCCGGAGACAGTCGACATCGCGCTAGGCGATATCGTGACGCTTACGCAATCGCGGCCGATAGCTTTTGACGAAGAAGCGGCACTTGTTTACTTGAAAGGCGACACGGTTGTCATTCATGTGGATCTGCATATGGGTGAAGGCGTGGCAACAGCTTGGGGCTGTGACCTCACTTATGATTATGTCCGTATCAACGCGGCATATCGCACATAGCAACGGGCAGGATTTCGGGAACGAAGGGAACGGACGAAACCTATGGAACAGCGGTTTGTGATGAAATGCGGGGGCAGCACGCTAGCGGCGCTTCCGGCTTCTTTTTTCGAAGATTTGAGGAGTTTGCAAGAACGCGGCGTTAAAGCCGTCATCGTTCATGGGGGCGGCCCGGCTATCTCGGAAACACTTGGCAAGCTGGGAATCGCCAGCGAATTCGTGAACGGCTTGCGCAAAACAAGCGACGAAGTGCTGGACGTTGTGGAAATGGTGCTGGCAGGACGGATCAACAAGGAAATCGTCCGTCGCATCGGTCTAAGCGGTGCGAAAGCACTCGGCTTGTCCGGTGTTGACGGCGAGCTTATCACGGCTCAGCCTGTGGCGAACGCAGACGAGATCGGTTTTGTCGGTGATGTAACGGATGTAAATGCAACGATTATCGAAGGCGTCATGGGCATGGGCTACATTCCCGTAATCGCGCCGATCGGCATCGACGCGGCAGGACAACGCTACAACATCAATGCAGATACGGCAGCAGGTGCTGTTGCTTCGCATCTGGGTGTGGAGCAGATGATTGTGGTAACGGATGTACCTGGTATCCTAAAGACGGTAGACGGAGAGAAGCAAGTGCTCCCTACTGCAACCGTGGATGAGATCGAAGAGATGATTGCAAGCGGTGAGATTTACGGAGGCATGATTCCGAAGGTTCGCGCAGCGATCGCATGTATTCAAGGACGCGTGAAGGAAGTCGTCATCGTTAATGGTGACGTACCGGGCGTACTCAGCAAAGCCGTTCTCGAAGGCGGCATCGGAACAAGAATTATACAATCTTAATTATTAGTGGGGTGAACGAATGATGAGCGATATGAACAAAGGTACAGAAGCAGCTGGCAGCTCGCTATTTCCGACGTATGCAAGATATCCGATTTCACTTGTGAAGGGTGAAGGCAGCTGGCTCTGGGATGACAAAGGGAACAAATACTTAGATTTCATGGGCGGCCTGGCCGTAACGAATCTGGGTCATGCGCCGAAGCAAGTGAAAGAAGCGCTTGTGAAGCAGCTCGATGAGCTGTGGCATGTATCCAATCTGTTTCACATTCCGAATCAAGAAGCGGCAGCGAAGGTGCTGACGGACAACAGCCATGCCGAAGCCGTGTTCTTCTGCAACTCCGGCGCGGAAGCCAATGAAGCGGCAATTAAGCTTGCCCGCCGTTACCATCAGAAAGTGAAGGGCAACGGTCGCTATGAAATCATTACGTTCGCCCAATCCTTCCACGGCAGAACGCTGGCAACGTTGACGGCAACGGGTCAAGAGAAAGTAAAAGAAGGCTTTGGGCCGCTTCCTGAAGGGTTCCGCTACATCCCGCTGCATGACATCGAAGCGCTGGAAGCGGCAATTACCGATAAGACGGCTGCTATCATGATCGAAATGATCCAGGCAGAAGGCGGCGTAATTCCGGTTGAGCCTGCGTTCGCACAGCATTTGGCTAAGCTTTGCAAGGAGCGCGGTTTGCTCCTTATCATAGATGAGATTCAAACAGGCATGGGTCGTACCGGTAAGCTGTTTTCGTTTGAGCATTACGGGATTGAGCCTGATATCTTCACATTGGCCAAAGGACTGGGGAGCGGTTTCCCTGTCGGCGCTATGCTGGCCAAAGGCGAGCTGATCGAAGCGTTCACAGCCGGCAGCCACGGCTCGACGTTCGGCGGGACTCCAATTGCTACAGCTGTCGTGAAGGCGACGGTAGAGACGATTATCAGCGAGAAAGCACCGGAGCGTGCGGCTGAGAGCGGCGATTACCTCGTGGGGCAGCTGCGTGAGAAGCTTGCAGGCAACCCGTTTGTGAAGGACATTCGCGGCAAGGGACTGATGATCGGCATCGTATGCAGCGGTCCGGTTGCGAATATCATCGCTGAAGGCCAGAAGCGTGGTTTGTTAGTCGTTACAGCAGGTCCGGACGTTGTCCGTTTGCTGCCTAGCCTAATCGTTTCGCGTGAAGAAATAGATCAAGCGGTGAGCATTCTGACCTCGATTTTTGCGGATCAAACGGCTCCAGCGCAGCTGTAGAAAGAAGGGAGAACCACCCACATGTCACAATTGTTGACCGAAGAACTGGCAATTGGCCTCAAAGGCCGTGACTTTATCGGCTTGGCTGACTATACGCCTGCGGAAGTACGCTACCTGATCGATCTGGCGATCGAGCTGAAGGGGAAGCAGAAAGCCGGCGAAATTTATCACCCGCTGAAGGGCAAAACCCTCGGCATGATTTTTGAGAAATCATCCACGCGTACGCGTGTTTCCTTTGAAGTCGGGATGTACCAGCTCGGCGGGCATGCGCTGTTCCTTAGCCGTAACGATCTGCAGATCGGCCGCGGGGAGACGATCTCCGATACGGCGCAGACGCTGTCGCGTTATCTGGACGGCATGATGATCCGCACGTTTGCGCACCGTACGGTCATCGAGCTTGCTCGTGCAGCTACCGTGCCGGTCATTAACGGCCTTACAGATCTGTCGCATCCATGCCAAGCGTTGTGCGATTATCAAACGGTGCTCGAGCATAAGGGGCGCCTTGAAGGACTTAAAGTGGCGTACATCGGCGATGGCAACAATATGGTGCACTCCTTAATGATGGGCGCAGCGAAGCTCGGCATGCATATTTCGGTGGCGACGCCGGAAGGCTACGAGCCGGACGCTGATGTTGTAGCGTTGACGAAGGCGAGCGCAGCCGAAACCGGCTCGCGCATTCATGTGTGCCGTGATCCGAAGGAAGCGATCGCGGACGCTGATGTCGTTTACACGGACGTATGGGCGAGCATGGGCTTTGAGGCGGAACAGAAGGAGCGCGAGCTTGCTTTTGCCGCATATCAAGTGAACGAGGATCTGGTTCGCTACGCGAAGAGCGACTATTTGTTCATGCACTGCCTGCCAGCGCATCGCGGCGAGGAAGTAAGCGAAGGCGTAATTGATGGCAAGCAATCGATTATTTTCGATCAGGCTGAGAACCGTCTGCATGCGCAGAAGGCGATCATGGCTGCAATTATGTAGGGCACGAACATTACGCGGGACTTATAGCATTCAATTCACAATAGGGAGTGTTGACTGAATCATGGCGAAGGAAAAAATCGTGCTGGCTTACTCGGGCGGTCTGGATACGTCTGTTATTCTAAAATGGCTCAAAGAAACCTACGATGCGGAAATTATCGCATTCACAGCGGACATCGGACAAAAGGATGAGCTGGATGGTCTGGAAGCGAAAGCGTTGGCTACAGGCGCTTCCAAAGTGTACATCGATGATCTGCGCGACGAGTTCGCGGAAGATTTCATCTATCCAATGTTCCAATCCGGCGCACTCTACGAAGGTCAGTACCTGCTGGGTACTTCCATCGCACGTCCGCTGATTGCGAAACGCATGGTGGACATCGCTCGCGCTGAAGGCGCAACAGCTATTGCGCACGGCGCAACAGGCAAAGGCAACGACCAAGTTCGTTTCGAGCTGACGGCTGCTGCACTTGCTCCGGACATCGACGTAATCGCTCCTTGGCGCATTGAAGCATTCCGTGAACAATTCCCGGGACGCGCTGAAATGATCGCATATGCAGAGAAGCACAACATTCCGGTTCAAGCGTCTGCGGCTAAGCCGTATTCGATGGACCGCAACCTGCTGCACATCAGCTTTGAGAGCGGCATGCTGGAGGATCCTTGGTTCGATCCAAGCAGTGACGAGAACAAAGGGATGTTTGTCTTGTCCGTGTCCCCTGAGGACGCGCCGGATCAAGCTGAATATGTGGAGCTTACCTTCGAAGCCGGCAATTGTACCGCAGTTAATGGCGAGCAGCTGAGCCCGCTGCAAGCAATGGAGAAGCTGAATGAGCTTGGCGGCAAGCACGGTATTGGCCGTGTTGATATGGTAGAGAACCGTTTCGTCGGCATGAAGAGCCGCGGCGTGTACGAGACACCGGGCGGTACGATCCTATTCACTGCACACCGCAAAATGGAGTCGCTCACGATGGACCGCGACGTCATGCATTTGCGTGATTCCCTCATTTCCAAATACGCATCACTAGTATATAACGGCTTCTGGTTCGCACCTGAGCGTCTGGCGCTGCAAGCGCTCGTACTCGAAAGCCAGAAGAACGTAACAGGCGTTGTTCGTCTGAAGCTGTACAAAGGCAATGTAATCGGTGCCGGCGTGAAGAGCCCGGTCAGCTTGTACAATCCGGATATCGCAACGATGGAAGCGGATCCGTCCAAAGCGTATGACCAAGGCGATGCAACCGGCTTTATCCGCCTGAACGCGCTGCGTCTGAAAGTTTCCTCCGGCGTGGAGCAGAACAAGAAGCAGTAAGGCAAGCGAAACGATAAAGGAGTGCACCTGTGTGAGTAAATTATGGGGCGGCCGGTTTACGAAGAAAACCGACCAACTGGTAGAGGAATATACGGCATCCATTTTATTTGATAAAGAGCTTGCGGAAGAAGATATTCAAGGCAGCCTGGCACATGTCACGATGCTGGGCAAGCAGGGCATTCTGCCTGCAGACGACGTGGAGAAAATCATTGATGGCCTGCACCGCGTCTTGCAGCGCATCAAGCGCGGCGACATTGAATTCTCCATTGCCGATGAAGATATTCACATGAACATCGAGAAGACGCTGATCGACGATGTGGGTCCGGTTGGCGGCAAGCTGCACACTGGCCGCAGCCGCAACGATCAGGTTGCGACGGATATGCATCTGTACCTGCGCAAGCGGGTCGTTGAGTTCGTTGATCTGCTGCAGAAGCTGCAAGCTGCGCTGGTGCAGCAAGCTACGGCAAACATTGATACGATTCTGCCCGGTTATACGCATCTGCAGCGTGCACAGCCAATCCTGTTCGCGCATCATATGATGGCCTATGTTTCCATGTTCGGCCGCGATATCGAGCGTTTGCAGGACAGCTATAAACGGGTGAACACATTACCCCTCGGAGCTGGCGCATTGGCAGGAACGACGTTCCCGATCGATCGTCATTTCGTAGCGAGTCAGCTGAAGTTTGACCGCGTCTACGAGAACAGCCTCGATGCGGTAAGCGACCGCGACTTCATTCTGGAATTCCTGTCGCATGCGTCCATCATCATGATGCATCTCTCGCGTTTAAGCGAAGAGTTCATCTTGTGGTCGAGCACCGAGTTCCACTTTGTTGAGCTCGACGATGCATTCTGCACAGGCAGCAGCATTATGCCGCAGAAGAAAAATCCGGACGTGCCGGAGCTTGTCCGCGGGAAAACAGGTCGCGTTTATGGCAACCTCGTTGGCTTGCTGACTGTACTCAAGTCACTGCCGCTTGCTTATAACAAGGACATGCAGGAAGACAAAGAAGGCATGTTCGATACGGTCCGCACGCTGCAAGGCGCGCTGCAATTGTTTGCCCCAATGGTGGCAACGATGAAGGTGAACAAGGACCGGATGCGTCAAGCCGTCAATCAAGACTTCTCGAACGCGACCGATATCGCCGACTTCCTGGTTGGCAAAGGTCTGCCGTTCCGTCAAGCGCATGAAGTCATCGGCAAGACGGTATTGTACTGCATTCAGCAGGGCAAATACTTGCTGGATCTCACGCTCGATGAGTTCAAGCAGTTCTCTTCGTTGTTCGACGATCGCATCTATGAGGTGCTGCAGCCGGAGAATGTTGTCAATGCACGCAACGTCTACGGCGGCACGGCCAAGACGCAAGTCGTCGAAGCCATCGCCCGCGCGGAGCAGGACCTGGCCGCAACAGCGGAATGGATTACCGAATACGCGGAACGCAGCCGCTAAATAGCAAACAGGCCGTAATTTCAAGTAGACTATACTACTTGGCTTTACGGCCTTTTTTGTATGCTATTTAGGTAGGAGGAGCTGCCTCAGGCTATCGGCGGCCTCGCTGTTGAGGGGCACGCTAGAAGAGAGGTACCGGCTACCGCACATTGGCGAGAAAGCGACGAAATAGCATCAAGAGAGGTAGCAGCTACCGCTTATCGAGCGCCAGATCACGTATGATCAAGGGGGAGCGGTCAAGCATCCTCATGAATTGTTGCCTATTATGCAACATTCCTGCCCAGAATGAGCTCTCTGAGAGGAAATGCTGCGTTTTTTGCAACAATTTCTGCTCATATCTTCACTTACCCTACAATTTGCTAAGAAATGTTGCCATTTGTGCAACATTCCGTCGGATTCACTCCCATGGGAAGTTAAATGTTGCATTCCATGCAAGATTGTTGATTAACCCCAAGAAAAGCCCGCAAAAACACCGCCAAAAAGCCCCCAAAAACACCCAAAAAAAACAGCAAAAAGACCGCTCATTAGGTAATGTGTTTGTACCCCTACAAACATACGAAATGAGGCGGCCCCATGAAATGTCTACTATGTTTACCACCATTGTGCAAACGATTTAGTTGCAGAAGACATACTTTCTCTCGTTAAATAGCTTACAATCTGCCGCCAGAATGGACAGTTTATCACTTCCGCCTACTGCGCCACGCCGTCCTCAAGCAGCGGCGCTTCATCCTTGCCGTTGTCGGGATGAGACTGCTCCGGAGCGACCGCATAGACGACCGGTTGTGCCCGGTAGGTATCCCGCGAGATGCGCGTGCGCGAAACTTTCACACCATTCTCCAGCTTCGTGCGGTACGTCTCGACAATGTAGCCGGGTTTGCCGGATGCAAGCTTGCGTCGTTCGCCGGGCATCATGGAAGCCGACGGCACTTCCTTCACCGGTGGAACGACAGTAGCCACCGTCTTGGAATCTAACTTGTACTGCACATTCCTCGGTAAGGTCCCGAAGATCTTTACCGTCACTCGGCGATTCTCCACTTCCGTTACAATGACGAGATGCTTGCCGGTCGTGTTCTTGAACTTGAAGTTGATCGCATCATCGGCGTAGGTCGCATCTCGGCCCATCGGCAAATAAGCAACGGGGAGGGAGTGATTGCGCCGCTCCACCATATCAAGGCCTGCAAATAATACAGCATTGTACAAGGTGCTGGACACTTGGCAGATCCCGCCTCCGACGCCCGGAACGAACTCGCCGTTTAGAATGACGGGCGCTTGGCGATAGCCGTATTTCTTGCTGGTAAGGGCAATGACTTTGCTGTAATCGAACAGTTCACCGGGAGCAAGCTCCATGCCGCTCAGCGTCTTAGCCGTCATTGTCACATTGTAAGCACGACCGGCGCCGCTCGTCCTAAACGTCGTGGTAAAGGAAGAGATAAGCCGTTCGACCCCTTCATCCTTCAAGCGCTGCAGGGTGATGGAAGGATGGATAACGCGGAGCTCCACCGGCCAGGTCATCGGAGACAGCTTCTTTCCCCATTTGCTCGCAATCGACTTTCCGATGGCAGCAACAGCATGGGCATACATTTTATCGGTATCGAGTCGATAGGCATCCTTGTGCGGCGTATAGACGACCTTGTCGTCGTTCGTAATTTTCCGCGTTGCATTCACCGGTTCACCTGCGTCCATCCAGCCCCAAGTACTGCGTATTTTCCCCACGAACACCTCTTTGTCCAAACTCACTCCAATGGCCAGCTGCTGCTGAAATCCCCATCGATACTTGGCTCTTGTCCACAATGAACCGCTGTTCAAGCGGTCGATGGCCGCCACGGCATCCTTCGTATCCACTTCAATGCCGAGCTGTTCGAGTGTCCACGTTTTCTTCTTCCCTTCACCCGTGCCGCCTTTTATCGTAATCGCTAGCTGTTTGAGCTGTTGCTTCCGCAGAGTCAGCAGCTGCTTAGCATCCTCGATGCGAAGGGAACCAATGGGGATGACGGCATCACTCCCCAGCATCTGTCCGTTCGTCTCTGTAGGTTTTCTCAAGACAACATGTACTTGCTTCGGAATCGTATGCTGGGACGCATATAACCATAACCCGCCCCATCCGGCAGACGCGAGCAGGCACACTCCCGCCAGAATCCAGATTAGCTGCAGCCGTTTCGTATTCATAGCTTCCTATCACCTCGGGGCCAGTATTCGTACATGTATATGCGCCGAGGGCTTCATTTCTGCCACCTGTTTGTACAATTCTCTTCAATGAACCAAGCCGCTAAAGGCCGCGAACAGGACGTTTGTCGAAAAATATACGGTACGAAGCACTAGATTCGCGCTTTACGGTCATGAGAAATATGAAAAATGCAGAAAACAGGACTTTGGTAGAGGATTTACCGCGATCATGTCGAATAGTTAAAAGCTGACTACCTACAGGATGTGATATCGTGATTGAATTGCAAGATATTTGGAAGACGTACGCAGACGGCACTCACGCACTCCGCGGCGTTTCTGTTCGCATAGACCGTAATGAATTCGTTTACTTGGTTGGACCTTCCGGAGCTGGAAAATCTACCTTCATGAAACTGATCTACCGCGAGGAAATTCCATCCAAAGGACAAATCTCCGTGAATGGGTTTAACATCGGTAAGTTAAAACCCCGTAAGATCCCCTATGTTCGGCGGAACATAGGCGTTATTTTCCAAGATTATCGCTTGCTGCCGAAACTGACCGTCTATGAGAACATCGCGTTTGCGATGGAGGTTATTGAAGCGCCGCGCAGAGTCATCAAGAAACGGACGATGGAAGTGCTGGAGCTCGTCGGACTTCGCGGTAAGCATGCAAGCTTCCCTCAGCAGCTATCGGGCGGCGAGCAGCAGCGGGTCGCCATCGCGCGCGCGATCGTCAACAATCCGGCCGTCATCGTGGCGGATGAGCCTACCGGCAACCTTGACCCTGAAACCTCATGGGGCATTATGAATTTGCTCGAAGAGATTAACTTCCGCGGCACTACGATCATCATGGCCACGCACAACAAAGAGATTGTGAATACGCTCCGCAAACGCGTCATCGCCATCGAGAACGGAACGATTGTGCGTGATGAAGTGAGAGGAGAGTATGGCTATGAAAGTTAGCACCATTATCCGCCACCTTCGCGAAGGGGTGAAGAACGTGGTGCGCAACGGCTGGATGACTTTTGCCTCCGTCAGCTCCATCGTCATTTCCTTATTTATTCTTGGCGCTTTTCTACTGCTGGCATTGAACGTCAACAACTTGGCGGACCAAATTGAGAGCCAGGTACAGATTCGGGTGTACTTGCAGCTGAATACAGAGGATGCCAAGATTAACGAGCTTAAGAATGCCATCGGCAACATTCCGGAAGTTAGCAAGATCGAATTTGTATCCAAAGAGAAGGGGCTTGAATCCCTTCGCGAGAGCATCGGTGCCGACGGTGCTGAACTGCTCGAAGGGTATGACAAGACGAACAACCCGCTGCCGGATTCCTTTACCGTAGAGGTGTTTGAGCCGCAGAAGATCGCTTTTGCCGCGAAACAGATTGAAGCGATTGGCAAAGCAGATGAGACATTGCCGATTACAAGCGTGAAATACGGGAAAGGCACCGTAGAATCGCTGTTCAAAATAATGAACGCCGTTCGCAACATCGGACTGGTTATCGTAGCGGGACTTGGTTTAACCGCGATGTTCCTCATCTCCAACACGATCAAGATGACGATTGTGGCACGTCGCCGCGAGATTGGCATTATGAAGCTGGTGGGGGCTACGAATAATTTTATCCGCTGGCCGTTCTTTATCGAAGGTGCATTGATTGGCATCATCGGTTCGGTTGTCACGGTTACTTTGCTGATGCTCGGGTACTCCCGATTGGTTGAGGTATCTCAAGTAGAGCTGGGTCTCATGATGATTAAACTTGTGACATTGAAGGAAGCAGGCTTTAATGTGTCCGTCCTGATTATGGGGCTCGGCATTCTGATTGGCATTTGGGGAAGCACCTTGTCGGTGCGAAAGTACTTGAAAGTGTAGGTGAATGGAAACGTGAACGTGAAGAAAGGGATCGCCGTTCTAGCCATTATCGTATTTGCCGGATTTGTGTTCCAACCCTATCAAGGCGAAGCTTCCTCGCAGCTAGACAAAATCAACAGTGAGCTCGCTAAAGTGCGCAAAGAGATGAGCGCAGCTTCTCATAACCGCAATCAAGCGGACAAAGACAAGGAATATGTGCTGGCCATGAAAGAGAAGACAGCGAAGTCTGTCAACGAAATCATGCAGCAAATCAGTGAAGTCAGCACGCAGCTGAGCACCGTGCAGTCCCAAGTGGAAACGACGGAGGAGAAGCTGCAGCAAGCCGGTGAAGACCTCGATACGGCAGAGAAACGTCTGAAGACGCGGGACAAGCTGCTGCAGTCACGCATTCGTTTGATGTATACGAATGGATTCGTATCCTATATCGATGTGATGCTCAGCGCAACAAGCTTTGGCGACTTTATTGACCGGATGGACTCGTTGAAGTCGATTCTAAGCCAAGACCGTGATATTCTCGCTGACCACAAGAAAGACAAAGCACTTATTACACAGAAGAAGGCCGAAGTGGAGAAGTCGCTCGGCGAAGTCAAGCAGATGTACGTGAAGCTCGCAGGTTTTGCTGACCTGCTCAAGGATAAAGAGAAAGAAAAAGAAGTTATGGTGCTTAAATATAAGAGCCAGGCGGAAGAGCTGGAAGAGATCAGCGAAGAGCAAGCAGATCTGCTGATTAGTCTGGCGAAGAAAGTGTCCGACTTGGAAGCGAAGAAGAAAAAAATTAAAGTGTACTACACCGGCGGCAAGCTTGGTATGCCGCTTCATGCCGAATGGCGGTTGTCTTCACCGTTTGGCTATCGGATTCACCCCGTAACCGGAAGAAAGAAACTTCATGCCGGGATGGATATGGCGGCTCCGGGCGGAACGTCGATCTACGCCGCTGAGTCGGGTCTGGTCATTGTTGCACAGTGGTGGAGTGAGTATGGCAACTGTGTCATCATCGATCATGGCGGCGGGCTGTGGACGGTTTACGGACATATTCGCAATGGCGGCATCAAGGTAGAGAAAGGTCAAACCGTGAAGCGCGGCCAGAAAATTGCGGAAGTGGGAAGCACGGGCATGTCCACCGGGAACCATTTGCATTTTGAAGTACGCAAGAACCAAGAGGCGGTTAATCCCGCACCTTATCTGAAATAAATAGCGGGCGGAGCCTACAGGCTCGAATGCTGACATGACGATGCCGTACCCAGATGCAAATAATTGGGTGCGGCTTGTCATATACTAGGGGAGATGTCAGAAGTAAGGGGAAAAACAATCTCACCATAGGCAGGGTATGCTCACGAAGGGGTGTTGACGTGCAGTTCAAAGGACGAACAGTAGCAGCGTTCATCTTGCTCACAATGGCGGCATCTACGCTTGTGACCTTGACGGTTGCAGACCGCTTCATTGCAATTGAGAGCGATGGAACGACAGCTAGAGCGGCGTCATCGGAATCGTCCGGACATGATGAGCTGAGCGAGAAGGAGCTTCAGAAATTAAACACGGTACTCGGTTTGATTGAGAACAAATATTTTCGCGAGGTCGATCGGACGAAGGTGCTTGACGGGGCAGTTAACGGGATGATGGAAGCGCTGGGCGATCCTTATTCGGTTTATATGAAGAAGGAAGTAGCGAAGCACTTCTCTGAGTCCATTGAAGGATCGTTTACGGGCATTGGTGCAGGCGTTCAGATGAAGGATGGCAAAATCACCGTCGAGTCCGCGATTAAGGATTCACCGGCAGAGCGGGCAGGTGTTCTCCCGAATGATATTTTGCTAAAAGTAAACGGGGAGACGCTGGACGGCCTATCCTTGAATGATGCCGTAGCCAAAATCCGCGGACCCAAAGGATCGAAGGTGAAATTGGTCATTCAGCGGGCCGGAATGACGCAGCCGCTGCAGTTGACGATCGTACGGGACGACATTGATTATGAAACGGTCTATGCGCGCATGCAGGATGGCGGCATCGGTGTTATCGAGATTCGTCAATTCTCCCTCAATACCGGCGAACGGTTCGAAGAAGAACTAACGAAGCTGGAGAAACAAGGGATGAAGGCGTTGATCATTGACGTGCGGGGCAATCCCGGCGGCGTGCTGCCTGTTGTTGTATCGGTTGCGCAGCCTTTCGTGCCGAAGGGCGAGCCGATCGTGCAGGTAGAAGATAAGGACGGGCATCGGGAGAAAACGGTGTCTGCCGGAAGCGGCAAGAAATACCCGATCGCGGTACTGATGAATAAGGGCAGCGCAAGCGCGTCCGAGGTGCTGGCAGGGGCGCTCAAGGAAGAGGCGCATGCTACGTTGGTGGGCGAGACTTCTTTTGGCAAAGGAACTGTGCAGGTCAGCTACGACAAAGCGATGTCCGATGGAAGCTTAGTCAAGATGACCATTGCGAAGTGGTTGACGCCGCTTGGCAACTGGGTTCACGAGAAAGGGCTGAAACCGGACATCGAGGTGCTGCCGCCGGATTATTACACGGTAGCCCGCATGTCCAAAGAAGCGACTTTGCAGCCGGATACAATTAATGAGAACACGCGCAGCCTCCAAATCATGCTCGCGGGACTGGGTTATACCATTGATCGTAAAGATGGGTATTACAGTCAGCAAACAGTCGTAAGTGTGAAAGCCTTCCAGAAGAAAGCGGAGCTGCCGATCACCGGCAGTGCCGATAAAGTGACTGCGGAGAAGGTAGAGGAGGCGCTCGTTGCGAAGATTCGCGATGAGAAGAACGATACCCAGTTATTGAAGGCAGTCAACGTGCTTCAGCAGAAGCTTGCCAGCGGACAATAACGCCAGGCAGGCAGGAAATCGCTTGGACCATGTCGAATAGAGAGAAGGTTGTCTCCGTGCAGTCATGCGGAGGGACCTTCTTTTTATTTTGATCACGAAGTGGTACTGGTTTGCGAGAGGGAGTGGAAGCTTTGGAAGCGGCAATGGAATTGCTTCGTCAGGCGGGATCGGCGGCCATCGGACTGCTGCTATCTCCGTTTTATTATGTAGCGGTGCTCCTGATCATGCTTCAATATATGCGGCAGACAAGAATGGAGCGGAAGATGTTCCATGTCCGGCTTCATGCTTGGCCGATTCAGCTTGGAAGAACGATCGTAGCAGGCCTGCTCGTTGGTGTACTGATTTCTTGTATTAGTCTGTTCTTAGGTGTCTCGGTTACTACGGATGTGGTGCTATGGATGTGGGGAACTGCTGCTGTACTTGTGATTATTCGGGTCAGGTACTTATGCTTTGCTTATAGCGCAGGGTTGTTGGGCGTCTTGCAATGGGGGCTTGGCTGGACTGCGCTCGGCGATCGAAGCGACTGGATCGGTTCAGCTGCAAGCTCGTTAGCTGGCTTGGATATTCCCGGATTGCTCGTATTGGTTGCGCTTATGCATGTGGCAGAGGCGCTGCTCGTTCGCTGGCAGGGAGCGCGTTCTGCAAGTCCGCTCTTCCTTGAGGGGAAGAGAGGCAAGCTTGTAGGGGGCCAAGCCCTGCATGGCTATTGGCCGGTGCCGATCCTGCTGCTTGTGCCGGCTGTTACCGGCGGAAGCGGGGATGCAGCGCTGCCTTGGACGCTGCTGCTCGGAGATAGCAGCCAGTGGAGCAGCGGATTTACGATGATCGGGTTCCCGATGATCATCGGGTTCTCGGAGCTGACACGTTCGCTGCTGCCGGCAGCGAAAGCACGCAGTGCCTCGAAAGGCCTGCTATTCTATGGGATTGGTACCGGAATCGTGGCTGTCGCGGCTTCCTTCTGGAGTCCGCTGACGCTTGCAGCCGCGCTTTGCGCATTATTGCTGCACGAGGCGCTCGTGGCGATCAGTTATTTCAAAGAAGCGGCTAGCGCGCCGCTATATGTGCATAACGATCAGGGGCTGCGTGTGCTGGCTGTCATACCGGGTACACCTGCGGAATCAATGGGCATTCTGGTCGGAGAGATCATTCATAAGGTGAATGGCGTTCGTGTCCGGTCGAAGGAAGAGCTGTATAGCGCGCTTCATGTGAATTCAGCCTTCTGTAAGCTGGAAGTGCTCAATTATGATGGTCAAATCAAGTTTGCGCAGCGTGCGCGTTATGCGGGGGAGCATCACCAGCTGGGCGTCGTGCTCGCACCGGATGACAAAGCCGACTACTACGCAGCGGCAGCGCCGGCTTCCCTGCTTGATCTGCTCTGGAGCAAACGGACGGCGAAGTCAAAGCAGCATGCGGCAGCATCATCTTCGAAATCAGCGACATTATAGAATAAGAAGGTGCCTCGGCGCTGTCCATTAATGGGCGGTTGCCGGGGCATTTTGCATCGTGCGGTAAGTCCTTCCAAGCCGGACAGGAAGTAGTAACCTTTCGTTGCAACTGCCCCCGTTAATCGGTATAATAAACATCATATGGGAACACATATTCTTATGCTTGGGTAAACAGCATGATTTTAACGGACAATCTATTTTTTTCCTGTATATTGGGCATACAAATTAATAGGCCTTTTGAATTTTCATAGAAGACGTAGGATTGGGGTGTAGGAAGAATGTTCGAGAAGCAAGGACAGGAGAAGCTCTTTGAGCTGAGATCGGATTATACGCCGCAAGGCGACCAGCCGAGTGCAATTAAGCAGCTGACGGATGGGATCGAAGCAGGCGCGCATCATCAGACGCTGCTAGGCGCAACGGGCACAGGGAAAACGTATACGATTGCGAATACAATCGCCAAGCTGAACCGGCCGACTTTGGTTATCGCGCATAATAAGACGCTTGCCGCTCAGCTTTGCAGTGAGTTTAAGGAATTTTTTCCGGATAACGCGGTCTCTTATTTCGTCAGCTATTATGACTACTATCAGCCTGAAGCCTACATCCCATCCTCAGATACTTTTATCGAGAAGGACTCCAGCATCAACGATGAAATTGATAAACTGCGGCACTCCGCTACGAGCTCCTTGTTCGAACGTCGTGACGTCATTATCGTAGCGAGCGTATCGTGCATTTACGGTCTCGGTTCTCCGATGGAGTACGGGAAGCTTGTGCTTAGTTTGCGGGTAGGGATGGAGAAGTCCCGCGACGCTATTCTTCATAAACTTGTTGATATTCAATACCAACGCAATGATATTAACTTCATTCGCGGAACATTCCGTGTACGCGGCGATATAATAGAGATTTTCCCGGTAGCCAATAATGAACGGGCGATGCGGGTCGAATTGTTCGGTGATGAGATTGAACGCATTACGGAGATCGATGTGTTGACCGGCGAAATCGTCGGTGAACGCGATCATGTCGCGATCTTCCCGGCTTCCCACTTCGTAACGCACGAGGATACGATGAAGGTGGCCATCAAGAACATCGAGGCCGAGCTGGAAGAGCGACTGGCGGAGCTTCGCGAGCAAGGGAAGCTGCTGGAGCTGCAGCGGCTTGAGCAGCGGACGCGTTACGATCTGGAAATGATGCAGGAGATGGGTTTCTGCAGCGGGATCGAGAACTATTCCGGACCGTTGACGTTCCGTGAGCGTGGAGCAACACCTTATACGCTGATGGACTACTTCCCGGATGATATGCTCGTCGTCATCGATGAGTCTCACGTTTCGATTCCGCAGATCCGGGCGATGTACAACGGTGACCGTGCGCGTAAAGAAGTGCTTGTCGATCATGGCTTCCGATTGCCGTCTGCTATGGATAACCGTCCTCTTCGTTTCGAAGAATTTGAGAATAAAGTCAAACAAGTGGTCTATGTATCCGCAACGCCGGGGCCTTATGAGCTGGAGAAATGCCCTACGATGGTAGAGCAGATTATTCGTCCGACCGGTTTGCTGGATCCGATTATCGAAGTGCGGAAGACGAAAGGCCAGATCGATGATCTGCTTGTTGAGATCCGTGATCGGATTGCCAAGGACGAACGTGTTCTGGTCACAACGCTGACGAAGAAGATGTCAGAGGATTTGACTGATTATATGAAGGATGTCGGCATTAAGGTTCGTTATTTACACTCCGACATTAAGACACTGGAACGACTCGCGATATTGCGTGATCTGCGTATTGGCGTATTTCATGTTCTCATCGGAATTAACTTGCTCCGGGAAGGCTTGGATTTGCCGGAGGTTTCACTTGTGACCATATTGGATGCGGACAAGGAAGGCTTCTTACGTTCAGAGCGGTCGCTGATTCAAACGATCGGTCGTGCAGCCCGTAACTCCGATGGCCGTGTTATTATGTATGCAGATAAGATGACCGACTCCATGACGAAGGCGATCGAAGAGACGAATCGTCGTCGTACCATCCAGATTGCTTACAACGAGCAGCATGGCGTCACGCCTACAACGATCCGCAAGAAAGTGCATGACATTATCGAAGCGACGAAGTCAGCGGATCAGAAGAACGATTTCTTGTCCGGGATCGGTGTCGAGAAGATGTCGAAGAAGGAGCGCCAGTCGTTGCTGCAGCGTTTGGAAGCCGAGATGAAGGAAGCGGCCAAGAGCTTGCAGTTCGAGCGTGCGGCAGAGCTTCGCGATGCGCTGCTTGAGCTTAAAGCAGAGCTGGGGATGTAGATCGGTTTGAAGCTAAAGATAGCTTACGAAGTCGAATATAGTTCGTGCTATATTCTTAGGAGGATTAACAGTGGCCAGTGATTCCATCGTAATTAAAGGGGCGAGAGCCCATAATTTGAAGAATATCGACGTGACGATTCCACGTGATAAATTTGTCGTGTTGACCGGGCTCAGCGGCTCCGGTAAATCCTCTCTGGCATTTGATACGATCTATGCCGAAGGTCAACGCCGATACGTCGAATCGCTGTCTGCCTATGCACGTCAGTTCCTCGGGCAGATGGAGAAGCCGGATGTGGATTCCATTGATGGACTTTCGCCGGCCATCTCCATCGACCAGAAGACAACGAGCCGCAACCCGCGTTCGACAGTCGGAACGGTGACTGAGATTTATGATTATTTGCGTCTCTTATTTGCGCGTGTCGGGAAACCGCATTGCCCGGACCATGGAATCGAAATTACATCCCAGACGGTAGAGCAAATGGTAGACCGGATCATGGAATATCCGGAGCGGACGAAGCTGCAGATTCTGGCGCCAATCGTCTCGGGGCGTAAGGGTGAGCATTCGAAGCTGCTTGCCGATGTGCAGAAGCAAGGTTTTGTTCGTGTACGCGTCAATGGCGAGCTGCGTGAGCTAAGCGAGAAGATCGAGCTTGAGAAGAACAAGAAGCACAATATCGAAGTTGTCGTGGACCGTATCGTCGTGAAGAGCGATATTCACAGCCGTCTTGCCGACTCGCTCGAGACAGCGACGAAGCTGTCAGGCGGTCAAGTACTGGTTGATATCATGGAGAAGGAAGAGCTGTTGTTCAGCTCTAATCTTGCATGTCCGGCCTGCGGATTCAGTATCGATGAGCTGGCGCCGCGAATGTTCTCGTTCAACAGTCCATACGGCGCATGCCCGGATTGTGACGGACTAGGAGCCAAGATGATCGTGGATCCGGATCTCCTCGTTCCGGATGCAAGCAAATCGATCGAAGAAGGTGCCTTCGAAGCATGGGCAGGCAGCACATCGAATTATTACCCGCAATTCCTTGAAGCCGTATGTGTGCACTACGGCATTCCACGGGATGTACCCGTAAGCGAGCTGTCTGCAGAACATATGAAGAAGCTATTGAACGGTACAGGCGGCGAGCGTGTGCGGTTCCGTTACGAGAATGATTTCGGGCATTCCAAGGAAGCGCTCGTGCCATTCGAAGGGATTATCAACAACCTGGAGCGCCGTTATCGGGAAACAGGATCTGACGGCATCCGTGATCATATTGAACAATACATGAGCGCTAAGCCATGTGCAGGCTGCAAAGGCCATCGTCTGCGCAAAGAAAGCCTTGCCGTAACGATTGGCACCCAGAATATTTCCCATGTGACGTCACTCTCCATCGGCGACGCGGATCGTTTCTTCAACGCTCTTGAACTGACCGAGAAGGAGAAGCTGATAGCGAACCTCATCTTGAAAGAAATCAACAGCCGCCTTGGCTTCCTAGTTAATGTCGGACTGGAGTATTTGTCACTCAACCGTGCTGCGGGTACACTCTCCGGCGGTGAGGCGCAGCGTATTCGATTAGCTACGCAGATCGGTTCGAGTCTGATGGGCGTCCTCTATATATTAGATGAGCCTAGTATTGGGCTGCATCAGCGCGATAACGACAAGCTGATTCAAACATTGGAGCATATGCGTGACCTCGGTAACACGCTAATCGTCGTCGAACATGATGAAGATACGATGCTCGCGGCCGACTACATCATCGACATCGGTCCAGGCGCCGGTATCCATGGCGGCCAAGTGGTCTCGATGGGAACACCTGCAGAGGTGATGGCGGACGAGCAATCGTTGACCGGCGCCTATCTGAGCGGTCGTAAATTCATTCCGGTTCCGCTGACTCGCCGCGCGACAAACGACAAGTGGCTGGAAGTGAGAGGCGCGAAGGAGAACAATCTGCGTGGTGTGAATGCGAAGTTCCCGCTTGGTGTCTTTACAGCTGTAACAGGAGTTTCCGGTTCCGGTAAATCGACGCTTGTCAATGAAATTCTCTATAAGACACTCGCCCGTGATCTGAACAAAGCGAAGGTTCGTCCAGGTGAGCATAAGGAGATCCGGGGGCTTGAGCATATCGAGAAGGTTATCGATATCGATCAATCGCCAATCGGCCGTACGCCGCGATCGAACCCGGCTACGTATACCGGCGTATTCGATGATATTCGGGATCTATACGCATCGACGAATGAAGCGAAGGTCCGAGGCTATAAGAAAGGCCGCTTCAGCTTCAACGTCAAAGGCGGCCGCTGTGAATCCTGCCGCGGAGATGGCATCATCAAGATCGAGATGCACTTCCTCCCAGACGTATATGTGCCTTGCGAGATTTGCAAAGGCAAACGGTACAATCGGGAGACGCTTGATGTGAAGTACAAAGGCAAGAGCATTGCGGAACTGCTGGAGATGACGATTGAGAACGCCACGGAATTCTTCCGCAATGTGCCCCGTATCCACCGGAAGTTGCAGACGCTGCTAGACGTTGGCCTTGGCTATATGAACTTGGGTCAACCGGCAACAACACTATCCGGCGGGGAAGCGCAACGCGTGAAGCTCGCAGCCGAGCTATATCGCCGCAGCACAGGCAAGATGCTGTACATTCTCGATGAGCCGACAACAGGCTTACACGTTGATGATATCGATCGTTTGCTAGTTGTCCTGCACCGTCTGGTAGAGTCGGGCGAGTCGGTACTCGTTATCGAGCACAATCTCGACGTTATTAAGACGGCCGATTACCTGCTGGATCTAGGTCCGGAAGGCGGTAATGGCGGTGGTGCCATCGTAGCGACCGGTACACCGGAAGAAGTGATTAAAGTTGCGGGCTCTTATACAGGCCGCTACTTGAAGCCGATTCTGGAGCGTGACCGTGAACGTACGATTGCGCAGCAGCGAAATCAAGTACAAAGCGTTGCTGCTGGCATCGAAGAATAAATCAAATGCACCTCTTGAAGTGCCAGTTTCTCGCGAATAAGACCCCCGCGGTTCGTTAGCGTGGTGAGGGTGCCGCCCGAGACATTATCGACAGCCAAAAACAAAACAGCCCATCCTCATTAGAGGATGGGCTGTTTAACTCGATTAACAATTAACTTGCCAAAATAGCAGTCAGTTTCTCTTGGAACGCCGGTACGCCTACGCGTTTCACGAAATTGTGGAACGTTTCGCCGGACTCGCGATCTTCTTTGTAGAACAGCAGCAGTTGTGCAAGCACGCCGCCAAGGTCATCGCCTTTGACGCGGCCTTTCAGCGATTCGTTAAACTTAGCGCCTGGCCCAAGAATACCGCCTACCGCGATATCAAATGCATCAACCATGCCTTCTGGCGTTTTCACGAGAGCGCCTTGCAGACCGATGTCGGCAATATGCTTCTGACCGCAAGCGTTCGGGCAGCCGATGAAGTGAATGCGGATTTTCTCATCCAGTTCAACTCTCTCATCGAGGTACTCAGCAACGCGGCGAGCGCGTTCCTTCGTTTCTACGACAGCCAGGTTACAGAACTCGTTACCTGTGCAAGAAACGGTACGGCTCATGAATGGCTTCGCGTTCGGCGATAGACGTTTCAGAACAGGCACTTGCAGCGCTTCTTCGAGCTTATCGTCAGGGACGCCGGCCAGCATAATGTTTTGCGACATCGTTGTACGGATCGTGCCATCACCGAACTTGTCGGCTGCATCAGCAAGCTGCTCCAGTTCATCGGAGTTTGTACGACCTACAGGTACGTTCAAACCGATGAAGTTCAAGCCTTCTTGTTTCTGCGGGTATACGCCATCATAGTATACAGCGTTCCAGCCGACAATCTTGCTTTCGCCAGCTGTTGGCATTTCGCCGATAATCTCGATGAGCTTCTCTTGGAACTTCTCGGGACCCCAATCCGCCATCAGGAACTTCAAGCGAGCTTGGTGACGCTTCTCGCGGTAACCGAAGTCGCGGAAGATGGTTGTAACGCCGATCGAAACCTTAAGCACTTCTTCCGGACGAACGAACATATCAAGCTCTTTCGCCAGATGCGGCTTCGCGGACAAACCGCCGCCTACGTACACATGGAAGCCGATAACCTCTTCGCCATCAATCACCTTAGTTGCAGGCGTGAAGGCTATATCGTTAATCTCTGCATGAGCATTGTTATAGATGTTTGAAGAAATGGACATTTTATATTTGCGAGGCAAATTGGAGAAATCACGGTTCATCAGGTAGAAATCATTCACCTGCTCCACAAGCTCACGTGTATCCATCAGCTCGTCACGGTCGATACCGGCAAGCGGGTTACCGACAATCGTACGCGGGCAGTCGCCGCAAGCTTCGTAGGAGTACAAGCCAACCGCTTCGAGGCGGTTGAAGATGTCGGGCAGATCCTCCACTTTAAGCCAGTGGTATTGAATCGCTTGACGTGTTGTTACGTCGATGAGATCACGACCGTAATCGCGGCCGATGGAAGCAATTGCACGCGCTTGTGCAGATGTAAGAATACCGGTGTTAATCCGAATACGCATCATGAAGTAGCCTTCACGGGGCTTCTGCTCGTAAACGCCGGCCCATTTGAAACGGTTCATATCGTCTTCGGGAATGGACGCATATCCTTCCTTCGAATACTTGTCGATGATGGTGCGAATTACATCCAGACCGTCTTTTTCCATTTTAATAAACTCAAATTTATTTAATTTGGAAGGGTCATTCATCCATACGGCTTCATATGCCATTGCTTCGTTCCTCCTAGGAATGTTATGCTCGGGTTGCTCTGCTCTAAAGGGTTCGAAAATCCGACGATTTCCGTATGAAATTGCTATAATGAATGGTAACATAATTCAAACCATGCGACAATGAGAAGCAATGGGACAACTATAAGGATTAATTATAAATGACGAAGGATCTAATTATAATGAATGCACCTTCGTCAAAATATAAGAAAGTATCCATGTTCTCGATACGTTACTTCTATGAATGGTGACAAACTTGTTACGATTCTCGATTGTGGCTTGCATCGAGCTCGTGATGAGGCTAACATAACTAATATAGGCTACGTGCGAAAATAAGGAGGTCTTCACCAATGTTTCTTGCTGAAAAAGTAGCAACAATCGCAAAATTCGATCCCATGGATATTATGATGCTGCTGTTCACGATCGTTATTTTCATCGGCTGGGTTCGTCTGCTCATGGCTCGCCCGAAGAAAAATGTATTTGCAATCGGATTTGCAACGGTATCGTTGCTCGTGTTCGCATTTGCGAATTACGTAATGATTTTCAAAGTCTGGCTGCAGTAATACATACAGCCTGTACCGATATAAGCCGCTCCGGTTCTTGCACAGCATGTGCAGGAGAGCCGGGCGGCTTTTTTTGTACCACGATGTAACAACGCAGCTATAAAGCAAAAAACTCCGGCCAAGAAAGGCCGGAGTTTCTTCTATAGGGATTAAACCCACCACATCTCGCCAAGCGGCTCTTTGATGAGGATGGATTGCAGGTTTTGAACAGCTTTCGTGAAGCCTTCGTCAACGGACATCAGGCCGTCTTCGTGCTCGATGCTGACAACGTAGTCGTAGCCAACAAGACGAAGTGCGCTGATGATGTCAGCCCAAACCTTCATATCGTGACCGTAACCGACTGTACGGAACTGCCAAGCGCGGTCAAGCATCAGGGCATAAGACTGCATGTCCGTTACGCCGTGCTTGTTCACGTTGTTCGTGTCAATCGTTGTATCTTTGGCATGGAAGTGGTGAATCGCGCCAGCGCGTCCAAGAATGTGGATCGCTTGAACCGGATCGATTCCTTGCCACCACATGTGGCTCGGGTCAAGGTTAGCGCCGATCGCATCGCCGCAAGCTTCACGAAGGCGAAGCAATGTTGCAGGGCTGTGAACGGAGAAGCCGCCGTGCAGCTCCAGACCGATCTTGACGTTGTTCTCTGTAGCAAGCTTAGCGATCTCGCTCCAGTAAGGGATAACTTTCTCTTCCCATTGCCATTTCAAGATGTCTTGGAAATCGTTCGGCCATGGTGCAACCGGCCAGTTCGGGTATTTCGCATCTTCGTGGTCGCCGGGGCAGCCAGAGAATGTGTTTACTACGGAAACGCCAAGCTTGTTAGCCAGCACGATCGTTTTGCGGATGACAGCGTCATGCTCGCTTGCGATTGCTTTCTGCGGGTGAAGCGGGTTAGCGTGGCAGCTAAGTGCGCTGATCGTCAAGCCGCGGGATGCAATTGCATCTTTGAATGCTTTGAGTTTGCTTTCGTCAGCAAGCAGAGTGTCAGGATCGCAGTGTGCGTTGCCTGGGTAGCCGCCTGTTCCGATTTCAATGGCATCCAAGCCTTTAGATGCGATGTAATCCAATGCATCTTCGAATGATTTCTGTGCGAATAGGACCGAGAATACGCCGAGTTTCATACGTGTATAGTTACCTCCCAAATGGATATGTATTGCGAATGGCATTACTTATTATAGCATGGGCAGAAGACAAGGTTAAGATTCAACGTCTCCAATGCCAAAAAAGCATAGTAAGTGGACAAAAACTGACTCCTTGCGAGCAGCATTCCCCCAATTGTTTGTTATGGGTAAATATAGTAGAATCGTCCTAGTATTACTAGTGTTCATAATAGAGTAGCAGATGGTAGAAAGTAGGAGGAATCAGATGGGGCGAAGAGGGTGGCGAGTGGCGTGTGCCGTAATAACGGCAGGAGCACTGTTAATGACCGGTACCGTAATAGCAGCAGGAGGTTCCACGACCACCGCACTAGATGCGAAGATCATTAACGGAGAGGTTTATGTAAAAGCGAGTGCGATGACAGAAGCGCTCGGCGGTACCGGAGTCTATGATTCGAAGACACACAGCTATACATACACGCCTAAATCGCAGATACCGGAAGTCATCAAGAAAGTGTCGCCATCTGTTGTAGGCATCATTGGGAAGCCAACCGAAATCGGCGATTCGAATCGATTTGCGCTGGCGCATGGAACAGGAGTCATCTGGAAGGCGGATGGCTGGATCGTGACGAATGCCCATGTCGTGAAGGATATGCAGAACATTGTAGTGGTAACTGCCGATGGCAAGCAGTATGCGGGCAAGCGGGTTAACATCGACGAGACGAGCGACTTGGCTCTGGTCAAAATCAATGCAACGAAGCTGAAGCCGGCCACCTTCGCTTCCGTGCCGCTTCAACTCGAAGTAGGGGAGCCGGTCATCGCGATTGGCACACCTGTTTCGTTCTCCCTCCGCAATACGGCTACAACCGGTATTCTGAGTGGCATGAATCGTTCTATCGCGTCCTACTACAAGCTGCTCCAGACCGATGCTGCGATTAATCCGGGCAATAGTGGAGGCCCGCTTGTGAATGCGAAGGGCGAGGTAATCGGGATAAATTCACTGAAATTTGTCAGCGATGGCGTCGAAAGTCTCGGCTTTTCCATTCCGGCAGATACCGTTCGATACGTGGTTAACCAATTTTTCAAATACGGCAAGGTGAAGCGTCCATCGCTTGGTGCGGAGCTGGAAGAAAGCTGGTCTGCTATTGTCGGCTTGCCGACAACGGAACCGCTGGAAATCGAGTCAGTCTGGAGTGAAGGTGCGAAGAAAGCCAATCTTCATCCGGGCGATCAGATCTTTTCCGTAGGGGGTAAGCAAGTGGCTTCCATTGTAGAGATTAACGAACTGCTTAAAGGCTATCTGCCGGGACAGCAGATCGAAATCATGCTCCAGTCGGAAGGCGACCTGATTACGAAGCGAATAACGCTCGCCGAATCCAAGTAATACATTACCTTATAAGGGAGATTCCACTTACTATGAAGAAGAAATGGCTGGCTATACTCATTACGGCTTGTATGTTATTCGCACTTATGCCGATTACCGCCGGAGCGGCAGCAGACAAGCTGGTTATCAAACTGGCGATCGGCAGTCCGACTCTATCCGTAAACGGCAGCGCGTCTACGATACAGAAGCCGTTTAAGTTGAACGGCACGACCATGGTTCCCTTAAGCGTCATTACCAAAGCTTTCGGAGCAGGCCTCAAGCTGGAGAACAATAAGATCATTACGCTCTCCTATAATTCAACTAAGGTTGTCCTGACGATCGGCAGCAAAATCGTAAAGGTTAACGGTGCACCGATAACACTGACGGCTGAACCGAAAATCGTGAACGGTGTCACGATGGTGCCGCTTCGAGTCATTGTATCGGCATTTGGTGCCACGCTGGCACTCAGCGGCAATCAAATCACAATTAACGGCGTTAAAGCCAACACTTCCGGTACAACAGCGGGCTCAAACACCGGCGGCATTAATACGGATGCAGGTAAAACAAAGGTCGGCGACAGCTACTATGGCTGGACGATGAACTATCCCTCGGATTTGGCGCTAAGCTATCAATCCGATAACGGAAGTGCAACGCAATGGACTTCCGCGCAGGAAGACCGCCGCGTTAGCGTGTTTGTTGAAGACGTGGATCAAGCCTATACCCGTGAAGAACTTCGCGATTATATTATGGGTTATTTCTCTGAAGGTGAGTTTGCAGTCGAGAAGAAGACGGTAACCCTTGGCGATCTAAGCTTTGAGCGGATAATCAGTAAAGATCGGGATGGCTGGTTCTACGACAACCGCGCCATCCAGGTCGGTACGCGAATCTATTTCATTGCTGTAGGTGTTAAATCCGACTCCCGTGAGAAATTAAATGCTTATCAATCTGTTATGGACAGTTTCAAGCCTTCTTTTGCCAAAAGTGATGGGAGCATTAAAGATGTTACGAAGGTAAAAGACAACAACATTACGATTATGGACGCGGACTTTGGGTTTACCGTCAAACTTCCTGTCAATTGGGCTCGTGTTAAGGAAGCGTCTACGCCTGCTTTTACAAGTGATGACGGCTATTTGACCTTTAGTGTCAGTTCCTTGCAAGCAGGGGATACGGCGGGAGAATGGTTGAAACGTTCACGTAAGCAATTGGAAGAAACCACGTTATCTGATTATGTTCGCAATATCTCAGAGTCGACCGTTATCTTGCCGGATGGAAAGGCGGAGGTACTGAGTTACGAATATACGTACGACAAGAAAGACTGGAATAAGGAATATCAAGTCTTCTTAACTTCAGGTACCCATAAGTATGAGATTGATTTCTATTACTTCAATGAGCCGGTGAAAGGCGACGCTTTGTTTGCTCAAATAGCAGCGCTTGCGGACATCGACACCGCATTTATCGAGAAAAATTTTACCGATCTGGGGGATGACTCCGATCTTGCCGGAATGACGGTCACGAAGAAAAGCAATACGTACGGTTACTCTATTGTTCTGCCTCAATCGTGGACCGCAACGAAGAAAAACTTCGAGGAAGACACGGTCGAGTATGCTTTGCCGGAAGGGTCATTCGTGATTAACGTCTGGGAAGATCGGGAAGCAAGCGAATATAATGAAACGCTAAAGCAATATATTACGACTGACCCTGAAATGATTAAATCTGGTGCCCATATTACGTCAACCGGCCCATCGACAATCGGAAATGGGATTCCCGTAACGAAAGTGGAATGGGAAATGAACAATCTCGATGTACCGGTAAAACTCGTCTATTATGTGGTGGAAATGCATGGAGGCGTTTATTTAATCTCCTATGCGCTAAACCAAGCCAACCTCACCGAGAGCAATCTCAGTCAAATCGAGAAGGCTGTTAATTCGTTTACGTTTACAAATTAGCTCGCAGATCACAAAGGCGCCGCTTCCAACCGGAAATATTTCGGAGGGGAGCGGCTTTTGCGTAGGCAGGTCGCTTTTGTTTAGGCGTAAGCTCTGGTACACTTAAAACAAATAAGTGATTGATAGATAAGGATGGCGGAAGTCAAGATGGTAATGATGAAGCGGCAAGATGTCGAACTGCTGGCACCGGCCGGCGATTGGGATTGCATGAGGGCAGCTGTGGCAAATGGAGCCGACGCTGTTTTTTTTGGCGTAGAGAAGTTCAATGCACGGGCGCGGGCGAATAATTTTCATACGGACGAGCTGCCGGAAGTTATGGCCTTCCTGCACAGCTATGGCGTTAAAGGATTTCTGACCTTTAATATATTGGTGTTTGAAGAAGAATTGAATAGTGCGAAGCAGCTGATAGAAGCTTGTATCGATGCAGGTGTCGATGCGGTTATCGTGCAGGATCTCGGACTGGTGAAGCTCATTCGCGAGCTGTCGCCGGATTTCCCGATTCATGGCTCGACTCAGATGACGATTACGTCTCCGGAAGCGGTAGAGTTCACGAAGCCGTTTGATATCGAACGCGTCGTGCTTGGCCGGGAGAACAATTTAAAGCAAATCAAGACCATCGGTGAGCAAGCGAAACTGCCGATGGAAGTGTTTGTTCATGGCGCTCTATGCGTATCGTACTCCGGTCAGTGTCTGACCTCTGAGATGTGGGGAGGTCGTTCGGCTAACCGCGGCGAATGCGCGCAAGCTTGCCGACTTCCGTACGATCTGATGGTAGATGGCGAGCAGAAGGTAATGGGCGACGTTACGTACCTGCTTTCGCCGAAGGATCTCGCGGCTGTCGAGCTCGTACCGGAACTTATCGAAGCAGGCGTGACTTCTTTCAAAATCGAAGGTCGTCTCAAAAGCCCTGAATATGTAGCCAACGTGGTGAGCAAATACCGCAAGGCGATTGATAAATATTTCGATGGGGATCGCTCTGCCCCTTCGAAGGAAGATATCCGCGAGCTGCAGCAGAGCTTCTCGCGTGGATTCACGCATGGCTTCCTAACCGGAACCAACAATAAGAAGCTCGTAGAAGGGACATTCCCGAAGAGCCGCGGCGTCTATCTTGGACGCGTGGAGCGGGTGCTTCGCGATGCCGTTGTTTGCCGGATCGAAGCGCCGCTTAAACGCGGCGACGGGATTGTCTTCGATGCGGGAGATCCGACGAAGAAGGAAGAAGGCGGCCGCGTCTACGATTTGCGCAGACAAGGCACGAAGTTTGAAGGTGAAGCCCAGGAGGGAACTGTTATTGAATTGGTGCCGGGGCGTAACGATATCGACCTGCGCAAGGTTCATGTAGGCGATCGGGTTTGGAAAACAAACGACCCGGCGCTGGACAAACGTCTTCGTGCTTCGTATGAGACCGAGAAGCCTTACCGCGTATTCCCGCTGCATGTGAAAGTAACCGGCGGGCTCGGACAGCCGCTCCGCACGTGGTGGACCGATGTCGAGAAGGGCAATACGGTTGAGGTTGCCTCCGAGCTTCTGCTCGAGCATGCGGAGAAACGTCCGATGGACCACGCGCTGCTCGAAGAGCAATTAGGCCGACTTGGCGGCACGGTATATCAGCTCGAGGGACTGGAGGTCGACCTGCAGGGCGACCTCATCGTGCCGATGCGCGAGCTGAACCGGATGCGCCGTGAAGCGGCTGAGGCTTTGGCCGGCGAGCGACCGAAGCCGCCCGTGTATGTGAAGCGCGCCGTCGAGGTTTACGACGACGTGCGCAGCCGCGGCGCGAGTGAAGGCAGCGTCAGCGCCGGTGGCGAGCTTGCGGCCGCAGGCCGCGGCGCTGGGGCCAAGCTGACGGTGCTCTGCCGCAGCTTGCCGCAGCTTGAAGCTGCGGTGCGCTCCGAGAAAGTCGGCATGGTGTATGCCGATTTCGAGTTCATCAAGCAGCTTCCCGCTGCGATGGAGCTTGCGCGGAGCGCAGGCAAGCCGATTGGGCTGGTGACGCCGCGGATTCATATGCCGAACGAGAACGGCTACCATGCGAATATTTTGAAGCTGAAGCCAGATGCCGTGCTGGTACGGAATACAGGTGCGCTGTATTACTATTTAAGGGCGCGCGCTTCCAAGCCGAATGAGCCGTTCCCGACGCTGATCGGGGACTTCTCGCTGAATATCGCGAATCATAAAGCAGCTGATCTCTTCTTCGATGCCGGCTGCAGCCTGGTAACGCCGTCTTATGACTTGAACGTACAGCAAATGTTTGATTTGCTTCGCAACAGCGATACGTCGCGCATGGAAGTCGTTATTCATCAGCATTTGCCGATGTTCCATACGGAGCACTGCGTATATTGCACGTTCCTGAGCGAAGGTACGGATTTCACCAACTGCGGCAGACCGTGCGAAGATCGCCGCGTGTCGCTGCAAGACCGGATCGGAATGTCTCATCCGGTTCGCGTCGATGAAGGCTGCCGGAATACGGTCTATAACGCCATCGAGCAATCGGGCGCTGAATACATCAAACAATTCGGTGATCTTGGTGTAGCTTCTTTCCGAATCGAGTTTCTGGAAGAGACCGCCGATAAAGTAGATGAGGTTATCGAGCTCTACAGCGATGCCATCGCCGGACGAATTGGCGGTACGCAAGTGTGGCGCAGCTTGAAAGCCATCAATCAGCTCGGCGTTACAAGAGGTCAGCTGGTCAAATAAGAGTAGAGGGGCAGCTAAGGCGGCCTCTCTTTTCTTATATAGTCATAATTTCCTATCCCGAGCCCTTACAAATTTCTTTCATTTTCGACAGTCAGGGAGGTTTTCGGGATTGGGGGGCGAATAGTAGCATTAATTCAGGTTGTGTACATTTCGTACCGGCCAGTTATTATTGCGTGCCGGAAGTCGAGAATAAAATAGGCTTGGTGAGGATGACCAATGAAACAACCTAACAAGGTGAAGACCAACCAGGACGGTTGGCAAATGGAAGTACTGAAGGCCGAACGTACCATTCTTGATGGCCAAATGCCCGCTATTGCGCAATTGTTGGCCATTCCGGCTGATATAAGAATGAAATCGCCGCTGCTGCTTCGCGCTGAATGCGAGGATGGCTTGCTTAGGGGACGGTTAGTCGAAACCAAGCTAAGACTGGAAGCCGCACTCCGAGGTTTTGCCGCGCAAGCGGATGATTCCTCGATGCTGACGATGATGGCGATGCTGGGTCTATTGTACGAGCAGGTAGGCGATAAGCAGGAGTCTAAGCCTGTAATGGCCCTGCTGGCACAGGAGTGGGCGCGTAATCCGGAGAACTGCAGCGGTTTTGTGCCGTGGGCACTGGCCCATGCGGCAGCCAATGGTTCCGCGCAATATGAGCTGGCGCAGCGTCTCTTTATTATGTCCGCTGAACGTTTCAGAGAAGAAGGCAAGCCGCTTTGGCTCGGGTTTGTGCTGCTCGATCGGCTGTTGTTTGATCCCCTCGAGAAGGAGCATCCCGATTGGCAGCTGTGGCTGCACTGGCTCAAACGCCATATGGTGAACAACCCATCGGGTGCTGTGCTGGTTGATTTGCTGACGAGTAAGGAGCCAAGTGCGGAATTGTGCGCGATGCTGCCTGAACGTTTTGCTTATTTGAGCAAAGCGATCCTGATGCAGCAGCCGGATGAGAATCTCTCGGCAGATCTGACGGAGGATATTGAAAGCTCGATCTTTGCCAGCGGAGCTCGATTGAAACGGTTTCTTCAAGAAGGGCAGCTTGCTCAAGCGGAACAATTCTATCCGAAGCTGGATCGGCTGCGTAAACTAGTTTCCACGCCGGCTATTGACCGATTTGCAGCGGAGCTCAAGCAGTCAATGGAAGATCAGGCGAATGTGGAAATCCACACGATCACGTTCTTTGCACAAGAGCAAATTAGACAGCAGCAGCTAAGCGAATTGGATCAACAGTTGGGGACTGATCTGCTGAATAGAGATGACGTACAACAGGGCGCAGTTCCGGAGCCCGCACCGGACAACTCCAATGACAATGTGCATATGCATACCGCTGAAACCAATACGGCCAGATGGCGGGTACAGCTCATTGATGGGATCAGCTTCAGTACACCGGAAGGTAAGCTGGCTGAACCGATATGGAAGCGGCGGAAAGCCGGTGAATTACTCGTCTATTTATTGCTTCAACCGGGTTATAAGGCAAATAGAGAGCAAGTTATTGAACGGGTTTTCGGAGAAGGCGATCCCGCTAAACGATCCAATCAGCTTTATGTCACCCTTCATGACTTACGTTCCTCGTTAAAGGAACTCGGCATGCCGGAGGATCTGGTTTATGCCAAACGCGGCGTCGTAGGCATATCGGAAGTGACTTTTGAAGCGATCGATGTGGAAAGCTATCTGACGTTGTCCCGTGTTGGCGACCAGCTCTGGATAGATGATCGCGAAGAGGCTTGCCGCTTATACGACAAGGCGATGCCTCTCTATGGCCTGCTTGGAACGGAGCTTCCCTATGCGGAATGGCTCGAGCGAGTCAGGGAGCAGCTTCTGGATCGTCAGACGAATATGATCAAGCGAATAGCCGGCTACTACGGTGAATTGCATGACGAGGCAAGGGTGGAGCAGAGTTTAGCCGAATGGATTGCGCTGCGGCCCGAACAGGAAGAAGCGTACGAGGCTATGATTAGACTTTGCTTGCGCGGAGATCGGCGAATCGAAGCGATCGGCTGGTACCGGCGCCTAGAGCGCGTTTGCAAAGAGGAACTGGGCAGCGAACCGCTTGATGAGGTTAGGAGCCTGCTATGGAATTGAGGACGACACAGAATAAGAATCGGCCATCCTTTGCGGGACGCTCGCTGCTTAATCGGCTGTTGCTCATTTATGTCATAGCGCTGGTGCTCAGTTTATTGATTTTGCGTGCGGAAACGATGTTGGTTTCGCACTTTGAAGCGATGTTCCCTTTTCCGTTTATCGTGAACGTGCTTGGGTCGGTTATGCTTGCGGTCATTCTAGTTTGCGCATCGGCGTGGCGGCTGCAGCCCGTCATTAAGGAGCTCCAAGAAGATGCTTCGTCTTCCGCAAGGACGGGTATACAACGGGACAACAGTCTGACTAGTGCAGCTCTCGTTCGTTTGTATCGTATGCCTTATGAGCTGCTGATCAGCGTGCTGCTGCTCGGACTGCTGATCTCGGCAAGCTTTCATTTGGCGGATCTGATCCAGGTGTGGAATGATCAAGAGAAAGGCGATTCCATCGATTGGCTGCAATTGACCGGCATTATGGCGGGGGAGCAAAGTCTCATCATGACGGTGGCGCTCGTTCTCTTCACCTCCGTGCGGCGACTGTTTCGTCCTTACATGATGAAGCTCCAGCCGCTGTCCGGCAGCTTTGATGGACGGGCTTCGTTTTCGCAACCGCTTGTGATTACGTATACTTGTACGTTTCTGGTCACGATTCTGAGTCTGTTTCAGCTGGCCATTGTGACAGCGAGACCGCATGAATCGATGGAGCCTTACAAATTCGGACTGATTGCTTTATTTTATTTCTTAATCGGATTAAGTTTGTTCAGTTATGTGACGATGCAATTTAGGCAGGAGCTTCGAGGCCTCATTCGGGATATTCGCGGACTTGTTGGCGGAACGGATATCCGGCATGCCCATACAGCGTCTATTGTACATGACGAAGCCGGAGAACTTGCGGTGGCCTACAGTGAGCTGCAGAATCGGATTAACCGGGAATACGAATCACTGGAGCGGGAATTGAAAATGGCTTACAATGTGCAACAGAAGCTCCTTCCGCCCGGAAATCTGACGATAGGCGCCTATCACATTGCAGCACGCTGCCGATCCTACCGTGAGGTTGGCGGGGATTTCTTCGATGTTGTGTCGCTTGGCCCCAGCCGATTTGCAGTGATGATCGGTGATGTGTCAGGCAAAGGATTGCCCGCGGCACTCATTATGTCGGCGCAGCTGCTTGTTTTCCGCTCCGAGATTCGGAGAAACGGCAGCCCTTCGGAGGTGCTTGCCCGTATGAACCGACAGCTGTGCGAAGCGATGGGGGACGAAGGTTGTGTTTCCATCGGTGTAGGCATCATCGATTTAACTAATAATAAGGTGCAATATGCCAGTGCAGGACATCTGTCGCCATACATCATTGCCAAGGATGGGCAGTTCACCGCGATCGATTGCAGCTCGCTTCCGATCGGGATTGACCCTGAGGCCGTCTACGAGGAGAAAGACTTGCAGTTGAAGGACGGGGATCGGTTCCTGCTGTATACGGATGGATTAATTGAGGCGATCGATCAAACCGGTAAAATGTACAGCTTCGACGGACTTGAAGCGGAGATTGCGACTTGGGAATCAGAAGGCGAATTGTCTGTCGTAGTGGATGATTGGCTTGCTCGTGTCGATGAGGCATGCGGACCGGGTCAAGACGATCGCACCGTCGTCGTTCTGGAGCTTGCGGGTGAATATCGCAGCGCGCTGGATAAGCTGGATATTCCGCGAGGCGATTACGGTGACGTAGCCGCGGCGTTCGATAATCCGTTTATGACCCGTGAATGGTCCTTGCGCAGCAAGCTTGGCGAGGAGAGGCTTATCGCCTTGAAGCTGGGCGATTGGATGCAAGAGAGATGGCCGGAATCCGAAATCAAAGAGGATGTCCAAAGCGCCGTGTGCGAAGCGATGATTAATGCGATCGAGCATGGAAACAAGCTGCAGCCGAATACATACGTTACCGTCATCGCCCAAATCGGCGGCATGCTGTCCGTTTGCCGCATTTACGATGAAGGCGGCGGCTATTATCCAAGGCTCTCCCGAGATGAAGCGGAGATGCGCAAGAAGCTGGAATCAGAGGACCCTAGAGGCTGGGGACTGGTTATGATTGATACGCTGGCGGATTACTGGACAACCGGCCGAGATGAACGCGGATTTTATACGGAGCTTTATTTTATGAGAAAATTACAGACGGCTTCTGGCGGATAACCGATGACCTGGATAAGGAGGCTTGAGAAGATGAGCGAACAGCCCTTGCAAATTGAAACGCGGAAATTCCCAAGCGGGATGGTACTGAAGTTGGAAGGCGATTTGAGCAAGGCAGCCGAGGGCAAGCTGATTGCGGGTTTTGAGCAAGAATCGGAGCTCGGCCGAAGCATCCGGTTTATGGCGCTGGATCTGACGAAAGTCGATTATATTAATAGCGGCGGGATGGCTGTACTGATTCGGCTGGCTCGGATGGGCAGCAAAGCAGGCGTACACACTTTCGCATGGGGCATAACGCCCCATTACGAGAAGCTGTTCCGCATGGTAGGCTTAACGGAGTTTATGATGATTTATCCCAATGAATTTGCCGTTATGCAGCGAATTGAGGCGCTTGAGCTGTAAGCCGGCTTAAGGATGGCAGGATATCAAAATTAGGCGGAGGGCAACATGGAACTGCAATCGGCAATATATAAAGAATGGCGGCATGTATTTAAGCTGGATCCGGAACGTGAAATCAGTGATGAGCGGCTCGATGCCATCTGCATGTCCGGAACCGATGCTATCCTAGTGGGCGGATCAAGCGGTGTTACCTTTGACAATACCGTTGATCTGATGTCGCGAATTCGCCGGTATGAGGTGCCTTGTGCGCTTGAGGTGTCGAATGAAGAGGCCGCAGTGCCGGGATTTGACCATTATTTCATTCCACTTGTGCTGAATACCGATAAGGCGGAATGGCTCGCAGGCAGACAAATACAGGCGTTGCGTAAATTCGGGGCTTTCATCCCCTGGGAGAACACCTCGGCAGAAGGGTACCTGATCTTGAACGAGGAAGCCCAAGCGGCGAAGCTTACGGGTGCTCAGGCAGGGCTTGACTCTGAGACGGTCGCGGCTCATATTTATATGGCGGATCGACTTATGCACTTGCCGGTGATCTATATGGAGTACAGCGGCAAATTCGGCGACATGGAGCTTGTGAAGCGAACCCTTCGGCTCGTGACGGGAGCGAGGCTGTTCTATGGCGGCGGGATTGATGATGCGGCAAAAGCAAAACAGGCGGCAGAAGCAGCGCATACGGTTATCGTTGGTAATGTGATCTATGATGATCTGGACGCGGCGCTGTCGACGGTCAATGCTGTGTTATCCACGGAACTGCCTAAGTAAAGCTGAAGATAGCGGAAATGAACAAGAACGGCTTCGGAACGAATCGGCTGCTGAACGGACATGCGGATCGTCATTTCGGAGGCCGTTTTTATTTATTGGAAAATAACTGCAATCTGCCCGGTTGTAATTGACACAATCTCGGCGGTTGTCTAGACTGAGATTAGGCGAACAAATGCGAACAAAGGGGTTTATTTTCTCTATGTTAAACGAATTCAGCATCGACCAGGCTGTTCAGAAACTGAACGCGCCTCAGCGTGCAGCTGTGCAAGCAACAGATGGGCCGCTGCTCATCATGGCAGGAGCGGGAAGCGGTAAGACACGCGTGCTTACGCACCGTATTGCATACTTAATCGAGAAGAAGCGAGTAGCGCCATGGAGTATCCTGGCGATTACCTTTACCAATAAAGCATCACGGGAAATGCAGCAGCGCGTAAGCGCGCTGGTCGGCAATGCCGGTCAAGATATTTGGGTATCGACCTTCCACTCGATGTGTGTGCGGATCTTGCGCAGAGACATTAACCGGATCGGCTTTACGAACAGCTTCTCGATCTTGGATTCCGCCGATCAGCTGTCGGTTATCCGCAACTGCATGAAGGATCTTAATATCGATACGAAGAAAGTTGAGCCGAAGAGCGTGCAAGCTGCACTTGGCGGGGCGAAGAATGAGCTGATTTCACCGGAGCAATTCGAGCTGAAGATTGGGGATTATTTTGACGGGATCGTTTCTAAGGTATATACCGCTTATCAGAAGCGGCTCAAGAGCAACAACTCGCTGGACTTCGACGATCTCATTATGAAAACGATCCAGCTGTTCAAGGACGAGCCGGATGTACTTGCCTTCTACCAGAACAAATTTCGCTATATCCATGTCGATGAGTATCAGGATACGAACCGAGCGCAATACATGTTGTGTAATATGTTAGCCAGCAAACATCACAATATCTGCGTTGTAGGGGATAGCGACCAATCGATTTACCGGTGGCGCGGCGCGGATATTACGAATATTTTGAACTTTGAGGAAGACTATCCGGAAGCGCAAACGATCATGCTGGAGCAGAACTACCGTTCCAGCGCGAATATCTTGAACGCTGCCAATGCCGTTATTAAGCTTAACAGCGGCCGGAAGCCGAAGAAACTGTGGACGGATCAGGGCGAAGGTGAAGCGATCACCGTTTACCAAGCAGACACGGAGCATGATGAAGGGTATTTCGTGACAGGTGCTATTCGCAAACACGTAGGCGGCGGCCGGAAGTTCGGCGATCATGCGATCCTGTACCGGACGAACGCGCAATCACGGGTGATAGAGGAAACACTCATTAAATCCGATATTCCTTATCAAATTGTCGGCGGCGTCAAGTTCTATGATCGCAAAGAGATTAAAGACTTGCTCGCTTACTTGCGGCTTGTTTCGAATCCGGATGATGATATCTGCTTCCAACGGATTGTTAATGTCCCTAAGCGGGGGATTGGCGATACGACCGTTGCCAAACTGTTTGATGAAGCGGGACTGCGCGGGATCTCGGTCTTTGCGCTGCTAGAGCAGCTGGACTGGCTTGATGTAACAGGTCGTGCCCGCACGGCGCTAGCGGAATTCCGTGATATTATCGATAACCTGACGCGTATGGTTGAATACTTATCGGTTACAGAGCTGACGGAGAAGGTATTGGAGCTAAGCGGCTATCGCGAGGAGCTGCAGCGTGAGAACACGCTGGAGTCGAAGGCGCGTTTAGAGAATATCGACGAGTTTCTCTCCGTAACGCAGGACTTTGAGAAGCGTAATGAAGACAAATCCTTGGTTTCATTCCTAACGGATCTTGCTCTTATTGCAGACATTGACTCGATGGATAAAGATGAGCCGGAAGGCGGCGTGAAGGATGCCGTCGTGCTGATGACGATGCACAGCGCCAAAGGCCTGGAGTTTCCGATCGTATTCATTATCGGGATGGAGGAAGGTGTATTTCCTCACAGTCGGGCAATGAATGATAACGAAGAGCTGGAAGAGGAGCGCCGACTTGCCTACGTTGGGATTACACGCGCGGAGAAGCAGCTTTATCTGACTAGCGCTCGAATGCGTACGTTGTTTGGCCGGACGAATGCGAATATGCCTTCGCGATTCCTTCGGGAGGTACCGGATGAGCTGAAGACGGATGCATCCGCAACAGGACGCGGCCGTCCGGCAGGCGGCGGAATCGGGTTTGGTTCAGGCAGTCGAGGTATTGGCGGAGGTGGCGCAGCAGGTGCCGGAGCTTCGGGATCAACGGGATTTGGCTTCCGCAGCGGTGCACCGTCGCCGGCTGCCCGGTCGGGGTCTCTTTCCGGAGCAGGCAGCAGCAGCAGCGGCGTTCGGATTACCACGCCAATGGATGCGGCGCGCGCAGCTTCCGGTGCAGCAGCAGGGGCTGGAGCGGGCGGCGAGTTTGTAGCCGGCGATAAAGTATCACACGGCAAGTGGGGCATCGGCACGATTGTCTCCGTCCGTGGTACCGGTAATGACAAGGAGCTCCAAATCGCATTCCCGGCTCCGGTTGGTCTGAAGAAGCTGCTTGCGAGCTTTGCACCGATTACGAAGGTATAAGGAATTTGAACGAGAGAGGGAGAACGTCTATGACGACTGCGATGGAACCGGGATCTAATATCGAGCCGATGAAGCTTGCGAGAATGCGTGAGCTAATCGACCTCATTGCGGAGCACAATCACAACTACTATACGCTGGATCTGCCGACGATCAGCGACAAACAGTGGGATGAGCTCTATGACGAGCTGGTACGCTTGGAGCAGGAGACAGGCAGCTTCCTTCCGGATTCGCCGACGCAGCGTGTTGGCGGCGATATCTTGAAAGGCTTCGAGCCTCATCGTCATCGCGCCCGGCTCTGGAGTCTGGATAAAGCGCAGGACACGGAGGATCTGCTCGCATGGAATACTCGGGTGAAGAAAGCAATCGCAGACTATAACACCAAGAATCCGAGCGAAGCGCCATTGCCCGAGCCTAGTTATGTCATCGAGCTCAAATTTGATGGACTTACGCTGAATTTGACTTACGATGAGGGCAATCTTGTGCAAGCATCGACTCGCGGCAACGGTGTTGTAGGCGAGGGGATTCTGGCGCAAGTAAAGACGATTCGCTCCATACCGCTGACAATTCCGTTCAAAGACGGTCTCATTGAGGTTCAAGGCGAAGGCATTATGAATCTCTCCGTGCTTGAAGCTTACAATGTAAGTGCTGTCGAACCGCTGAAGAATGCACGTAATGCAGCAGCAGGTGCGCTGCGTAACCAGAATCCGCGGATTACCGCAGAGCGGAAGCTGAATGCGTTCTTCTATAATATAGGGTACGCCGAAGGTATATCCTTCGAGCAGCATGCACAGATGATTCAGTTTCTGAAGGATAACCGGTTTAAGGTTAATCCTTATACGTTGTACTGCACGACGATTGAAGAGGTGCAGGCAGAACTCAGTCGTGTCGCTGAAGGCCGAGGTGAGCATGATTTCCTCATTGATGGTGCAGTCGTGAAGCTGACGGACATGCGGACGCGCGAAGCGCTCGGCTATACCGATAAATTCCCGCGCTGGGCTGTTGCGTTTAAGTTCGAGGCCGAAGAGACGACGACGATCCTGGAGTCTGTATCCTGGGAAGTGGGCCGTACCGGCAAAATCACACCTGTCGCACGCGTCGAGCCTGTTGATCTCGCAGGCGTTACTGTTCAGAACTGTACGCTCAACAATATCGGAGATATCGAGCGTAAGAATCTTAAATTCGCGCTTGGCACGCATGTCATCATTCGCCGTTCCAACGACGTCATTCCGGAAATTCTGGGCAAAGCCGACGATGAGCCCGGCGTAGAAATCATAGCGCCTACCGAATGTCCTTCTTGCGGAACACCGCTGGAGCTGCGCGGAGCGCATTTGTTCTGCAACAATAAGCTTGGCTGCAGACCCCAGACGATCGGTCGGATTACCCATTTCTCGTCCCGCGATGCGATGGATATCGAATCGTTCAGCATCATGACAGCAGAGCAGCTGTTTGATGAATGCGGAGTCCGTGATCCTGCGGATCTCTATTCTCTGACCTATGATCAACTAATCGGTCTTGATCGCTTCGGTGATCGCAAGGCGCGTAAGCTGCTTGATGCGCTTGAGAAATCCAAGGACCGGGATCTGGCAGCGTTCCTATTTGCCCTTGGTATCCCCAATACGGGCAAAGCGACAACGAAGATGCTCGCGGACCATTTCGGCAGCTTAAGTGCTGTGCGAGCCGCGACTGTCGAGGAGCTCGTTGGATTGCCTGACGTTGGAGGGATTGTGGCAGACAGCATCTACACCTACTTTAGCGATCCGATTATCTCGGAGTGCTTAGACCGTATGCTGGCACTTGGTGTCAAAGCAGAAGCGGAGCAGCAAGAGGCTGCGCGGACGGACAGCATATTCAGCGGCAAAACCGTTGTGCTTACCGGAACGCTCTCTCTAATGACGCGCGATGAGGCGGCGAAGAAGCTGGAGGCGCTTGGTGCGAAGATCAGCGGCAGTGTGTCCAAGAAGACGGACTTCGTCATCGCCGGCGAGAGTGCAGGGAGTAAGCTTACAAAGGCGCGCGATCTCGGGGTAACCGTTATTGAAGATGAAGAAGAGCTGCTTAAGCTGTTGCAGTAATTACTGTAGTAAATGATTAGGAGCATGAATTCTACGCAGGTTGTAGAGGGCATGCTCCTTTGTCATTTTTTACAAGTTGCATAGGGTTTGCGGATGTGTTAAATTATTTCTTGTCGCTTCTGAGACATACGGCAACAACAACATACAACTTTCGACAGAAAGTAAATAAGTTGTTGACACATGATGACGAAGCTGGTAATATAATCACTTGTCACCACGAAAGTGAGACAAACAAGTTCTTTGAAAACTGAACATATGAATCACGTCAGATTCAACAAAATGTTTTAAAATATCGCAGAGCAATCTGCGTAGCTAGTTTTTTGAATGAGCTAACAAGCGAATTCTTAAAAATGGCCAAGCCTTCGGGCTTACCACTTTTATGGAGAGTTTGATCCTGGCTCAGGACGAACGCTGGCGGCGT
>NZ_JBWDNS010000017.1:0-38791 GCF_056269305.1 Paenibacillus sp. J22R3 | reverse complement strand
ATCCAATGATGTAGCAATCGATGCAACGACAGGCGCAGTAACACGTCCGGCGTATGGATCAGGCAATGCGACTGTAACGTTGACCGCAACGATTGCTAAAGGCACAGCAAGTGAGACCAAGACGTTCACGCTGACCGTGCCGCAGCTGGCTCAAACAGACGCGCAAGCGGTAACCGCAGCGAAAACGGTGTTAGAAGTTGGTTACGGCAGCGGCGAAACAGCTGCAAGTGTAACGCAAGCAGTGACGTTGGCGGCAACAGGGCTGAACGGCGTGACGATTTCGTGGTCATCGAATAATGTAGCCATCAACGCAACGACAGGTGCAGTTACTCGTCCGGCATACGGATCGGGAAATGCAACGGTAACGTTGACCGCGACGATTGCTAAAGGCACAGCAAGCGAGACCAAAACATTTACGCTGACTGTTGTGGAACTGGCCCAAACGGATTCACAAGCAGTTAGCGAAGCGAAGACCGCACTGGCAATCACGTACGGTGTCGGCGATACAGTTACAAACGTAACGCAAACAGTAACACTGCCAGCATCAGGTCTAAACGGAACGACAGTCACATGGTCGTCCAACGATGCAGCCATCAACGCAACAACCGGAGCAATTACTCGTCCGGCATACGGATCTGGCGATGCAACGGTAACGTTGACTGCAACGATTGCTAAAGGAACAGCTAGCGAGACCAAAACATTTACGCTGACTGTTGTGGAACTGGCCCAAACGGATTCACAAGCAGTTAGCGAAGCGAAGACCGCACTGGCAATCACGTACGGTGTCGGCGATACAGTTACAAACGTAACGCAAACAGTAACACTGCCAGCAACAGGGCAGAACGGAACGACAGTTACATGGTCGTCCGATAATGCAGCCATCAACGCAACAACCGGAGCAATCACTCGTCCAGCATACGGATCTGGCGATGCAATGGTAACGTTGACCGCGACGATTGCTAAAGGCTCAGCAAGCGAGACCAAGACGTTCACGCTGACCGTGCCTCAGCTGGCACAAACAGACGCACAAGCGGTAACCGCAGCGAAGACGGTGTTGGAAGTTGGTTACGGTGTCGGCGATACAGTTACAAACGTAACGCAAACAGTAACACTGCCAGCAACAGGGCAGAACGGAACGACAGTTACATGGTCGTCCGATAATGCAGCCATCAACGCAACAACCGGAGCAATCACTCGTCCAGCATACGGATCTGGCGATGCAATGGTAACGTTGACCGCGACGATTGCTAAAGGCACAGCAAGCGAGACCAAGACGTTCACGCTGACCGTGCCTCAGCTGGCCCAAACAGACGCGCAAGCGGTAACCGCAGCGAAAGCAGTGTTAGAAGTTGGTTACGGTAGCGGCGATACGTCTGCAAGCGTAACGCAAGCAGTAACGCTGTCGGCAACAGGACTGAACGGCGTGACGATTTCGTGGTCGTCCAACGATGCAGCCATCAACGCAACGACAGGTGCAGTTACCCGTCCGGCATACGGATCGGGTGATGCAGCGGTAACGTTGACCGCGACGATTGCTAAAGGCACAGCAAGCGAAACAAAAACATTTACGCTGACTGTTGTGGAACTGGCCCAAACGGATTCGCAAGCAGTTAGCGCAGCGAAGACCGCACTGGCAATCACGTACGGTGTCGGTGATACAGTTTCAAACGTAACGCAAACAGTAACACTGCCAGCAACAGGGCTGAACGGAACGACAGTAACATGGTCGTCCAACGATGCAGCCATCAACGCAACGACAGGTGCAGTTACCCGTCCGGCATACGGATCGGGTGATGCAGCGGTAACGTTGACCGCAACGATTGCTAAAGGCACAGCAAGCGAAACAAAAACATTTACGCTGACTGTTGTGGAACTGGCCCAAACGGATTCGCAAGCAGTTAGCGCAGCGAAGACCGCACTGGCAATCACGTACGGTGTCGGCGATACAGTTACAAACGTAACGCAAACAGTAACACTGCCAGCATCAGGTCTAAACGGAACGACAGTCACATGGTCGTCCAACGATGCAGCCATCAACGCAACAACCGGAGCAATTACTCGTCCAGCATACGGATCTGGCGATGCGACAGTGACGCTTACTGCGACGATTACGAAAGGCACAGCAAGCGAGACCAAGACGTTCACGCTGACCGTGATCCAATTAGACAATGTAACGCCGCCAGACGTAACACCACCGGCAGCACCGATGGTGAACGTAGTGGACAGCGATGACCTCGTCATCACAGGTACAGCGGAAGCAGGTTCCACGGTAACGGTAAAAGCAGGCGGAACAACGCTGGGATCGGCAGTAGCAACAGGAGGCACGTTCTCCATCACGCTGACAGCAGCTCTACCTACAGCTACAGTGCTTGAGGTAACAGCAACGGATGCAGCAAGCAATGTAAGCACAGCAACACAAATTACGGTTACAGAGGCAACTGTTGTAACGCCGCCAGACGTAACACCACCGGCAGCACCGACGGTGAACGCAGTGGACAGCGATGACCTCGTCATCACAGGTACAGCGGAAGCAGGTTCCACGGTAACGGTAAAAGCAGGCGGAACAACGCTGGGATCGGCAACTGCAACAGGAGGCACGTTCTCCATCACGCTGACAGCAGCTCTACCAACAGCTACAGAGCTTGAGGTAACAGCAACGGATGCAGCAAGCAATGTAAGTACAGCAACACATATTACGGTTACAGAAGCAACAGTTGTAACGCCGCCAGACGTAACACCACCGGCAGCACCGATGGTGAACGTAGTGGACAGCGATGACCTCGTCATCACAGGTACAGCGGAAGCAGGTTCTACGGTAACGGTAAAAGCAGGCGGAACAACGCTGGGATCGGCAACAGCAACAGGAGGCACGTTCTCCATCACGCTGACAGCAGCTCTACCAACAGCTACACAGCTTGAGGTAACGGCAACGGATGCAGCAAGCAATGTAAGCACGGCTACGCGTGTAACGGTGACAGCAGCTCCAACTGGTACACAACCGACAACGCCAATCGACACTACGGTGATCTCGACAGATGGGACACTGACACTTCCTTCAGGCCAATCTGGGAAGGTTAGCTTTGAAGATGCGGTTACAATCGCTATTCCGGCTGGTTCAACAGCCAATAACCTGAAACTAACAATAGACAAAGTGTTGAACACTCAAAATTTAGTTTCAGATGAAGATGTTCTAGCCAGCCCAGTCTTCGAGATTCTGAAGAATTTCTCGGAGAACTTCAGTAAGTCCATCACGCTCACGTTTGCTTTTGATCCGACCAAATTGAGTGGCGATGAGAAGGTAGCGGTCTTCTATTACGACGAAGTGAAGAAGGAATGGGTCAAAGTTGGCGGTGTCCAAATCAACGCAAACCACATCTCCGTAGAGGTCAATCACTTTACGAAATATGCGGTATTCGTTGTTAATCAGAAACCAACGGATCCAACACCAACAATTAAATTCAGCGATATCTCCGGGCATTGGGCTGAAGCTAATATCAAGAAGGCGGTAACCAGCGGAATCGTTAACGGTTACCAAGACGGTACGTTTAAGCCTGGCAAAACCGTCACGCGCGCTGAGTTCGCAGTCATGCTGATGAATGCATTGAAGCCGCAAGAAGCAGGAGCAAAGCTTACGTTCACGGATCATGCGAAAATCGGAACTTGGGCGCAGAAAGCAGTTGCTCAAGCGGTACAAGCAGGTATTATTACAGGTTATGCAGATGGCAGCTTCCGCCCAGACGCACAAATATCTCGTGCTGAGATGGCAGCGATGATCGCTAAGGCAATGGGTCAGACTACTGAAGAAGTTGCAACAACCGGCTTCTCGGATGACAAGGCTATTCCGGCGTGGGCGAAGTCCGGCGTTGCGTTTGTGAAGCAAGCAGGCATTGTGCAAGGCAAGGGCAATAACGAATTCGCCCCGGCAGACCATGCAACAAGAGCAGAAGCTGTAACGGTTCTGCTCAACATGCTGGCACAGATGAGCGAGTAAGTAGTGTAATTATTAAAAGGTCACCTAGCATGCGGCGGAACACGCCGCAACAAGGGTGGCCTTTTTTTCAAATGCGTGAGAAGTAATTTACCGATTGTTGCGCCAAAAGCAACATTTCTCCCATTACAGTAGCGAAACTTCGCAAATGCTGCGCGAAAGGCAACATCTTCTTAAATGTCGGGCTTTAAAGGTCATCTGGAGCCGAAATGTTGCATAACGCGCAGCATATCCACACTCACAGCCGAAAGCTGCAACTTTTGTTGCACGAAAAGCAACATTCCACAATCGAGCGAGCACCCGCATCATAAAAGGCCCATACCTATAACTTTCATGCGAGCTGCCTGCCTGCATAAATACGATCCTCCTCAACAAACAAGCCCCCGAACCTCTCTACGAGGATCGGGGGCTTGCCTTTTCGCCGATGGAGGCTACAACGCTTAAGCCTCCATCTTTTGCGCTGAATACAGCTTGTAATACCGGCCGCGCCGCGCGAGCAGCTCATCGTGCGAGCCGCTTTCGGCGATGCCTTTGTCGGCGACATACATGATGCGGTCGCAGTTCTTCACCGTGGAGAGGCGATGCGCGATGATGAACGACGTGCGTCCCTTCAGCAATTCGTTCAAGCCCATCTGCACCAGACGCTCTGTCTGCGCATCGATGGACGAAGTCGCCTCATCGAGAATGAGTATGCGCGGGTTCGCCAGCAGCGTGCGAGCGAAGGAGATGAGCTGCCGCTGACCTTGTGAGAGCTTCGAGCCGCGCTCGTTCACCTCGGTCATATAGCCCTTCTCGAACTCGCGGATAAATTCATCCGCGCAGACGGCCTTAGCGGCAGCGATAACTTCTTCCTCGGTAGCATCGAGCTTGCCGTAGCGGATGTTATCCAGAATCGTGCCGGAGAAGATGAAGCTGTCCTGCAGCATGATCCCCATCTGACTGCGCAGCGATTTAAGCTTGATTTGCGCAATATCATGGCCGTCAATGCGAATCTGTCCGCCTGTTATGTTGTAGAAACGCGAGATCAGATTGACTACTGTCGTCTTGCCTGCACCTGTCGGACCGACGAGCGCGATGCTTTCGCCTGCTTTGACATCGAACGAAAGGTTCTGCAGGATGTTGTGCCCCGGATCGTAAGCGAAGGTCACATCATCGAAGGTAACCCTCCCTTGGATAGGCGGCAATTCCTTCGCATCCTTGACGTCGCTGACGGTCACCGGTTCATCCAGCGTCTCGAAGATACGCTCCAAGTAGGCGACGGAGTTGATGAAGCTGTTGTACAAGTTCGAGATATTAAGGATAGGCTGCCAGAAGCGCGACGCGTAGCTGCTCATCGCGAGGATGACGCCGAACGTCACCTCTTCCGGACCGAGTGCCAGCAAACCTACGAAGTAGATGGCTGTCGTGACCGTCGTCGCCAGGTTATCTACCGAGAAAGGGACGAGGAAGTTGAGATACATCGTTCTCATCCACGCACTGCGGTAGTTGGTGGACAGCCGGGTGAAGATGCCTTCATTATGCTGCTCACGAGTGAAGATCTGCGTAACGCGAATGCCGCTGATGCTCTCCTGCAAGTAAGCATTCAAGTTGGAGCTTTTGTTCGATACCGACTGCCACGCACGGCGCTGCTTAGTCTTGATCAGCATGATGACGCCAAGGAAGACGGGCAGACCGCCCAGAATGACAAAAGATAACTTCACATCAACAGCGAACATAAAGATGGCAATGAAGAGCAGATTCATAATTTCAAGGATTAAGTTAATGATCCCGTTGGATAGCACATCCGACACGGAGTTGACGTAGTTGACGACCCGTATGAGAATTTTGCCCTGTGGGCGATCGTCATAATATTGGAACGGCAGCTCCTGCAGGTGCTTGAACAAGTCCGTCCGGATATCGAAGATAATATCCTGCCCGACACTCGTCATCATACGCGAACGAATCGTGGCCAAGATAACGCTGACGACGATGGTGGCCAGTGTAAGCAGCGACCAGAAGACAAGCCCTTGACGATCCTTAGCGGGAATCGTCACGTCGACGACATGCTGCATAATGAGAGGCGCGGAGAGCGCGATACCGGCTGACAAAGCGCTAAGTACAAACGCGATAATCATCGGCTTCTGCTGCCTTCTGATGTAGACCAGTGCACGCCGGAAATGTCGGATATTAAACGGTGACTCCAAATTCTCATCCATATCGAACTTATTTCTAGCCATGAGCGATCGCCCCCCTTCCGATGCCTTCGATCTGCAGCTTGAATACGTCGTAATAGTAACCGCGCTTAGCTAGAAGCTCGGCGTGCGTGCCTTCTTCAATGACACGTCCATTGTCCAAAATAAGAATGCGGTCAGCTTGCGACGTCGTGGATACCCGCTGGGCGATAATGATCTTCGTACAAGGGAAGTCCAGCTCGCGCAGACTCTTCTGGATATGCTCTTCCGTCTCTAAATCGACTGCAGATGTAGTATCGTCGAGAATCAGGATTGGAGGCTGAACGGCCAAAGCCCGAGCCAAGGCGATACGCTGCTTCTGACCGCCGGACAATCCGACGCCGCGTTCACCGACGACGGTATTGTAGCCTTCCGGCATTTTGCGAATGAAATCTTGGGCAGCGGCAAGCTCGGCGAACTTGAAGACATCCTCTTCCGGTATATCCGGATTGCTGTAAGCAATGTTGCCGTCGATCGTATCGGAGAACAGCAGGACATCCTGTGTTGCGATGCCGATATTGCCGCGCAGCTCGTCCAGCTCAAGCTTACGCACATCCTTGCCGTCTACCAAGACGCGGCCCTTCGTAATGTCATAGAAGCGTGGGATGAGGTTGATTAGCGTCGTTTTCCCGGATCCCGTAGCACCCATGATGGCGATTGTCTCACCGGGCTCGATCGTGAAGTTAATGTCTTCCAGCACCGTCACATTGTCATACTTAAAGCTCACATGCTCGAACTGAATGCGGCCGTTATAACGCCGCTTAACCGTGCTGCTGTTGTGATTGTTGACGATTTCCGGATGAGCGTAATAGACTTCAATGATCTTGGTAAGGCTCGCGAAGAAACGCTGAATATCGTTAATAATGATACCAATGCTGCGCATCGGGTTGGATAGTCCCCATACGAGCGCGGAGAAAGCCGAGAATTCCCCGAATGTAATCCGCCCGTTCATGACGAACAGACCTCCTGCCAGCATCAGAATAACGCTGAATCCCTGAGAGAAGATCTCCAAGTAGGGGAAATAGTCCAGCCAAACCAAGGCAGCCTTCTTATTGGCCTTGGAGTAGTTCACGCTTTTCTCCGTGAATTTGTTGATTTCGAACTCCTCGCGCGCGAACGCTTTGACCACGCGATTACCCGCGATATTTTCCTGCGTCGTCGTATTCAGCTGTGAGAGGCGCTCCCTAAGATCCACATACATCGGACGTACGCGTCTGGCGAATATGAAGGCTACAATCCCAATCGGAGGCGACAGGATGAGCAGCCACCAAGTCAGCTCTGCGTCGATATAGAAGAAATACGCCACAGCCGCAATAAATACCGTTAGCGATTCGATGATCGTTTTGATAATCCACGCCAAGGAATGCCGGACCATCTCGAGGTCACCTGTCATCTTGGTCATGAGATCCCCGGTACGATTGCGATCGTAGTACTTCATGTCCTGACCCTGAATCTTGTTGTACAGGTAGATCCGGACGCGATAAAGCATGTTCTGCGAAGCTCGTTCATACAGCAAGGTCGTAAAATAGGACAGACCCGTGCGAAGCAAGGAAAACCCGATCATGCCCAAGCAAAGGCCGATCAGCAGCGCTCGTTTGTCGGTCAGATTACTTGCTGCATCATTGCCAGCGATGAAGAGATCGACAATTCGCTGTCCGATGTAAGGATTAATAATGGTGAGCGAGGAGCCCACCACCGACAGGCATAAAGCGATAATATAACGCGCTCGATCACCTATCAGATTGTGCCAAAGCCACTTGAATTGAAACATGTGATCACCGACTTCTGTAAGTTTCTAGATTTTGAGGTTCCGAATATCGCCTTCATTTCGATAGGGCTGTTCTCCGGTCAAAAAAACTATGGAAATTATAACACAAATAGTTGGAAATCAAGTGAAAAAATTATTCGTTTTGGGACTCTCTGTCAGTATGTGAGTTATCCAGGAAGCGAATGCATACGCCATTCTTATGGAAAATTTTAAGTAATGACCAAGGATAATGGAAGAAAATGTCGAAATAGAACAACTTGTCGAGCTTCGCGACTTCTTGTCCGAATGGGCGAAATGAGCGATGTTGAAACTACGCGCCTGATCTTCCGTAATCCAGATTAAGGAAACGGAAATATGTTGCGATCAAGCCGCGTACATTGGAATGAACCTGGATGGAGGAGCATGGTCGATGGGAACTAAATTCGTGAAACTGCTGGGTATGATCGTGGTCATCGCGGCTGTGAATATTGCGGTATTTTCGCCCGGCTTTATGGGTGCCAAGATCGGGGAGCGTCCGTTCGAATCGGCTCTCGGCGTTACTTTGCTTCTGGCGAGCGGCATCGCGCTGCTCTATGGTAGCTACACGCTGCTGTTTAAGCAGCCGGAGACGACGCCTGTCAAGCAGCTGCGAACGCGAGAAGACTTCGAGGAGGCGCTCATGCGGTATAGACGAGTGAAAGTGCTTCAGGAGGATATGGTTTATGCCCTGGATCAGATGGAGCGGATGAATAAGAGGCAGGACACCTTGCTGAACGTGCTCGGGCAGCGATTCGATCCGAATGAACTTAGCTACAAGAAGTTCGCTTCTGTGACCCGGGAGGTTGAGAAATTATTTTACCTGAATGTAAGAAGTATCTTGAATCGGCTGCATGTGTTCGATGAATCGGAGCTTCAGCATGCCGGTGGAGGCCCAAAGCCTTCCCGAATATCGCCTGAGCTTCTTCAAGTAAGAACAGGGATTGTCAATGAACAGCTGACATTCGTTAAGCAATCGCTGGAGTCGAACGAAGAGATGTTGATCAAGCTGGATAAGCTGCTGCTTGAAATTTCGCGCTTGGACAGCTTCGAGCCGAGTGAAATCGATCAGATGCCATGCATGCAAGAGATCGATTCGTTAATCAAGCAGACTAAATATTACAAACAGTGAGAGGTGCGGTTATGTCCAAACAGAGCAAGTTTTTGGTGATATCGATTTTGATCTTGGGTCTCGTATTCGTCCTCGTATATTACGGCATTAATCTGACCTCGAACTTAGGGAAGTCCAAAGCGGAAGTCACTTCCGAGAACGCCGGCAAGCAGCTAAGCAATTTGTACGAAGATATTTCCGTAACGACCGCGGAGCCGGTGAAAGGGCAGATCGATCTGGATCCCATCGACGTCGCCGCTTCGCTGCCGGACATCTCCAAGTTCCCGATTGCGGTGAACAACACGTCCAATCAATTCGTTGAAATCTTCTCCTCCACGGAGAAATCGGGTACCGGCGTAGATGGCTGGTTAACCGAAGTCGCAACGGAATTCAATCATGCAGGAATCGAAGTGAATGGCCAGCCCGCATCTGTGAAAATCCGCAACATCGCTTCTGGGACGGCGACTGATTATATTAAGACCGGCAAATATGTTCCGGACGCGTTCACGCCATCTAACGAACTATGGGGCAAAATGGCGGAAGCCAGCGGAGTCAAGACGCAGCTTATCGCACCGCGACTCGTCGGCAATGTTCCGGGTATCGTCATTGTCAAGGCCAAGTACGATGCATTGGTCGATAAATACGGCTCGGTCAATGTCAAAACCGTTACCGAAGCCATTGCGAACAATGAGTTCTCGATGGGGTATACCGATCCTTTTGCCAGCTCGACCGGACTTAACTTTCTCGTAACGGCACTTCATACCTTCGATAATGCCAATAGCTTGAGCGATAAAGCGGTTCAAGGGTTCGAGAAGTTTCAAGCGAACGTGCCGTTCATCGCTTCTACTACCTTACAGATGCGAGACGCAGCCAAGTCGGGCATGCTGGACGGTTTCGTGCTTGAATATCAGACCTTCGTCAACGCCGCGGAATTGAAGAGCGGCTATGTATTTACGCCGTTCGGTGTTCGACATGACAGTCCGTTATTCGCTCTGGGGGACCTTCCGCAAGAGAAAATCGACATCATCAAGAAATTCGCGGAATTCGTGACGCAAGACAAATACCAGCAGATGGCGAAGGACAAAGGGTTCAACCAGCTTGAAGAGTACAAATCCGAGCTGGCTGTCATGGACGGCGCAACGCTGACTTCCGCTCAGAAGCTGTGGAAAGAGAAGAAGAACGGAAGTAAACCGATATCGGCCGTCTTCGTAACCGATATCTCCGGAAGTATGGACGGCGAGCCGCTCGCCCGCCTCAAGGAATCGCTGCTTAAAGGGCAGAAGTATCTCGGCCGTGATAACAGCATCGGACTCGTCTCGTACTCCAGCGACGTATCCATCGATGTGCCGATCGGCAAATACGACGCGATTCAGCAATCGTTGTTCGTGGGAGCCGTGAACAATCTGCAATCCGGCGGTGGAACGGCGACCTTCGATGGCATCATCGTCGCGCTCAAGATGCTGCAAGACCAATTGCTCGTCAACCCGAATATGAAACCCGTTATTTTCGTCCTAAGCGATGGGGAAACGAACGAAGGCCATTCGCTCAACGATATCAAAGAGCTGGTCGAAATCTACAAAGTTCCGATCTACACCATCGGCTACAATGCCAACATCAAAGCGCTTCAAAGCATATCGAGCATTAACGAGGCGGCAAGCATCAACGCCGATACAGATGACGTTGTTTACAAGATCGGCAACCTTCTCAACGTTCAAATGTAATGGAATGCCCAACCTAAAGGAGGAATTCGATGTCATTCTCGATGGAAGTCGCCAGCCCGGAGCAAATCAAGCAGGTAATCGAACAAGAGGTTAAGCCGGTCCCCGAAGAGATCGCCAAACTCAAGGAAATCGCAGATAACAACGTATCCACAATCATGGCTTTAGACACGGAATCGCTCGAGAAGCGCAAGGAGATTCTCACGTCCATCGACGCATTCGGGCTGAACACGATGAAATCATCCTCAGATAAGAACTCGCTGCTCCAAGTGTCAGTCGGCAATCTCTCGAAGACGGGCGATGACGGCGGGCAAGTTGCCAAAGGGTTATCCGAGCTTCATACGCAGCTGAAGGATTTGGACCCGAGTGTCGTGGATTTTGCGAAGACGGGATTTCTGGGCAAGTTATTTAATCCGTTACGCGCGTACTTTCTCAAATATCAGAAGGCCGATGCGGTTATCGCCGACATCGTGGTCTCCTTGGATAAAGGGAAAATGACGCTCAAGAACGACAATACGACGCTCGAGATCGAGCAGCAGACGCTTCGCGAGTTGACCAAGAAGCTTCAGAAAGAAATTCAGCTTGGCATGTTGATGGATGAATCCATCGCCACGCAAATCGCTGAAGCGACAGCTCGTAATGAAGATCCCGACAAGATTCGTTTTATCACGGAGGAAGTCTTGTTCCCCTTGCGCCAGCGCGTCATGGACCTGCAGCAGATGCTAGTCGTCAATCAGCAGGGAATCATGGCAATCGAAGTCGTCATCCGCAACAACAAGGAGCTTATTCGCGGCGTTGACCGAGCGAAGAATGTGACCATATCGGCACTGCGAATTTCCGTTACGGTCGCCAGTGCCCTCTATAATCAGAAGATCGTATTGAAGAAGATTGAACTGTTGAACCAAACGACAAACGAGTTAATCGCCGGCACTTCTCGTATGCTGAAGGAGCAAGGAGCAGAGATTCACAAGCAGGCGCTTAATGCGAGCATCTCCGTAGACACGCTGAAGCAAGCATTCACGGATGTCCTTGCTGCGCTGGATTCGATCAGCACGTACAAGAAGGAAGCTCTCCCCAAAATGCGCGAAACAATCGGTCAATTCCGTGACCTGGCAGACGAAGGCGAGAAGCAAATTCAGCGGCTGGAGAAGGGGCAGAAGCTCGGGATTTAATACAAAATAAGAGGCTATCCTCAAGGTAGAGTTTGCGACCGGAGGATGAGCCTCTTTTTGTGTGCGTGTGCTATAGATACTCCTGTTCCAAATCCTCTTCCGACCCGGTGTACACGGAGATGAGGACGATGCTGATACCATCGCTGACATTGGTTACTCTATGGGGAGTAGAGGCGTTCCAGCTGAAGGAGTCGCCTGCTTCCAGGACGGCGGAATCTTCCCCTTGCTCGGCGATGATTTTCCCTTGGATGACGAGATGCGACTCTTCACCTTTATGGGCATGTGGCGCAGCTCCTGTTGAGGCGCCGGGCGGAAGTTCAACGAGCATCATACGCATCCCTCTAGTCGAGCTTAGGTGCTCGACCTTCAGCTTCTCCAGGCCGCTTGTGGTCACGTTGCGTTCATCTTTGCGGACGATCGTCATGCGTTCGTCCTTCTTCATGAGCAAATAGGTTAGGGGTACGTTTAGCGCCGCAGCGATGTTATCCAGCGTTGATATCGAAGGAGACGTTTTATTCGTTTCGACTTGGCTCATGAAACCTTGCGACAAACCGGTTTCTTCACATATTTGGGCGATCGTGATGTTCTTGCGTTTGCGTATTGCGCGAATGGTGGAACCGATGTCCATCAGGATCACCTGCCTATAAATATTAGTAATACCGAACATAATTACATATTATCAATAAATTCATTGACATACTAGTGGGGTGGAGTTATATTAGCCATATAAAAATTAATTCTTTATTACTAATATTCCAGCGAGCTTGATTGGGAGGTTGTTTATAGTGAACGTGGCTTATGAATATGATATCCATCTACCGCCTAACAGCGATCCAACCAAGAAATACCCGGCTATCATCACCCTTCACGGTAAGGGCTCCAATGAACAGAACATGCATGGCCTGGTGGCTCCATTGTCGGGTGATTTTATCATCATCAACATTCGGGGAGACCTTCGTTTAGGCGCAGGCTACCAATATTACGAGCTGAAGGGATTGGGCAATCCGATTCGCGAAACTTTCGACCTTGCGGTTCATCAGCTAGCAGCGTTCATCCACTACGTAACGGAGAAATATCCGATTGACCCAGCGGGGCGGTACTTACTCGGCTTCAGCCAAGGCGCGATTCTATCCATGACGCTTGCGCTGACAATGGGGAAGCAATTGAAAGGAATCGTAGCCTTGAACGGCTATGTTCCGGAGTTCGTGAAGACGGAATACGAGCTGCAGTCTGTAGATCAAGTGTCTGTCTTTATCTCACATGGGGAGTTTGATTCCATATTCCCGGTTCAGATCGGGAAGGACAACGCGGCGTATTTTCAACAATTAACGCCGAACTGCACGTTCAAGATCTATCCGACGGATCATGGCGTATCGGAAGAGAATCAACGAGACTTGGTCAGCTGGCTTCAAGCGGATGCTCGGCGATAATCGAAACAAAACGAATCAAATCAATCGAGGGAGTGAACAACCATTATGCTGCCATCTTATTTCATTGCTCATGGAGCACCGTCTCTTGTACTCGAACAGCATGACTATACCGAGTTTCTGAAGCAGTTTGCCGCTGCGCTGCCATCCAAACCAAGAGCTATCGTGATTTTCTCGGCGCATTGGGAGAACAGGACGCAAACGGTCAGTACCGTGGATACGTACTCCACTATTTATGATTTTTCCGGTTTTCAAGATGAACTATACAAGATCACTTACCCGGCTCTTGGTGATCTTGCGATCAGCGAGGAGATCCAGCAGCTATTCGAGAAGAATGGCATTCCGAGCGTCATGGATTCGGAGAGAGGGCTGGATCATGGGGCATGGGCGGTGCTGAAGCTGATGTATCCGGCCTCGGATATTCCGGTTATAGCCTTGTCCGTCAACCGGTATCTGTCCAATGAGCAGCAGTATCAAATCGGGAAAGCTTTGGCAGCGCTGCGGGAGCAAGACATTCTGGTCCTTGGCAGCGGGGGGATCGTTCATAATCTGCGGATGTTGAATTGGCGCGGAGGAAATACACCGGAGGAATGGGCTGTCACCTTCGACAAGTGGATTCAAGATAAGCTGGAGAACTGGGACCTAGAAGCGTTGTTCAATTACGAGACACTAGCTCCTTATGCCAAGGAAGCCGTTCCGACGAATGAGCATTTCATTCCGCTGCTTCTTGCAATGGGAGCCGGCGACAGCAACAGGCAAGCGAAGCTGCTGCATCGCAGCTACCAGCTGGGCACGTTAAGCTTGAACTGCTGGGAGTTCAATTAAATAAATAGATGACCTCTGCATATGTGGCACATGGCAGAGGTCATTTATATTTCATGAAGTTAAAATGTCTTATGAGAATTAAAGGAATAATGTGGATTATTGTCGAATGCATAGTGCTATAGTCGCTATCCTAAAATTTTCTATTCCATGGAGGAACTAACATGCTAGCAATCATTGAATGCTCGAATTGTGGTCAGAAAAACCAGGTAGATGCACAAAAAGTGAAATCTGCTCTTTGTGGCGCATGTAAGGAGAAGCTAGTCGAAAATGATGTGATTCCGGCGGCATTCTCCGATGATGAGATTGCGGCTGCAGTAGAGACAGCTCCATCCGGCGTTGCGAATGAAGAAGTCGAAACAGACAAGTATACTTCCAAAATTGGTGATCATGAAGAGCAAGTGAAATATGTAAATAAAGGCTTCTGGTCCAAAGTCAAAAAATATGCGGCAAAAGTTCCATTCTCCCACGAAGCCGTATCGATGTACTATTGCGCCATGGACCCGGCTACACCGACAGCTGCGAAAGTGACGGCTATCAGCGCATTGGCATACTTCATTCTACCGGTCGATGTCATTCCTGACTTTATTCCCGTTGCAGGTTTTGCAGATGATGGTGCTGCGGTATTTGTTGCCTATAAAGCGATCAACATTCATATCACGGAAGAGCATCGTGCGAAGGCTGCGCAGTTTTTTGCGGAATAAGTTGGAGGAGCGGCTGTTTACTGTTTACAGCGTAGTTCCGTTATTGCCTATTGGATTTTAACGGTTGTCAGCGTGGCTATTTCATGAAATGAATGGCTTCTATAATTCTAACGGTTGCGAGCGGCGTTATTCACGGCATAATGGTTGATTTCTACCAGATCATGTCCAAATAAGCTCGCTCACAACCGTAAGAAAATAAAAACAGGTTTTTTTGACCCAATAACCACTCTCACAACCGTTACAGGTTGGAGTCGGCCTACAACCTCTTCGGCGCCGTCAACGTAATCGTAGTCCCTTCCCCCTGGGCAGATACCACCTCAAGTTGTCCGCCAATACCGCGAGCGCGCTCTTCCATGCTGAAGAGTCCGACGCCCTGCCGGTTCAAGTTCGGGACAAACCCTTTCCCACGATCCATAATTCGAATATAAACATGCTCCTCCGACTCCGACACATCTACTGCAGCATCGGACACCGCGGCGTATTTGGCCACGTTAGTCAGCGCCTCCTGAACAATGCGATACAGAGCAGTCTCGATTCGCGGGTCCAGACGAGTGCGCAGCGTACAGGTGAGTTGTACTCGGATATCGTAATGCTGCTTGTAATTTTCGATATAGGTGCGAAGTGCAGGTATGACGCCTAAATCATCGAGCACAGAAGGGCGTAAATCCCAAGCGAGGCTTCGCACTTCTTCGATAATTGTCGAGACCGATTGCCGAATCGTCGACAACTTGGACTGATCGATTAGCTGTTCCCCAATCAGCTGGTCCAACTGGATAACAAGCCCGAACAAGCTTTGCCCAATGCCGTCATGCAGCTCCCTCGAGAAACGCTGCCGCTCCGTCTCTTGAATGTGCATCACGCGCTTCATCATCTCCTGAAGCTCCTCTTCGACCTTCTTCAGCTGTGTAACCTCGTTGCGAATGGCCAAATATTGATAGGGAAGCCCATCGTTATCAAGAAAAGGCATGATGGTCGTGTTTACCCAATAAATACTGCCGTCCTTCGCCCGATTTCGGATCTCTCCGCGCCATACCCGGCCGGATTGAATGGTCTGCCATAACTCCTCGAAGAACGCTTTGCCGTGGAACCCCGAGTTAATAATGCGGTGATCCTTGCCGATCAATTCGTCGCGTGAATACTGGGAGACTTCGCAGAACTTATCGTTCACATATTGAATAATCCCATGATGATCGGTAACGACGACAATGGAGGATTCATCGAGTGCCAGCTTCACGTCAGTCAGCTGCTTCAGCATTTGATGCAAATCTTCACGGAACGCAGGCTCGGTTATATGATCATCGAGGCGTGCCAGAAGAGAGTTCACCTTTTGCCCGATCACTTCCGGGTAAGAGTGCCTGCTATTCATAGCTTAACAGTCCCCTCTCCACGGCATAGCGAACCAAGTCAGGCCGTGTGCGCAGCCCAAGCTTGTCCATCAGGTTGCTTTTGTGCGTTTCGATTGTTTTGACACTGATCACAAGCTGCTCGGCGAGTTCTTTGTTCGAGTAGCCCTTGGCAATCCCGACTAATACTTCCTGCTCACGGTCGGACAACGAAGCATAGCTCCCCGTATTTTCGCCTTGCCGCAGCTTCTCCAAGTACTCATTCATCAGTCGTTTCGTAGCGGTCGGATATAAGTAGGCGTTCCCTTCAGCAATCGTCTGTATCGCGGTAATTAACTCTTCGTACGGAGCGCTCTTCAAAATATAACCGGAGGCGCCGGCATGTATCGCACGGAATAAATATTCGCCATCGTCATGCATCGTAAGAATAAGGACATAGGTTTCCGGCAGTAGCGCCTTCAACTCTCTAGTTGCGGTCATGCCATCTTTGCCGTGAGGCATGCTTAGATCCATTAACACCACATCCGGCTTCAGCTCCTGTGCGAGACGAATGGCTTCGTTCCCGTCTGCTGCATCACCGACTATACACATGTCATGTTTTCCATCCAGTAGAGACCTCAGCCCCGACCGGACGATAACATGATCGTCCACGATGAATATGCGAATCATAAGAGGTTCCTCCCTCTGGCTTTCTCTATCAACCGGACTAATTCTCTCATCTTAACAAGATACCGCGAGAAAATGAAGGAAGTCCCGGAGCGGCGTCCCTGAAATTCAGGGTTTTCAAGCCTGTTTATCAGGGAATATCCCGATACACGGTCATGCCGCTTATCGTTAGAATATAGGGGAGTTGCACATGTAGGTTTTTTTTCCAACAATGAGGAGAGATCATGATGATCAATGTTAGCCCTGAACGAAGAAAGCAAATCGATTACATAGGCATTACGGAAGAGGATCTTCAACTGCTTCAATCGCAAGCCGGCATCTTTAAGCAAATTACGGAATCCGTCGTGGACGAATTATATGACCGAGTACTCACACAGCCCGAGTTGGTTGAGATTATTAACAAGCACAGCACAGTCGACCGATTGAAGGGAACGCAAATTTGGTATTTCCAAACGATGACGGAAGGCAGCATCGATGAAGAGTTCATCAAGCGCCGACTGTTCATCGGCAATGTGCATTCGCGGATCGGTTTGACGACGACCTGGTACCTCGGTACCTATATGCTGTATCTCGATATTGCAACCAAGCATATGAGAGCGGCAGCTCCGGATCAGTGGACAGCTATTATTTTCGCGCTTAGCAAAATGTTTAATTTCGACTCCCAGCTCGTGTTGGAAGCGTATGAAATGGACGAGAAGGCGATCATCCAGCGAATGGCCGATGAAAGACAGCAGATGCTTCAGAAAATCAGCGCGGCTGTACAAGAGTTAGCTTCGATGATGGTTGAGCTGAGGAGCAGCACGCAATCGGTTGCCGCATCCGCTTCGTTCACTTCGGAGCTTCAGGAGAAATCGCACAGAAACGTGGAAGTGCTGCAGGGGGAAATCCAAGAGATTCACCTTATGGGCGCCATGATTCGGGAAATATCCGACCAAACTCATCTGCTCGGCTTAAACGCTGCGATAGAAGCGGCGCGCGCGGGCGACAGCGGGCGTGGGTTCGAGGTGGTTGCGAATGAGATCCGTAAGCTGGCCAGCCACTCGAAGGAATCGTTGAAGACGATTCAAGAGAAGCTGTCCAATATTGGCAAGATATTAGGCGAGGTGCAGAGCGGCAGCGATGAAACGGTCAAAATCGCGCGCGACCAAGCGGCCAGCTCGCAGGAGCTGGCAGCTTTCGTCACGATGATCGAGTCCGTAACGGCCGAGCTTGATGCATTGAATCGTGCTTAGTGTATGAGTGAACGCTTACGCTAGCCAGTTGCGGTGTGCGAGCTGCGCGAGTTGCCGGAAGTCGGATGTCGGAAGCCGGGATGCGCTAACGAACCGTACAGGGCTTATTTGCCTGAAAATAGCGCCAAAAAAATTCTAACGAGCGATGCTCTGACGAACGGTTCGTTAGCTTTGCGCGGCGAGAGGTGTGCGAGCGGTCATAGCGGTGGCACAGGGATAAACCCTGTGTCACCTTTTTTATTGTGACTATGAACTACTAAACTGGAATTAGGTTCTTTATAATAACAGTATAACTAGAGAGTACATGCATCGGAGAGAGTCGCTTGAGAACGATAAACCCCAAGATCTTACTGGTCCACAGAGTTATGAACGAGCTTGCGGACAGCTTGCTCAAAGTTTTTATTCCTATCTTAATTTACAAAGAGCTGGGCTCGATCGGTTATGCGGCGGCCTACTTAGGCGGCTATTATATCGTTCAGTCCCTGCTCAACATGATGTTAGGCCGGTATATGACGGCAAAACCGGTTGTGTTCATTTTGCTTCGACTTATCCCCGTACTAGCTACTCAGTATTTATTAGTAGCGGGACATGGCAGCCTGCTCTTGTATGGTTTGATCGCATCGACAGCCTGTGCCAATGCGTTCTATTGGGTTCCGTTGAACTATCTATTCGCCGCTTCGTCCGGCAAAGCAGTGGGGAAAGCTACGGGACGCTTCCGCGCCGCATCGGTTGCAGGCAAAATCATCGGACCCGGCATAAGCGGAATCGTGCTGACTTATTTCGGCATTGAAGCGGTATCGACGATCGCGATTACCTTCTTCGTTGTATCGATTATCGTGCTGCTAGTTTCATACTTGCAAAATAGGGATGAAACGCCATTGATGTCCACTGCTTCGGAGGCAGCATTGGAATCAGCGGAGCCCCAGCCCCAATCTACATTTGCCGCCATCCGAATTTATCTGGTTTCATCGGTATTGTCTGGCTTCAGTGATACGGCCGACATCTTCTGGTCCTTGTATGTGTTCACCGTCTCCGCAGCTTTCATCGATGTTGGTTTTGTAGCCGTGTTTATTCAATTTGGCGTACTAGCCGCTAATCTAGTGATTGGCAAGTTGACGGATGTGCGCAAATGGCTGCTGCCGGCACTCCTGCCATTGCTTGCTTATGCAATTATTTGGATCATGCGGCCGTATGCGATGGCACCGGTTAGTGTATTTACCTTGTCCGCGGCGGGCGGATTTCTGGTCCCGTTCTTCACCATTCCGATCTTCGCGAATTTCGTTCAAGAAAGCAAAAGAACGCATAACCTCCCCGGGTGCCTGGTTTCCCGAGAGGTAGCGCTCAAAGGCGGAGGGGCAATCTCCATAGCAGGCTACATGGCTACGGGTATGATTTCGATGCCATTCCTCTTAGCTGGTGTTGCTTCGCTGTTGTTGTCCATCCCGCTGCTGCGAATCTTTAACAGATCAAGGCTGTCTAAGTATGGAAGGGAGAATCCGACATGAAGAGTCTATTCGGCAATTATTTACCACTGGCCATGAATGCCATGGAGAAATGCTCGTTTCCGCTTTCTTTTCTAGCGTATGAGGGGGATGACATCGAGAGTTGGAGAACGACGACAAAGGCGAAGGTGATGGAGCTGCTCTCCTATCAGGCCGATGCATGTCCCATGCAAGCAAGCGTGGATCGCTCGTACGTGAAGGATGGCCTAGTCGTGGAGCATGTTAGTTACGAGCAGCCGTTTGGCCCAAGAACGGAGGGCATTCTGCTGTATCCGTCTGAACGGGAAGGCAAGTTGCCGGCTGTCGTGGCCCTTCATGATCATGGTGGGTTCAAGTACTTCGGCAAAGAGAAGCTGGTGGAGCTGGATGATGAGCTAGAAATCATGACAGAATTCAAGCAGGCCGCTTATGAAGGCAGTTCATGGGCGACCAAGCTGGCTAAACGGGGCTATGTTGTTTTTGTGCCGGATGTTTTCCTATGGGGATCAAGGAAGCTGGACGCAGAGAGTGTCACGAAAGAATATGTGCAGCCTGTGCTGAATGCAGAGCCGGGCTCCAGAGCTTATATTGAAGCCTACAATCAGTTTGCGGGCGAGCACGAATCCATGGTAGCCAAAACGTTATTTCTTGCAGGCACCACGTGGACGGGCATCATGGCTTATGAGGATCGACGGGCGGTCGATTATTTGTTGACAAGGCCAGAGGTAGACGGCGATCGAATCGGGTGCGGCGGATTGTCCGGAGGCGGCTTAAGGACGATTTTCCTCGCGGGATTGGATGATCGAATTAAATGCTCGGTTTGCATAGGTTTCATGTCCACGAACCGTGAAGTTGTAGCCCATCGCATTCAGCGGCATACGTGGATGATGCATGTCCCGCATTTATCCTCCTATCTGGATATGCCGGACATCATCTCCTTAAGCGGTCCGAATGCCGTAATGGTGCAATATGATATCGACGATCCTTTATGGACCCTAGAAGGACAAGAAGAGAGCGACCGGAAGCTAAAGGCGATTTATGAGAAAATGGGGGCCGGTGATCGTTATCGCGGTCTGTTCTACCCGGGGCCCCATAAATTCGATAATCAGATGCAAGAGGATGCGTTCGGGTGGCTCGATCAATGGCTCTTCACTGCCAACGATACGGTGGTTTAAAGCCGACACATCCAGCTGGGACTTTATTCCTCTCAGATAACCGGGCAAAAGGAGAAGCAGGTTGGTGCTCAAGAACCCACTGCGACTGAGCTTCTTCCCCGCTCTCCTACGATTGGATTATTTTTCAAAAATCGACATGAAATAAAAAGGATTCCTGACGAATGATGACGAATCATCTGAGCCGCAAATTATTACGGCAGAAGGTGTGATCATCGTTGAGTAGGCAATCGAAGTGGGTCTTAAGTATAGTGTTGTTGGTGGTCTTATGTACAAGCTTTCCTGTAATGACGAACGCGCAGGGATACACAGAAACAGAATCCTTTAGTAGTGTTTCGTACAGCATCAAGCCCGGCGATACGTTATACGGCATTGCGAAGAAGTTTTATCTGACCGGCGATTATGAGCAGGTTGCAAGAACGAATGGGCTGGATCCGAAGGTGAGCTTGAAAGCAGGGACGGCACTGAGATTGTCGAACCCGCTTGTTCTGGATCAATATACAGTCAAACAAGGCGATACCTTGTACGCGATTACGAATCACTATTTCAACCGCATCTACTACATGAACGCATTAATGGCGTACAATCACATGACGGAAGCGGATTTGAAAGCAGATATGGATTTACGCGTGCCGCTGCCTGCAGGCGAACTGAAATATACGGTGCATAAGGGCGATACCTTGTACAGCCTTTCGACCAAATATTATAAAGCGCAGGACTATCAGCAAATGATTGCGAAGGTGAACGGCATCGGAGCAGCATCAGCCTCGATCAAAGCGGGGCAGATTGTGCAAATTCCGAATCCGTTCTATTCGATCGAGGACTGCGCGGGCATCGCAGGCCCGGGGGAGACTGCTGCGGTGACTCCCCCCACCTCAACTTCCACCTCCACTAAGTTAGTCTCCATTGAGATCGACATTACACGAAACAAGTTATATGTCATCGCGGGCGGAGCGGTTGAGAAGAGCTTCGATATTGCAAGCGGGAGGAAGAAAGGGGCAACGCCGACCGGGAGCTTCGAGATTATTACGAAGATCAAGAATCCGTGGTACATGGCCAAAGAAATCCCGGGCGGCGATCCGAAGAACCCGCTGGGCAGCCGGTGGCTTGGACTGAGCGTGCCGAATACGCAAGGAACGAAATACGGCATTCATGGTACGAATGCGCCTTCTTCCATCGGAACGAATGCCAGCGCCGGCTGCATCCGGATGCTGAATAAAGATGTAGAATGGTTGTTCAGCACGGTTCCGACAGGCACGAAAGTGAAGATTCACGCGTAATGTGGCGAGGCGTTGAGGAAGGATGAATGTTCTGGTAAAATGTGCTTGTTAGCAGTTACTATACGAGTAGAGGCGGTCTTGAAATGGGAACAGGTGCTGAGAAAGTAACCGTGCAAACAGTCGTGCAATTACCCGTGGAGAAAGTTTGGAAATTCTGGACCGAGCCGGCGCATATCACCCAATGGAATAACGCCTCTGATGACTGGCACACGCCATTCTCCGAGAATGATTTACGAGTTGGCGGATCCTTCACTTCCAAGATGGCCGCGAAAGATGGCAGCTTCGAATTCGAATTTGGCGGCGTTTATGATGAGGTGCGGATCAACGAGTTCATTGCCTATACATTAGGCGATGGCAGAGAAGTTTCGATCACATTCATCAGCCAAGATAACGAGACGAAAGTCATCGAAACGTTCGAGACGGAAACGATGAACGCTGTCGAAATGCAGCAAGCAGGCTGGCAGGCGATTATGGATAACTTTAAGAAGTACGCAGAATCCGTTAACGAAGAATAGAAATTTTTGACTTGTCAGATAGCGTAGAAGAGGTACCCTTAGACAGGACACTTTGAAAAAAGGTGTTCAAACTAGGGGTACCTTTTGTATACTGGGTAGAGTAGCAGTGTGCCGTGTCTGACTTTCACATATACTGAGTTTGAATAAACAGGAAGAAATCAGTATCGTCATGGTTATACTAATGATAATAATCTTTTTAGGGGTGAGCGTCTGAGAAAGCATAAACCAATGCCATTTGATGAGTTGCTAAAGGAATTACAAGGACAGAAGAACGTTCAGGAAGATCCGGAACATCTGTCGTTTGATCGATTGTTCAACGATTCCTTCATGGGGAAATATTCGAGCTGGAATAGCTTTTCGGAGTTTCTGGAGAAGGGCAATTTCCAAGTGGAGACTCATGAGGACATTCGCAATATTCCCGATGAGCTGTTTGATCGTCATGTAGCCAGAGAGACCCAATTTGCGAATTGGAACGATATGCTGGATAAGGCGACTAAAGAAGCAGCGAAATAAGCTGTGTTTTTCCAATTAAATAAACGCATGAAAGTAGATAACCACGTGCAATTCAGGGCTGTTCCTGAGTTGGCGGGGTTATTTTTTTTACCTGTCATTTACAAAACATCCATTTCGCCTTAATAGATGCTTCACAGTTCTCCCATATAATTTCTAGGACAAACCATATAATAGGAGTGAAGACATGTTGAAGAAGAGAAATAAACAGCTATTGGCACTGCTGCTTTCAACTGAGCTTGCTGCAGGTCTGCTGGCTGGCGTACTGCCTGCTTCAGCGGATGCAGTTGTTACTGAAGGAACGCCGTACGATACAAACGGGTACAATGTCCAAGTTCCACATGTCATTATCAATCAGTATTTTGGCGCAGGTACTTCAAAAGATGGAGCAGTGAGCCATGGCTTTATCGAGCTATATAATCCTACGGATTCCAATGTGGATCTTAGCAATTGGTCTATTCAATATGCCGATCGTGGTGCAGCATCGGGCAGCACAACCGATCCAACAGGCGTTTGGGAGATGCTTGAACTAACAGGTACGATTAATGCGCATTCATCATATTTGATTCGAGCTAATGCAACCACGACTCCTGTAAACAAGGTGATCATTGCAGATGGCGATTTCGATGCAAGTTTCCCTCGTGCGCTCCACAATAAAGGGATGAAGCTCGTCTTGATGAGCAATCAAGATTTGCTGGATAAAGACGTCTCGGTGAATCCGTTCGTCAATAAACCAACAGGTTATGTGGATATGCTGGGTACAGGCAGTAACGACAATGGGAGTACGATTAGCGGGTTTGAGGCGGAATTCCCTACTGGCCCGGCAGTCGGTACCGGAGTCGTAGGCACTACAGGCGGCACTTCGAAGAACATGTCGCTTAGACGTGTTAATTTTGCGGACAGTGACAATAACAAGAACGATTTTGTTCAAATTACGTACGGGTCCATGACCGTTCCAATGGATATAGCCACGTATAGCCCTCGCAGCGGAAACGATGGCGAGTGGGGAGTCGTTCCGACACCGCTTGTCGTTTCCACCAATGAGCTCGCTGAAGGAACAGCAACGAACGCATATACGGCTAAAATCAGCGTGACAGGCGGGAAAGAACCTTATCACTTCAGCGCAACAGGATTGCCTGCCGGTCTTACGATTGATGCTGCTACAGGAGTCATTTCCGGAACGCTGGCTGCCGATGCTCTTGCGAGCAACAATGTGGTAGTTACCATTACAGACAGTACTTCGACACCGCAATCAACAACTAAATCCTATGTGCTTCTTGTCAATCAGCCGATTCTGGATACGCTGACGATGACGAGATTGGGTTCCTTTATCGCCGGTGCACCGAATGGGGATGGCGGCGTTGCGGAGATCGTGAAGTACAACCCGGAGAATCATAAATTCTATTCCGTTAATGGATCCAGCGATCCTGCGACATTGGATATCGTTTCCTTGGATAACACGGGAAAACCGGAAGCGGACGCGACCTCGATCAATATCGAAGAGGTCGTTCAACAGAACTTGCCCGACTTCGAATACGGTGACTTTACGAGTGTCGATATCGACCTGAAGAATAATCTGGTTTACGCCGCTATTCAAGAGAAGACGTATACGAATAACGGAGCAATCCTCGTATTTGACTACGACGGCAAGTATGTCACTTCCTACGAAGCAGGCGTACAGCCGGATATGATTAAGGTCACGCATGACGGCAATTACGTATTGACTGCGGATGAGGCCGAGCCGCGTCTGGCCGGAGCTGATCCGGAAGGCAGTGTTACCATCGTGGATCGCGTAAATAACGTTACCAAGCATGTGAAATTCGATAATGTCAGCGTGATCGATGATCTCGTTCATCTTCGCGGCACTGCAAACGAGGCAGGCCTCATTACAGGTCCGGCTGCATCGAAAGAAGCGGCAAAGTATGATTTGGAGCCGGAATATATCGCATTGTCTGCTGATGAGAAAACAGCGTATGTGTCCTTGCAAGAGAACAACGCGATTGCCACTATAGATATTGCAAGCGCAACGGTAACTGCGGTAACCGGTCTTGGTTACAAGGATTTGAACAAAGCCGAGAACGCTCTGGATTTGGTGAATGACGGCAAGATCAAGTTCGAGAACGTGCCGTTTAAAGGCATGTTCATGCCGGATGGAATCGATACGTACACCGTAGGTGGAGAAACGTATTTGTTCACAGCGAATGAAGGGGATGCGACGGAGTGGCCGGGCAGAACCAATATCGCTAAGATTAGCGGCTTGAAAGCCGGCTTGACATCGATATCCGATGCAGCTGTTTTCTTAGCTGAGAAAACGGTAAGCGGCAAAACAGCCTATGACAGCGTAGAGGTACCAAGCGATATGGGACCTGACGGTATCTACTTGTATGGCGGTCGCTCCTTCTCCATTTGGAATGCCAGCAATTTAGCACCTGTCTATGACAGCAAAAATGATTTTGAGAAAATAACAGCACAACGGTTTCCGAAATACTTCAACTCCGATCATAAGGAGATCGCTTTCGATAAACGCAGCCCTAAGAAAGGTCCTGAGCCGGAGTATGTGAAAGTGGGTAAAGTGGGCAGTAAAGCATTGGCATTCATTGGTCTTGAGCGTGTAGGCGGCATCATGGCCTATGATGTGACAGACCCTGAGCATCCTGCTTTCGTCAATTATACAAACACACGTAACTTTGAATCTAATTCGCTGCAAGGCGATATCGGCCCGGAGGGTCTCGAGTTTATACCTGCAACATCAAGTCCAAGCGGAATGCCGCTTCTTCTGGTCGCTAATGAAGTAGGCGGTATGATTACGGTGTATCAGCTGAATGTGGACAAAGTGACATTGAATGTCAAAGAAATCGCGCTTAAGGCTGGCGGTTCGACTTCGCAGCTGGCAGCTACAGTAGTTCCACACGTTGAAGCTGGTTCTACGACGGTGACTTGGTCATCATCGGATGAAACGGTGGCTAAGGTGGATGCAACAGGTAAAGTTTCGCCAATTAAAGCGGGAACCGCTGTAATTACGGCACTAAGTGCAGATGGTTACGGTGTAGCCGAAGCAGCAGTTACTGTTGCGAGTGCAGATGCTCCGCCAAGCAGTCCAATTACCGGCCCAACTACGCCGCCTGCCACTGGACCCATTGTGGACGGAACGAAAGTAACGACGGAAGTGAAAGCAGTCACGGATGCTTCGGGCAAAGCGAAGGCGGTAGTTACGGATAAGCAGGTTGAGGAAGTGTTGTCCAAGCTGACAGCTTCAAATCCGGCAAGTGTGAAAGACATCGTTGCGATCAAAGCTTCAGCAGATGCAAGTGCGAAGGAGACGGCGGTAACCTTCTCGGCAGCGGCAATGGATAAGATCTCCGGCAGCGGCGCAGATGCACTGGTTATTGAATCGGGAATTGGACAGGTGCAGCTGGATAAGAAGGCCATGTCCACAGTAGCGAATGCTGCAAGCGCAGGAGAAGTAACCGTATCCGTAGCGAAGGTGTCGGCTGCTGACCTGGCAGCTCTTACGAAGAACAATCAAGCGGCAGTAGCTGAAGCTATTGGCTCGCATCCTGTGTATGATTTTAATGTAGTGGCAGATGGGAAGAAGGTATCTGATTTTGCGGGCGGCATCGTGAATATCAGTATTCCCTATGTACTGGGCGCAGGCGAAGATGCCAATGCCGTCATCGCTTACTATATCGCCGATAATGGGAATATCGAGCTGCTGCCTAATGCGAAGTATGACAAGGCAACGGGTCAATTAATCTTCTCCGTCACCCATTTCTCGACGTATGCGATCGCCAGCAACAATGTGAAGTATAATGATACGGCATCCAGCTTTGCGAAAGACCAAATCACTTACTTGTCTGCAAGAGAGATCATGGAAGGCGTAGGCGGCGGAAGCTTTGCTCCTAAGAAGCAGGTGACAAGAGCAGACTTTACGCTGATTCTGGCCCGAGTGGCGGGGGTCGACCTGACGACTTATGAAGGAAGTAAGTTTAGCGATGTAAGCGCAGATGCTTATTATGCACAATCCGTGCAATGGGCAGCGGCAACCGGAATTACAAGCGGTGCAGCAGAAGGCGTATTTAATCCGAATGCTCCGATTACAAGAGAACAATTGGTGGCTATGATTGCTCGACTTGCGGCAACCTTGCATTACACGCTTCCGAAAACAGTGCCAAGCGTGACATTCACCGATGAGCCGAGTATTTCTGCTTATGCGAAAGAAGCCGTTTCAGCTGTTCAGCAAGCAGGTATTATTAACGGCAGAGCATCTGCAGGTGCAGGAAGCAGCTTCGATCCGCAGCAATTTGCTACGCGTGAAGAGACAGCGAAGATGATCAGCATGCTGTTCCAAGGAATCTTGAATCGTTAATTGGTTTGGCATGACGAATACCCCGAGTTGGCTTGATGCCAGTGCTCGGGGTATTTGTTTCTATGTCTAGCCTACTTTTACCCGCCATACAATGATACTATTACGCACACCTCGCGATCGATTGCGATCATCGAAAGGAGGTTCGAATGAAAACGATCCGGATTGGAGCGGGACAGGGATTCTATGGCGATTCCGTTCTGCCTGCCATCGAGACGGCCAAGCGGGGAAATGTGCAGTATATCTGCTTTGACAGTCTCGCTGAGCTTACGCTTGCCATCCTTCAGAAAGACCGGCAGCGTGATCCCGCCGGGGGCTACGCTGCTGATATTGGTCGCATGATGAGAGAGCTGCTTCCGATAGCTAAGGCGCAAGGCATCCGCATCATCACGAATGCAGGTGGCATGAATCCGATCGGGGCGATGCAGGAAACGGAACGAATTGCGCAGGAACTGGGCCTCACGGGGTTGAAGATAGCGGTCGTAACCGGGGATGATGTGCGCTCGAAGCTGCCCGAGTTCATGAGTCAAGGCTCGGCGCTCACCCATATGGAGGATGGCCGAGATATTCGTTTGATTCAAGAACGCATCGTCTTCGCAAATGCCTACTTAGGCGCAGAACCGGTTGTGGAGGCGCTTCAGCAGGGGGCGGACGTCATCCTTACAGGCCGAACGACCGATTCGGCGTTATTTCTGGCGCCGTTAATTTATGAATTCAATATTGAGTGTGATGATTGGGATCGATTGGCACAGGGCGTGCTGATGGGGCATCTGTTGGAATGCTCCGGGCAAGCGTCAGGCGGCAATTTCAGCGGTGATTGGCAGGCGGTAGAAGCGCTTGAGCATATTGGCTTTCCGATTGCGGAAGTTCGCGAGGACTTAACGTTTATGCTGACCAAGACAGAGGGAACCGGCGGACTCGTCTCCGTGGACACCGTGAAGGAACAGCTGCTGTATGAAATCCACGACCCGGCGGCGTATGTCACACCGGATGTCGTGCTGGATGTAATGGGGGTTACGCTGTCTGACGCCGGCCCGAATCGGGTTGAAGTTTCAGGTGCGCGCGGCTCCAAAAGGCCCGATACGCTCAAAGTCGTAATGGGCTACGCCGACGGCTGGCTCGGGCAGGCGATCTGGGGGTATTCGTGGCCGGACGCACTTGCCAAAGCACAGTCGGCTGATCGGATTGTTCGCAGCCACATCGATCGAATCGGTCTGAAGTACGAAGAAATTCGTACGGACTACTTGGGTTACAACTCTTTACACGGACCGCTTGCTAAGCAGCCGCAGCAGGAAGAGCTGAACGAAGTTTATGTACGAGTAGCGATGCGTACGAAGAGCCAGGGCGAAGCGGCCAAACTGGGCCGGCTCGTTCCTCCGCTCATGCTGAGCGGACCTCCTGCGATGGGGGCTTTCCTTGGCGTGATGAAGCCGCGCGAGCTGCTCGGCATGTGGTCTTGTCTCGTTCAACGTGAGCTGATCGAGCAAGGCGTGCAAGTGACGGTTGTGGAGGTGTAACCCATATGGCACGTATACGCAAGCAGCTTCGCCATTTGGTGCAAGCGCGATCAGGCGACAAGGGGAATACGATCAATATTGCCGTATTTGCACCGGGTGAGGCTGCGTTCGAAATATTGAAGCGGGAGCTGACTTCCGATCGGGTTAAGGCGCATTTTGCCGGCATGATTGAAGGGGATGTGATCCGTTATGTAGTGCCGAATCTGCTGGCAATGAATTATGTATGTCGGACTGCGCTTGGCGGAGGCGGCTCCGCCACACTTCGGATGGATAACCTCGGCAAGTGTTATGCGGCTAATCTGATGCGCTTGGAAATTGAAATGGACGACGACGAGGAAGCAGAAGCAAGAGCAGAAGCAGAAGCAGAAGAGGATCAGCAGCCGCACGACGTCGACGAAACGGATACTTTGCCGCCGCCCACCACCACGACTTGAACAGAAGAGGGGTTGCTTGCGATGAACTTCGACTTAACGGAAGAGCAGGCGATGATTCGAGATTTGATTCATGATTTTGCAGATGCGGAGGTGGCGCCGGGGGCTGTTGATCGAGATCGCACCGGCAATTTTCCGGTAGAGGTCTTCGAGAAGCTTGCCAAGCTCGGCTTGATGGGCCTTCCTTTTCCGGAACAGTACGGCGGTGGCGGGGCAGATACAACCAGCTTCGCAATCGTGGTGGAAGAGCTCAGCCGAGTATGCGCTTCGACCGGCATCACCTACTCAGCGCATGTGTCACTCGGGGGAGCACCACTTGCACTGTTCGGGACAGAGGAGCAGAAGGCTGCTTTCTTAACACCGCTATGCAGAGGCGAGTATCTTGGCGCGTTTGGGTTAACTGAACCGGATGCCGGATCGGATGCGGGCGGAACCCGCACGACTGCGGTTAGAACTGGGGATAAGTGGGTCATTAGCGGCTCCAAATGCTTCATCACCAATGCCAGTTATGCGCGCAATCTCGCCCTTACAGCCGTTACCGATCGGTCGAAGGGCACGAGCGGCATCAGCGCGTTTATTGTACCGACGGCTGCACCCGGATTCACTACCCACTGCAGCTACGAGAAAATGGGGCTTCACGCCTCGAACACAACCGAGCTCGTCCTGGAGGAGGTAGCGGTCCCGCTGGAGAATTTGCTCGGCAAGGAAGGGAACGGCTTTAAGCAGTTTCTCGCCGTTCTTGACGGCGGTCGAATAGGTATTGGTGCCATGGGAGTAGGCATTGCCCAAGGCGCTTACGACAAATCGCTGCGATATGCGAAGCAGCGCAAGCAATTTGGCCGGACGCTCAGCGCGTTTCAGGCGATCCAGTTCAAGCTGGCTGACATGGCGATGAACATTGAGCTTGCCCGTACGATGGTCTATAAGGCTGCATGGCTGAAGGATCAGGGGAGGCCGTTCAAGAAAGAAGCAGCGATAGCGAAGCTGTTCGCAACGGAGATGTGCATGAAGGTATGTGATCAAGCCGTGCAAATTCATGGCGGCTATGGCTATATGAAGGAGTACGAGGTGGAGCGCTTCATGCGCGATGCCAAGCTGCTCGAGATCGGCGAAGGAACCTCAGAAATTCAGCGTCTCGTCATTGCAGCCCAGATCGGCTGTTAACGCCGTTTCACCTTGGCAGGGTCAGCAGCAGAGGGGAGTTTCGAGAACAATGGAATCTGAACGCGAATCGGCGAATGACAGGCTGCAGGAACAGATGGAAGAGATCAAGAAGGGCGGCGCCTCCAAATATCACGTGAAGAATGCGGAGCAAGGCAAACTCTTCGTGCGCGACCGCTTGAAGCTGCTGTTTGATCCGGACTTCGAGCTCGAGGATGCTTTGTTCGCCAGCTGCAACGAGGCAGGGCTGCCGGCTGATGGCGTGGTCACGGCGATTGGCAAGATTCACGGTGGTACGGTATGCGTCATTGCCAACGATTCCACGGTGAAGGCCGGATCATGGGGAGCACGCACCGTTGAGAAAATCATTCGGATGCAGGAAACGGCAGATAAGCTGCGAGTGCCGCTGCTCTATCTTGTCGATTCAGCAGGAGCTCGAATAACCGATCAAGCGCTCATGTACCCGGGGCGGCGTGGCGCGGGCCGAATCTTCTACAATGAGGTGAAGCTGTCCGGCAAAATCCCGCAGGTGTGTCTCTTGTTCGGGCCTTCTGCGGCAGGCGGCGCTTATATCCCGGCCTTCTGTGATATCGTCATCATGGTCGAAGGCAATGCTTCGATGTACCTTGGATCACCTCGCATCGTGGAGATGGTTACGGGGGAGAAGGCTACTTTGGAGCAGCTCGGCGGAGCCCGCATGCACTGCTCTGTCTCGGGCTGTGGAGATGTACTCGCCAAGAGCGAGGAGGAAGCGATCGCGCTGACGAGACAATACTTAGCTTACTTCCCGCCTAATTTCACGGAGAAACCTCCAACCAAAGAACCCCGTCCCCCAGCAGATCTGAGAATACCCCTCGACTCGATTATTCCGGATAACCAGTACACCCCATTCGATATGTATCCGTTCATCGACGGTTTAATCGACGAGCATTCGTTCTTCGAAATCAAACGTCTCTTCGCTAGGGAGCTCATCACGGGCTTAGCTAGGATCGCCGGCAAACCGGTCGGCATAATCGCGAATCAGCCGAAAACCAAAGGCGGCATCCTGTTTCACGACTCCGCTGACAAAGCTGCCAAATTCATCAGCTTATGTGATGCGTTCCATATCCCGCTGCTATTTCTAGCCGATGTGCCCGGCTTCATGGTCGGCACGGCGGTGGAGCAAGCGGGCATCATTCGGCATGGAGCCAAAATGATCGCCGCCGTATCGGAAGCGACGGTGCCGAAGATATCTGTCATCGTCCGCAAAGCTTACGGAGCCGGCCTGTATGCCATGGCCGGTCCGGCCTTCGAGCCCGATTGCTGCCTGGCGCTGCCCTCGGCCCAAATCGCCGTCATGGGACCGGAAGCAGCGGTCAACGCCGTGTACGCGAACAAGATCGCGGAGCTGCAAGAGCCGCAGCGCTCCGAGTTCATCGCGGCGAAACGCGAGGAATATCGCCAAGATATCGACCTCTACCAGCTGGCTTCCGACATGGTCATCGATGGTATCGTTCCCGCTCATTCGCTGCGCAGAGAGCTGATCAAGCGCTTCGAGGTGTACACGAGCAAAACCGTTACCTTCACAGAGCGTAAGCACCCGGTTTATCCGGTTTAGAAGCAGAGTGATGGAAGGAGGAGGGGGTCCGGCGCCATGACTACGGAATCAACGCAATCGCAATCGCAACAGCCTATTCAATGGGAGCAAAGAGGACATATCGGCTATATTCGGCTTAATCGCCCGGAGAGCCTGAATGCAATTAATGAAGCGATGCTTATTGCCCTTGAAGAGCAGCTGCATCACATCGCCTCCGATACCCGGGGGATTCGCATTGTCATCCTCGAAGGTGAAGGCCGTGCCTTCTGCGCCGGCGCGGATCTCAAAGAGCGGAGCATGCTGACCGACCCGCAGCAAATCCGGCAGCGTCTCATCCGCAGCAAGGCCGTGTTCGCCGCGCTGGAGCGGCTGCCGCAGCCGACGATCGCTAAGATCAACGGCCTCGCCTTCGGCGGCGGGCTGGAGCTGGCGCTTTGCTGCGATTTCCGCTTTGCCATGAACAGTGCGAGGCTGGGGCTGACCGAGGTTAGCCTCGGCATCATTCCCGGCGCCGGGGGCACGCAGCGATTGCCGCGACTGATCGGCCCGGCACGCGCGAAGGAGCTGATCCTCACGGCGCGGCGGATTACAGCCGAACAAGCGCATACGCTCGGTCTGCTCACCGACATCGCGGAGAACGAAGAACAACTGCAATCGCTATGCGCGTCGATTGCAGAAGAGCTCCTTGCCAATGCCCCTCTCGCCGTGTACCAAGCGAAGCGGGCCATTGACCAAGGGCTGGATCTGGACCTCCCGTCAGGCCTCGCCCTCGAAACCTCCGCCTACGAAGCCATCATCCCGACCAAAGACCGACTGGAAGCACTCGAAGCCTTCCGCGCGAAGCGGCCTCCGCATTTTACAGGCGAATGACTTCATCATGTGTGTCCATTCCTTCAAGAAGAAAAGGACGTCCGCTCGGACGCCCTCTTCTTTGTTTATTCTTCAGCAAGCTTGTACACTTCGATAATCTTCAAGAACAAACTGAGCACAATGGCGGAAACCGTAGCAAGCGCCATGCCCTTCAGCTCGAAATTCCCCCATTTCAGCGTAGCGCCGCTTAATCCGATGACAAGCACAATGGTGGTCAGCATTAAGTTGGCCGGCTTCGAGTAATCGACCTTGGTTTCAACCAACATACGAATCCCCGAAGCTGCGATAACGCCGAAGAGCAGCAGGGATACGCCGCCCATGACTGCCTCCGGAACGGTTTGAATTAAGGAGGACAGCTTACCGATAAAAGAAAGCACAATCGCAATAATAGCTGCACCGCCGACAACCCACACGGAGTAAACGCGGCTGATGGCCATTACGCCGATATTTTCGCCGTAAGTCGTATTGGGTGTTGAGCCGACGAAGCCCGATAGAATAGTAGAAACGCCATTGCCAAGCAGCGACCGAGAAAGGCCCGGATCTTTCGTCAGATCCTTCTCGACAATGTTGCCCGTTACGATCAAATGGCCGATATGCTCGGCGATGACTACTAGAGCTGCCGGTGCGATGATTGCGATGCTGGACCAGTCAAACGTCGGTGAGTAGAAGGTAGGCGCTTTGAACCAAGCAGCTGCGTCTACCGTTGCTTGTACTTCAACCAGTCCAAGGATCGAAGCAAGGGCATAACCGACAATAACAGAAATCAGAATCGGAATGACCTTCATGAATCCGCGGAAAAGCACGGAGCCGACTACGCCAATACATAGTGTAACGAGGGATACCGTTAAGGTAGCCGCATCGGGAGACCATTCTGCCGGTGAGCCCGGCTTGGCAATTAGGCCAGCCATCTGCGCAGCAGTCGGCACGAGCTCAAGGCCGATAACGGCAACAATCGCGCCCATGGCCGCCGGCGGGAACACGACATCGATCCAGCGCGTGCCTGCCAGTTTAATGATGAAGGATACTAGCATGAAGATGAAGCCAACTACAATGAAGCCCCCTAGCGCCGCGGAGTATCCTCCTTCGGATTTCAACACCACGAAAACCGGCGAGAGGAAAGCGAAGCTGGACCCCAGATAAGCCGGGATTTTGAATTTCGTAAGGATGAGATAGAGCAAGGTGCCAATACCGTTCATTAGCAGAATCGTTGCAGGATCTACTTTGAATAGAATCGGGACGAGTACGGTGGAGCCAAACATGGCGAATAAATGCTGCAAACTAAGCGGAATACTGGCCGCGAGCGACGGCCGTTCATGGACTTGTATGATCTTCGACAACGGTGATGGCCTCCTGGAGTAGCGGATATAGTGATTTTGCCAAACGTAATAGTATCATAATTGGCCCAATTGATAAATTGCATAACAGAATGGAGCAACTATTCAGAGCTTGGTCGGCTTAGTATGCATGTGGAACGAATAGTCTGGCTGCCGCATGGATAACATTTACTTCAAACCGCTTGACAAACTATTTAATAATGTCATAATGACAATATAAAGATAAACAAAGCAGGTGAGCACCTTGACCCAACCTATTGACGAGGCTAACGAGTCTGAAGTGATGACGTATTCCCCGCGCAAATATCGAACACCGGATGGTGCGCCTGCGGACATCGTGATTTTCACGATTACTTCGACTCAGCGGAATACGGTGAAGAAGTCTCTCCCGATCCGCCAATTGGAAGTACTGCTCATTCAGCGCCGAAGCTGGCCCTTCGCGGGGCAGTGGGCACTGCCGGGAGGATTCTCGAAAGATACCGAGACCATTCTCGAGAGCGCGAAGCGGGAGCTGCAAGAAGAAACCGGCGTCGACAATGTTCATATCGAATATTTCAATGCTTACAGCGAGCCGGGGCGGGACCCGCGTGGATGGATGATCTCGCATGCCTTCTGCGCGCTCGTGCATGAAGGGGAGCTTGAGCATCGCAGAGCTGCCGATGATGCGGCGGATGTTCGACTGTTCTCCGTGCAGGAGGCACTTGAGATGGAGCTGGCATTTGATCATAAACAGATTTTGCAGGATGCACTTGTGCATATTCGCCGCAGCATGATGACCTCGGCAATTGCCAGAGAGTTTCTACCTGAGGAATTCACAATCGGCGAGCTGTATCAAGTTATTGAAGCGGTTGTGCCGGACTTCGTGGAACGCAATTTTATCCGCAAGATCACATCGACGCAAAGCCGCAAAGGCATTATTGAAGAAATACGAGATTCACACGGTGAGCTGAAGATGTCGAATCGCTACTCCCAGCGGGCAGCACAGCTTTATCGGTTCACTGATTATGTGCCTCAGTTGTCTATATACAGCTAGGCATTCTTTTTACAAGATTGATATTGTCATAACGACATGATGTAAAACCATGAATTCAAATAAGGAAGGTGGATATGATGAAAGCATTGGTCGTCATTGATTACACAGTTGATTTTGTGAACGGTCGTCTACCGGTCGGTCAGCCTGCAATTGAGATTGAGAGCCGCATCGCAGCGATAACGAAGCAGTTTGCGGAACAAGGTGACTATGTTGTGATGGCAGTAGATCTACATGATGAGCATGATACGCTCCATCCCGAGCACAAGCTGTTCCCTCCGCACAATATCCAAGGTACCGCAGGAAGGGAGCTCTACGGCAAACTGCGAGAGATTTATGAGCAGGCGAAAGACCGTATTTATTGGATGGACAAAACGAGATACAGCGCCTTCTGCGGAACGGATCTAGAACTGCAGCTTCGGGCAAGAGGGATTACGGAGCTTCATCTGGTTGGCGTCTGTACGGACATCTGTGTGCTGCATACGGCGGTGGATGCTTACAATAGAGGCTATCAGATTGTCGTGCATGCCGATGCCGTGGCAACCTTTAATGAGCACGGGCATGAGTGGGCGTTGCGGCATTTCAAGCATTCGCTCGGTGCAGAAGTAGTAGCTGGCGATCAGCCAATCACCCTATAAAGGAGAGTTTTGAATATGGAGCACAAGCTGCAGCAAGAAATTATCGCACACCTGAAGGTGAAACCGACGATTGATGCAGAGGAAGAAATTCGGCGCAGAGTTGGGTTTATGAAAACCTATCTTCAGCATACAGGCGCCAAAGGTTATGCGCTTGGCATCTCGGGCGGTCAAGATTCCACATTAGCAGGCAAGCTCGCGCAGCTGGCCGTTGACGAATATAATGCAGATCCAGCGAGCAAGAACCAGGCCACGTTCCTTGCGATCCGATTGCCATACGGTAAGCAGCAGGATGAGGACGATTGCCAGGATGCGCTCCGGTTTATCGCACCGACTCGGACGAGTGTGATCAATATTAAACCGGCGGTCGATGCGGCGGTCGAGCAGTTTGAGGCGGCGACCGGCGACAAGCTGGGTGATTTTCATAAAGGGAATGTGAAAGCGCGGGAGCGTATGAAGGCGCAATATGATTTGGCGGCGCATTATGGGCTGCTCGTGCTCGGTACGGATCATGCTGCTGAAGCAATAACTGGTTTTTATACGAAGCATGGCGACGGAGCCTGCGATATGGCGCCAATCTATGGCCTGAATAAGCGTCAAGGAAGAGCATTATTAGAAGCATTGCATTGTCCCGTCCACTTATATACGAAGAAGCCGACTGCAGATTTAGAGGATTTGAAGCCGGGCATTCCGGACGAGGTTGCATTAGGCATGACTTACGAGCAGCTCGACGACTACTTAGAGGGCAAGACATTACCTGCTGAGATAAGCGGCAAAATCGAAGCGCGTTACAAACTAACCGAGCATAAACGCCGCGGTCCAGTGACGGTTTATGATGACTGGTGGAAGGAATGAGGCTCCATGTCGAACTACGAGAATCTGACGCTCCATACGGATAAATATCAGATCAATATGATGTACGCGCATTGGATGAACGGTACATTGAATGATAAGGCGGTATTTGAGCTCTTTTTCCGCAAGCTGCCCTTCGGGAATGGATATGCGGTAGCTGCCGGGCTTGAGCGGGTTATAGCTTATATTAGAGATCTGCAATTTGGCGACGAAGAGATCGCTTATTTGGGAGAGCAGGAAGAGAACTACGAGGAGACGTTTCTGCAGGAGCTGCGTGGGTTCCGGTTCACCGGTAACCTGGATGCCGTTCCGGAAGGAACGATTATTTTCCCGAATGAGCCTCTGATTCGCGTAGAAGCCAGAGTGTTCGAGGCGCAGCTTATAGAAACGGCCATGCTGAACTTCGTTAACTTTCAGACGTTGATCGCTACCAAAGCTTCGCGGATTAAGCAGGTTGCCGGTGGAGATGGTCTGCTGGAGTTTGGAACAAGGCGCGCACAGGAGGCGGATGCTTCGATCTGGGGGGCGAGGGCTGCGTATCTTGCCGGCTTCCATGCTACCTCCAACTTAAGAGCGGGAATGTTGTTTCGTATTCCCACCAAAGGTACGCATGCACATGCTTGGGTTCAAGGGCATGAAACAGAAGAGGAAGCCTTTCGCAAATATGCGGAAGTGCTTCCGGATCATGTGACGCTTCTGGTGGATACGTACGATACGCTTAAGAGCGGTGTACCGAATGCGATTAGCATCGCACGCATGCTGGAGCAGCAAGGGAAACGGATGAACGCAATTCGGCTCGACAGCGGTGACTTGGCTTATTTATCGCAGCGTGCGAGACATATGCTGGATGAAGCGGGATTCCCCTATGTCCAAATCATCGCATCGAATGACTTGGATGAGAACATTATTTTCAATCTAAAAGCGCAAGGGGCGCGTATCGATGTGTGGGGCGTCGGCACGCAGCTCATTACTGCCGGTGACCAGCCTTCGCTGGGCGGTGTTTATAAGCTTGTTGCGCGTGAGGGCTGCGATGGCGAGTTTGTCCCCGTTATCAAAATCTCAGGCAATCCCGAGAAAGTAAGCACACCGGGGATCAAAGAAGTCTACCGCATTATTAACCGAGAAACCGGAATGGCTGACGGCGACTATATCGCACTTCGTCATGAGGAAGCCGTGAAGCGGGGAGAGGCGATTGAGCTGTTTGACCCTCTTCATCCTTACATCCACAAGGTTATTACAGATTACGATGCTGTGCCTTTATTGCAGCCGGTATTCGAATCGGGGGAGCTTGTGTATGCAATCCCAACTCTAGAGGGCATTCGGAGCTATCATGAGGAGCAGTTGAAGTTGTTCTGGCCGCAATACCTTCGCAAGTTGAATCCGGAGATGTATCGCGTGAATATTAGTGTCGAAGCTTGGCAATTAAAACTTGATCTTATCCAGCGTCATAGATAGTCCTACTGCCGGTCTGGAGGCGCTTGGCGCGTCTCCGGATTACCTATTCAAAATTTATTTGCAGAAAAGACTTGCCATATCATGTCGAACCATGATATATTCTAATTCCGCCGCTGAGAGATACGGGATGCGGTGATCGAAACACAAACAAGTTGAAAAATAAAACTTGCAAACATGTTTCGAAGTATGGTATCATCTGATTCTGGGTCAACAAGCCAGAACATGAAATTTGTTCTTTGAAAACTGAACAATGAGCGACCAGTCAAATGGTCATAAATCGCGAAACTAACGTTTCGCAAAGCTAGTTTTTTGAATGAGCTACCAAGCGAATTCTTAAAAATGGCCAAGCCTTCGGGCTTACCACTTTTATGGAGAGTTTGATCCTGGCTCAGGACGAACGCTGGCGGCGTGCCTAATACATGCAAGTCGAGCG
>NZ_JBWDNS010000018.1:0-29694 GCF_056269305.1 Paenibacillus sp. J22R3 | reverse complement strand
TAGCCCCACGGGCAGTGACGTTCTACCCCGGCTACCCGTACTAAACCTCTTAAAGACAAAAGAGGTCAACCAGTAAAAACTGGCTGACCTCATAATACGAACGGGCAGTTTAGCGCAACTTCCAAGTATTTGAATCGTATAAGGTTACGGTCACTCGAGTTTAAGGAGGAGATTCGTTGAAGGTTATACTTGAATTGCTTCGTATAATTGTTATAGTCATACTTCTTGAAGGATTTTTGGGATATTTAATTAGAAAAGTATACTCAGAAATAGGCATAAACATTGATGACTATGGCTGGACTGTAATATTGGGAGTTTTCATTTTGATTTTCATTTTATATAGAAATAAAATGCAATTCAGTGGATGGTATAAAGGAAAGGGAAGAGAAAAACTCTCAAGAGGGGCAACCCAACTTCTACTTTTAGTATCTATTTTAATAATTTTACTCCCTGCATTTCGTAGCTTATTGAACTAACTGGGAACGATAGCTCAACCAAACATTAGGTTGTTCCCGACCGTCAAAGTTCCTGCCATATCATTAACGGAAGAATAGGTGGATTTATGTTGTTATCAATATTGCTGATTTGCATTGGGCTTTTGTTCTTTTTCTTTCCTGTAAAAGTATGGATGATCTCTCGCATGAGTTTTGACTTGAAAGCTGGGAAATTTACTCCTCCTGATTCTGGACATAAAGCAATGAAAATATTAAATCGGATTTTCGGTATTTTTTTGTTACTTATTGCAATATTAAATTTTATTGACGGCTCTTTTTTAGGAGGCGAGTAGCTAATGAGCAATCTTTTGCAGGTTAGAGTAACGGGAATTTTGGTTGAGGACGGTAAAATTTTATTGGTCAAGCAGAATGAAAGTTCTGACCGAAAATGGTCTTTGCCGGGAGGCAGAGTTGAACAAGGAGAGACACTTGAAGATTCGATTGTAAGAGAAATCGAAGAAAAAACAGGACTGGTCGTTAAGGTTACCAAGTTATTATACATATGTGATAAACCTGATGCTTCGCCTTCACTAATACACATAACGTTCCTGCTTGAAAAAATAGGCGGGGAAGATTGTGCTCTAAAAAAGAAAGCACACAAATTATAGATAGTACAGGCTTCTAGCGAACGATTACATTGATAAAACTGAGTAATATTGAAACCGCCCGTTTAGATGCTCTTATTTATTAAAATCAGCAATTATGGAGGTAGTGGAATTATGAATAGGAAGAACAAGATGAAACCCGCAATGTCGCTTGCATTAGGAATCGCCCTTGGTGTAGCCATTGGCGTGGCAATGGATAATATCTCTGTTGGTATCGGTCTTGGAATAGCGTTTAGCGTAGTATTCGGTGGATTTAGAATAAAAAAGAATCCACCGGATGCCTGAAAATGATCAGTAAATCAATGGTGCCGGCACATGTCGGCACCATTTATTTCAATCTTTAACTGGAAACTGACGAGGTTGCCACGAATATGGTGACCGTTGAAGTAACGGAGAACTTTAGTTTAATACATACCACAAAAAGGCAGCCGGCATTAAAGCGGTTGCCTATTCTACACTGACGGGCAGGATATGTTCGTATTGTTTTATATAATTTCTAATTCCACTTTACCTGTAGACAACATAGTTCAATTCCATCTTGGCTATAAATTTTATCAAGAAATCATTCAAATATTGCGAGGCGCTAGTTAATAAAGCGCTCTAAAACCTTTCACGTTTAAGCACTAACTAAGCTGGAATAGATTTTATCAAATGAAATAAAGGCGAACCATCTGGCAGATGGTTGCTTCACCACTAGTAATGAAAGTCGCCTGGTCCAAAACCCGGCGACTTTTTCTGTATTCTCAGAACATCTTCCGTGGAAATCCTAATTGTCCGTTACATTTCCAGAGATTATAGGGTATAAACCGAGCTTGAGCAAAGCTACGATTAATCATGAGCAAGCAAGCTAATCTACAAGATATTTTAATCAATCAGATCACTAAGGGAGCGTATGGTGAATGGCGGTTGTTCGTTTATCTGGACCGGGGCTGGTACTTACATTTGAGCATGTGAAAGAGCGCATCAGTCTGGTCGGAATGAGAACGGAAGTGAACGGGGAACTGATAGAATCGTTCGAAGGATTGCCAGGTAATCCCCTGACGGTCGTGGTCTCTAGAGGAAAGTATGCCGGTCGGTACGGAATGGAGTCGTTTCGCGTTCTGAACATGGAGCATAACGAATGGAAGATGAGTTTGGAATTGGGGCATGATCGGTTGCCGCTCCAGCTCTTTCTGATCATCGAAACGGAAGGCCATGTGGCGACTTGGAGGGGGCAGGCGGCATGGCATGGCGATGAGTCCGTAGATGTGGATATTTATTTCCCGCTGCTTTCAAAATTCAGTTTTGGCAATGCAAGCGGTGCGCGGGCCATCATTCCGCATATTGCGGGGGCTGTATTGAGTCCGCTTAACGAAGCAAATTACAAGAATGCTTATGTTGGCACGCTGACGTCCCCTTCGTTCTTGGTTGAAGGAGCAGATAGAGGGATTGCGTTTCTGGACGACAACCGCGCTGATTTGACGGCGGACCCCGGTGCTTGTGTCAGACGGGAATATGCGGTGGGCAACGATTTTGGACAAGTATCCCGCTATTCAACGCATCATGATTTCTGGATTAATGATTATTTCGACGGAGGCGGAGGCGATGACGGCCCGTTCGCCGGTGTATGTCATTCCAGGTGCTTTTCTGGAGTAAGCAAGGATGGGCTGTCAAACAAGAATGAAATTAACGGCAGCGAAGGCACGATCTCCTATTCAAATCATGGCATGGCTGTCGAGTACGTCGATCTTGGCCCAATTCGAACCTATGCGTACTCGGGAAATTGGAAAGCCGGGGCGCAGTGGGTGCGTTCACGTAGATCCCACATTCCAATTCGAAAGTCTCCAGCCGAGTGGTATCAGCGCACTACTTTCTTAGCCGAGCACATGGGCGATCAAATGGTAAAGGAAGGCCAATCCTTCTACGATTACCCTAAACTTGCAGCGCACAAAGAAACGCTTGGTGCGAATATGTTCCATGTTATGGGATTCCACGATGCGGAAATGGCAACCACCTTCAAAAACTGGATTAATCGAGGAGACTACTATTTCGCAGCACAAAATCTCGGAGGCTTCGAAGCGGTCAAGAAAGGCGTAGAGGCTGTCCATCGCCGGGGCAGGCGCATCCTCTATTACATCGAAGGACTAATCATGTGGAAGCAGTCCCGTATTGGGCTAAGCAATGGCAAATGGTGGGCTTTACAGGAAGAGGACGGCTCCTACACAGAGCATTATCGAGACTTCTGGCACATGGATTTGGCGAACGAGGAATACCAGAACTGGCTGGCTGAGACATGCGCAGATATCGTGCGAACGACCGGCATCGACGGTTTCTTCCTTGACTCCTCTTGCGCGACCTACAACCATCGCAATTACGATCCAAATCATCCGCATAGCCATCCTGACTTTTGGAACTGGGGACTGCGCAGGCTGCTTCGGAAAATAAGGGAAGCACTAGACAAAGTAAATCCAGGCACGGTGCTCATTATAGAAGGCTTTTCTGATTTGGCAGCAGAATTTGCTGACGGCTTCCTGTCTCATACGCATGATTGGGCAAGGTATCATTTTGACATTCCTTATATTCGTTTCCTGCATGCCGATTTGAAAATATTCGAAAGTTACGCCCATACCGACTCTTCGCCCGTAGACATCCGCAAGAATCACTTGTTTAACGCAGTCAACGGGATGCACATTTATACCCATGCCTCGTCGAACGAGCTCATGGCTCCGTACGGTAGAATAACGCGGGATTATTACGATGCGTATCCCGAAATCAGCGAAAATCCGATGTCTTCGCTCGATGTTGAAGCTGAAAATGGTATAGCGAATTTGTTCGAAGGCGTCGAGTATGTGCTTACGGTTGGGAATCCGACAGACGAGCCGGTTACGGCAACGTTTGGAATACCGGTTGCATCCGGCGTATTGTTCGACCGCGTGACGGGAGAGCGGGTACCGGTCGTGCTGAAAAAGGCAGTGCTAGAGTTGGAACCATGGGCATACCGAGCGTTTGAAGTGCGGGTTTAATATGCTTTGTTCATAGTTTTGCCGCTATCATTTCTATGTTTGGAGGGGAAGAAATGTCCAGTAGTCCTGTTTTACGGCAAGGCACGTCTAGAAAAGCAATCGTTTTCATGATGTTGGCGGCTTTACTCCTGTCGGTATTTCCGCAAGCTAGCGCGTATGCCGACGGCGGTCATGTGTATTACGTCGGCGGAGCCGGCGCTTCCGATGCCAATCCCGGCACCGATTCAGAGCCTTTCGCAACGATTCAGCATGCCGCGACCATCGCGGAGGCGGGAGATACCGTCAAGATTCGGGACGGCATCTATCGCGAGACCGTTATTCCGGCGAATTCCGGCTCCGATGGCGAGCCGATCGTATTCGAGCCAGATGCTGACGCGTCCGTTACGGTTAGCGGAACGGATACCGCAGACGGCGGCTGGAGCGTGTATGAGGGCAATATCTATAAGAAAGCCATCTCACTGCCGGATGCCGGCTACAACGAGCACATTACGAGCAATGATACGCTGCTTGCCAACCAAGTGTTCGTGAACAGCAAGATGATGATCGAAGCGCGCTGGCCGAACGTATCGGATTCGGACGATCTGATGAATCGTGCGGATTACAGAGACGGCAAGGCTGCTACTTGGACTGCCAGCGGCAGCTCGCTGAAGCTCAGTGACCCGGAGGTACCGGCAATCGATGGCGGCTGGGCCGGCGGTACGCTGTGGACGAACGGCTGGTTTATTTCCCAGACGCGGAGCATTTCCGAAGATTCGGGATCGCAGCTGACGTTGCCTGGCAACTATATCGACGCGGATTTCCGGGATTACTACTATTTGACCGGCAAGCTCGGCGCGCTCGATACGGCCAAAGAATGGTTCTATGACGGAACAGACCTCTACTTGTGGATGCCGAACAATGAAAGCCCTTCCGGCGTCGAAGTGAAAATGCGGAACTATGCATTCGACCTGAGCGGCAAGTCCAATATTACGGTCCATGGCATCGATATCTTCGCGGCGACGATCACTACGGACGCGAGCAGCTCGAATATTATGCTAGACGGCATGAAAGCCCAATATATCAGCCATGGCGTAACGTTAACCGATTCTGACGTGATTTACTCACATACCAATGAAACCGGTATTCGTCTGATCGGGCCGGGCAGCGTGATCAAGAACAGCATCGTCGAATACAGCTCTAACCAAGGTATCGTCCTCGGCACGGGAAATATTGCGGAAAACAACGTCGTGCACGATGTGGCATACGATGGAACGTACGCGAGCGGCATTAGTCCCGTGTCGAATACATCCGATCAGAAAATTCTCCATAATACGATTTACGACGTAGGGCGCTCAAACATCGATTTGTTACCGGCCCAGAACGTCGAAATCGGGTACAACGATCTTTATAACTATGGCTTAATCAATACCGATACCGGGGCGATCTACTCCGCGCGCAATGCGGATCTTGATGGAACCCGGATTCATCACAACTGGATTCATGATACGAAGGCGGATTTGGAAGGTAACGGTCTCGTTGCAGGCATTTATTATGACCAAGGCGCAGGTCCAACGCAAGTAGACCACAACGTGCTGTGGAATAACGAAGACGTGGACATCTATGTCCAGCACGAGAGCGCGGCGGAACAAGTCCACCACATCTATAACAACACGTTCGCGACGGGTGAAACCGCTTCGTACTTGAATTACACGATGGTTCCAGCGGATGTGCTGATCAACAATATTTACAGGGATCAAGTCGTAGGCAGCACGCCGACGTCGACTTCCCTCACGATGAACAAGACGCCTAAGTTCCTGAACGAAGGGGAACGAGGCTTGCGGTTCCGACTGCAAGAAAGCTCGCAAGCGATCGACGCAGGCGCCGATATTGTAGGTGTAACGGATGGGTATGCCGGCATTAAGCCCGACATCGGCGCATACGAGTTCGGCGGCGAAGATTGGGTCGCGGGCTACATTGGACCAGATTGGTCGCCGATTTACGAGAATCCGGACGCCGCGTCACCGGACAGCGATACCGATGCAGGCGGCGCATCGAACGGGACGATAACGATCAACGATGCTGTCGAAGGAGAAGACCAGAATCAGTTCCATTACGTCGGCAATTGGGGTGTAAGTCCGGAAACCGGAGCCTATCTGGATAACGAGCATTACTCGAACGAAACCGACGCGTATTACGAAGTGAAGTTTACCGGCACGCAAGTGAAGGTGTATGCGCAGAAGAACAGCTCCTTCGGTATCGCGGCGATTTCCATCGACGGCAGTCCGGAGAAGCTGGTAGACGGCTATAGCCCAACGAAGATCCATAACACGCTGCTCTACTCAAGTGAGAAACTGTCTCTTGGCGAGCACGTGCTTAAGGTACGCGTGACGGGAACGAAGAACGTCAACTCATCCAATTATGATCATGTCGCCGATCGCGTGGTCGTGACGACGGGAACGATCGACATCAACGATGCCGATGTCGGCGGAGGAGCGAACCAATTCGAATTCATTGGCACGTGGGGAACAAGTCCGGAAACGGGCGCGTTCATGGATAACGAGCATTATTCGAATACGACAGACGCTTACTATCAAGTGAGGTTTGTCGGTACGCAGGCGAAACTATTCGCCCAGAAGTATAAATCGCTTGGCATCGTGGCCGTGTCCGTCGACGGAGGGGAAGAAGAACTGGTCGATTGCTATAGTCCGACCAAGATTCACAATACCCTCGTCTATACAAGCCCAGAGCTTGAATACGGCGGTCATATTTTGAAGGTGCGCATCACTGGCACGAAGAACGATGCATCGGATAACACGTATCATAGCGCCGACCGGGTTCAGGTTGTAACGGGTTTTGTACCGTTCTCGTCCTCCATAGCGATCAACGATATGGATACAGGTACGGACAAGAATCAGTACGAGTTCGTCGGAACTTGGGGAGTCAGTCCCGAAGCCGGCGCGTACATGGACAACGAGCACTACTCGAGCACGACCGACTCGTATTATCAAGTTCGATTTGATGGCACGCAAGTAAGACTATACGCTCAGAAGTATAAATCGTTAGGCATTATCGGCGTGTCCATCGACGGCGGTGAAGAAACGTTAGTCGACACCTACAACCCTACTAAAATCCATAATACGCTCGTGTATACGAGCTCTGTGCTGACGAACGGGGAGCACATTATGAAGGTTCGCATCACGGGGACGAAAAATGCGGCGTCGGATAACTTCTATCACAGCGCCGATCGGGTCGTTGTGAGCACGATGCCAGTATACGAGGCAGAAGAAGCCGCTACGACGGATGGCGCAGGTATTGCTGCTGAACAGACCGGCTATTCCGGCAGCGGTTATCTAGGCGATTTCGGCAGTGAGGATGCTTCGGCCGAATTCACGGTGAATGCCGGAACCGCAGGCGACAAAACGTTGACGCTGAAGTATGCAAACGGGAATGAGACAGACGCCAGCTTGAGCCTATACGTAAATGGCGACAAGGTGAAGCAGCTCACGCTCCCAAGCACGAACGGTTGGAACGCGTGGGATGTGGCGACCGAAACGGTCGCTTTGAGTGCAGGCGAGAACGAGATTGCTTTCAAGGTTGATGCGGAGGATAAGGGGAATGTTCTTCTCGATGCGATATACGTGCCTTACGAGGAACCGGCCGTACCGCCGCCGACCGTCATCGAGCCGACAGATCCGGTAACGCCTCCGCCAGCGCCGAATACGCAACTTCCGGCAGCGGGTACGAAATACGAAGCGGAAGAAGGTGTGCTTGACGGCGGAGCATCGGTTAATACCGATCATACAGGCTATTCCGGCGAAGGCTTCGTCGATCACTTCGGCGATGAAGGCGCATCGGTCACGTTCACGGTTCACGCCGCATCCGCTGGCCCGAGCGACGTTACGCTGCGGTACGCAAATGGCGGAGCTATCTCGAGCCTGACGATTCACGTCAATGGCAAGAAGTTTAGGCAAACGCTGATACCGGGCTTCGCCGACTGGGATTCGTGGGGATTCATCACGGATTCAATCGAATTAAACGAAGGCGTCAATACGATTACGTATAAGTATGATTCGGGCGACATTGCACACGTGAACTTGGACTATGTCAGCGTTGCCTTGCCTGCTACGATATACGAAGCAGAAAACGCCGTCTTCGAGGGCAATATTGCGACAGATACGAATCATACCGGCTATTCGGGTACAGGCTTTGCAGCCAATTACTGGGGGGCGGGCGATGCCGTTACGTTCACGGTGGATGCCTTGGCCGCCGGTGACCACGACGTCACGTTCCGTTACGCCAACAGCATGGGGAAGGCGCAAACGCTCACCGTTTATGTGAACGGAACGAAAGTCAGACAAACCAGTTTACCAAGTTTGGCGAACTGGGATACGTGGGGCAACATGCTTGAAACGTTGAACTTGAACGCCGGAACGAATACGATCGCGCTTAAGTTTGACGAAGGAGATACAGGCATCGTGAATCTCGATTACCTATCCGTGCCGATACCGGCGCCTACGATTTACGAGGCGGAAAGTGCGACGCATAAAGGCAATATCGCGAACGATACCAACCATACCGGCTATTCGGGCACAGGCTTCGCGGCCAATTACTGGGGTCCGGGAGATGCTGTCGCCTTCACAGTAGAAGCTGCATCGGCCGGAAACAAAGACGTCACTTTCCGCTATGCCAATAGCATGGGCTCGGATAGAACCCTGACCATCTATGTCAATGATACGAAAGTACGGCAGACCACCTTGTTGAATTTGGCGAACTGGGATACGTGGGGCAGTAAGGTCGAGAAGCTGCTCTTGAACGCCGGAACGAATACAATCACGCTTCAGTTTGACGAAGGCGATACCGGGATCGCGAATCTCGACTACATCTCGCTGCCCGCCATGACTGAGGCTGTACCGACACCACCGACACCGCCGATACCTCCAGCGGCAGGTGACGGTCAAGGAACGATTGGCACGGACGGCAACGGCGGCAAAGTATGGACGTTCACGACGAACGCGGCAATTCTGGTTACTGCGCTTAATGGCAGCAGTGACAGCTTGAATATTGACGTTACGCCGAAGCAAGCCGTCGATAAAGTGGAAGTCAGTCTGACGGCTGAAGTCATCGCCCTCGCGAATGAACGTGGCAAGCCAATTATTATTGAGAGCAACGGCATTCAGCTAAAGCTGAACCCGGGGACGTTGAACGTGAAGTCAGATGCCGGAACCGTTCGTCTAAGTTGGTCGATCAAGACGGGAGAACAGCTTCCGCAAGGTCTCAAATCCGAGTCGGCCATTTACGATCTTGATCTGTTCGTAGGCAATACGGAGGTTCACAACTTCAATACGCCGCTCGGCGTGAGCTTCAAGGTCGATCCGGCCAAGATTAAGGATCCTGGCAAAGTCGGCGTGTATTACTTCAACGAATCGACTGGGGACTGGGAATACGTTGGCGGCACCATGAGCGCAGACGGAACGGTGACTGTGCAGCTTGCGCACTTCTCCAAGTTTTCGGTCATGGAAAGCAGTCTGACTTTTGCCGACATCCAAGGACACTGGGCGCAGGCGGCAATTGAGGCGCTCGCGGCTAAGCAAATCGTCATCGGAGTGGCGGATGGGCAATTCCTGCCGAATGGCAGCGTGACTCGTGCCGAATTCGTCTCGATGATCGCAAGAGCGATCAACTTGCCGAGCGCGAATGGTACGTCGGCATTCGTCGACGTAGCGAAGAACGCTTGGTACGGCAATGCCATCGACGCCGCTGTCGAAGCGAAGATCGTAAACGGCGTCGGCGAAGGCAAGTTTGCTCCGAACGCCAAGATTACCCGGGAGCAAATGATCGTTATCCTGCTGCGAGCTTATGCATATGCATCGGGACATACGCTGCCGGGTGTAGCTGAGGACTCGGACTTCTCTGATCAAGCCGCGATCAGTGCATGGGCTGCCGATTCGATCCGAATCGCGGTAAGTCTAGGAATGGCCAACGGCCTCGGCGACGGGTTGTTCGGACCGCAAGCGGAAAGCACAAGAGCACAGGCGGCAACTGTATTGATACGATTGATGAATAGTCTCAGCAAGTAATGGTTTAAGCTTCTCGGTCAAGCAAGGTAATTCTTGCGCGGCTGAGGAGCTTTTTATTGTCTTTTAATTATAGCCAAAACGAACGACGCTCTCGGCGCGCAATTACGCACCGAGAGCGTCGTTCTGATTGTCATTTGGTTGCCGATTACACGGCTTCTCGCTCTGTTAGACGGTCAAGGTCAATTCTAATCGTTACTGTGGTTCCTTGCCCGAGCTCGCTATCGATTGTCAGGCCTCCCGGCGTTCCGTTCAGGTTGTTCAATCGCCGAATGGCGTTTTTTATGCCGTACCCGCCGTATTCAGGCTGGTATTCCAGCTTCGATAATTGATCAATTTTGTTAGGGGCAATGCCGTAGCCGTTGTCTTCGATTGTAAATACGAGCTCGTTCTCTTCGATATATCCGCGAATACGCAGCTTGCCGTGCTCACCCTTACCGTTTAGTCCATGCATTAAACTGTTCTCCACAATGGGCTGGAGAAGATTCAGAGGGATGCTGCGGCTCATCGCGTCCACGTCGACTTGCACATCATATTGATAGTTTGTGTTATGCGTATACCGGATAATATCGACATAGAGCCCAATCATCTTCAACTCTTTGGCGACCGCTATTTGGCCGGTTCCCTTGTTCAGCGCGATCCGGTAATAGCTGGTCATTAGATCGATCGTATGCGCGCCTTGTCGATCCTTCTGCTTTAGAAGTGCCCACTTAATGACCGACAGTGTATTGTAGAGCAAATGAGGGTTAATTCGGGCCTGCAGCAACTCCATCTCCAGTTTGATGTTCTCGGTTCGGCTGCTGGTTAAAGCTGAGTAGGAGTCGTTAAGTTTGCGCAGTACGTTGATCAACCGGTTTTTGATCACATCCACATCGTCGTTCCGGTTTGACATTTTCCAAATTTCATTATCGTCGAGCGAGTGGTCATGTGTTTTCAAATAACTGACGAATTCGTTGAAGGAACCGGTAATCTTGTTCGCCGTGACCGACGAGGTATATATGACCGCTATAATGAGCAGCAGCAAGCACGCTGCCATCCAACCGATAATTTGGAGCAGCCGGTGATCGAAGATCGACTTGGGAACGAATGCGATCAGTCGGCTTCCATCCTTCAGCTCCGTTTGCGTGAGCAGGGCTCTGCTGCCGGAGAGTGGATTGTCAGCAAACAGCTCCCCGTCCCAATAATAGTTCGATCCTTTGCGCATTATGATTTGCACGTTCTTCTGCATATTCAGGTCGCTTAAATAATAATTCAGCGAAGGCAAGGGGATATTGACGGCAAGTGCGCCTTTAAAGGCTGCAAGCGTCACTAGATTCCGGTAAAAGGTTATGTAGGGCCTGTTATTGATGATTGTCCATTCAGGCGCCCACACGAATCCGGTAGGATTGCCTTTGATCACTTTCTCTTCGACGAAAGAGATCTCGGAGGCATCCCTGTCGTTCAAATCCTCGATGAAGCTGCCTTTTAGACCTGTGTAATTTTTCAAGTAAAATTGATATTGGTAAATATCCGATTCGGTGAACGTCGCCTCGAACAGCCTTTGAAAATCCGTCATGACCACGATGTTATTAATGCTGTCTTTATTGTTGAGCAGGGGAACATAATAAGGGCCGGACAAGATGATGTTGCTTCGGTCCATATACCGGGCGAAATCATGGTTGATTGGTTCGGCAGCCTGGTTAATTGATTCCTGCACTTTGTGAATATAGGAAGTCTTATAGTCGTTATACAGATAGAAACCAATAAGGAAAGAGATAATAATGAACGGAATCGTCGTGAACATGATCAGGTTGAGCAACACCCTGAACTTTACACTATCGGCGGGATAGGTAACCCGTAATCGCCATTTCATCTTATTGCCCCCGTTTGCTTTGCTTATCCATGTACTGTCTCGGGGTCATACCCGTATAGTCCTTGAATACGAGAGAGAAATAGGACTTGCTCCGGTAACCGACATGTTGGGCGACTTCGTATACTTTAATATAAGGATCGAGCAGCATACGTTTGGCCACTTCGATTTTTTTGCCGATCAAATAATCGAAGATCGTTTGACCGGTGTGTTGTTTGAATATCGCGTTAGCATGGGCAGCGCTCAAATAGAGCGGCTGTACGATTTGTTCAATATTCGTATAATTGCCGTAATCGCGATCGACGAGGTCTTTGATATCTTCTACGATTTTGCCGTACTTGCCGCCTGTATGTGCGCGGGATAGATGCAAGCAGACGGAGCAGATGGTCTCGCCAAGCTTACTCCGAATCGAATCCACGTTGTCCATATGTTCGAGCGAGCGCCAGATGCCTTCCACGTCTTCGATGACGCTGAGGAGGCTCTCGTTCTTCTCCAGCAGCTGAGCCTGCAGTGTCGTTATGATTGCTAGAGACAGACCTTTGTAATAATAGGAGGGAAATCGGTGTCCGCTTGAGAAATAACCGTCCAAAAAGGCATCCACGTCTTCCTGACCGGTTTCCTCACGATCCAGCAGTTCGGCCATCCGAAGCTTTAACGTCTTGAAGTCGTATTCGGGCGGAGCATCCTTCGCCTTCACTTCGGATACCAGAATGATCCGGCTGGCGCCTGAATAATAGCGGGAATCTGCGGCAAGTAAGACTTGCTCATAGTGATGATTCGCTTCCGTAAGCTGCGTAGAGAAATCTCCGATTACAATGAAAACGGGCATGCCGAGCTCCGTTGAAACCGCTTCCTTAAATTCGCCGACAAGGTCCAGCAATCGGCCGACGCTGTCTTCTTCTTCCCAGGGATCGATAAACAGCATATATCGGACCGTCGTAAGGTCCTGCATAATGACATAGCCTTCATATCGTCCGGCGATTGACCGTTCGAACCCGCTTTTCAAGGAGTAGCCTGCCATATACAACCGGTCCATGGACACTTCGCGGTCTTCTTCGCTCGTTTCTAAGCCTATATGTACGATCGTAAACGTCTTGCCTTCAGGTAAACCGAGAAAATGCAAACGATCGGATAAAGTATCGTTATCAACCAGATGAGGTTGAATGGCCAGCTCTTGAATGAACCGCTCACGCAAGACAGGGAGACTTTGTTCCACTTGCTCCCGAAGCTCGACAATGCGATTCGATTGAGCCTGTTCATGTCTAATGACCGAGACCGCTTTTCCTGCAGCTTCCATTAATTCTTCGATGTTGATCGGCTTCAGTACATAGCCATATGCGCCGTTCTTGAGTGCGCCCCTTACGTAATCGAATTCATCGAAGCAGCTCATAAACAGAAGCCCGGTATTCGGCAATGCCTGGCGTATGGCTCCTGCCATCTGAATGCCATCCATCACGGGCATGGAAACGTCGGTAATGACAAGATCGGGCTGGAGTTCCATACATTTCCGCAAACCTTCTTCGCCATTCACGGCGCTGTCGACGACCCGGATACCGAGCTCATCCCAGGGAACGAGGTGGCGAATACCTTCCCGATCGGCCGGGTTGTCGTCTACGATGAGCAATGTTAACATGGCCTGTCTCCCCTTAAGAAACCGCAATGAATGCAACCCTCTTTGTTGATAGAAGAGGAGTTGCATTCATTTTAGCGTTCGTTATTTTACTTTGTCCAGCTCAGGTTTGATGAATTGATCGTAGATCGATTTATACTTGGATTGCAGTTCACCGAAAGCGTCTTTCCATTCCTGACTGTATGTGCCGAGGTAGGCATCATAGTTTTTGTCGAAGTCTTCTGGTTTGCCGACAATGGCCTTCACGATCGTGCTTCTACCCGAATCGCTTTCCCAGCCATTCGATTTACTCAGATTGCCAAGTTTGCTTTCCGGATCGAGATCCGCTTCGGTCCAACCGATTTTCCGGTAATAGGTAACATTCTCTGCGAAATGCTGGCGGTTAACGACTTGCGTGACCATATCGATATTGACGGTATTCGCGTCTGCGACTGTCGGGTACGTGTAAATCGGACCTTCTGCATAAGGCAATCCCGCAATTTGATACGTCTCTGCGTTCCAAGCGGCGTGCGTGTTGTTTTGCAAATACAGACCGTAGTGAGGACCATCTTTCTCGCCGTCTTTCTGATAGAGGATCCAGTTCTCCATGTCTTTGAATTCAGGCTTGAATCTGCGGTCTTTGCCTGTACCTGTGGACCATTCTGGAAGACCCCATTCACGCAGCTCGTTTGCTTCCTTCGACTGGTTCCAATCGATCCAGTTCAGGATTTGCGGCAGTTCTTCGTCTGTGATCTTCGAGCTGATTCCGACGCCCATGCCTGATCCGTTGATGCTGTTCGGAGCGATGGCAGCGTTCTGGAATTCACCAGTCATTGGAGATTGCGGGAACAAAATCAATCTGCGGAACCCGTAGCCGCGATTCTCTTTATCGGACAAGGCACGTGCATCGGCAACCGGTCCCCATGCGTTGAAGACCGCATACTCGCCGTTAATGATTTTCGCGTTTCGTTGCTCGTCTTTCTGAATGAAGTTCTCTTTGTCGATTAGCTGTTCATTGTAGAGCGTGTTGTAGAATTTAATGTAATCTTTCCATTGCGCCGTGAGTGGAGCATAGTTGATCTGCTCACCGTTCGCCACGTTATTGGCGAAATTCGTCCACCAGAAGCCGGCTGTTGTGTAGCTGGACCATAGAAGCGAATCTACGGTGTTGTTGAAGCTCAGGTGGCCTGGAATCACTTGCTTGTTTCCTACTTTGAGATTCAAGTCTTTGACTTTATGCAAGAACGCGAGCATGTCCGATTGGCTGTTGATTGGAATGTCGTTCGCTTCTTCGAAGCTGAGCTTGCCGCTATTGCTGACGTACAGATCCTTCAATTCCTTTTCCGTTTTCACTTGCGGGAAGATCTTCTTGAGAATATCGTCGCGGAGATAAACGGCATAAGGCTCAGTTGGCGGCGGGTTCTTCTCGCTGACAGCATCCCGGATGTTCGGGAAAGCCATCGGATCGAGGGTGCTTGTATCATTGCCGCTTGGGATGTACCAAAGCTTGCCGTCAACCAGATTATCTTCGTAATATTGGTCCACTGTAACGCCAAGTTCTTTCAGGTACGCTACAGTACGAGGCATATACTTGTTAATGTCGTCTTTCGAGATTTCACGAATGTGTTTACCTTCAATTACCATACTGCGAAGCTGAGTGACGCTGAAAATCCCGTTGACCGCCAGAATATCAGGCAGAGTGTCGCCAACGATCTGATTTTGAAACCATTGCGCACGGTCCATGCCCGGCGGAATTTGCACGATTTCCGGAATGACCTTTGTTTTCTCGCGCCAAATTGGAGTCAGCACGTCTTCGGTAGGCTTCGATGTTCCGGTTTGCATGTCTCCAAGCATCGTAATTTTTAATTCCTGGAAGTTTGCCGCCGGATCTTGCGTTCCTTCTTGCGACGTCTCTTGTGCAGCATTTGCTGTTGTGTTCTCGGACTTACTTGCCGAATTACTTGAAGGCTCATTGGAGCCCTTGTCTTTCGTACAGCCGGCCAAAAGCGTCAAAACCATCACGGACGCAAGTGCAAGCTTAACCCCTTTTTTATTGCCCCATAGCATACTTCGTACACGCTCCCCTTATTATGAGTATAACGCTATGATCAAGCCTTTACGGCTCCAACCATCATACCTTTGACAAAATATTTCTGGAAAAACGGATAAACGAAGAGAAGAGGCAGCGTGACGACAATAAGCGTGCTCATCTTCAATACTTCCGGTGTCGGCAGTTCCGACGATACGTTGGTCGGCATTTTGCCGGTAGAAGCCATGAGTTGGATCATTTCATTACTTTGGCTAGACAATACCGTCATGTAAAGCACGTATTGCAGCACATACAGGCTTCGTTTGGTTACATAGAGAAGGTTCGCTCCGAAATCGAGCCAGGCGCCAACGATAGCGAAGAACAGCATGGCTGCCAAGATCGGTTTAGATAAAGGAACGATGATGCTGATTAGCGTCCTGAGCTTTCCGGCGCCGTCGATCATGGCGGATTCCTGAATCTCGGGCGGGATTTGTTCGATGAAACTTCTCATGATGATCATATTAAAGAAGACGAAAGCGCCGGGAAGAACGTAAACCAGGAAGTTATTAATCAGGCCAAGCTTTGCCATGATGACATAATTCGAGACGACGCTTCCGCCTATGAACATCGGCATCATGTAATAGAATAGAATTGCTTTACGGCCGGGAAGGCTGCGATGAGACAGGGAGAACGCCACCAAGAAGGTGACCCCTACAGAAATCAATGATCCGATAATTGCCCTGGCAATCGTAACTCCGAAGGCGTCCAAAATGTATGGGTTTCGAATCACGTATTGGTAGTTGTCGAGTGTAAACTCTCTTGGCCAGAGCCAGATCGGTCCTAGTGCGGCGTTTTTTCCTTCGTTCAAAGAAAGAACGAAGATGTACCAGAAGGGGTACAACGTAATTGCACATAAGACGAAAATGATCAAGAGGTTTGCGGTGTCGAACCAGTTTTTGTCACGTGCGGCTAATCCGTTCAAGTTATTCACCTCTTTCGTTGCTCCGTCAGATTATCGAAGTATCGTTGACTTTCTTACTCGTATAGTTGGCTGCCATCAGCAGCAAGAAACTGATCACACCAGAGAATAATCCGACCGCTGTCGCCAGAGAGAATTGCTGCTCCCGTACCCCCTTATAGAAGGTGAAGGTATTAATGATGTTCGTGTCTTCTTGGATGACGATATTCTGGAAATTGAAGATTTGATCAAAGTTGCCGCCGACCATGCCGCCCAAGGCGAAGATTAGCAGGATGAGCGTCGTTGGAATCATAGATGGCAACGTAATACGAAGCAACTGTTGCCAGCGTCCGGCTCCATCAACTTTCGCAGCTTCGTAGAGATGGGGGTCGATCATCGTCATTGCTGCCAAGTAGAGAATGCTGCCCCAACCGATTTCCTTCCAGGTTTGAGAGAGAATGAGCAGCGGCAGGAATAGGTTTGAATCTTGCATGAACACTGTGCGTTCTCCGCCGAACAGAGCCACCTTAATGTTGTTTACAAATCCGGATGGATCGACGCTGAGGAATATATAGAAGAGTCCTGCGACGGTAACCCAAGATACGAAATGCGGAACGTAGGTGATGGATTGAGCGACTTTCTTGAACTTGGTGCTTCGAATCTCGTTCATGAGCAGTGCCAGTATAAGTGGAGCTGGGAAGCAGAAGATCAGGCTTATGACGTTATAGTAGATCGTACGCCAGAGCAATTGGTGGAACCAGGACTCGGTGATGAACCCGAAATGCTTAAAGCCGACCCAGGGGCTGTCCAAACCCATCCAGCCGTCGAACAGACTGTAATCCATGAAAGCGATGATGTTGCTGAACATAGGCAAGTATTGAAAAATGAACGTTAACACTAATCCGGGTACTAACAGCACATATAGAATCGTGTAATCCGAACGCAATCTGCGTTTGTGCGACGTCATCAACACATCCGTCCTTTCCGTTGTTTCCGTTGCGTTCTCGACACTGAGAACGCATACAGTTCGTTTGTCTATGCCTATCTTAACATCGTGGTTCAGACCGATATACCACACGATTCGCGGAAAAGTAACGGAATATGGAGGATGTCGAATCCGGGTTTCTGCATGAAAAAAAGAGCAGGGAACCGAGTTAACGGTTCCTTGCTCTTCATTCTTAGATCGTTTAATTTGTTAGGGAAATAAAGTCCACGTTTACGACGCCGGTATCGCCGCTGTCGAATTTCAGAGCGATTGTATTGCTTCCTGCGTTCAAATTAAGTGTTTCGATCTTATCGCCCCATGTGTCCCAGTTTGCTAGATTGGATAGACTGGTCTGTCTGATCTTCGTCCCGTTAACGTAAATACTCAGCGTTCTAGCCGATGTTTGGCCATTCGCGTATCGGAGCGTCACGTCTTTGCTGCCGGCACTTGCGGCATTGACTGTGAATGTGACAGCATCGCCCGCCGCCCAGAAATTAGCGGCGAATCCGGAGCCGGAATAGCCCGTATGGTTAGTGGCTGTCGCGACGCTGCCCGAGTAGGAGGCGCTCTCCGCTTCGAACTTCGTCGTTGTCGGCGTGGAGGCCGGCAGCGACAAATAATCCAAATTAATGATACCGTTATCGCCGCTGTCGAACTTCAGCGCGATCGTATTGCTGCCCGCGTTCAAGTTAAGGGTTTCGACCTTGTCGCCCCAGGTATCCCAGTTTGAGAGGTTCGGGAAACTCGATTGACGGATCTTCGTCCCGTTCAGATAAATACTGAGCGTTCTAGCTGCCGTCTGGCCATTCGCATATCGGAACGTCACGTCTTTATTACCAGCACTCGCGGCGTTGACCGTAAAGGTAACACTGTCGCCCGTAGCCCAATAGTTGGCGACGAAGCTGGAGCCGGAGTAGCCTGTGTGATTGGTAGCCGTCGCAATATTGCCCGAGAGGGATGCGCTTTCGGCTTCGTATTTCGTTTGAGTTGGCGGCGGTGAAGTGGTACCGCTGAATTCAAACCAGTCCAAGTTACCATTACCGGTACCGGAGCCGGCAGGGAATACGATGAAGACATCATGCGTGCCGCTGGCCCCGGTCAAGCTGGCCGTGCCCGTTGTGAACGTGGCCCAGCTGCCGGTATAGTTCGTTGTGAGCGTGCCGACAAGTGTTCCCGTCGTGCTGTCCAAGCGAATCTCGGCGCTGCCGCTGCCGGTATTTCCGCGGGAGTACCTGGCGGTGAATGTCGTGTAACCGCTGCCCAGATTGACGCCGTTATAGCGAACATAGTCCCCGGCGTCGGTGCTTTCCACGGTTGTTCCGGGATTCGTGATGCCGCTCATCGCGTTATAGGATTCAGCCTCGATATGGAGCGGGCTTCCTCCGCCACCTGAGCCTGATGGAGCAACGTATCCCGTCACCCAATCCGTCCCCCCGTATTCGTAAGCCCCGATATCCGGTGCGCTGCCGACGTAACTGCCCGTAACGCCAGAGACGATCGCTCCGGTATCCTTAGCCGGAGAACTGCTCTGCAGACGGAAGGCGAGACTGTCCGATCCGCTTCCCGAGAACAAGGGATCCGTTGTCCTGTAGAGCGAGTTTGTGCCGGAGGGGGTATATTCGATATAGGTATAGTGGAAAACGTTCTGGAAAATATTGTTCTTCATGACGTCAAACGTCGTCGGCGAAGCTGAATTCTCGTTCTTGTACGACGTGTAGCCTCCCAGGGTAGCGAACGTATTATTGTAGACTTCGTGAGAAAAGGTTCGTTCGGCGGTGTGCTGCACGTAGAGATCCCCGACGCCGGGCCCGCTATTCGCGAAATAAACAACGTTATGGTCGATTCGCGACGGACCGGAATTCTGGTCGAAGTAGATGCCTGTCTGTAAACCGTAGCCGTTCGTTGGCGCTTTCAAGTCGTGAATCCAGTTATGATGGATGTGCAAGCCGGTCGTATCGGCATTCCTTGCGGAATAAATAGCGCCTAAATCGATATTGTTCATGCCGAAATCGTACAGATTGTTGTACGCGATCGTGACGTTCTTGCTGTTTAGCAGATCAACACTCGATCGTCCGGTCCGGTAAATCGTATTGTTCGTAATCGTTTGTCCGTCGGTCCCGTTGACTGGCGCAATGCCTGCCGTGTAAGAGCCTTCGTAATCGATATCGTGAATCAGATTGTTATGCGCGGTAGAATTTGGTCCGAGGTAGACGCCATGGCCTGAACTGAACGAAATTTCACTGTCCTCGATCCTGCTGTTTGCACCTAGCAAGCGAATGCCTGTCGAGCCTACTGTCGTATCGCTTTGACCCGTGTGGGTGTAGATCACGTCGGAATCCGTCAACGTGACACTGTGATTGATATACTTCGCATTCAATTCGTCCAGCGATATGTTCGTGCTGGATGTATTGGTATTAATCGTTGCCGCGAACAGCTTGAGCTTACGGATTGTAATATAGGATTTGCCGCTCAGCTCGAAAGCATAATTGCGTTTCTTTACTTCGACATTCGTCGGACTCCCGCCGCTGGGGGCCCATAGATAAAGCTGGGAGCCATCATAGAAAAACTCTTTGGCTGAGTCGAGCGCCCCGAGCTTGCCGGTCAAGTAATAATACTTACGGAAGTCTGCCCCGATGAGATCTCCGGATAACGTGAGCGTTGAGCCGGAATGGGCGGTAATATTACGGGTTTGAGAAATGAACCAGCCGTTCACCCAAATCGTGCCGCCCGCCCAGCCGCCAGTGATGCTTGGAATGCCTGAATCGTTTAACGTCTGCGAACCCGTAGTCGACCAAGTGCCGATCGTGGCACTTCGATAGTCGTTGCGGTTCAGCAAGTCGTTCGAATCCGGAAGGTTCGGCCAACGGGCTTCGATCATCATTTGACCATTCACGAATACCTGGTTCGCCATGAGCGTCGAATTGTTCGTCATGTTGGCGTTGTAGCCATTCGTCATCGTGATCGTTTTCTTATAGATGCTGCCGCTATGAGCTGTCCAGCCACCATCGGCTGTATCCGTACCGCTAACCGTTACGACGGCATCACCGTCCGGCTCGTACACGATCGGATTGCCGGAAGTTCCAGAGTTCGTAGGGGTTATCGTTTCTCGGTAAGTGCCGCTGCGGATTCTAACCGTGTCTCCGGCTGTTGCCATGGTTGAGGCTTTCTGGATCGTTGCGAATGGTTGAGAGGAGCTGCCGGGATTACTGTCGGAAGCGCCGGTGCCTCCGACGTAATAAACCGCACCAGCAGCTGACGCCGTGTGCATGGGTGAGATCGGACCGAACGCCGCAGATAAAGTTCCGAACAGAAGCGCGAACGCTAGTAACCAAAGCGATCTCCTGTCTGGTCTTGCTGTGGATAACATCATACTCATTCATATCCCTCCTTATAGTTGGAAAGCGACCTGCTTTAGGGCTGGCTACTCCACCTGCCTTTCGAAATGTATGCGCATTCATTTCGTGCTTCCTAAATCCTAGCACTCTGATCTTGATGACCAATACCCTACAATTTTCGGAAATTTAACGGTATCTGATGATTAGCTAGGGGATTTTTGCATGCAATCCTAGTTTTTTCTTGCGTATCCACTTTTGTGGAAATAAATCTATGGATTGCGGTAAATTTCCTCAGTTTATTTACTATTTTCATTGAAGTGCCTGAATTACAATGATGACAAGATTATTAGTAGTTGGCTGGATTTTTAACAATCGGGAGGGTGATGGTGTATGGATCTAATAATAGAGACGAAATTGTGGGAATATGTAGAGCTTACCTTCATGGCAGAAGGGAGCTATCAAAATCCGTTTTTGGATGTAGTGCTATATGCTCGATTTGAAAGCTCTGATCGGCAGGAACTTATCATTCCTGGTTATTGGGATGGGAATAACCAATGGAAGATTCGATTCGCGCCGACTGCAATCGGTGAGTGGCGGTACACTACCGTTTGTTCGATGCAAACAGACAGCGGGCTGCATGGGCAGCAAGGCACCGTGATAGCCGGCGTATGGCACGAGGGGGAGCTGCTTGCGAATCCGAACCGACGAGGTTTCATCCGTGTGCATGATGCAGGTCGTTCGTTCGAATATGCGGATGGCACACCTTTCTATTGGATGGGCGATACTTTATGGTCTGCACATACGCTGCGCTGCGATGTGGAAGTCACACTGCCTACCTACTTAGATGACCGCAAGAGAAAAGGGTTTAATGTCATTCAGATGGTCGTTGGGCATCCAACCGGGGATAAGTATGGTGAAGATACGCCGAGCTATGTGAGATACGATCCTGAATACTTCCTGAACGAGGGCGGAGCCCCGTATTTGGAGCGGTACTCCCGCATTAATCCTTCCTATTTCCGTTACTTGGATCAGCGAATCCAACTGATTTTGGAGGAGGGCTTTGTACCTTGCCTGATGGCTATGTGGGGACAGGAACTGCAGGGGATAAAGAGAGATGACGCCAAGCGCTATCTTCGCTACATCATCGCACGGTATGCTGCCTGCAATGTGATATGGTCACCGGCTGGTGAATATTTGTTCACGGACGACGTCGAAGGGTGGCGTGTGCTAGGGCAGGAAATTCACTGCTATGATCCGTACGATCATCCGACCTCCGTTCATTCCATCGCGCCGCACAGCGGAAGCCGCCATTACCATGCAGAGGAATGGTATGACTTCAACTTAATCCAAGTCGGGCATGTACTCGGGTTCAAAAATTTTATGGCAGAGCTGCCTTATATTGATTATCACATGGAGCCGCCAAAGCCGACGATCATGAGTGAATCGTGGTACGAGAACCATCCGAATTGCGTGTTGGAGGATGGTAGGATTCACGAGAAGTCGATCCGATTCGCGACTTATGTGCCTCTACTTCAAGGTTGTATTGGACAAACATATGGCGCACATGGCATCTGGTCGCTCTATAATGGCGAGCAGCAGGAGAAGTGGACAGACTTTTTCCGACCGGATCTGTGGACGCATGACTTGCATTTACCCGGCTCAGGCCAGATGAAGCATGTTCGAACACTCATGGAATCGGTGAATTGGCAGCAGTTGGAACCGCATCCGGAATGGGCGAGCACGACGATAGATAGCAATGTGTATTGCGCGGCTATTCTGCAGTCCCAGTATGTCATCTACTGCACTGGTGGTCAGGTAGCTACACCGATTATGGTTATGATTCTCGGGGATAAGCAAGACGGCTCGAAATTTGAAGGAAAGTGGATGAACCCAAGGAATGGCGAATGGAGCCCGGCTGCGGGCGAGTACCATGGATATGGCAGTGGTATGATGTGGCGGGCTTATACACCAGATCAAGAGGATTGGATATTGCGGCTGGAGCGGGTTTAGATCGGGAGGAAGTTTAAATCACAATCATCAAGTAACGGCAGAAATGATTATAATCTTAGACAAAACAAATGCGGATTAGTCAATGACTGATCCGCATTGCAAGCTTTGGCAATAGGTTTAGATGTTTCAAAAGGTAGCAGTGTCATACAAGCTTATTTGGAGCAGCGAAACCTTCGTTGCACTAACGGGACACTTTAGCTCAATGCAACAGATGGCAGCCGGCCAGATAACCAGCTGCCATTTTGCGTTGAAGCAACGGGCAGTATGAGAACACAGCGTCGAATAAGAAAAACATGCCTGTTTTCTGTGAAGGATACGAACGCTAGACTTCGACGGATGGCTTACTGTTGAACGGGCAGGATACCGCAACAGCAGGAAAAAGGAATATAAATCCAGAATAACCAAGTAACTGGTTTTATGCTGCCATTGATTATTATGAAAACTGAGGTGATTATTGTAGAAGAGTCACTTTCACGAATGAAGCATAAACACGGAAGGATAATTGAAGGAAGGCGACATTTCTGGGACGTAGAAAAACTGTGGGAGTTATTGAGCACAATGAAAATTGTTCCTGGTAAGTTTGAGTTCGGAATCGAAAAAGAATATGCAATCGTTTATAAAGAACGTGACTTCATTAGTTACTTATTAGCATCACAACCGATAATAGATAAAATAATGTCTAAGTCGGATATTCCTGAACATCTAGTGAAGAAAGTGGACGATTTGTTTCGCAAAGGCTGGGAGATACACCCCGAGTATACCAATGCTTTAATAGAAGTCACGTCTCCTCCTTACACATTGGATCGTTTTGATGAAGTTATAGATGGTTTTCAAACCTTTGAGGAAGTTGTATGTAAATTGTTATCAGACTTCAAACAAATAAATACAAATCTAAGCGGAGAAGTAGTAATAACAGATAAATTTAGTTGTTCGACAGATACATTCATAAACCTTAAAAAAGAAAAAATCACTGATATTAAACAAATTATACTTACGGATGACGTGGTTACTTTTGTAGGAAGTGAAAAACTAATTCCCGATTCCTTTAAGAAAATTAAGGATCTGAATTTACTTTATGCGGGGTTTATTTCTACTCATGTTACGCTACATCCTAAGTATTGTTCAGGATGGGACATAAAACATGAGGCGGAATATTTTTGGAGCTTATTAAATCTTTTATTTATGTCTGAATATGATATTAGTGACAGCACCTTTTACTATAAAGGTAAAGATGAAATACGATGTGCAACAACACCCCGAAGCGAACTAATTTCATGGGCGGATAAGGCATGTACCTTCTATGAAAAAAATATTCACCAAATAATGAAAGGCGATCCTCAAGAAAGACTTAATGCATATCAAGGTTTTTTGAATGAGCAATATAAAGGAAACCGAACTTATTTAGCAAAAGTAAAACATGTTGAAGGATGGCCATTGTTTGAAATTAGAAGGTTTCATAGTGGAATATCAATGAACTCAATTAAAGGATTTTTGTTAAGTGCAAGCAGGAGCTCCTTTTTAAGCTAACGGGAAACTATAGCTCAATACACACCAATGATGAAGCTGCCGGCACGAATCGGTGGCTTCATTACGTTAACGGGCAGGATAATTCCATAAGCTAACGAATAACCTCTAAATGAGCCGCTATAATGGAGGTGGTAGTTCTGTAATGGACAATAATGAACTGTTAACTTATTTACGAAACCGATTATCATTTTTGAAAAAGAAAAAACTCATTTTTTTAATTGCGCCTATTCGTCATCAAAATCAGGGTAAAATAGAAGAGCTTGAGGATATTATTAATCGAATCGAAACTACCAATTTCGAACCGAATAATGATTGAATCTATGTCTAGTGTTAAACAAACGGGAACTATTAGTATGATAATTTACTGCCTACAGAACACACTGTAAAGGTGGCTAACCGTATGGAACAGTATATAGACGAGGATTGGAACGGCAGCTATTTTGAATTAGCCATTCAATTTAGAAATAAGTTAACTGATAAGGTACTGACAGACTGTATTCACGCATTATGGTCATTTAATTATCTGATTGGTCCTTGCTTAGAGAAAGAGAATGTTGGAAAAGGATCTACCGATTTTGGCTCAGTTTCAGATGAGATTTTCTCGAATTATCTGTATGGTATTTTGAAAGTGTCTGACTCTACGATGCTCGGTTGCTTGTCATTAACTGTCCGAGAGGAAGACGGTTCTGATTGGCTGGATTTTTGTATTCCCTCAGGAATGTTAGAAAAGAATTATTCTGTTTCTTATCCACTTATCCCCGAGAAAAATTCATATCTGCAAGAGCTCGAAACGGTGTTTTCTGAGATCGCGAAAAAAGTGTATTCAATATATCCATTTGATATGGCGTTGGTCGGAGAAGAGGTCTCTGGCATGCTCTATGTTGATTCGCTTACTAAAGATGACATCTTAAAAGGAGGAGTTATCGTACCAGAAAAAACCGCGAGTAAGATGGGAGTTATAAATTCAGGGCTTCGAATAAATTCAGACGACTTGCTTCTTTTCCCTAATAGAACAAACTGTTTCGGGGCATAAGTCATGACATTGAACTAACGGGCACGTTAGTTCAGAACAAGGCAAGGATTGTTTTTAGCCAAATGTTTCTACACAGCATCGTACTGTAGGAGGCGATTATGGTTAAGCCAAAAGAGTTATTGGAAACTTACGACTTACACGATAGCATTGTAGAGCAAATTGAATACTTGCTCGATGAGAAAAAGGTTCAAGTAAAGCTGGGATTATGTCAGTGGAGACAAAAACATCATGATACTTCCGAGCCCGAAATACAGGAAGGAATAATGACATTTAGTGTTGTAGAATCACTTCAAATTGAACCACCATCGTTTTTGATTAACAGTAATGAAATTCTTGAGGTAAAATTAAATGCTGAAAATGGGAGTATCGAGTTTATACTTATGGGTTCTGATGATGTGGGAAAGGTCAGGATTCTATCACAAGATATTTCTTGGGAAGGGCGCTGAAAGCTCAGCATTAAACTTGGCTGAGGAGATTAAGCTAACTGGAAACGATAGCTCAATACACACCTATGACGATGCTGCCGGCACGATTGGTGGCTTCATTACGTTAATGGGCAGATTTGCGTAAGAGCAGGTATTGCCTTTGAATGATCGAAGACATAAGGAAACGATGGCGTAATTAAATTAGGTGGTGCTAGTAGTGATTAGTGAGAATGCAGCCTGGGAAATAGCGAGGGAGTTTGCATTTGAAGCCTCTAATATATTAAATGACCAGCTAAAAGCCGTTGTTGTCATTGGTTCATTAGCGGGTGGGAATTATAGACCAGGGAAAAGTGATATTGACACGGTAGTAATTGTAGAAGCCGATTGTTCGGAAGTGCAGAAAATGCTCATCAAAAGAACAGCTGCATTGTTTGGCAATAAGTATGGCATTCCCAAAGAGTTTGGAGCGGTATTTATTGAGGAGCAAGAGCTTCTGCCTCCATATGATCCTACCAGGGAGTTAGTTCCTGAAATACTACGCCTTAAAGGTGATTTCGACCTAAAGGGTATTCCTGAACCGAGTGATGAGGACTTTAAGTCATATGCTCGTAGTTTTTATCCGTGGTTAAGAACCAATTTTATTGATTTACGTCCTGAAGAAGCAAGAACAATTGATGCGACTATCAACACCCTATTATATGAGCTTAGATTATTTATTTGGGAAGTTCATAAAGAATATTTGTTCGGCAAACAGGATGTCCTTAGAAAATTCCTTGAAACATATACAAATCTCTATGCGCTTGAAAACGTGCAAAAGTATATTAATGGAAATGAATACAATCTGACGATAGAAGTTGTAGAAAAGGTTTTAGTGGATTTATCAATGTACGTTCGATCAAAGATATCATGGTTACGTTAACTGGGAAATAACTATGATGAAGCTACCGGCACGATAGGTGGCTTCATTACGTTAACGGGCAGGTTTATATTTCAACAGCCCGAATATAAGGACGATACTAGCGTAAAGGGGAAATAAACATGTTCGAGTCTTGTGGCTGCAATATTACCTCAGACCAAATGAATTTGTGGATGGACACGTTTTTTCCAAAGCAAGAACCTTTCTATATTGATGGCAATAGTGATCTCCTGGACCAACTCAACTCATTGGGCTTTCAGGTTTATACTAGGGCACAGTTCGCTGAGGTAGCAGATCGTTTTGTCGGTGAGTACGGTGCCAATTATCGCCACTGGGGAGTTCCGGCAACAGCGTCCATTGTATATCTTGAAGTGGATACCTTGAGAGACCGATCGCTTCAGGTCAAACTCTTTGAACATCAAGCCAATCTAGGACGCGGGCAAATATTCACGTTCGATTGGGTGAGGGATATAAGTGCCGACTGTCTTGAGAGTTTAAAGAAAAGTCATAAAGCAAGTGATGATTGCATCATTCTTACATATAGTGCCTGGACGTTACTGTCCACTGATATAAAAGTGAAATGGCTTTTGAAGTGGCTCAACGAAAGGGTAGAACGGATAGATGGACTGGAAGTGAAATGCGATAACATCCCCAAGCATAGTGAACAGGTCATAAAGAAGCATATATCAACGTTCCCGTTAGCAAGCGGTGCGAATTGCTTTTCTGCAGCTGCAGGAGCATATCTTGGGTCGAGTGATTTAATTGAGAAGTGGCTCAATATTGAACAGTTCTTTGACTTCTTGATGAAAGAAGGCTTAACCAAAGCTGAAGAAATATCTCAGTTGTCGCACTGCGGACGTCTTAGACCCCATGATGTTCTCGTTTGGGAAGATTCAAAAGGGGCCGCTATTCACGCTGCATACGCTGTAACGGATCGATTTGTGTTTAACAAAATGGGACAGTTTTGGTTCCAGCCGTGGCAATATGTCAGCATTGAACAAGTTCTTGACTACGCCGGATGCCTTACTAATGGGGGACAAATCCATATATACCGTTAAGCTATCGGGAAACGATACTTGAACGTCTGCCAAAACACTTCAAACTAATGCATTAATCTAGGCATGGCAACAATATGCTTCTAAAGTTATGAAGAGCTATAATTTCTATCTCCATAGAGAGGTGACTACACATGAACCAAAGACCGTCAGAAGAAGAATACGCTGGGGACTCCGGCGAGTATATCCGGTTGGTGCCGGAAGGCAACATCATCGACATTCTGCTTGCCCAGGAAAAGCAAATGACCGAGCTGCTAACATCTTTGTCCGAAAGCCAGGGCGCGTATCGGTATGCGGAAGGGAAATGGACGCTGAAGGAAGTCGTGGGCCACATCGCGGACGGGGAACGCGTCATGACCTACCGCCTGCTCCGGTTCGCAAGAGGAGACCAGACGCCACTGCCCGGATTCGACCAGGAATTATTCATGCCTCCTTTCGAAAGCTGGACAATCGCGCAATCGGCCGAAGACTATCGGGCGGTAAGGCAATCGACGATCACGCTGTTGCGCGGGTTACCGGCGGAGGCGTGGTCCCGTAAGGGCACTGCCAACGGCGTAAGCATTACGGCGCGCGCCCTCGCGTACGGCATCGCAGGACACGAACTTCATCACATGGGGGTCATCCGAAATCGTTACTTGAGATAATCGTCCGGAAGACCGGGGCGGAAGCTTGCGCGGACAACGCGGCTTCCGTTCTTTCAATGACCCGCCCTTCCCGCCCGGTTTGGACAGTTCTCAACTGACATACATCGTTAGACTAACGGGTACGATAGCACAAACATGAAGGCTGCCGGACATGATCGCACCATTATGCAAACAAACTTCATGACTCCCTGATCTGGTAAGTCCGGACGCAGCAATTGTACGGCTTGGTTGAACAATAAAACAATAGGTTTGAGTCACGCATACCGCGGGTATAATGGTTGATGATTTCACGATGCCGATCGTTTATCGCGACGACATAGAGAGCGAGAGCTTCGGCAAATATCTTGATCTGGTTGAGGAGGTTTAACATGCATCAGCGTGCTGTACTCGCTGGGGGATGCTTCTGGGGAATGCAAGACTTGATCCGCAAGCTTCCGGGCGTCGTCTCGACTCGCGTCGGCTATACTGGCGGTGACACTCCGAACGCGACCTATCGCAACCATGGCACTCATGCGGAGGGGATCGAAATCGTCTTCGATACAGCGGAGACGAGTTACCGTCGCATCTTGGAGTATTTTTTTCAAATCCACGATCCTACAACGCGGAACCGTCAGGGCAACGATATCGGCACAAGCTACCGTTCTGCGATCTACTATGCGAGCGACGAGGAGAGAAAGGTGGCGGAAGAGACGATCGCCGACGTGAACGCGTCGGATCTGTGGCCGGGCAAGGTCGTCACCGAAGTGACGCCTGTTGGCGATTTCTGGGAAGCAGAGCCGGAGCACCAGGACTATCTGGAGCGCTATCCGAGCGGTTACACCTGCCACTTCCCTCGCCATAACTGGGTCCTTCCCAGGCGAGAGGCCGATGGCAATTCCTAGTCACAACTGTTGTCGGACAACAAGAACATATACAACGAAAGCCGCGTGGTTGCGGCTTTTTTTCTTTTTAACGATATATGTTCTTGTCAAAAGTCAGTGACAAGAACATAAAGGATTATAAAGAAATTAGCACTACATTGAATTACTGCCGGGATAATCAACAGCCTGCTCAACTAAACCAGCTAATATCTTGTCAACATTTTTCATTAGAAGCTTGAAAAAATACTGCTATACTAGAATCTAAGCATTACAAATAACCCTCCGAATTTATATTGGAAGGTTTT
>NZ_JBWDNS010000007.1:0-239943 GCF_056269305.1 Paenibacillus sp. J22R3 | reverse complement strand
CAGGTTGATAGGTTCGAGGTGGAAGTGCAGCAATGCATGCAGCTGACGAATACTAATCGGTCGAGGGCTTATCCTACGAACATCTGCTCGGATGTTCAACTTCGGACAACATCAGCTAATGAAAACCTTCGCAAAGGTTCGTATCCAGTTTTCAAGGCGCAAGCCTTGTACAATGTATCGCTAACGCGATCACCGTTTGGTGGCGATGGCGGAGGGGAACCACGCGTACCCATCCCGAACACGACCGTTAAGCCCTCCAGCGCCGATGGTACTTGGACCGCAGGGTCCTGGGAGAGTAGGACGTCGCCAAGCACGATGAACCGACCGTAATTATACGGTCGGTTTTTTGTTATGTTTTTACCAATGCTGGTTATATCTCCTACACAATTGTATGGAATGGCGGGCACATACTACTGGTAACGTAGTCATTCAACGTACTGGGGGTGCTAGCTGATGATGGCGAAGGACGGTATGAAGAAGATGAGCATGACGATGATTTTGTCGGGAATGATCGTCTGTGCAGGGTGCAATTCGGTTGATCGACAAGATCACATCAGTCTTCCTCCATTAAAGCAACAAAGTCAGACCAACACCGATCTACAACAACTGACTGTAAAACATAACAGCAGATTAGCCCCAAGCATGAAATCAACAACGAAGATCCTAACAAGCACAGCTACTACGAATAGCGAGCAATCCATTGTTGCAGGCTCTCGTAAAATTCACAAGCCGGATCAGCCGGTACGCGGTATTTATGTATCCGGATGGGTGGCAGGCAGTAAGAAACGGATGAACGCCCTTATTGATTTGTTAGACAAGACAGACCTCAACGCCATGGTGATTGATGTGAAGAATGATTACGGTCAATTGACTTACGACTCCGCTCTGCCGGCTGTGCATGCGATCGGGGCTGACCGTCATGTGGCGATATCGGATATCGAAGGATTAATAGCAAAGCTCAAAGCCAAGCACATCTATGTCATCGGAAGAATCGTCACCTTCAAAGATCCGCTCTATGCAAAGATGCATCCGAGCATGGCGCTGCAGAAGCAAGGCGGAGGCGTATGGAGAGACGTGCAAGGAAAGGCGTGGCTCAACCCTTTTCAGAAACAAGTGCGCCAATATAACGCTGCGATTGCCGGGGAAGCAGCTGCTAAGGGTTTTGATGAAATTCAATTCGATTATGTGCGTTTTCCCGATAACGGGGCAAAGGTGGATCGTGAAGTGCGGTATGGAGATCGCGAAGGAAGAACGAAGTCGGACGTGATCGCTTATTTTCTCCGGCAGGGAAGGACAAGCGTGCATAAATCCGGTGCCCGAATATCTGCTGATGTGTTCGGATTAGTGACCTCTTCTACGAATGATATGGGGATCGGACAATCGTGGCGGGCGGTTTCGAGTGCAGTAGATGTCATATCACCGATGACCTACCCATCGCATTATTCGACAGGCATGTACGGAGTAAAGCAGCCAGATCTCAATCCCTACCCCATTATCAGGCAGGCAATGATGGATGCGAAACGGCGAAATGCCATCATTCAGAGCAGCGGCATTGAGTCGACGGCAACGATTCGACCCTGGCTGCAAAGCTTTACGGCAAGATGGGTTCATCCGCATCAGCAATACGGCGCCGCACAGGTGAATAAGCAAATCCAAGCTGCACGCGAGCAAGGCATCCATGAATTTCTGCTGTGGAGTTCGAATTGCAAGTATGATTATCGTTCGTAATATGGACAAATTCCCCCTGCTCCCTTTGCCTTGACAGCCCCCTACCCCTCTGCTAATATTGCAATAATATACGCGAGCCTATTCAAAAACTGCGGTTTTTGAAAGCTCGTTTTGGGAACGTAAATTGCAAGAGGAGGAACAAGTCTGTGTGGGAAAATAAATTCGCCAAAGAAGGATTAACCTTCGATGACGTACTGTTAGTGCCGCGTAAATCGGAAGTCTTGCCGAGGGAAGTAGATGTATCTGTAACACTTGGCCCGAATGTGAAGCTGAACATTCCGCTGATGAGTGCGGGAATGGACACGGTAACAGAGGCTAAGCTTGCGATTTCTATGGCGCGTGAAGGCGGCATCGGTATTATTCATAAAAACATGTCTATTGCGCAACAAGCAGAAGAAGTAGATCGTGTTAAACGTTCGGAGAGCGGCGTTATTACCAATCCTTTCTCGCTGACAGCTGACCACCATGTGTACGATGCTGAAGAACTGATGGGCAAATACCGGATCTCCGGTGTACCTGTTGTAGATCAGAATAAGAAGCTGGTCGGGATCATTACGAACCGCGACCTTCGTTTCATTCATGATTACTCCATCAAGATCAGCGAAGTGATGACCAAAGAAAACCTGGTTACGGCTCCGGTCGGCACGACGCTCCAGCAAGCAGAGGTTCTTCTGCAGAAGCATAAAATCGAGAAGTTGCCTTTGGTGGATGAAACCAACACACTTAAAGGACTTATTACGATTAAAGATATCGAGAAAGCAATTCAATTCCCGCAATCGGCTAAAGACCGTCAAGGACGTTTGCTGTGCGGTGCTGCTGTCGGTATTGCAAAAGATACGCCGGAACGTGCGGAAGCACTTGTTAACGCCGGTGTTGACGTGCTTGTCATTGATACCGCGCACGGTCATCAGAAGAACGTTATTGAGATGGTACGTTTGCTTCGCAGCAAATACGAGGACCTCACTATTGTGGCCGGCAACGTGGCAACAGGGGAAGGTACACGTGAATTGATTCAAGCCGGTGCTTCCGTGATTAAAGTAGGTATGGGACCTGGTTCGATCTGTACGACTCGGATTATCGCAGGTATCGGTGTTCCTCAAATTACGGCGATCTACGATTGTGCTTCGGTTGCACGTGAATATAATGTACCGATCATTGCTGATGGCGGTATCAAGTATTCCGGTGATGTAACGAAAGCTATCGCTTCCGGCGCAAGCGCGATTATGATCGGCAGCTTGTTCGCAGGTACAGAAGAAAGCCCGGGCGAGTCGGAAATCTATCAAGGCCGCCGCTTCAAGGTATACCGCGGTATGGGCTCTATCGGCGCGATGAAAGAAGGCAGTAAGGACCGTTACTTCCAAGAGAACGAGAACAAGCTCGTTCCGGAAGGTATTGAAGGCCGCGTTGCTTACAAAGGACCATTGGCAGATACGGTTCACCAGCTTATCGGCGGACTTCGTTCCGGCATGGGCTACTGCGGCGCTGCGAATATCGAAGCGCTGAAGAACGACACGCAATTTGTGCGGATTACGAACGCAGGCCTGCGTGAAAGCCATCCGCATGATGTTCAAATCACGAAAGAAGCACCAAACTACTCGTTGTAATCAGAGTTACTGCGGCGCTTATATTTTCCTAGCATTAGTAAAGTAGAACTGCCCGGCAGGAAGATGGTGGGATTCACCGTTTTCCTGTCTTTCTTTTTTGGTAACAGCTCTCTTTGTGTTACAATACTAGAGAGAATGAATGATAGAAGAGGAGAGAAGACGTTGAAACCGAAAAAGGGCTGGGTACGCTTTGTACCGACCATTTGCGCGACTGTAATTGCTACGATGCTCACTGTTAATTTAGGTTCCCACACTACTTATGCCGCAGAAGTGACACCGAATCCGCTGGGAATAGAAGTTCGTTCAGCTGTCCTCATAGATGCAGATACCGGACAAGTACTCTATGCTGTAAATGCCGATAAAGCTTACCCGCCGGCAAGTATGACGAAGCTGATGACAGAGTATCTCGTACTGGAAGAGATTACAGCAGGTCGCTTGAAGCTGACAGACATGGTAACGACTTCGAAGGAAGCTTCAGACATTCCTCCTGATGGTTCCGCAATCTACTTGGCTGAAGGGGACGTACATTCGGTCAAAGATTTATATATGGCGATGGCTGTTCAGTCCGCTAATGACGCTACAATTGCTCTTGCCGACCACATTTCGGGAACAGAGCAAGCATTTGTTGCCAAGATGAACGAGACGGCGAAGGCGCTTGGACTGACAACGGCTAATTTTACAAGTGCGACGGGTCTAGCAGAGACGACTGTTATTTCGGCAGGCGATTTGGCTAAATTCGCAAGCATTCTGGTAAAGAAGCACCCTGAATTCCTTGAATTCTCAAGCACGCCAAGCTACAGATTCCGTGAGCGTGACAAGACGGACATGATTAATCTCAACTGGATGCTGGAATCGAACAAGAACGTGCAATCGTTTAAGCAATTTGCCTATCCGGGTGTGGACGGGATGAAAACCGGCTATATCGGTGCGGCAGGTTATTGCTTCACAGGAACGGCGAAACGCGGCGACTTGCGATTGATTTCGGTTGTCATGGATGCGGCTTCTAAATCCGCGCGATTCGTCCAAACGGCGAAATTGTTCGACTACGGATTTAATAATTTTGAGAAAAAGACGATTGTTGCGCCGAAGACGGTTGTAGAAACGGCAAAGACGGTCAAAATAAAGAAGGGTAAAAAGAAGGAAGTGCCGATCATGACGGCGTCCGACGTGACTTACCTCGTGAAAAAAAATGCAACGCCTAGCATTGAGCTGAAGAACGTAACGCTGAAATCGGAAGATGAGCTTGTAGCTCCGATTGCAAACGGTCAAGAAGTTGGCACAGCTACGTACGCGTATAAAGATCCGGATACGGGCAAGTCCATCGAGAAAACAGTGAAGCTGATTACTTCCGAGGAAGTGAAGAAGGCCAGCTGGTGGCGCCTGATGTTCCGCGCACTTGGTGGCTTTATCTCCGGCTTGTTCAAAGGGATCGTTGATTTGTTCTAGATAAATGAATAGGCAACCCGTTTACTTTGAATTGATGGTTGTCGATTTTTCTACTATGATGTAAAATTATTGGTTAGAGTAGCAAGTCCGGAACGATTCACATTCACGGATGACATTGCAAAAACTTTTTGGGAGGATTCACGAACATGGAAACAGGAACTTCACGCGTAAAACGCGGTATGGCTGAAATGCAAAAAGGCGGCGTCATTATGGACGTTGCGAATGCTGAGCAAGCAAAGATTGCTGAGGCGGCAGGCGCAACGGCTGTTATGGCCCTTGAGCGTGTACCTTCTGATATTCGTGCTGCAGGCGGCGTTGCCCGCATGGGAGACCCGACAATACTTGAAGAAGTAATGAAGGTTGTATCGATCCCGGTTATGGCTAAAGCTCGTATCGGGCATTATGTAGAGGCTCGCGTATTGGAAGCACTGGGTGCAGACTATATCGATGAGAGCGAAGTGCTCACGCCGGCTGACGAAGTATTCCATATCGACAAACGTGAGTTCACTGTACCGTTCGTATGTGGAGCGAAGGATCTTGGGGAAGCCCTTCGTCGTATCCAAGAAGGCGCAGCTATGATGCGTACGAAAGGCGAGCCGGGAACGGGCAACATCGTTGAAGCGGTACGTCATATCCGTTTGATCACAGGTCAAATCCGTAAGGTACAGAACTTGTCGAAGGACGAGCTGTATGCAGAAGCTAAAAACCTCGGCGTAAACTATGATCTGCTCCTGGATGTTCATCAAACAGGCAAGCTGCCGGTAGTAAACTTTGCAGCAGGCGGCGTGGCAACACCTTCCGATGCTGCATTGATGATGCATCTGGGCGCTGACGGCGTATTCGTGGGATCCGGTATTTTCAAATCCGATAATCCGGAGAAATTTGCCCGTGCTATCGTTGAAGCTACAACGCACTACACGGATTACAAGCTGATCGCAGAAGTGTCCAAAAACTTGGGCACGCCTATGAAAGGCATTGAAATTTCCAAGCTGAATCCTTCCGAGCGTATGCAGGATCGCGGCTGGTAATACCGGAAAGAAGGCATGAACCGATGAAGATTGGTGTACTGGCGCTTCAAGGCGCCGTTGCGGAACATATACGAAGCATAGAAGCCGCGGGTGGTGAAGGCGTCGCTATAAAGCGGACGGAACAGCTGCAAGAGCTGGACGGCCTCATCATTCCCGGCGGAGAGAGCACTACGATCGGTAAGCTGATGCGTCATTACGGCTTTATCGAGGCGATTCGTGATTTCTCCGAGCAAGGCAAGCCGATCTTCGGCACCTGTGCAGGTCTCATCGTACTTGCTAACCGTATTGAAGGCCAAGAGGATGCGCATCTGCAGCTGATGGACATGACTGTCGCTCGCAATGCATTCGGTCGTCAACGCGAAAGCTTCGAGACGGACTTGCCGATTAAAGGAATCGATGAGACGGTGCGCGCGGTATTTATCCGTGCACCGCTTATCAAAGAAGTATCGCCAAACGTGGACGTCCTGTCGACATATAACGGTGAAATTGTAACGGCACGCCAGGGGCATTTGCTGGCCTCGTCTTATCATCCGGAGCTGACAGACGATTATCGTCTGCACGCGTATTTCCTAGATATGGCGAAGGAAGCGGCGGCCGCTGCGGCTAAAGAATAACGGAGAAAGACTGCGTATGCGCAGTCTTTTTGCCGTTTGGGCTCTCATGGTATGTCTGTCCGTATGAAGGACGCTCCAAGAGGCAATAAATGAAAATGATAAAGAGAGGGGTTACCTTTCGTGTTAGATGTTAAATTGATGCGCAATGATTATGCTAAAGTAGAGCAAGCTCTGAAGAATCGCGGCAAGTCGCTTGATTTGATCGCAGGGTTCCCTGCGCTGGATGGCAAATGGCGCGATATGCTGCAGGAGACGGAACAGCTGAAGAACCGTCGTAACACCGTTTCGCAAGAGGTTGCGAAGCTGAAGAAGAGCGGCGGAGATGCAGAAGCGCTTATTCTTGAGATGCGCGAAGTTGGCGACCGCATTAAGGTGCTGGATGAAGAGATTCGTGCAGCAGAAGCGGATATTGCGGATCTTATGCTCGCAATCCCGAACGTACCGAATGAGTCGGTACCTGTTGGTGCATCGGAAGAAGATAACGTGGAAATTCGCCGTCATGGGGAAGTGCCTGCGTTTGATTTTGAACCGAAGGCGCATTTTGAAGTGGCACAGGATCTGGGGATTCTGGACTTCGAGCGCGCAGCGAAAGTAACCGGTTCGCGTTTCGTGTTCTACCGCGGTCTGGGGGCGCGTCTGGAGCGTGCATTGATTAACTTTATGATGGACTTACATAGTGATGAGCACGGCTACGAAGAAGTGCTGCCGCCTTATATCGTGAACCGCGATAGCTTGATCGGTACCGGCCAGCTGCCGAAATTTGAAGAGGATCTCTTCAAGATTGCGGATACCGAGTATTATCTGATTCCAACAGCAGAAGTACCTGTGACGAATATTCACCGCGAAGAAATTCTGTCTGCCGAAGATCTGCCGAAGAATTTCGTAGCTTACAGCGCTTGCTTCCGTTCGGAAGCCGGTTCAGCCGGACGCGATACGCGCGGTCTTATCCGCCAGCATCAGTTCAACAAGATCGAGCTGGTGAAGCTGGTTAAGCCTGAGGACTCCTATGCAGAGCTCGAGAAGCTTACTGCAAACGCTGAGAAAGTGCTGCAGCTGCTTGGCCTGCCTTACCGCGTACTGACGCTCTGCACAGGCGATATGGGCTTCACATCGGCGAAGACGTACGACCTTGAAGTATGGATTCCAAGCGGCGGCACATACCGTGAGATTTCCTCCTGCTCCAACTTCGAGGACTTCCAAGCGCGCCGTGCGAACATTCGTTACCGTCCGGAAGTGAAGAGCAAGCCGGAATTCGTGCACACGCTGAATGGCTCGGGACTTGCGGTGGGACGTACGGTTGCAGCGATTCTGGAGAACTTCCAGCAAGCTGACGGTACAGTCGTTGTACCGGAAGTGCTTCGCCCTTACATGGGCGGACTAGCCGTTATCGGACCACGTTAATACGAGCTTCATTATTATTGGACTGCAGGCGTAATTTGGAGTTGCTTATCCGAATTCGTCTGTGGTACAATATGTCTTGTGACCTTTTGAAATAGGTGACTTTATACATTGGAGAGGTACCGAAGCGGTCATAACGGGGCGGTCTTGAAAACCGTTAGGGGGCAACTCCACGTGGGTTCGAATCCCACCCTCTCCGCCATAACTTTTACAGCACAGCGCTCAAGCGATCATTCGCTTGGGCGCTTTTTTCCTATTTGCTTCACGTTCCAAGCCGCATAAAAAGGCAGCCAAAACCGCATATTATCGGCATGGAGGTGGTAAGCGATGAGCAAACACGACGAGTTGTCGATTGATCAACAGCAGCTGACTGCAGCATGGCAGCGTACGCTGCAGGAAACGATTCAACCTGCAGACCGCGCCGAGGTTCTGCCGGATGAGGCCGATCCAAAAGCTCTACGCGTCACGATTCATATAGCAGGACACCAGATGTACACGTTTGATTTTAAAGTGACCTATGTGGACAGCCGCGAAATTCAAACGACTTTAATTGATGTGGAGAAAGACGGACGTACGGTGGATGAACGCACGGACATTATTCAACAGCTCGTGCAAGATTATACCCGCCATATTCATGAGTGCGCACAGGCGCTGCACGGGCTGACGCATGCTTAACGGAGGTGGAGCCTAACACCCGGCAAGGGCTGTACGCCAAGCGAAAGGCAGGAGATACAAGCGATGACGAAGGCTAAAGGTACCGCAGATAAAAACTTAAGCAATGTCGTAGAAGACTTAGATCAGAACCCTGTTAACAGCCATCATGCGCAGCAGCTGCAGCAGGATACGAATGATCGCAGGCATCAGGATCAATTGAACCATGATGAACCATCGGATCTGTTTCATTCCCGGAGTTAACCCGACTATTTGATTAGAGAGGTGCTTTTGTAATGGGTAAACCCAAGAATGTTCCTGTACCTAATCCCTTTGAGAACAACGACTCCAAGTCGCGTTCAGGCGGTTCAAGTCAACAAGCGCCTCATAGCGGCTCGAAGAAGACGAAGCAGGCTAATCATGTGAGCCACAATAATCCAGAAGGATAAGCTGCAGCTCGTATAACAATCCACGTTCAGCCCTCGGAAGCCGGAGATTCACCGGTAGACGGGGGCTTTTTGCGTGCGGGCATGCCATGATTTTAACCTTTCGGATTGGGACGGGATGGGGTAAAATTGAAGGTGCTCATATGAGGAGAGGGGTTCTGAAATGAAAGTATTGAAACGGGGAACAGCCGCGCTGCTCGTGGCTTCGCTTGCCGTTCTGGCGGGGTGCAGCTCAGCGGCGTCACCGAAAGAAGCGATGATGGATGCGATGGCCAACAATCAGAAAGCAACCAGCATGACATATAAAGGAACATTGACCTTCAACGATTTGGTGCTGCCTCCGGCGGCAGCGGATGCTGCTGGGAATGCGAATTCGGCCATGACGTCGATGATGCTCTCCTTCTTGAAGGGGACCGTCATTAATGTACACGGTTCGGTTCAAAAATCGCCTATGCGTGCAGAGCTGACGATGGATGTTACGCTTGGCAGCGGCGATGTGAAAATCAACGCATCGATTCCAATGATCATTACAGAAGATAAAACATGGATTAAGGTACCGCAAATTCCGGGGCTTCCGCTGCCGGAGACGATTGCAGGCAAATTCGTGGAAATTGATATGAAGAAGCTTGAGCAGGAACAAGGCGCTGCCGATGTTGCAGCCTCCCCGCAGGTGGGACAGGACCTCCTGAAAGCACTGGTAGACAGCTTGGATGAGAAAACGTACTTCAGCGAGCCTGAAGCTGCGGATGTGAAAGGTTTGGCTGCCGATCATAAAGTCGATCAGCTCGTTCGTTTCTCGATCAACGAGAAGAATGTTGAAGCGGCGTGGACGGCGATTATGGAGAAGGCGGCGCCTCAGATCATTGATATTTTGCTCAATAATGAGGCTTATATGAAGCTGTTCAAGCTTACGAAGGCCGATCTTGAGGCTGCCAAGAAGGAGCTGGAGGGGAAAGAGGACGGTAAGGTCAAAGCGGCTGTCGACGAAATGAAGAAATCGATCAAGATCAACCAACTGGACGTTACCGGCGGGATTACGGACGAATATTTGACGTATGAAGGCTTGGATATGAATATCGAATCGACAGATTCCGCACAAGGGATGAAGCTGGGCATTCATTTCGACCTCTCCTTGGACGATATAAATAAGGAGATTAAATTTGAGTATGAGCTGCCGAAAGACGCGGTGCCTGTAGAGAAGATTCAGGAGATGCTGGGCTTGCCAAGCGGTTCGTAGAACGGGTTTAATCCTACTTTGAGATCGGGTAGGGGTTGGAAGGATGACACAGTCAGAATTGCAGGTCGCGGATTTATTTTATCGGAATCGTATTGTATTTATGGGCTTGATCGCGTCATCGGTTATTTCGGTTGGCAGCGTTATGGCGCTGAATTTAATTCCAGGTGCGGGTAAATGGATGATTCTTGCTATTTCCGTCGTGCTGCTCGCGGTTCTTGGGGTTATGCTGACTCGCAAGGCGGGTATGCACATATTCCCTTATGTCGCTGTCGGCGGGAGCGCGGCACTGACACTTTATCTTATGTTCGATGTCGTATCGATTACGAATTTCTTCTCGGTCTATTACATTGTAGCCATTGCGGTTATTTATATGAGATGGACGCCCTTGCTGTTAGGACTCAGTATCGGATTGTTCATGAACATCTACGTGTTAATTGTACAAGGTCCGAAGCTTGGCGAGCAGCTGAGTTCCAGTACGGCAATTGGGATCTTCGTGTACTTCGGGCTTGTGAGCGCGCTTCTGATTGCACTTGTTCAAGCGGGGAAGTACTTCGCGGCTCAAATGGAAACGATGCGTGCGCAGTCTGAAGTGGTAACGAAGCAGCAGACCGCTCAGAGAGAGCAATTGCTTGCGCAGGTGGAGTCGATTGCAAGCAATCTGATGCAAATTACAGAAGCCAGTGAAGCCAATCAAGCCTCGTTCCGCGAGATGACGCATGCTTTCCAAGAGATTACGGAAGGCGCGAATACGCAGGCTTCCTCTACCTCCGATATTTCGAGATTGGTGCAAGAAACGCATGTGCGGCTGGAGACGATGGACAATTCGCTTTATCAGCTGGAAGCCCAGTCAACAACAGCCAACAGTTCAACAACGAGCGGCGGCGAGAAAATGGACGAGCTTTACGAGACCATCTCGCAGTTCCAGCTCTCGGTTAAAGGGATGTCCGAGCAGATGGCGGCACTGGATGGGGTAATCGGGCACGTCAGTGAGTTTACGGAATCGATCGTCCGGATCGCAAGCGAAACGAACCTGCTTGCGCTTAACGCAAGCATCGAAGCGGCTAGAGCCGGGGAGTCCGGCCGTGGTTTCGCAGTTGTAGCAGGCGAGGTGCGTAAGCTGGCTGAGCTCTCAGCCGGGACGGCAGATGCGATCTCGGAGCAGCTCGAGAGCATGCAGAATCAAGCCGATGCTACGCGCGGCCTCATGAACGGGATTGGCCATCAGATGGCATCCAGCAGCCGGATTACGACGGATATGCGTGAAGCGTTCGTGGTCGTGCGTCAAACGGTGGAGCAGCTTGCACAGTCGCTGGAGCATTATCGCGACACTATGACCGCGATCCGCGGTGCAAGCAGCTCGATCGAGAGCGCGACGGAGAATGTGGCTGCGGTTAGCCAGCAGTCCTCCGCAACTATGGAGGAGCTGTCCGCAACGATTACTACGCTCGCGGAGCAGAACGAGCGTACGCTGCAGCGGATCAAAGAGGCGAGTGGTTCTGTACAGTCGCTGGTGAGTTAGATGGAGGAAGCCTTCAACATTACGTTGTGATGTTGGGGGCTTTTTTGCATGGGTAGGGTAAGTGTCGATGTCCCCGCATAGGATGTACTATCGGTAGTCCAAATCGGGCGTTGCCCATGAAAAGAGTGTGAAGGCGATGAAACATATCCGCGGATTCATAGTCGGTGCATTAACCGGAAGTATGATCATGCTTGCCATGCCGACAGTAGGTGCAGCGGTGAAGCAATATGTGCTCGGGGACGCCGCTTACCCGATTGTGGTGAACGGTACAACCTATGAAGATGAGAGCCTGCCAGTTATGAATTATAAGGGCAGCACCTATGTGCCGCTGCGAGCAGTCGGTGATTTACTGGGTGCAGGTGTAGAGTGGAACAACACGCTGAGACAGGTGGAGATTTCGTACGGTACCGGCGAAACGTCTGCGCAAAATAATGCGTTTCGCAACGTCGAGGTCTCCGGGAGCGGGGGCAAGTACAAGGTAACCGGCGAGGCGAGAGTGTTCGAGGCGATGATGAATTATGCTGTGGAGGACGGGCACAACTACTTGCTGGAGAAGAACTACATGCTTCCTGAAGGCGCGCCGGCTTGGTCGACCTTTGAGCTGAGTATTGTGATTCCAGCGAATAAGCTGCCGAAGAACGGAACCTTGATGCTGCAGATCTTCGAGTATAGCGCGAAGGACGGCGGTAAGGTAAACGTGCTCAATTTCCCACTTGAGACGTTTATGGAGTGAGCTGTTGGTCGCGTCGGTTAAGAGTGAACAAAACAAAGAGAACTCATACGCCAATGAGTTCTCTTTGTTTTTGGAAAGGCTCGTTAACTACACCGGTTATTTCGGTGGCTACTCTTGTCTATTGGTGAAGCAATCCAATCTGGGAAGGATACGAACCGCTTTTATTTCCTGCAGGAAAGGCAACATTATTACCCAATTTGAGGTTACTGCAGATTATTGTTGCACAATATGCAACATTTCGAAGGGAATGAGCAGATATTAGGCGATTTGAGAAGAAATTGCTGCAATAAATGCAGCATTTCCTCTACGAAGCCTTAATATCAGTTGAAATGTTGCACAAAAGGCAGCTTTTTAGAAGTGTGGCTGGACTTATTTGCCCGCGCCGTAATCTTTCCTTTATGCTGATCGGTAATGGATTTGGCGATGGCAAGGCCTAGGCCGTGTCCGCCTTGTTTGCGGGATCAAGATAGTAACAAGACGGCTAGAGCCGGAATTTGTAACGGTTGTCAGCGAGCCTATTTCATGAAAAATTGGACTTTTAAACCGCTAACGGTTGTGACAGAGGTTATATGCAGTAAAAGGGTTGATTCCGACTGAAAATTGATCATATAAGCTCATTGGCAACCGTTAGCGTATAAAACCCGGCTTTTTATGTGAAATAGCCACTGTCACAACCGTTACAATTCTGAATGCGGTGATTAGTGGGACCCTTGAAGCTTCGTGGCTACCAAATAGCTATTCGCACAAAAAAGAACCGCACACAGCTGCGGTTCTTTTGTATTTCAATTATGGCACACAAGCGAGGCAGCTCATGCTAGTTATGTTCGGATAGGATCGCGAAGATTTGGTGGTCTTCCCATTGGCCATTGATCTTTACGCCACGTCGCTCAATACCTTCTTTATGGAAGCCTGCCTTTTCTAAGACGCGCATTGAACCTGTATTACTCGGCATTACACCTGCATCAATGCGATGTAAGTGAAGTTCATGAAATGCAAATGCGACGGTTAACGAGACAGCTTCTGTCATAAGTCCCTTGCCGTTATAGTGCCCGTCCAATTGATAACCAATCATGCCCCGCTGAAGCGGACCGCGATAGATTTGGTTAAGGGACACGCTGCCGATCAAAGTGTCGGATTCCTTGAGGAAGATCCCGAAGTTATATTTCTTATCTTCTTCGCGCTGCTTGATCGAATCGCTAATAGACTGACGTTTCGATTCAAGCGTGTAGAAATCACTTGCGAAGAGGGGAGAATACTTCTGAAACAATTCGCGGTTTCTCACTTGCATATCAAGTAATGCTTCTGCATCCTGAACCTCTAAGAAACGAATATATACGCGGTCACCCGTAACATTCATCGTCATTTGCCTCCTGATTCTGTCTGCCCATTCACCGCCTGAAGCAATTTGCCTGTCAGGAATGTTCGTGATATAAAACAAAAAACCTGCAATGTGGCTTTTAAGAATAGCGCACCCCGTACGATTCGAACGTATGAATTGTACCTGTTTTGAGGGTTGTTTACAAAATTATATAGAAGAAAAATAGACCACTTAAGATAAATTTAAACTTTTTCCTACCCTTTTCTTAATGCGCCTGCCTTATTCTCAATCTATGGAAGGCAAGTGGACAACTACGACATTCTCTACGGCGGACAGAAGTCTGCGGAAGAAGCGGCAAACTTGATTCAGAACCGGATTACGACTGTATTGAACGAGTAAACGGAAGCTTTTATCGAAAAGATTGCAGCCCATCGAAGCGTGCTGAATGTTAAGGGATATGACAGAAAGGAGGGAAGAAATAATGAACGATGTGTTCAACGCGCTATATCAGAAGCACTATAAACGCTTTTATTATTATGCCTACTCCATTTTGCGGGATCACTTTCTGGCTCAAGACGCGGTACAAGAAACGTTTATCAAAATCTTCCGGGGGTTTAACACCCAGAAGGTCGATGACATTCAAGAGGCATTGCTCAATGTCATCTCCAGAAATACCGCGATCGATCTGTATAGGCAAAGAGTCAGAAGACAGGAATTCTCGCACGATCGCATAGAGATCATTTCGGGTGCCGTCGACGGGGGAATAGAGCGTTGCTTAGAAAACTTGGACGAGTACGAGGTGCTGCTAAATGGCTTGAAGCCGGAGCAGCGGAAGATGCTGCTGCTTGTATATGGCTACGGACTGACCTACAAACAGTTGGCATCGATCCAAAAAATATCGATCGGTGCCGTGAAGACGCAAATTCATCGCGCCAAGAAGAAGCTTCTGGCGATATCGCGCGATATGGAGCCTGCTTACTAAAATGGGACAACTCCTTCCAGGCAATGGAGCATGCAGCCCCAATTAACCTAAATGGTATACATTGCAAGGGGATTTAATTCGTTTTCCCGAGCAAGTATAAAAAAGACTCCTGCGGTATACGCAGGAGTCTTTGACTAATTCCTCTTCTATTACATGCCAACCTTGGCGGATAGTTCGTTAGAAAGTTCGTTGTAGACGTTGTGCCTTACGCCAAGCCTATCGCTTCATTTACGTTTGAACATACGCAGATGCAAAGCGGATTTGTATGAAATGGCGCGCCCGATACGATTCGAACGTACGACCTGCAGTTTAGGAAACTGTCGCTCTATCCTGCTGAGCTACGGGCGCGCGGCAAGGATAATAATAGCATGAATGCCAAATCGGGTGCAAGCAAGTCTATTAGTCCTATTGAGGCTGTATAACAGTGAGAAAATAGTCCTGATAAAAGGATTTTCTGATGAAAACTGTCGAAACTTTACCCCATTATCGGGGAGAAGTGTCGACAAGATTTTACAAAATTAATAGCATGCACCATATATAATGAATGTAGTTACTAACTGTAACTAAGTAGATGTGATAGGAGATGTACCGAGGGCGTCATGAATGACAAAATGAACCTACTCCATGAGTTGCAGGTGCTTCGTACAAAGCTGTTCGAAATGGCTGAAGCCCGCGGAAGTTTAACTGACCCTGAGGTACTTGCAATAAGTGAAGCTGCAGATGAACTTATCGTAACGCTACAACAGATTCAGCGAGAAGAACTAGTAAGCGATGCTGCTAGATACGCCTTCTCAGACGACGGAAAAAGAGGGTTAATAAATCCGAACATTCTTGCTGCATCAGACCGCCAAGTAGCTCAGTCTCATGATTGAAGCGAGGCTCCTGCAGTAAATTCATTAATGTGCCGGCGCAGCCTGCCTTGGGGTCGGTTGTGCCGTACACCACTTTTCGAATACGACTCTGTACCAGTGCCCCAGCACACATCGGACATGGCTCCAGCGTCACATAAAGCGTACAGTCCAGCAGCCTCCACGCATTCAAATGCTTGCTAGCCTCCCGAATCGCGATCATCTCCGCATGCGCGGTCGGATCTAAATTCGTCTCCCTCAAATTATAGCCCCTGCCGATGACTTCGCCATCCTTCACAATGACCGCGCCAATAGGCACCTCACCGATTTCTTCCGCTTTCTTCGCCTCCAGGATGGCTTCCTGCATCCACTTATAGTCTTCTTCTCGAAAAAAATCCGTCCCAATCGCCGTCATGAATTATGCCTCCGGTCCTGTTCTATATAATGAGTTATACCCATTCGACGTCAATCGACTGTCGAATTGTGCCGCGAACAAATATTCGTTGTTAACAGGTTGTGCATAGAATTGTGGATAACTCGTGATTATTCACAGATCTGTACACAAACTATTAAATTGTCCTGTGAATATGGGGAGAAACATGTGTATAACTATTGGGCATACCAACATATCGCACACCCGATTCGACTTTTTTTGCTCAGTGAAAAGAGGAAATGATGCGCGAGATTGCTTTCATTTTATGCCAATTATGGTATGATCCAAGTAGCTGTCAACAGGCTGGTGTCAAAGGATGTGTCGTATATTGTCGGTTAAAACTAAACTATCTGTCATGATTTCCTTGATTGTATTCGTGCTGCTCGTTCTTAATGTGATTCTGAACGAATATTCGACGCGGGTCAATCTAAGGGACGACATTCAGCTCAAAATGATGTCGATCAGTCAGCAGGTTGCGGCAAACGTCATTCAAAATACGAGGGAAATCGAATTCGTTCAAACGGTCTTGTCCGATAAGATGAAGTTGGCTTCGTTCTCTGCAGCGAGCCAGCTGCCGTATCATGCCGATGAGGTCACTTATGAGCAACTGAGACAGGTTGCAGAGAATGTTGGCGTTACGAGCATGTCTTTGCTAAAGCAGAAAGGCACAAAGTATTATGTCGTCCAATCGACTAATCCGCCGGAGATCGGCGATGCCAGTAATGTTTGGGCTTCACACAAATCTCAAACGATCGAGCAGGAGACGCTTAATTATGAGTTTTGGATAGGACCGGACAAGCTGACGCTGACCGACAATACGGTTCTGGGTCAAGAGAGCTTCTATACGGACCGTAACTTGGACTACATCATTCGATTCTATATGAAAAGCGACCAATTCACAGATATACGGAAGATCTCCCATACGACTTCATTGTTAGCGGAACTGAAGACGGGTAATCCGACGATACTGGAAATTACGGGATTTAATCCGGACCTGTTTGGTGACGAGCCCATTAAAGAAATTCCTTCTATCGTGAGCATCGAGCAGCTGAAGGAACGAGCGGTTTCGTTCGGCAGTTATGAATATGGGCAAATAGAGAAAGATAAGAAGAGTATGAAGGAATCGTTGCAGGGCAAAATGGTGTTCCGCGAGGAAACGATTAACGATCATGCCGTAATAAAGAGCTTTATTGCGCTGAAAGAGCCTGTTCCCTATGTGATTGGGCTTGTGTTCGACAAGGCGCCGATTATGAAGCTGGCGGATGAACAGCGTAACAATCAAATCTTTATTTCGATTGTGCTGCTTATCGTTGTTGTATTCTGCAGCTATTGGTTATCGGATATTCTGCTGCGGCCGGTCCGTTCGATACTGTGGAAGGTAAACGAGGTGTCCTTCGGGAGATTCGACGATACCATCGAGGTCAAGCGGAAGGATGAATTAGGGCAGCTGGCGCAGCGCGTGAATGCCATGTCGAAGAACCTCAACATCTATATGACGAAGCTGAAAATGGCGTTCGAAGAGAACCGATCCATGAAAGAGTATTTGGAATCATTCATTAATCATACGACAGATGCCATCCATGTCGTGGACTTGGACGGCCGCATTACACAGGTGAACCGAGCATTCGAGCAATTGTTCGGTTATACGACGGAAGAGGCGATCGGGCAGATGCTTCCGCTTGTTCCGGAGCATTTGTACGAAGAAGAGCAGCAAACCATGGAGCTGCTCAAATCGGGTAAGCCGCTCGCCGCTCGCGAGACGCTGCGAGTAACGAAGAACGGCGATTGGATATCCGTCAGTGCAACGACATCGCCAATCCAAGACAAGCACGGAGAGCTCCGTGCCATCGCGAGTATAACCCGCGATATGACAAGCCGTAACAAGATGGAGGAACTGCTGCGCAGGTCAGAGAAGCTCACGACAGTCGGCCAGCTGGCAGCCGGCGTAGCCCATGAAATTCGCAATCCGCTAACGACGCTGCGAGGATTTCTGCAGCTGCAGCTCGAAACCGAGAAGCTCAATACACGTCATGTGGATATTATGCTCTCGGAGCTTGATCGTATTAATTTGATCGTCAGCGAGTTTCTCATCCTGGCTAAACCGCAGGCGACGCGCTTTGAGGTGAAGGATGTTCGTTTTATTCTTGGCGATGTCATTTCATTGCTCGATAGCCAGGCACATCTGTGCGATATTGAGTTCGAGACGTATTTTGACCTAGAGAATTGCCGAATCTCGTGTGAAGAGAACCAGTTGAAGCAAGTGTTTATCAATGTGCTCAAAAATGCGATCGAAGCGATGCCGGAGGGCGGGCGGATCACGATTGAAGCGAGGCGGAATGATCAGCACCATGTCAACGTATCCATTACGGATGAAGGAATCGGCATTCCGGAAGAGCGGATCGCGAAGCTGGGTGACCCATTCTACACCGATAAGGATATGGGAACCGGGCTCGGTATCATGGTCAGCCAGCGCATTATTCAGACGCATCAAGGGATGCTGGAGATCAAGAGCAAAGTGAATGTGGGTACGACGGTGAACATCCTGCTGCCGCTAAACAAAGAGCAGGCGCTTCTTGAAGTTTAAGTAGCTTGGGTAGCTGCATGGATGGCCACGTTCTATGAACAATACATACAAGAAGGTGATAGGCATGGAGGCATCGGCGCCATACAAAGCGCTCCTGGTTGGAGCTACCGGTCTTGTGGGTGCTTCACTGCTGCGGCAATTGCTGCAAGACAGCAGATGCAGCGCCGTTACGATTCTCGTCCGCAGGCCGCTCCGTACTACTGCTGACGAGATCGGCTCGAACAGGAAGCTGACGGTGATCACAGCGGATTTCGACCGCATGGATGAGGCGCTGGCCGGCGTAGAAGCGGATATCGTCTTCTGCACGCTGGGCACAACGATCAAGAAGGCCAAGACGCAAGAAGCCTTTCGGCAGGTAGACTTGGCGTATCCGGTGGCACTTGGGGAATGGGCGGCGCGGCACGGAGCGGCGAAGATGATCATTGTTTCCGCTATGGGAGCGAATGCATCGTCCTCGATCTTCTATAACCGGGTCAAAGGTGAGATGGAGGCGCAGCTGAGCGCACTTGGCTTGCGGGAGCTGCACATTGTGCGACCGTCTCTGCTGCTGGGGAAGCGGGAAGAGTTCAGGCTCGGGGAGAAGGCGGCTATCTTACTCACGCCGCTGCTGAAGCTCATCATGCAAGGCGCGCTTCGTAAGTACCGACCTGTTGAAGCAGAGGATGTCGCTGCTTTCATGGTTAGCTTGTGCCGCCCGGCTGTCGCGATTACGGGGCAAGAAGCGGGAACTTTCGTAAAAATCTATGAAAATGATGCAATACAAGCTAAAATACAGCTATAAGAAGCACTTTTCATGCGGGGTGAACACGGCAGTTGAGGATTAACAAGTTTATTAGCGAAACAGGCTATTGTTCCAGACGTGAAGCGGATAAGTTGGTAGAGGGCGGACGCGTTTCCATTAATGGCGTCACGGCTGAGCTTGGCAGCCAAGCGGAGCTTGGTGACGATGTACGGATCGATGGGAAAGTGATCGGCGAGCAGAAAGGCCATGTCTATATTGCACTGAACAAGCCGGTTGGCATCACAAGCACAACCGAATCGCAGGTCGAGGGCAATATTGTTGAATATATCGGGCATCCGGAGCGGATTTTTCCAATTGGCCGACTGGACAAGGATTCGGAAGGGCTAATTCTGCTTACGAATGATGGCGATATCGTCAACCGAATTCTGCGGGCGGAAGGCAAACACGAGAAGGAATATATCGTGACCGTAGACCGGCCTGTCACGCCACGATTTCTGAAGGCGATGAGTGAAGGCGTTCGTATACTAGGCGCGATGACGCTGCCTTGTAAGGTAGTGAAGGAAGGCGACCGCGTATTCCGGATTACGCTGACCGAAGGAAAGAACCGACAGATTCGGCGGATGTGCCAGACGTTCGACTACAATGTCAGGAAGCTGCGCCGCGTGCGGATTATGAATATTCAATTAGGACAGCTTGCGAGCGGCAAATGGCGCGACCTTACGAATGGCGAGCTGAAGGAACTGTTCACGCTGCTCAACTATCAATAAGTTTCGACACTTTTCCCGGGAAATAAGAAGAAACCAACATCGTCCGACATGGGGTCGGCGGTGTTGGTTTCTTGTAATTCTAAGCAACGTGTAGGCGTTCCTATACGTTGCTTAGAGTCGTTTAAACGGTCGATTTTACCTCTATAGCTAGCAATAATAACATTTGTAATCCTAGAATACATGAAGTAAAATTATATAGGATTGTCAACGCTTTGCATAGAGGTATTTATAAAAAAATATATTCAAACAGGATGTGCGTTTGTTAATGAGCAACAAGGCCGTCATATTGGGATGTAATTATTATATAGGTTTAAGCACGATTCGTTGCTTAGGCATTCATGGCATACATACGGTTGCGGTCGATTATACGGATAAAAACACGTATGCCGTGAAGTCCAAATATTGCTCAGAGCGGCTGATTGCGCCTCACTATAAAGAAGACCCGAAAGGTTTTATTCAATTTCTGAAGGCTTATGCGGACAAGCAGACCGTGAAGCCGGTTCTCATTCCTTGCCACGATTCCTATGTAGAAGTGGTGGACGAGTATCTCGATGAATTGAGAGAGAGTTTCTTGATTCCACAGACGGAGAAAGGTCTCTATACGAAGCTGATGAACAAGGAAACACTGCAGCGAATCGCATTAGAGATGGGTGTAGCGGTTCCGGAAACGGTTCGTGTTGGCGAAGACAATTTCCAAGAGAAAATCGACACGATTATTCAATATCCATGCATTATTAAACCTGTTGATTCCCCGTCATTCGTAGCTAAGTTTCGCAAGAAGCTATTTAAGGTGAATAACCAGACAGAGCTGGAAGCAGCGATTGCACGCTCACATGAAGCGGGTCTTGAAGTTATCGTACAGCGTATCATTCCAGGCTTCGACGATCATATGTATACGTTCGACGCCTATATGAACCAGGATGCGAAGGTGACGCACTGGGTAACCTGCCAGAAATTCCGCCAATATCCGATTAACTTCGGTGCTTCCGTATACACGGGGCAGCGGTATGTTCCTGAACTGTATGACCTTGGTGCCAAATTCTTCGAAGCCGTGAAGTTCAAAGGTTTCGCGGAGATCGAGTTCAAGAAGGATGCCGTAACAGGCCAATACTACTTAATCGAAATCAACGTTCGGATAACGAATTTAAATAACCTCTTGTACCGCACAGGCGTGAATATTCCTTATATTACGTACCGCGAGCTGACAGGCTCGCCGCTGCCGCCGCATGCGGTCAAGAAGGATACGGGTCTTGTATTCTGGTATGCGTATGAGGATCTGCTGGCGGTTCGCAACTATATCAAGACTAAGCAGCTTACCGTGGGACAAGTTTTCGCTTCGTATTTCAAGCCTAAGGCGCACGCGATCTGGGATTGGAAGGATCCGAAGCCGGCTTTCGCGTTTCTAGGTATGTTAGCAGGCAAAGCATTAGGCAGATTCAGCAGATAATCGACGATCGATTACAAAGCAGGCGCTATAAGACGGACGTCAACTTGGTGCTATGCGGGTAGAAAGAAGGGATTCATTCTATGACTAGATTACAGGAACTGCTTCAAGCGACAACGATTATCGAGTCGTTCCAGGCGGAGGATCTCACGATCAGCGGCATTTCTTATCATTCACGGAAGGTGTCACCGGGGCACCTATTCGTTTGTATAACTGGCTATAGCACGGATGGTCACAAGTATTTGCGCGATGCGGTTAGAAGCGGCGCGGTTGCCGCAATTGTTGAGTATATCCAAGAAGATGTGCCGATTCCGCAATATGTCGTGCCTAACAGCCGCATTGCGATGGCGCAGCTGGGGGATGCTTACTTCGGTCATCCGTCCTCGAAGCTGAAGATGATCGGCATTACGGCGACCAACGGGAAAACAAGCACGACCTATATGACCAATGCGATTCTGGAGCATCATGGTCTCAAGACCGGACTCATGGGTACGGTTATTATCAAAATCGATGATGTACAGATTCCATCCGAGCTGACGACGCCGGAATCGCTTGATCTGCAGTCCTATCTGGGCCAAATGGTTGATCGCGGCGTATCGCATGTCAGCATGGAGGTTTCCTCGGCCGCGCTGGAGTCGCACCGAGTAGAGACGGTAGATTACGATATTGTTTGCTTCAATAACTTAAGCCGCGAGCATATTGATTCTCATGGGACGTTCGAGAATTATTTTGAGGCTAAGGCGAGCTTGATTAAACGGGCCGGGGAGCATAGCTATGCTGTGCTTAACCTGGATAACGAGTATTCGGCTTCGTTGGTCGATCAGACAAGCGCGAAGGTCGTGACTTACGGTCTGAAGAGCAGCGAGGGTACGCTGTATTGCAAGGATCTGGATTTGTCGACCGGACGCGCCAAGTTTACGGTTGAAATTAGGAAGCCGTTCGAGGGAGACGGAGTCGCGTATACGCCTAGCGAGTTCCGCGTTGAGCTGCGCATTCCGGGGCTGCATTCGGTCTACAACTCGATGGCGGCAATCGCAATAGCGCTGCTGTGCGGCGTACCCATTGCAACGATTCAGGAAACGCTGCGGACCTTCGGCGGTGTAGAGCGCAGATTCGAGTTTATTCACGAAGATGCGTTCATTATGATCGATGATCATTTTGCCAATCCGGGGAACATCGACGTGACGCTGGAAACGCTGCGGTACATGGACTATGAGCAGTGCCATTTTGTCTACGCAATCCGTGGCAATCGTGGGCCGATCATTAATCGTGAGAATGCAGAAGCGATCGTGAAATGGATGAACCGTCTCGAGATGAATGAGATTATCGCGACGCGCAGTGAGTCTCATGTGAACAAGAACAATACCGTTTCCGACGAGGAAGCGGATGTGTTCATGGAAGTGATGGCGGAAGCGAACATGGACGTGAAGCTGTATCGTGAGCTGCCGGATGCGATCTCCTATGCGCTGTCGAAGGCAGAACGCGGAGATGTGATTCTGCTGGCGGGCTGTCAAGGGATGGACCCGGGGGCGGAAATTGCGTTAAAGCTGCTGAACGATACGAAATCGGCGGTTTCGGAGCAAGGCCAAGAAGGGTAACGAATAACGAATGCTATAGATTAACTCATATAAAGTAGGTTGAATGATGGAACAGAGAAGTCGGTTGGGTGTACTTGGCGGAATGGGGCCGAAGGCGACGAGCGTATTTATCGATCAAATTATCGAGAGTACGGTTGCGGACAGAGATCAGGATCATATTGATATGGTCATACTCAATCATGCTTCGCTTCCGGATCGAACTCATGTCATTCTTGAGAATAGTCCCGAACAGTTTCTGCGGATGATTGAGAAGGATATCCGGCTGCTGGAGTATGCCGAGGTATCCAATATCGCAATCCCGTGCAACACGGCGCATTACTACGTAGACGAGATGCAGCAGATGACGCAGATTCCGATTATCAACATGGTGGAAGAGTCCATCAAGGTCATCCACGAGGCATATGGCGATGGCTGTAAAGTCGGCATTCTTGCTACGAATGGGACGCTGCACAGCGGAATCTACAGTGAATCTGCGCGGAAGCATAAGCTCGTGCCGCATCTGCCGTCAGATGCGATGCAGCAGCAAATCATGAATATGATCTACAAGGATATCAAGCGCGGCGTGCAAATCGACCCGCAGGAGCTTGAGGATATCATTCATCTGTTAATTACGGAAGATGGATGTCAGTGTATCATTATCGCTTGCACGGAGCTGTCGATTGTTCCCCTTAGCGAAGGGACGAAGCAGCACTGTGTCGATGCGATGGATGTGCTGGTGAAGCGTTCCATCGAGCTGTCCCTGTAAATGTGAAAAACCGTCAGAACCCTCTGACGGTTTTTGTTTATTTGGTCGCAGCTACGGATACAGTGGCATCTTTGCTGGCATCGGTATACTTCCGAATAATCGAAACTTCAACGCGGCGGTTCTTGGCACGTCCAACGTTGGATGTATTCTGCGCAATCGGGCGATACTCGCCGAAGCCGATTGTACTGAATAGATGCGGATCAAGCTTCTTATTCAGAAGCAGGATGTCCATGAAACGGATGGCCCGCATGGAGCTTAGCTCCCAGTTGGATTCGAACTCTTTATTGTTAATCGGTACATTATCGGTATGGCCGGATACTTTCACTTCGTAATCCGGGTACTTCTGCAGCATGTTGGAAATTTCAACGGCCAGCTTGCGCGAATCCGGCTTGACCTTCGCACTGCCCGGTGAGAACAAGGAGCTGTCGGAGATCGTGATCGTAAGCTGGGATTGGTTGAGCTTCGTATCGAGCTGCGTAGTCAGGCCATTCGTCTTAATGTACTGGTCGACTTGTTTCTTGAGCTTCTCGAGGTCCTCTTGTTCCTTCTGCTTCAGAGCCTCGATGTCTTTCTTCTGCATATCTTCGTTGGCTTCGCGGCGTCTGGTTTGAGTGGCATCTTCAAACTGATGGGCGTTGCTGATGACTGCGGATTGTTCCAGTACGCCAATACCGCTGCTGAACGCAATATTGAAGGCTTTGCTCATATCTTGAAATTTCTTCGAATCGGTCGAACTCATCGCATACAATACGATAAATAAGGCGAGTAATAGGGTAAGGAGATCGGCATATGGAATCAACCAGGTTTCGTCGATGTGCTCCTCGTGATGTTCGCTTTTATGCTTTTTGCTCAACGGCCTCGGCTCCCTTCTGACTCAGTTTAATACGTTCAGTTGGTGTTAAGAAGACCGAGAGCTTCTGGTTAATCGCGATGGTGGAAACACCGGATTGGATGGACAGCAGGCCTTCAACCATCATGAGGCGCAGTTCAACCTCACGCTTGGAAAGACGCTTGAGCTTATTGGCAATGGGGTGCCACAATACATAACCGGTGAATATACCTAGAAGAGTAGCAACGAACGCGGCTGCGATCGCATGTGCGAGCTTCTCCATGTCACTCATATCGGCAAGTGCCGCGATCAGGCCGATTACGGCGCCAAGAACCCCGAGCGTAGGTGCATACATGCCGGCTTGGGAGAAGATAAGAGCTCCCGCGCGGTGACGTTCTTCGGTAGCGGCAATGTCCTCGAGCAGTACGTCGCGTACGAGGTCTTGGTCATTACCGTCTATGATCATTCTCATCCCATTGCGAAGGAACATATCTTGAATATCGTCTACTTTGGATTCTAGTGCTAGAAGGCCCTCACGACGTGTGATTGTTGCCCACTCCATGAAGAGGGCGATGACTTCTTCGCGTGGCAGCAGCTTCTGAACGGTGAAGATCATTTTGATCAGCTTCGGGAATTTCTTCAGTTCGCTCAGCGGGAAGCCAATGAAGAGTGAGGCTGCAGTTCCGACAATGATAATCATAAATGCAGCGGGGTTAGCTAAATTGGAGATTGGAGCACCCTTCAGCGTCATACCGACGAGAACGGCTATGAGTCCAAGTGCGATACCAATTACAGTAGATTTTTCCATGACACACCTCGTCTAATAAGATAATAAGGACATTGTAACCGACCTAATCGGTTATGCCCCGGAGAACGGGAAACAGCTTTAGACAATCTGATGTGTCAGACTGACAAAATGAACAGCATTTCGACAATTCTATCTCTATTTATTATCGTCAGAAAGAGCGCTCAGATTAGAGCAAAATGGATGTTTTAGCAGTTTTCATCTGATTTCGTGTAAAATGAAGACATAAGAGGCGAGAATAAGAGCTGAAAGTGGGGCAATTGGAAATGGGAGTTAAACATGCAAGGGAATACAGCGATATTCTAAGCGAGTTGGCGGAAGCCATGCATTCTATCGGGGATGGCTATCTGTTCTTCGAAATGGAGACGGCGGACTGGGAAGATCTGGAGGAAGCGCAGCGAGTCGAGTTAATGGAGGCGCTCGCAGATGATGTTTTCTATGCGCTAGGTGAGGAGCCTGTCCTTCATGTAGGCGGAGGTGTCGTGGCTTACCGTCCGAAACATCACGTTATTGAAGTGTCGGTGGATCAGAAGGAAATTCGGATAATCCGATTAATTTAAGGACGTTCTGAATGATATGGGGGAGGTGCGCCTATTGGTTAAAATGGTGAAAATGCAATCCGAAGCGGCTGACGAGGCTATTGCGGCACTCCCCGGATGGTCACGCCAGGATGAGAAATGGATGCAGGGGAGCTACCGATTCGGCACGTTCGTGGAGGCGATTGCCTTCGTGGGTAAGGTTGCTGACATTGCGGAGGCGATGAACCATCATCCGTTCATTGGCATTGATTACAAGAAAGTAACGCTGCGTTTGACGACTTGGCATGCGGGGGGCTTAACGGAGCTCGATATGCAGTCGGCGGAGCGCTATAATGAGGTCTATCGGACGTCGATTCCCGGGAACGGGTAATCGGCGTTTTTTTGTGCTGGTTACGCCCCTATTATTGGGTGATTTGTAAGAGATGTGGGCGGAGACTTTACAACCTAATGCGGCTACTTTACAATAGGTGGAACTAGCGATGTCAGAAAATATGACATCATATTCCAAGATTCGGGGAGCAACGGTGATGGCGGAAGCGCAGCGCATGCAAAATGGCTTGCATGAGGATCTATATAAGGATATGATCAGTCGACTTGTTCCGTATTATCAGCCGATACTTGCGCTTGATACGAGGCGGATCATGGGCTATGAAGCGCTTGGTCGCATTCGCGCGGGTGAAGGAGTACGGAGTGTGGGGCCTTTCTTCGCGGACAAGACCGTGCCGATGGCGGAGCAGATTCGGGTGGACCGAAACTTGCGGGAGCAGGCGCTGGCGAAATTTGCGGCGAGTGATCCGGAGTATGGGAAGCTATTCATTAATTTAAAGCCTTCGTGGATTTATCAAACCTATGTGGCCACCGGGGAGCTTCCGACGCTGCAGCTGCTTGATAAATATAAGATTGATCCGCGGCGGGTCGTCATTGAAATTACCGAGGAGTCGTTTCTGGGGCCGATGGAGCAGCTGCGCGCGGTAGTGGATTTATACAGGGATTATGGGTGCCTGATTGCTATCGACGATGTGGGCAGCGGGTTTAGCAGCATTGACCGTATTGCCCAAATTCAGCCTCATATTCTGAAGATCGATATTCATATGCTCCAGAAGAGCGAGCGGCACAGCGGTTACTATGGCGTGATGCGCTCCTTCTCTACATTGGCGGATCAAATTGGCGCCTCCTTGCTGGTGGAAGGCGTGGAAACCGAGCAAGATTTGCAGCGGGCGATTGAAATTGGTGCACGGTATGTGCAGGGGTTTCTGTTCTCGCCTGCGGTGGCCGCTTTCCGGCCGGCACTGTCGTTCGCCGGACTGCTGGAGGCGGGACTGGATCGGCGCCGGGCACGAATGCTGCATGTAGAGCGGCACTGGAGTGCGGAAGCGGAACGGGTGCAGCTGGCGGTTGATCAGGTATGGGAGGCATTCGCTAATCGCGGCTGTGCTGCAGGAGATGAGTTCATTGAGGCGCTGCTGGACGGGGTGCTTTTGGCAGACTCGCCTTGCATTCGCCTCTATCTATGCAGCAAAGACGGCATTCAAATGAGCGCTAATTATCAACGAGTCAGCGATGGTGGGTGGCATAGAGAGCCGCAATATCAGGGTCATAATTGGAGCTGGCGGCCTTATTTTATCCCATTATCTGCTCAGTTCACAGATCGGCCTCAAGCGATGGTTTCGCAGACGTACACGGATCTCGATTCCTTCGACCGCATCCGGACTATATCGGTACCGGTTGGCGGCAGCTGCATTCTGTTTCTGGATGCGGCCGAGCTCGAAGGTGAACGCTAATAGAAAAGAGCCCGCCCCGCGCAGGAAGCGCTTGGGACGGGCTCTTATTTTGTCATACGATGGATTATCCGCTTGGGTGCGGAAGGGGGGGACGTTAGTCTTCTGCCGACACTTTGGAGAAGAAGGATAAACTGTATAGGGCAGCTACCCCGACAACAATGTACACGATCTTGGCCCCTACGGAATCTGACCCGTCAAAAACTTCTGAAACGACATCATACTCAAATAGCCCCACTGCCAACCAATTCAGGCCGCCGAGAATTAGGACTAATAAGCTGACGATGTTCAAAACTTTCATTGGACCCGCCTCCTTTAAAAGTAATGACTCGTGACACTACTACGGATATGCGGCATCGGGAGCTTTTAGCACGATAAAAAAGAAAGCGCCGCCCGTGTAAGGCCGCGCTGTTGTGCGTATATGTGCGATTATGGAGCGTAACACATGCAGTGTACGTCGACCGATCCGGTGGCTGTTTGCTTGGCATAAGTGTCGGTAATGACAAACTTGGCGCGTTCGTAGGTGCGTATGGCGCGCGTGTTCCAGACATGCACTTCAAGGTCGATTTCGTCGGTTGGTGCGCGGTGGATGGCTTCTGCAACTATGGCTTGTACCAGTGAAAGACCGAATCCTGTGCCGCATAGGTCTGGTCGTAATCCAAGTCCGATGCGGGTTACGCCGAGCAAGGGGAAGAACTGTGCGAAGCCGACTAAGTGGCCGTCTTCATTCGTCACCGCGGCATATTGCTGCTTCCGGACATAGGCGTCACCAAACTCGATGCCGAGCTGCTGCATGACTTCCCAGGTGGACCAATTGTAGAAATCGTAGGGTGGTTCATATCGCCAGGTGCTGAGCTCCTCGGCTAATGCGTCGGATAGCGGCACGACGGTAAATTGGGATTTGGCAGGCAGGGCTTGGTCGGTGTCGGTGGAAGCGGTCATGGATGCGTTGGCTCCTTGTGGCGGAATTTCGGAATTCAGGGATTGTAAACCTCTTTATCGTAGCAGAAATGGGTAGTGCGTGGAAGCGGGGTTGCAAGAACGGGGGAGGCTGTGTGAAATGAAAAAGGTGGAACGCAAAAGAATTGCGATCCACCTTTTTCGATTTGCTTGCAAGAGAGGGAGTTATCGGCCGAACTTAGTAGCGGTCCATGATTAGCTGTGTTTTGAGCGAATCCTGCGCTAGGAACCAGCCTTTACCCTGCAGGAAGGTGATCAATTGGTCATGTTTGGTGGAAGCTGTCGTGACGCTGGTTGTTTTGAAGGAAGCCTCAACGACGTACTCGGTACCGGTGCCTGCAGCGTTCTTTATCGGCCATACTTCAATGTATAACTGCATGCCGCTCCAAGTGCCTACCGAACGTTTAGCTAACACGGGGCCATAATAGCGGGAGCTTTGCAGCTTGGTTGTTCCCCATCCACTGGAGACCCAGTTGTTGAACTTATCAGGCGCGTTGCTAATCATCAGACTGCGAGCGTCAGTGATCGAGGGAAGATCCATGCCGCTATAACCGGATTTGCTGCCACTCTTGGTGCGAGTAATGCTGAGGGTTTGCTTCTGGTAACCCCATTCCACTTGTGCTTCATAATTGCTGTCGCCGGAGTTAAAGCCTTCGTTGTTCGCCTGTGTCAGGGCTGCGTTGATATTATTGTTCGTGATGGCGTAGCGTTTCTTGTAGCTGAGCTCGAAGTCGGATTCCCCTTCTGTTTTGCGAATGCGCGGGCTCCATCCGTTGTTGTAAATATCTTTGGCGGAGGTGTCAAGGAAAGCGACGTTCATCTTCGTTACGGTTGTCGGCATGCTAAATGTGCTTAGTACCGTGCTTGTCAGCTTAAAATCGCTCCCCAGCACGACAGCCGGATTCAGCAGCAGCTTCACTTCGTAGTCCGGTACCATGTTGCTTGCGGCATGCGCCGTAGTCGGCTCCATGGAGGATCCCATTAGCAAGGTGGCCCCAACTGTAATAGCAAGTGAAGCGGTGAGCAACAAACGTTTAAACATTAATCGTCAACTCCCTTTCAACTGTTGGAATTTGGTAATCCTAAGTGATCGTAAGGGAGATTTGTTCGCCAGTCGTCAATACAAGCTAAATACTTTGTAAACGAGCTATGTCAAAACTACAATTGGCCAATTGAAATCATGTATAATTTAAGCTAATGGAGTCTATTCAATAGGATAAGGAAGGCGGCAAATAGAATGAAAAATATCGTATCGCTCAAATGGTTGCTCGCTCGTATGTATGAATCGGATGTTGTAATCGTGGACTGCCGCTTCCAGCTGGGCAAGCCGGAGTCCGGCCGTGAGGCTTATAACGAATCGCATATTCCGGGTGCGGTGTATTTGGATCTGGAGAAGGATTTGTCTTCGGCGATTACGGAGCATGGCGGTCGACATCCGCTGCCGGACATTGCAGAATTAACGGGAACATTGAGTCGCGCGGGGATTGGCAATGCTTCGCGTGTTATTGCTTATGACGATCAAGGTGGTGCAATGGCATCACGTCTGTGGTGGCTGCTCAAGTACCTCGGCCATGAGCAGGTGTTTGTGCTGGATGAAGGCTTTACGGCTTGGAAGAATGCTGGTTTCCCTGTGTCGGCGGACCAAAAGGTTCTTATTCCTAGTCCGTTCTTCGCGACCGTGCAGCATAACATGCTTGTTGAGGTCGATGAAGTGCAGGAGAAGCTGGGCAAAGCCGGCGTGACGCTTATTGATTCGCGTGAAGGCGCGCGTTATCGCGGCGAGGTTGAGCCGATCGACCGCGTAGCCGGTCATATCCCGGGCGCGATTAACCGCTTCTGGGCGGAAGGCCGCAGTGCGAACGGGCAGTGGAAGAGCGCCGAGGAGCAGTCGGCGCGGTTCGAAGGGCTGGCGCAGGACGGCGAGACGATTGTTTACTGCGGCTCGGGTGTGACGGCTTGTCCGAATGTGCTGGCGTTGCAGGAAGCCGGCTTTACGAATGTAAGGCTGTATGCGGGGAGCTGGAGTGATTGGATTAGTTACGAGGGGAATCCGATTGCGACGGGGGACGAAGAAGAGCCAAAAGGCGAATAATAGTATGTAAACTTCAAAAACAGAGCGCGGTGAGCTAAATGCCGTCGCTCTGTTTTTGTTATGCGTCAAAGTCAACACGGAGTCAACAATTACCTAGACAATGAGTTAGTGTAAATCTTGCTTCTAAAGTTTGTTCTTATATTTCGGAGTAATACTATTTCTTTATCTTCGAACAATGACATGCACTAAATCAACAAATATAGATTTTTGAAGGTCAATCAACAGAAAATTAATTTTGTATCGTTAAAGATTTGTAGTACGTGTAGGAGAGAAAACCAAAAATTTATTGGAAAATATGGTCAATTGGAGTACTCTGTTGTTAGAGAATATTAATAGTATCGAAGGAGTGAAAATATGACTATTAGCCTATGTTTTTTTAATAATAAAGGTGGGGTAGGTAAGACAACACTAACTTGCAATATAGCATCCTATTTAGCCACAGCTCACAAGAAAAGTGTACTAGTTGTTGATGCAGACCCACAGTGTAATGCTACACAATATATTTTATCGGCTCAAGAAACTGAGGATTTATTTGGATCTAGCCCAAGAAATACAATTCTTGATGTAATACTTCCCCTAGAAGAGGGGAATGCGAATATAAATGTCAATATTCAGCCTGTAGAAAAGAATAAGAACAGATTTAATGTCGACTTACTACCTGGTCACCCCAAGATCTCATTGTTTGAGGATAAATTCAGTAGAGCATGGTTGGATTTAAACAATGATGTAGGTGCATTAAGAACGACAAACTGGTGCTATCAGTTAAACTCAGCAATGTCAGGGTCATATGACATTATTATTTATGATGTGGGTCCGAGTCTAGGTGCACTCAACAGAACAATCCTATTAGGATGTGATTTTTTTGTGAGTCCGATGGGATGCGATACTTTTAGTATTATGGGAGTAAACAATATATCGGAATGGTTAAATGATTGGCATGCCCTTTATAATTCAAACCTAAGCTTCATTAGTGAAAGAAAAACAGAGTTAGTTGATAAATATAGGACAAGCATTGTAGGGAACATTGAGTTTCAATCAAGATTTATTGGTTACACTGTACAGCAGTATATTGTTACGAAGAGTGCTGGCAGTAGAACAAGACCAACGAGAGCATTTGAAACAATTCTTAACAAAATTCCGGGTGAAATTAAATCTAATTTAAAAGGCTTTGTGCCAGCTAAAGTGGATGAGAATAAGCTGAGATTAGGAGATGTGCCACATCTTTATAGTTTAGTGCCACTTTCACAATCTGCAAATGTACCAATTTTTTTATTAGAAGGCAGAGATGGCGTGGTAGGTTCCCAATATGCACAACTTAATAACTACAACCAAATGCTAAAGTTAATTACTGAGAGCCTTCTTGAAAATATAGAGGGGGCGGTTTCATGACTACAGAATCCAATATTATGGATGTATCTCTGCCCAAGGAAGTGTTACAAGAGGAAGGTACGATTGAAGATAGGGAGGTCATTAAATGGCCATCTTCCCTAGTTGCTGAATTAGCAGAGCGAAGATGTGTTATTGTCCTTGGTTCGGGTGCCTCTGCTGCTTCCCAAAATAGTATCGGTAAAAGTCCTAAGGATTGGGGGGGCTTTTTAAGAGAAGGCATAAGAAGAATGAATAATGAAGATGCGAAAGCAGTAGCTAGTGAATTCTGTGTTAAGAAAAATTATTTAGATGCTGCTCAAATTATGAAAGACCATATTAACCCTGGTGACTATGATGATTTCATGCAAGAAGAATTTAACCCTACGGATGCTTATCAACCGTCTGAAATCCATAAAACTGTTTTGTTACTAGATCCTAAAATAGTCATAACAACCAACTATGATAAAATCTATGATAATTTGTGTATGCAACAACCTTCATATAATGTTCTCAAGTATTATGATAGTAATGTTCTTGATGACATAAGGTCAAGGAAACGATTAATTTTAAAAGCTCATGGTTGTGTCAGTAATACAACACAGACAATATTAACAAGAGGCGATTATTTTGCCGCTAGGGATCGATATTCATCATTTTATCGAATATTAGACTCATTGTTCCTTGTAAATACTCTGCTTTTTATTGGGAATGGTCTGTCAGACCCTGATATAAATCTTCTTTTAGAAAATGCCAATATATCATCAAAGTGTACCAGACCACACTACATATTGTCAGGAGATAACTGGAATCTATCGGTGAAAAAAGCGGTAAAATCCACTTATAATTTAGAATTCTTAGAGTATCCCGCAGGAAAGTATGAATTAATTGTGCCAGCATTGAATGATCTTTTAGAGCTAGTGTTAACTCATCGTCGTGAGAACGGGTTACAATAAGTTAGCATGACCACGATTTGTAGAATTATATAGTCTCGGTTCTCACTTTGTATACCGAGCGATTTATGCGTATCATGTTGAAGCAAATTCCGTGATTGGAGTGATTGGATTACGTATAGTGAGAACGCGATTACGGTGGGGGATGAAGAGTATCCTAGAAAAGCATAACTGTCAGTAGTATTCTAATACAGACACGGTGTCACCAGCCCCATCGCTCTGTGTTTTTTATGCTTCGAAATTAACAGCAGATCAACAAGCTACTCTGAAGTATTTACAGAGCGCTTCGAGCTTAACGCGTATTCCAAACAAACTGCTGTGCATTGGTATCATCAAGAATGACCGGACGGTTGCGTTTCGTTATCCGGATTGCCGAGAGGTCAATTTAATCTGAAGATATTATTACAAATATTTCCATTTAATTTGGTGATAGAATTAATAATACCAGAGTAAAGTCCCCAAAAAGGATGTTGTCACCACGGAAGAGATGGAAACGATAAACTAATAAAAGTTATTGAAAAGAGGGTAATAAAGTGAGCGTATCAAAAGGCGTATGGTATCAAATTTTATTACAAAGAGCAAATGAGGCAATTGAAGCTAAATATTATTTAGAAGCAATCTTTATATACTATTCAATTATTGACGATAGAACTAAATCATTACTTAATAAACTTGGTCACACTGTTCCTCGTAATTTAAAACCTAGATTAAATAAATTGAGCAGAAGTACAAACTATACAAATATAAATGTATTCAATGCAATCCATCAAATTAAAGATGCAGATGGTAATGTCGTAGAAAATCTTACACCTCTTAAAGATGTTCTGAATTGGAGTCAAGATGAAAGAAATCCACTTCAACATGGTCAAGCTGACCTACGCGATTATTTAGCCAAATCCGGAAATGTACTACCATTAGACGAATGGGAGATAATTGCTAAAAATGGAAGAGATGTAACAACCCGGCTATGCTCTGCAATACTAAGAGCGAATAAGATCCTAAAGTAATGCTTTACACAGATTAAAATAAAAGCTTGGGACTAGACTGACCCCGTTTCTGAGACAGGGATCAATACACCTTTTAAGTTAAGCGGCCAATCGTCGAAAATCAATTGGCAACAAGTTATTTAGTTTTGTGTGAATAATCATTGAGTTACAGTAGTGAATGTATTCTCGAACGGTCTGCTCCCTGGATTTCTTCATTATGAATTAGACCCGTTCCATACCGGTGGAAGGGCAAGTGTAGAGTATGGAAATAATGCATTAAGCATTATCTTTGACAGAATTTTTATCACGCTAAAAGGTGAATCATTAATTCTGTTTTTATAAAGATGGAGCCTGCCCTTTGGCAGGCTCTTAACGTCTTCACATTTAGAGTGATAAAATAAACTGTACCATAGTAATTGCGCAGTTGGAGTGATTGGATTATGTATGAGGGGAATCCGATAGCGGTCGGGAACAAAGAAGAAAAGAAAGGGGAATAGTAGTATGTAAGTTTATAATACAGAGCGCGTGTGGATGCCGATGCTCTGTATTTTTATGCATTTAAGTCAACATGGAGTCAACAAGTGCTGTTAAAATAGTCCAGATCGTTGAAGATTGACTTGACCCCGTTTATCGGTAGAGCCTTTGAATCAACAAAAGGATAGGATCCTCAGTTTATCAACTACGAATCAACCCCGGTGGATAATGTAAGGAGAAAAGATTATATGAGAAGCGAGCAGGTAATTGGATAAATTTGTCGAAATATCTAGTCACGACTAGTAGCTCAGGAGGAATTTGGTGAAAAAAGATTACTCTAACTTAACAATAATTGAAGAAATAAATAAGAAGATAAACTCATTTAATACAACAAGAGAAAACCGGATGTACCTAGGTGAAAGGTTAAAAGGATACAGTGATAGTTGGAAAGTTATATTTTTCTTTTTAAACTTAGAAGCAGTCATTTTTGTGATTTTTTCATTAGTTCCTGAGCTAAACAGCTCCTTTTTAAGTGTGTTTTCGGGGGTATTTTCTATTTATGCAATACTATTACAGTATTATATAAACGAGCAGAGTTATGATAAAAGATCTCTAAAAGCCCATTATCATCAGTTGGAAATAGAAGATTTAATTCTAAGATTAAAAATAATATTTATTCGGTACAACGCGTTAGAAAAAAGTGAAATGAAAATCAATCTCATTAGTGAATATGAAACAATTATAAACCAGTACCAGATATCAATTAAAAATAACGAGAACCACGATCCTATAGATAACGAAAAACGATTATCGAAAATTTCGCCAGTTCAAAGTACGGTAGAGGAAGAAGAACTACGTGGAAAAAAGAATATAAACGATAATACTGTTGATAAATTTAATATGATTTTTAATAGAGTGGTAATAGTTGTTGTTCCTGTACTCATTGCAATTTATGTTTTGTGTTATTAATAAAAAATTGAGGATGAGCTTTGTATATGTGTGAGTCAAACCAAATAGCTCAGTTAGCCCTAAAGTATGTAATGAGTATGTCATACTCGAAAAAATATAACCCACAAGCTATTGCTAATATTCGGACATTTAGCAACTATAATGATTATGATATCTCCATTTTTAATGAATCGGCGGTAGAATTTTGTTCTAAAAGTGAGTGCCGCAAAGTCAGAGATTTTATTTATAAAAGTGACTACTTTACTCCAAGAAGGATGTATCTTATCAGTCCAGTTTATTATGTATATTACACTACCTTGGTGTTTAAATTAGTAGAAAAGTACCTGAAGAATACCACACAATTAGATTTTTCTCGTGGGATGATGAGTGTTTTTTACTCGGGATTCTTAGATATTGATCCATTACATACAAATATAAAAAAACAAGCTCAATTTAATGAGAGTTATAAAAAGTTTCAAGAGAAGAGAGAGGAGTTTTTTGGTTATCCGGTTTTGAAAATTGATATTCAGGATTTCTTTCATTCTATAAAAATAAGTGAGCTGATGAAAAAGCTAAGAAGAATATTTGGGGATGAAAAGTTAATTGATGATTTAGAATACTTTTTTGTTCATTGCCAATTCGACAGCCTTCCTCAGATTCATTATTCAATAGCATCTTCAATATTAGCACAGTTCTACCTGATTGATTTTGATAGGAAGATGCAATCCGTTCTTTTTAGAGATAATTTACAAATGGTTAGATTTGTAGATGACATGTATATAGTTTTTTTAGATGGAATAAATAGTGTTAAGAGGAACAATAGATTATTAAATGAGATCAGTTTTTTTTTATGGGAAGATCAGCTAGTTATTAATTCCAGCAAAACAAAAATGTTATCAGCTGAAGAATACGAGAGTGATTATGAACTAATAAAGATAAATTATGATCAAACCCATTATTCTACGGAGAAGCTTGTGGATATTAAGGCTCAAGAAGTATTAGAAAATGATGAGCTTGCTGAATTAGTTGAGAAACTATGTGATCTTGAAAGAGAGAACGGAGTAGATCTTCAGGAATATTCTATTTTAATGAAGAGATACTTGTCTATTAATGGAGAGGAAATTGGAAAGGTATTAAATAATATAATATTCTCAGGTAAATGGAGGGGCTTAGACTCTAAAAAACTAATTAAAATAATAGAAAACTGGAGATATATATTATTTAATCCTACTCAATTTACAGTACTATTCATTTTAATTTATAGGTTCTTGGAAAAACAAAATAGTATATTTGATGATGGTAGAAAAGTAAAAGAAATTTTAAGTTATCTCTATAAAGAAGAAGTTTTTACTTTTAGAGATACTCTAGTAGCAGTAGCATATTTATATCAAAGTAATTTTAATAGCGTTGATTTGGTAAGTAGAATAAGAGAGGTTAACAGTGATTATGTAGAATTTACCGAAATTTATATATTGGAATAGATCTATAATTCTTCGCTGTGTCTAAGGCCCTAGTGCTGCTGTGTTGGTAGGCAAATTAAGAAGAAAAATAAAGTTAAGAATTTCGGTCAGATTGCTCCATTAAAATGTAACCTAGCTGGTGTTGAGGATCCAAAAAATAATTATAGAATCTTACAACATTTTTATGAGAAAGAGTATATAGTATCTTTATTTCATCGATAAAACTATTAAAACAATCTTCTTTTTATTACCATCGGATGGTTCATGTTTTTTACAAATAAGGAAAGTGCTTAATAACTCATATTTTAGTAACGCTGTCCCATTTAAATCCCCTACGTACGAGACGAATCCGATTGCGGTTGGGGAAGAGTAAGAGCGGAAAGTTGAATATTAGTATTGAAGTTCATAGCACAGAGCACGGCAAGATGATTGCCGATGCTCTGTATTTTTATGCGCTGAAGTCAGCATGAAAGAAACAAATGTATGCAGATGCTGTATTTGTTTAACGATTTATTGATATTTTTCTTGATAACCTAGAATTATGGCGAGGGGTGCAAGTGTTGTGAAAATGATTTTTTGGATATACCAAGGCGGCTTAACCACCTGAATTGCATGTTGATGATATAAGGCGGGACGTGACATGCGAACCAAATTAGGGAGCCCTTTCTTATTGAGTTTACCGTCTCTTGCCCATGCGAAATAGGTTATAAAAAATTCATCCGTATTCAATGCAGGTGAAAATCTTTGAATCGTATGAGCCTCCTCGCTAGCATCTTCATTCCAAAAACGATGAGGTACCCCAGCAGGAACCTCGATGGTTTCGCCCGGACCTAATATTTTAGTATTTCCGTCTACTTCAAAATGAACTTTTCCGGAAATAACCTCACAGGAGCTTATTTGTTTGGGGTGAATATGTATCGGCTCTCTTTCCGTTGTTGGTGGATTAAAAGTTTCAATTTCTAATAAGGATCCATTCGAGTCCTTTCCCGTTATGCGGAAAATCATTCTTTGTCCGGTAAAGGGATTTGTAATGTGAGCAGCGGGCCTTGTCATCGGTAACCTCCTTGGCTCAAATCATTGTTAATTTGCTAACTAGTTTTATAATATTTCATGCAGAATGGAAAAGGTTGTAGAATGTTTTTTTTAATATAAATATTACAATTCCTGGACTTCTAGAGGTTAATGATGCAAAGCGACAATCATTTCCAAGTGCGTGGTATGATTGCATAAACGGGGAAGAATAGGAGCCTATTGCTGTCATAAAGGAGCTGTGTCCAATGAATACGAATAAAAGTACAGAACCGAAACACTCATCAAAAGCAGAAAACATTCTACTGCAGATCAATAGTAAAACGATGCTAGGCGACTTACGAAAAATCGCGAAGGACATTAAAAAAGATCACGAATTAGCTATGGATCTTTGGTCAACCGAAGAGTACCTGCCCAGACTATTGGCCATCTTAATTATGGACAAAAACCTTCTTTCACAAGATGTGCTAGATAAGCTTGATAAGGATATGCAGATTCACACATTTGATGAGCGAAATAACTTAATGGATTGGTTAATGGCGAATCAGCTCACCAAAGACAAGAAGAACATTGCATTGATGGAGTCATGGGAAAATAGTCCTTCTGCTCTTCAAAGGCGAGCCTTCTGGTATCATAAAGCGCGATTGAGATGGACTGGACAAACACCGCCTGATAACAACGCAGACTTACTAACTGCAATTGAAGCTGCTATTACGCAGGAAGAACCGGAAGTTCAATGGGCTATGAATTTCACCGCAGCCTGGATTGGCATCTATGATCAAAAGAATCGAGCACGGTGCATTGAACTTGGTGAGAAAACGGGTCTTTATAAAGATGAAATGGTAGCAAAGAACTGTACGCCTCATTATTTGCCGGAGTTCATTGCGATTGAAGTTAATAAACGAATTAATAAGTAGTTAAGCGGTTGTGGAAGACCGCGAAGAGGAAAGAAAACGGATACTTCCGTCGGAAGTATCCGTTCTTACATCGCTATAGAAAATAACATTGCCTCAAAGGCTAAATCTTTCTTACCTCATACTCAAAGGGCTCTTCACAGGAGTAAATTTCATGGAAGAATCCCTCATACGGAATATCGTCTTCCATGCATTTGATGAGATAGGACAGCCTCTCGTCACATTCCGGTTCTTCACCATGGTTGCGCATCACTTCGAATGCATCAACGATGCTTTCCATGAGGGTTGCTTTAATAAATAAGGGCAGCTTTTCGAGCATTGCATCTTCGATGTTAGTTTCTGATCGGTATCCCGCAAGGACGGTTTCAAAATACTCTTCCATGAACCGTTTGCGTTTGTGGACGTCCTGTTCGAATTGGATCCAGCCGACGCCGTGCGTCCAGACATTTGCCAGATCATACATATACCAACAGAAACAAGCGTTATCGAAATCGAAAACAGTGATTTGCCCGGTATTAAAGTCAATCATGTAATTACCATCGCTGTAATCCAAATGTACCATACCGAAAGACTCGGGACTCTCCTCTAGTGCGGCTAATGTGTCAAGGAGCTCTGCAAACTTCTTCTTAAGCAGAGACAACGAGCCTGGGATCAGCTTGTCGATATAGTCGGTATTGTATTTATCCAAAAAATGATGCCGGCGATGGATAGGGGTATACCCTTTCGACAATTGGTGCATGTTACCGAGGACTTTACCGCAGTTGTAGTAATATTCGGTAATCGGAATCCCTTCCCGATACTGATAATGATTTTCCGCGAGTCCTTTGCCCTTGGCCTTATCGAATACGCAGACAAAGAAGTTTCGGTTAGGATGGGCAATCTCTTCGAGTAGATTTCCGTTCTTGGAGCTGACTACATCCGAGACACTGCAGCCGTGTTCGAACAAATACCGGATATATTCAACTTCTCCCAGGAAATCTTCCCGGCTCCTGTCGCTTAAGAATGCAATTCGGATTACTTTTGCATCGGCGCCTTCTCTCTCGCACGTATATACGACATTCCGCCCTCCGTCATGCGCAGGGACAGGTTGGATGTCATATCCGTCTAACCCGTACAGCTCTGCTATTAGGGGAAGTAAATAGGCGTTGCTAATATGAATTACGTCGTTATGAGTCATAACTCTCTCCTTTAATTACGGAGAGCTAGAATATAGTCACTCTCCGGTTGTTTTGACGATTACAGGTGATTTGCATGAAATATCATCCTTTGTATGTGGAATATCTATATAAACACAAGGAAACCCTTGTGGTGTTGCACCTTCTAAATTTTACCACTTAATCGGCTCGGTGAATATCCTCCGTACTAGACCAATTACGTCGGATTGACCGCAAAAAGCGAATGGATATTGCCCTCGGGATCGGCGAAGAAGCAGGTGGTGTGTCCCCAAGACTTGAGTGTCGGCTCGGAAATCGCCACAGCTCCTTGCGCGACGTATTGCTCCAACAGCTCATACACGGCCGCGGGAGAATCGCACTCGAAATTGAGCTCGAAAGCTTGGCCCTGGCGATTGTCGAGGAAAGATCGATGGTTATTCGTGTTTTCCGCCATTAAAGACCTTGAGCAGAATGAAAGCCGAATGCCGTCGTTTACCAGCTCCACGTAATGTTCCTCTTCTACAGCCGCATGGAATCCGATTGCATTCTTATAGAAGTTTGCCAACGATGCGACATCATCGGCCAAAATCGTAAGACCCTCCAGCTTAACTCTCATAATGCTAACCCCTTTTCGTATAATAGAAAATTGTACCATGGTTTCAATAGAGCCGAAAGTTTCGCTTGCACCTTACGTAACGTTATGTATTATTCTTAAATTACCGGTAGCAAGCTAGTGCAAGGGGAGGGAGCGGATTATGCAGAAGCATTGGAAGGTGGGGGATCTGGCCAAACTCACTGGACTGACGATACGCACCCTTCGGTTTTACGATGAGATCGGCCTGTTTATGCCCTCCGGACACTCTGACTCGGGACATCGTTTGTACAACGAGGCCGACATCAGGCGGCTGCAGCAGATCATGGCGCTTAAAGACTTAGGTTTATCGCTTGATGAAATTCAGACGACTTTGCAAGGCCATGCGTATACTCCTTACGACATCGTAGCTATTCAGATTGAACGCGTCCGTCAAACGATCGAATCGCAACGGAAGCTCCTATTCGAGCTCGAACGGGTTGCCGAGAAGATGAACGATCAGCAACCGCCTTCCGTCGACGCATTCGTCTCGCTTCTGGAGACGATGAAGGCAAGCCAGGAGAAATATATATTGGAGCGCCGAATGGAGTTGGAGCACCGATTGGATCAGCTTGATGATTTTCTGAAAGAGCCGTAAGAGACATCATTTTAGGGAGGACTTCTTATGAAGCCAAGATTTACGACTCACTCGACGTTCAAAGTTGAGCGCATTTACCGTGCCTCTCTGGCAAGAGTGTATGCGGCATGGTCAAACCCAATCGCCAAAGCGCGGTGGTTCTCGCCAGCGGAGCAATTCGAGTTTCGTGTCGGAGGACGCGAATTCAGCCGGGGCGGTCCTCCGGGCGGCGCTGTCTATACGTTTGACGCCTTGTATCAGGAAATCGTACCCAATGAACGCATCGTTTACACGTACAGCTTGGATCAAGATGAAGACCGAATGTCCGTATCCGTCACGACGGTTGAATTCGTTCAGACCGAAGAAGGCGTTAAGCTGACGTTTACGGAGCAAGGCGCGTTTTTCGACGGTTACGACAAGCCCGAACAACGCGAGCATGGAACGAATTTTCTTCTGGATCTGCTCGGCAAATCGCTTGGGGAAAGCAATGACGAGACGCATGAGCTGGTGTCCAGGAGAAGGTTCGATGTTTCGCGCGAAACGGTCTACCGGGCTTGGGCGAAACAGGAACTACTCGCCAAGTGGTGGGGACCAAGCGGGTTTACGAATACGATGCACAAGTTCGATTTACGTCCCGGAGGCGTATGGGAATTTACGATGCATGGTCCTAACGGCGTGGATTATCCAAATCGTAACGTGTTTCGCGAAGTTGGACCTGAGCGGATCGTGCTGAGACACGATTCCAACCCGTATTTTATATTGACGGCTGATTTCGAAGAAACCGATGGTGGAACGGAGATCGTGTTCCGCCAAGCTTTTGAATCCGCTGATGATTACGCCAAGCTGAAGTCGATGTGCGAAGAGGCGAACGAACAGAATTTGGACAGACTTGGCGCTGTCTTAAAGAGTTTAACCGAATAGGGCACCACGGATGTACAACGGCTCTTCCGCTTATCGCGGGGGTGCCGTTTTTTGTATAGACAACATTAAAAGATCCCGTTCTTGTCTTGAACAAGGCTAAAGAGAAGCGGGTTATCCATTTTCCATTTTGCTTCGTAGTAGGCGGAGTTAAGGATTTTGGGCTTCGGTCGTTTCGGTGGGGTTTCCGTGTACTCCCGGTCCAACTGATGACCTGATGATTCTTATAAATAAATCGTAGTAGAGCTAAAACCATGGTTGGGTACGCAAATAGGTAATATAATGTTTCTTCTCTGCAAGGTGGGATTTTGGTTCCAGCTGCAAAGCCTTTATAATGGAAGTACACGATAACGACACGGGGCAGGTGTGAATGGTATGCAAGCAAAGATTATGGTCATCGAAGACGAGAAGGCAATCGCGGACGCGATCTCCTATGCCCTGAAGCGCGAAGGCTATGAGGTGGAGGTCATCGATCGCGGGGATATTGCTGCGAAGCGTCTTGGCGAGACGCGTCCCGACGCCATCATTCTCGATGTAATGCTGCCCGGTATGGACGGCTACGATGTGCTGAAGAAGCTGCAGGATAAAGGTGGAATTGGCGTCATCATGTTGACGGCCAAGGAAGACATTGTGAATAAGGTGCTCGGACTAGAGCTTGGCGCTGACGATTATATGACGAAGCCCTTCGACATGCGGGAGCTGCTCGCGCGGCTTAAGTCCTTGCTTAGACGGTTACAAGAAGCCGGAGAGAAGAAGCCGCGAGAGGTTCAGCTAGGCGGAGTGAAGGTGAACGTTGCCAGAAGAACGGTAATGGCGGGAGAACGCCAGCTGGAGCTGACGCCTAAGGAATTCGATCTGCTGGCGCTGCTGGCAGCCAATCCTGACAGGGTGTACGAAAGGGAGCAATTGCTGGACCTGGTGTGGGGGATGGATTATTACGGAGGTACGCGTACGGTAGACATTCATGTGCAGCGACTGCGCAAGAAGCTGGGACCCGACTACGGGGATACCATCCAAACCGTGCATGGCGTCGGCTACAGGGCGTCTGGAGGACACCGTGAGAATTAGCATTAAGCTGAAATTCAGCCTGTTCCTCGGCGCTATTTTGCTGCTCACCGTAATCGTGCTCAGTATGCTGGTACTGCAGGGAATTGAGCGGAATCAGCGCGTGCAGGTGGAGGGGCTTCTCTCTCAGCAAGCCGACACGGCGAACGTCTATTTCATCCAATCCATTATGGAGCAGTCCAACAAAGTTCCTCAGACATTCCTGAAGACCAGAGGCGAAGCGTTCGCCAAGCAACTGGAGCTGATTAGCGGGCAGCCCGTTGTCCTGTACGATGGGAGCGGCGCCGTCATGGGGAGGAAGGCGGCGGCTCCCCCATCTGGTAGCATTAAGCAGACACTGGCGTATGCGCTGGAGAACAAGACCGCTTATTTGGTGGAAGGGGAGTCCATGTATTATTTGACTCCGCTGCGCGCGGGAGGCGAGCAGGTCGGCGTCGTCCAGTTCTATTATTCCCTCCATGACCATCAAGTCTTCTACTATGAGATTAAACAATTGTTCAACTATATCGGAGCGGGCGTGTTCGTGCTCAGCTTCCTCTTAGCTTACTTGTTTTTCAACTCCTTCGCTCGCAGCATCATTAAGCTGAACGTTACGGTAAGCCGTATTCGAGAGGGGCAGTTCGCAGTGCCGGATATGAAGCGCAGAGACGAGCTCGGGGAACTCGGCGCGGGCATTGCCGCCATGAGCGAACGACTGATGGCCACGATGCGAGATAAGGACGAGGAACGGGAGAAGCTGGCGCTTGCGGTTCGCAAGTTATCGGAGCTGGATCGGCAGCAGAAGGAGTTCATCGGCAATGTCACGCATGAGTTCAAGACGCCGCTTACTTCCATTAAAGCCTATCTCGATCTGCTCGACATGTATCCCGATGACGAGGAACTGCTGACTACGGCCAAAACCCATATCGCCGGAGAGACGCAGCGGCTCTACGAAATGGTGGAGAAGGTGCTGCAACTGTCCGCGATGGAGAAATACGATTTTGAGTATAACAAGGAAAGGCTCGAGATACGGAGTACCATTGAGACGGTGCTGGACTTCCTCAAGGGCAAAATGGAGAAGTTCGGCCTTACGCTTGAGACGGATTTGCACGAAGCTTATATGGAAGCCGATAAGGATTACATGAATATCGTGCTTGCGAACCTGTTGGACAACGCCATCAAATACAACAGGACGGACGGTCGCATCCGCGTAAGTAATGTTGTCAGAGAAAATGAGATTGTCATCGAAATATCCGATACGGGGATCGGTATTCCGGCAGAGGTCGCGGACAAGATCTTTGAAGCGTTCTATACGGTGGATCGGAACCGATCCAGGGAGCATGGCGGCGCTGGACTTGGGCTGTCGATTGCGAAGCGGTATGCCGAGTCGCAGGGAGGACGGATCTCCATCGTGAAGTCGGATGGCAACGGCACGACGTTCCAACTGACGTTCCCGATGCAATCCTGATAAGATTGTTTACAACTTGGAAACAACCCTTCGTTCTTTTGCAACATTCGGTTGGTATTGTATGCATTAAGGAGGCGATCACATTGATCCATACAAAAAAATTAGCCATTATCGCATGCGTCCCCGCATTGCTGCTTACCCTCACCGCTTGCAGCGGAGATAACGAAGGGAACCGTCAGGTCATCAAGGAGCCGGGGAAAACCATTACCGTTATTGATAAAGGTAGCGAGAAACCGACGGCTGGATCGGCCATTACATTAGGAGACATCAAGATGTACGGGAAGACGGAAGTATTCGGCTGGCTGGATGAGGATACAGTCATTGTATCCAAGGAGAACGATTCTTTAGCGAAGATGAAGCTGGAGGAGCTGGCGGATTCCTACCCGCGCAGCCTGTACCGGGTCGATCTGAAGACAGGGGAGTTCGTACCTCTGAAAGAGCAGGAGAATGTGTTCTTGGGAGGCGCTAGCTTGTCGCCGGACAAGAAACATCTCATCTACCAGGAGTACACGCTTGGCGATCCTGCTTATTATGTCATGAATTTGGAAACGCTGAAGTCGTTTGGTTTGGCCGGTGAGCCCATTGGAGGAGCTATAAGCGCCGGATGGGCGGATGATGGCAGTATTATCGGCGCTTCTTATGCAGGCGGAGCTTACACGGCGACCACCGAAGGCGATATCGCCGCGCTTGAGGAATTGAAAGAAGGCGCACTGATTATCGTAGCCAAGCTCGGCAGCAGCATATACTACAATTCCAATGCGGATGAAGCGCTGAAGGTGCTCCATCTGGATACCAAGGAGACCAAGGATATGGGGCTTGGTTCCGTAGGCAGTGTCATTCCTTCGCCCGACGGCAAGCAGCTGCTGGTGAAGCAATATGACGGCACAAAAGTGAAGCTTGTGCTGTGCGATCTGGATGGAGGGAACGCCAAGACAATCGCGGAAGGAGCGGAAATCGGCGCAATCTCCTGGTCAGCGGATCAGCGGCTGATCGCGTACAGTATGCAAGGTGAGGCAAACGGCGCGACGGTCAAAGGCCTCTACGTCCACGACCTTCTGTCCGATGAAGCGACCCGTATCGTAGTCGATGTCGAGAACGCCATGAGTACTTCGTGGAGCCCTTCAGGCAACAAGCTATCCTACTCCGTATGGAACGGCAGCGGCTACGATAGCAGCATCGTCGAGGTTCATTCTTCTTTACAGCCATAATAAAACCGCCGATACGACAAAGACCAGAACGCCTCTTTTAGGTGTTCTGGTCTTTGTTTTTGAGCATTTACGATTTGCTGCTCATTACGGAAACGATCTCGTCGAGCAGACGGTCGAGTGTAATCGGATCGTCAGCTTCGAACATTCTGTGAACGTCCATTGACAGGTCTTCCGAACCACCTTACAATACTAATAATGATAATCGTTATCAATTATTATAAAAAGACAGGATGGGGTTATATCAATGAAATCCAAACGTAAATTTGTAGTGTCTACTCTTCTCGCATCACTTACGCTTATGCTCGCTCTGACAGGCTGTGGCGGCAACAACAATACCAACAGTAACGCAGCGAATTCTTCGAATTCCGGGGCAACGAACACGAACGCCGCAACTAATGCGCCGGCTTCGAATGAGACCGCTTCCGAGGAAGCAACGCAACAATATCCAATCACCATTAAGCATGCATTCGGCGAGACTGTACTGGAGAAGAAGCCTGAACGTATCGCTACAATTTCTTGGGCGAACCAAGACGTTGCACTGGCGCTCGGCGTTGTACCTGTAGGATTCTCGGCGGCGAACTACGGCGTTACGGACGGCAGCGGCTTGTTGCCTTGGACGAAGAAGAAGCTCGACGAGCTTGGTTCCACATCGCCTAACATTTTCCAAGATACGGATGGTCTTGACTTCGAAGCGATCTCGGATGCGAAGCCTGACGTCATTCTGGCCGCTTATTCCGGTCTGACGAAGGAAGACTACGAAACATTGAGCAAGATCGCTCCGGTAGTTGCTTATCAGAAGAGCCCTTGGGTTACGAGCTGGCAAGAAATGATCAAGTTCGATTCGATGGGTATGGGTATGGAAGCAGAAGGCGAGCAGCTCATTAAAGATACGGAAGCTGTCATTAAAGAAAAAGCAAGCGCTTATCCGGACATGCAAGGCAAGAATGCTCTCTTCGCATTCATTTCTCCGGACGACCTGTCGAAAATTTCGATTTATGCACCTGGAGATCCGCGCGGCGACTTCTTAGTTGAGCTCGGCATGAAATACTCGGATACCGTCCTCAGCAAAGTGTCCAAGGACAGCTTCTATTTCGAGCTTAGCGCCGAGAACGCTGACCTCCTTAACGATACCGATATTATTGTTACTTACGGAGACGAAGCTCTGTTGAAGAAGCTTCAAGCTGATCCGTTGCTTGGCAAAATTCCTGCAATCGCTAAAGGCTCCGTCGTTCTGATCAAGGACAACACGCCTCTTGCAGCTGCCGGCAACCCGAATCCGCTGTCCATCTCTTACACGCTTGACGAATACTTGAAACTGATCGATGCGGCTGCCAAGAAGGCAAATGGTTAATCTAATCTCCCCCGTATCTAAGCCGCTAAAGTCGTCTGTGCCTAAGCACTTCGCGATCGTCTTGATTATCGGCTTGGCCGTGCTTGGTGCATGCATCTTGGCGTCTCTGGCATTCGGCTCTCGGGTCCTCAGCATGAAGGAAATGATAGACGGGTTGTTCAACGGCGGCAACGATTCATTCGGCGCCGGCATCATGCACCAGCGCGTCGCCCGAACCGTGTTCAGTCTCTGCTGCGGCGGGGCGCTCGGCATCGCAGGTTCTCTCATGCAGGCGGTCACACGCAATCCGATTGCCGATCCGAGCGTACTCGGGGTCAATACGGGTGCGGCATTGTTCGTCGTTAGCGGAATCGCGTTCTTCCATATCAGTACGGCTAACCAATATATTGGTCTTGCTTGTGCAGGAGCGGCGATTACCGCGGTGTTCGTGTTCGGCATCGGTTCATTGGGGCGTGGCGGACCTACGCCTATCAAGCTCGTATTAGCGGGTGCGGCTACAAGTGCCGCACTTTCTTCGCTTATCAGCGCCATCATGATTCCGCGTGCCGAAGTCATGGACCGGTTTCGTTTCTGGCAGATGGGCAGCGTCGGCTCGGCGAATTGGCATGATATCACGACCTTCTTACCTTTCCTCATTGTGGGCATGTTAATTGCAATCGCATCGGCTGCCGCTCTCAATGCGTTGGCGCTTGGCGATGAGGCAGCGAGTGGACTGGGTGTGCGAACCGGCATTTTGCGTCTCATTGCGTCGATAGCTGGCGTCTTACTATGCGGTACCGTCACTGCGCTTGCCGGTCCGATCGGTTTCATTGGACTGCTGGCGACCCACGTCATCCGTCTGTTAATCGGACCTGATCAACGTTATCTTATTCCGATGTCGGCCTTGGCCGGCGCCGTTATCTTAACCATATCTGACGTCATCGGCAGAGTCCTCGGAAGCCCCGGGGAGCTGGAGGTCGGCATGGTCACCGCATTCGTCGGTGCCCCGATCCTCATCCTGTTGGCGATTAGATCGAAAGTGCGATCCTTATGATGAATACGACGACGATTAACCTCATTATGGCGGGCAGGCGTCTAAGGCGCCGCCGCTTTGTACTGATTACTTCCCTGCTCGGAGGCATTTCCTTCCTGCTTTGCTTCGCGATGCTCTATTTTGGCAATACGATCTATCCGGTCAAAGACATCGTACGGGTTCTACTGGGAGGAGAGGTCAAAGGGTTGACCTTCACCATGGAGACCATTCGGTTACCGCGTATGCTGGCAGGATTGTTAGCAGGATTTGCTTTCGGATTAGCAGGCAATACGTTTCAGACGATGCTCCGGAATCCGCTTGCGAATCCGGACGTACTGGGCATTACGTCAAGTTCGAGCGTCGCAGCCGTCTTCTGTATCATCTATCTTCATACGAGTGAAGCGGTTGTTTCCATTGCGGCGTTCTTGGCAGGCTTAGCTTCGGTGATGCTGCTCTATCTGTTGTCACGCAGAAAAGTATTCTCCATCGGGCGGCTTGTTCTGATCGGTATCGGTCTTGATGCCATGTTCGGATCCGTTATTACCTACCTGTTAAAGATTAGTGCTGAATACGACGTTCCTGCAGCATTCCGCTGGCTAAGCGGCAGCCTCAACGGCACGCAATTAGATGATCTCCCGCCGCTGGCGATTACGGTATTGGTGTGCACGCCGATCATCATGCTATTGGGCAAGCGTCTTAGTCTGCTCGAGCTAGGCGAACAATCGGCTTCTTCCCTAGGGATTCATACGGACAGAACCCGCATTCTGCTGGTCTTAAGCGCTGTCTGCTTGATTGCCATTGCGACCGCAACGACAGGCCCAATTGCTTTCGTAGCTTTTCTGGCGGGTCCGATCGCGAAGCGATTGGTCGGCGTCGGCTACTCAACCGTTATTCCTGCCGGTCTGGTCGGCGTTATCTTGGTTCTAGGGGCTGATCTGATCGGCCAGTATGCATTCGAGACCCGGTTTCCCGTAGGCGTCATCACCGGTATTCTCGGAGCGCCGTATCTGATCTACCTGCTTATTCGAATGAACCGAAAGGGGGATTTCTAACATGAAACCCAGCCATCAGTTCCAAGCTGAACAAACCGTTGCGGGTTATGACAACAAAACGATTATCCATGGCGTAAGCTTAGCTGTTCCCAGCAATCAGATCAGTGTCATTATTGGAGCCAACGCATGCGGGAAGTCCACGCTGCTGAAAACCATGGCGAAGCTGATTAAACCGGAATCCGGCCGTATCACGCTGGACGGCAAGCCGCTGAACGAATTCTCTCCCAAGCCGCTCGCCCGGATTCTCGGCATATTGCCGCAATCTCCAATCGTGCCGGAAGGTATTACCGTCGCGGATTTGGTTGGCCGAGGGCGGTTCCCGCACCAGGGCTGGCTCGGCGGATGGACGAAGAAGGATTATGAAGCCGTTGCCGAAGCGATGGACATTATGAAGATTACAGATTTGGGCGACCGGAATATCGATGAGCTGTCCGGCGGCCAGAGACAGCGTGTCTGGATTGCCATGGCATTGGCGCAGCAGACGGACATTCTGTTCCTCGATGAGCCGACGACGTTCCTGGATATTACCTACCAGGTCGAGATATTGGATTTGTTGACCGATCTCAACCGCAAGCATGGCACGACGATCGTCATGGTGCTTCACGACATTAACTTGTCCGCCCGTTACGCGGACTATATCTTCGCTCTTCGCGAAGGCAAGCTGGTGGCGGAAGGCAAGCCGTCTGAGGTCATCACGGCTGGCTTAATCCAAGATGTCTTCGGCCTCGACTGCGCGGTCATTCGCGACCCTGTGTCGGATTCCCCGATGGTCGTGCCGATTGGCCGCCATCATGCGCGAAGTTTAAAGCTTATTCACGCTGAGGGGAAACGATGATGAATCCTACTGCTTTGCCGTGGAGAGAAGTGCTGATAGACGACGCCAACCATACCATTACCGGTGATGTGAGGGTGATCGAAGCGTTCCCGATTCCGCAACTGCAGACCGAACGCAGAGTGTGGATTTACTTGCCGAGAAGCTATAACGAAGGCACTCGCAGGTATCCTGTCCTTTATATGCACGACGGTCAAAATGTGTTTAATCAACCGACGTCATGGGGCAGCGAGTGGGGAGTCGATGAGACATTGGAGCAGCTGGCAGTTGATGAACCGGAGATCGAAGCGATCGTGGTCGCAATCGATAATGGAGGCGACCAGCGCAACAATGAATATAACTTCGCGATTAACGCGGAATATGGCTTCGGAGGCAAAGGCGAAGCTTACGCCGCATTCCTCGCGGAGACACTTAAGCCGTATGTAGATCGTCACTATCGGACCCTCCCCGAACCGGAGCACACGATGATTAGCGGGAGCTCGTTCGGAGCGTATATCTCGCTCTACACGGCTATCCGTTATCCCGCCCAGTTCGACCGAGTAGGAGGATTATCGTTTGTCATGTGGCATGACAACGGCGCAATCATTGAATTGATCCGGCAGTCGGTTATCTCTCCCACGCTTCGCGTCTATCTGAGCATCGGCGAATTGGAGACCGACAACCCGGACTTTAATCGGATTGCTCATGAGCACGTCACGCTGGCACAACAGACGCTGATTGCAGCAGGGGTAGCGGAAGACCGAATTCAATTCGACTATATTCCGGGCGGCACGCACCACGAATCTACGTGGGGACCACTGTTTGCTAAGGCTCACCGTTGGCTGCTCCAGCCCTAACATACTGCTATAATGCGAAGTTCAACACAGAGCACGGCGAGAAGGATGCCGTCCGCTCTGTTTTTTTTATGGCTTAAAGTGGGGATTTCCTCTTTATCGAATAGATAATCTTCCATGGGGTAAGCTGTGGAAAATAGAATTTTACAACTCTATGATAACTTTCCATTTCAGAATTGCTATCATGGCGTAGAGGTGTATGGTTATGGCTAAAATCCTGATTGTAGATGATGAGAAGGCAATAAACGATTTGATAGCTGTCAATTTAAAGATGGTCGGGCATGAGTATGTCCAACTATACAGTGGCGATCAAGTTCTACGAACAATAAATGAGACGCAAATCGATTTAATCATCCTGGACGTGATGCTGCCTGGCAGAGACGGCTTTGAAATCATGCAGGATATTGCGAAACGAGGCGTGCCGGTTATCTTCTTAACGGCAAGAAATTCGGTTTCGGATAAAGTGCATGGCCTGGAGACCGGAGCGGAAGATTATATCGTTAAGCCTTTTGAAGCGGTGGAACTCATCGCACGTATCCATGTCATTCTAAGAAGAAATCAGAAGACCGCAAACGAATTTAGGCTGGATGACACCATAGTTGATTTGGACAAGCATATTGTTACGGTTCAAGGACAAGAAGTGGAACTAACGAACAAGGAATTTCAATTAATGGACCTTCTTGTGCAAAATAAAAATATCGCGCTGTCCCGCGAGAGAATTATTGAACAAACCTGGGGCTTCGACTTCTATGGAGAAACAAGAACCGTTGACGTGCATATTCAGAAGCTGAGAAAGAAACTAAATTGGGAGAACCGAATCAAGACGGTGTATAAATACGGTTACAGGCTAGAGGTGTAGAGGTGAAATTTTGGCAGAAGACGTACTTAAGCGTGTTGATTGTATTTCTGATCGCCTTCGACCTCGGAGCTTATGCGCTTCTCAAGAAGAGCTATGAACTAAACGAACAATTGGATATTTCAAGAGGCTTGAGCGAATACGGGAGCATCGAGAAATCGTTAAGCTATATCCTTTCCGCATATACGAAAAGCACGGGAAGTACCGACTATGAAACGTTAATTGCTAGTTTTGCGGCTAATCATTATAAAGAGGATATTCTTCTGGAGGTGTACCGAGCGGACCAATTGATCTTCTCCAATGCCTATCAGTTTGCAGGGGAACGGGCGGAGCTGCATGGGAATCCATATCACTTCGTTTACAGAAAGTTGAATGATAAGCTGTGGCTGTTTGTCGGCGGGAAAATGGAAGTCCGGGATTTAAGACTCGTTGTTTCAAGAAAATCGGATTATTTACAGGAATATCATTTTACTTTAAGGCACTATTTCATTCAATTGAGTGCTGTCATATCCGTAATTTTATCGGCGGCGCTTATTTTTCTGTTATTTCAATTAACCGCGCCTATTCGCAGGTTGAACAAAGGTGTAAAGGCGATTGCCGCGGGAGCGTATGAGCAACGCGTGAAAGTTGGAGGAAACGACGAAATCGGGGATTTGGCGCAAGATTTCAACAAGATGGCCGATGCCGTTTCCAATCATATTGAAACGATCAATAAGACGAGCCAAGACAAAGAGATATTCATCAACAACCTCACTCATGAACTGAAAACACCGATTACGGCTATCAAGGGATACAGCGAGTTTTTGAATCATGCCAATCATAATGAGGAAGAACGAAAAATGGCGGTTCGCTACATTCACGAGCATATTGCGCGGCTGGATGTTCTCTCGGGAAAAATGATGCAATTGCTGTATTTGAAGAGCGGAGAGATAGCCTTAGAACCCGTTCATATCGAAAATCTGTTTTCCTATGTGGTGAATATGGAGCGGCATCATCTGGAGCAAAAACAGATGAAGGTCACAATAGAGTGCTCTGCCGACAAGGTCTATGGCGATCAAGAACTGTTGCGTTCTCTGTTCATTAACTTAGTCGAAAACAGCATCAAAGCTTCCTCGTTCGAGGGGGAAATCCAATTGAGAAGCTGCACTTACGGCGAAGGCGTAATGCTTGAAGTCTTGGATTATGGAAGAGGCATACCGGAGAAGGACATTGCGAAAATTACGGAAGCGTTCTATGTCGTGGACCGATCCCGTTCAAAAGAACTGGGTGGGCTAGGGCTTGGTCTATCGATCTGCAATCAGATTGCCCAGCTCCATCATGCAAAGCTTCAAATCGATTCCAAAGAACATGAATATACAAGGATCTCCGTGTATTTTACAACTCCGTTACAACTTGAAGATTAGTTTATAACGCGGCTCCATTATAGTTGGTTTGTAGCTACGAAACACCACAAACTATTGGAGGTAATCAAAAATGAATAAAAAGTTTATCACTGCAGCCATGACTTTGGGAGTAGCGACCGTGTTGGTTGCAGGAAACGGCGTTATTTCGGCAAATGCTTCTACATTCGATCATGCGGAGCAGGTGAAGGTAACCGGTAAACATCAGCAGCCGGGCGTCAATAAAGTTGAAAATGTGCCGGTGCACGAAAAGATAGCCGTTGTGACCGCGGAGCAAGCGGTTCAAGATAAATTTAACGTATCCTTAAGCGGCATGGACATTTCCTATAGTGTGGGCACCCGCGAAGGCATGGAAGGAAAGTTCTATTTTGTAGCCTTCGAAAATCAAAAATACACCTACACGGATGAAGAGAAAATCAAAGCGAAGCGCGATTTGCTTGCGGGTAAAGAACTCGACATCAAGTGGAACGATATTTACGTTGCAACCGTAAACGCCGAAACCGGGGAAGTCGTTTCTGTCGAGAAAAATCCATCGGCAAAAGGTACGGACTTTGCTACAGAGTAATTGTTCATCTATATGAGTCTATGAAAATGGAAACCTTTGGTCGTATAAGTTATATGACCAAAGGTTTTTTTACGTGAAGCCAACAATGACGAAATGTCTGTTCTTGCCCTGAGGACTTCAATCGCGCTATGCTGTAGGTATGACTATGACTACAACATTTGATAGGAATTGATTCCCTATGAAACTCGGTTTTTTTGATTCCGGAATTGGCGGGCTTACGGTATTGGCCGAATCGCTCAGGCTGCTCCCTGCTGAGGATTATCTCTATATGGCAGATACTACACATGTCCCCTACGGGACCAAATCGAAGGAAGACGTGCAGACCTTCGTCTTTGAAGCTGTGGAGAAGATGATTCAGCATGGCATCGATGCGCTTGTTATTGCTTGCAACACGGCGACAAGCATTGCGATAAACGAGCTGAGAGAGCGGTACTCCTTTCCGATTATCGGCATGGAGCCTGCCGTCAAACCGGCCGTAGAGATGAACCGCGCAACCGGTAAGAGAGTACTCGTTTTCGCTACGCCTCTTACGCTGCAGATGCCGAAATACTATGCGCTCGTATCCCGCGTGGATCAAGATGGCATCGTGGACTCATTGCCGTTGCCGGAGCTTGTCCAGTACTGCGAATCCCTTCAATTCGATAGGAATGTTATGGGTGAGTACTTTCGAGGCAAGCTTGCCCCCTATGATCTTAACCAGTACGGCATTATCGTGTTAGGCTGCACACATTATCCGTTCTATACGGATATTCTCCGCGACCTATTGCCGCCCCATATCGAGATCGTCAACGGAAACGCTGGTACGGTCAGAAGGTTGTCGGCGTTATTAAATCGCTATGGCATTGAAACAGGCTTGGGGAGCGGGCATGTGACGTTCATGTGTACCGGCGGGGAAGCCGCCTACATCGAGAAAATGAAGTTAGCGCTGACTCGTCTCAGATAAGAAGCGAAATGAAACAAATACATCGCCTTGGGCTGCGCCCGGGCGATGTATTTGTTATGCTCACCTATTCGATTATGCGTTTCTCGCCTAAGTATTTCTCCGTCAATATGGAAAGCAGCCGGATGCCCACTTCATTCTGCCCGCCTTCGGGGATGATGATGTCGGCGTATTTCTTGGACGGTTCAATGAAGGCTTCGTGCATGGGCTTGACGGTCTGCAAGTATTGATCGTGGACGGATTGAATCGACCGGCCGCGCTCTTCCATGTCGCGCAATACCCGGCGCAGAATGCGAACGTCCGGATCGGTGTCGACGAACACCTTGATATCGAGCATTGCACGCAGATTCTCGTCAGATAGTACGTGAAGCCCTTCAATAATGACGATGTTGTATGGCATGAGCTTCTCGGTTTGATCCTTGAAGCGGGCATGCATCGTGAAATCATAGACCGGCGCATAGGCTGTCTGTCCGGCCTTCAGCAGCTTCAAATGCTCGACCAGCAGCTCGTTCTCGAATACGAGCGGATGATCATAGTTCAACTGCTCGCGTTCGGCCATCGTAAGATGGGGATGATCTTTGTAATAGTTGTCTTGCGATATAAAGGTCACTTTATCAGACCCGTGATGTTCGATGACCGAGCGTGCGACCGTTGTTTTGCCCGATCCCGTGCCGCCTGCAATTCCGATGATTAGCATAGCTGTCGATAAGACCTCGCTTATGTGTAATTACATTAATCTCAGTATTGTAGCATAGTGGTGCAGGGAATCACAAAACGCCGGCTTGGATTCGTACCACATTGAATTTCAATTTTAGAAGGAACCAACCGATAATAGAGGAGAATGGTACTAACGATATGCACAGGCACATCGACATCTACGAATGGAAGGAGAGATTCGTCAATGCACTACCAGTTCTGCCAGCAAGTGAAAATCGTGGATATGGATGATGAAATTATCTCGGAAGTGTTATTCGAGCATGGGGAGTACGAGACGGCAGCCTTGTCGATCGGTTCCTCTATCCTGATTCATCAACTGGGATTGAAGAAATTTAGCGTTGTCTACGATAAAAGGGAAGGCAAAATCGCTCGTTATAAAATCGCGGATATCGAGCTTGATCTGATTACGCAACCGGTGGTTACCAGGGTGTACTTGGAACCGGTGAAGCTCATTGTCGGCCAACACGATATCGGCGAAATCGCCTGATGTCCGGAACGGGGCTTTCATGAACCTGCGGGTAGCGGGTTCTTTTTTCTGTGCAACTAAAATTTAACAATAAATGTTGTTTGGGCGATTGCAATATTTGCCCAATAATAGTACCGTTTATTGGTAAGAGTTTAAGGAAATGAGGGGATAAGTTGTCTAACTATTCGAATGCAGTTGCTGCCACTGAGGAAGCGCCGTTCTCGATGAAAGCGATTATGGGTCCGCTAATGGCAATCGTCGTCGGGATGATTATGGTTATACTCGACAGTACGGTTATGAACATTGCTTTGCCGACTTTAATGGATGATTTCAAGTCGTCCGTCAATACGATGCAATGGTCCATTACGGCTTATACGCTGGCACTTTCCGCGGTTATTCCGCTGGCCGGCTGGTTGACCGATCGATTCGGCGCCAAACAAATTTTTCTGATCACGATTTTCTTGTTTGCGGCAGGGTCTCTTCTTTGTTCCTTTGCCACAACGCCTGAACAGCTGATTGCCTATCGCGTTATTCAGGGAATCGGCGGAGGCATGGTGCAGCCGATCGGGATGGCGATTATATTCAAGCTCGCTCCTCCTAACAAGCAGGGTGCAGTCATGGGCATGCTCGGCATTCCGATGATGCTGGGACCCGCGCTCGGACCGGTATTGGGCGGTTACTTGCTGGAATACGCGACTTGGCACTGGATCTTCCTGATCAATTTGCCAATCGGTATTATTGCCATCTTAGTCGGCCTTAAGTACTTGCCGAGAGTAGAACGCAAAACCGTACCGGAACTCGATATATGGGGCATGCTCCTTGCACCGATCGCATTCGCTACGTTATCTTACGCGGTTAGTGAAGGCGGCAAAGATTGGGGTTCTACTAAAACAATTGTCGGCTTAATCGTGGGCTTCGTAGCTTTGGTGTTATTCATTATTGTCGAGCTTCGCCATAAACAACCGTTACTGGAGCTTCGCGCCTTCAAATCCGCGGACTTCACAGTCGGCATGGTCACGTCTTGGCTCATGTTCATGGCCTTATTCGGCTCCTTCTTGTTCGTGCCGATGTACATGCAGCAAGTGTTTCATTATGAGCCGCTCAAAACCGGTTTTATGATCCTGCCGCAAGTCGCGATGACAGGATTGTTTATGCCTATTGGCGGTAAACTGTTCGATAAATTCGGCGCTCGCGCCGTTTGTGTGGTCGGGGTCGCCTTTGTTGCGGCAGGCATGTTCTATATGTCGCAAATTCAAGCGGATTCCGGCTCAGGCTTCGTAATCATAGCAACGATGATTATGGGCGTAGGCATGGGACTGTCGATGATGCCGGTGAATACGCACATCTTGAAAGCAGCGCCTCGCCATCTCGTAGGCCGGGTAACGCCGCTTACGTCTGCTGCCCAACAAGTCGTGGTGTCTTTCGCGGTTGCGGGATTGGCCAGTTACCTGAGTACGCGAATGACGGATCATATGACCGCGAGCAAAGGTGATGCGGCTGTCTCGCTCGTCGCCGCTTTCGGAGATACGTTCTTCATCGCCGGATGTATCGCTACGGCCGGCGCCTTATTGGCCATTCTGCTTCGGAAGCCGAAGGCCGTGGAAGGTGAAACAACGGATCAAGTCAATGCTCCCGTAATGATGCATTAAGAGAGCATGATAGAAGGCCTCACCGTCCTAGGGATGGTGAGGCCTTTTCTAATGTCCGCATCCTTGCATTCAACTTAACAATAAAGCGAGCATAATCACGTCAAGGAAGGTTTTCGTAACATCGTGCAACAAATACTGTCGTAATAGACCTTCTTCCTGAAAGCCGAGTTTCTTTAATACCTTTAGCGAGGCCGCATTGTCAGGGAGGACTTCAGCTTGAATTCTATGGTGACCGATATGCTTCCGGTTGAAGTCCAGAACGGATCGCAGCGCTTCAGACATCATACCTTTGTTCCAATACTCAGGCTTCAAGTCGAATCCGAGGGTAAGGGGGAAGAAAGGGGCTTCATTAAAATGACCTCTGGTAGGCATGAGCATTAGCGTACCTACAAATTGCGTAGAACTGCTAAGGGATATTCCCCAAGGGAGCAGCTTGTTGGCTTCAAAGGCTTGATTCCATGAGTCGATCAGCAATCTGGAATGCTCAATGGAAGAGGGGCCGGACCAATCTAAATGTTTCGTGACAAGAGGGTCGGAATAAAAAGCATAGATCTCGCCGGCATCCGCGGCATTCATTTGTCGTAGAACTAACCGTTCCGTATACAGGGTAGGAAAGGAGGAGAATAAGACTTCGTTGCTCACAGATTTTCACTTGCCTTCTGGAATAAGAGTGTATTGAAGCGATCATATACCAGTAGCCTTAAAACCAACTTAAAATCGCATAAATTTGTGTGATACGAAGTCAAAAACCGCACTGGATGATGCACACGGACTGAGCGGTAAAGCATATGCAAGGTTGCCATTGCTGCAACATAGGCCCTTGGCCAGTGTAAGACTGTACGCGCAATGAATCGAGAAATGGCGCCACAGATCAGTGACCTGTGGCGCCATTTCTTAGTTTTAAGCTACTCCTAAGGAAGTAATTTCTTATTGAAGAAACCCCTTCTGGGACAGCCCCTTTAATTGAGTTACTGCGCTTCCACCGCAACGGGAACCGGAACCGGATCCTTGATTCGGTAAATTGGCAGGAGAAACACGATGCCGATTAGAAACATCGCAGCAGAGCATTGATAGGTCCAAGAGAGCGATAAGCTGTCCTTCAGGAAACCGGAGATGCTCATGGTAACCACCATGGCGCCCATGAACATAGGCGTCAGAATACCGTTCACACGCCCGACGAATGATTCCTCCGTCTTGTTCAGAATTAGCGTATTAATGCCGATCTGTAAGGCTGGCATGAAGAAACCGATCATGGCTTCCATCGCCAGCGTGAGCCAGAACATCTCGGAGAATCCCATAATCGATACGCCAATTCCGGAGACAAGCATGCCCCATAAAACAAGCGTTTGCGGCGCAACTTTGTTCGAGAACACCATCGATAATCCTCCGCCGACAAGCATCGCCGCGCCGTTGGCCGCGAAGAGCCATTGTAGATTGCCCTTCGGCAAGCCGAGCTGCTCGGTAATAAGAAAGACGGCAAGCGTATGAATGACGCCGATGCCAAGTCCCGCAGCGAGGAAAGAGCCGCCTAAAGCGACGAGCGCTTTGCGATGAAGAACGTAGTCGAGCCCCATCTTCATCTCCGTCCAAATCGAAGTCCCTTTATCGATTTTCTCTTCGTCTCTGTCCGGCGGCAGCAGCGTAAGTACGGCGGCAGAGATGAGGAACATGGCGCAGACGATGCCCATCGACCAGTGGATGTTCAATTGTTCGAATACGAATGTGCCCAGAATTGGACCCAAAATCATGAATACGGCCATCATCGTCTGGAACAAAGCCATGCCGGCCTGCATTTGCTCGCCCGGTACATGCAGCTTAAATAACTTCATACTGGAAGGTTGAGAGAACTGCGATAGAATCGCCGAGACGAACGTCGCGAAGAATATGGCCTGCCAAGAGCCATAAAGCAAGGTGAGCAAAATAACGAAGATCGATATTGCGCTAAGCAGGTCGCATAATACCATTGTCTGCTTAGGCTTCCATCGATCAGCAAATGCGCCGCCAATGAAGGAGAAAACAAAAATAGGCGCGAACTCCGCTACCGAGACCAACGAGACGGCAAGCGCGTCCCCATCGGTCATTTCGACCACAAACAAGAGCACTGCGAAGTTACGCACCCAAATGCCGATTTGCATGAATACGCCTGCTGATAGGATCGCTTGAATAAATCGGTTTCTGAGCATGGAGCCCATTGAGGGCTTAGGTTCAGTTGAAGGACTATTTGTTACAGGGAGTTCCATGTGTAGCAGTCATCCTCTCCTAGCAAAATAGTAGATCATATGTTCGATTCTACTATAATTATGTCTATTAAGGAACGAGAACATACTCTTAAAACAATTAATATTTTGCAGGAAAATGTGGAGTGGTAGAAACCGAAGTTGATGATTCCTTTAAGCTATTGGCAATGAACAATTGGGCCGCATAGTAGGTGACCATGATCCAAATATCGGGGTGGGAAATGTCCGAAACAAACATATTCCAAGACAGAAGGGAGTCGGAGGCTAAGAAGAGCAGTGACCCGATTATAGCGTAAACATTCCCTGTTAGAATCGCCGTCCAGGCCATTAAGGAGATAACCGTTACATAGAGAAGAACAGGCGCGATGAGTCCGCTCTGCCCGCTGGCTTGAAGGGCATGCACCAGCCGTATACTCATATATCCGGCATAGATAGCAATTGGAATGAGGGTCGCGGCGCGCGGCCAAGTGAACCGCATTCGCCGGATGAAGGATGCGGTGTAGAACAGATGTCCGATCAGAAAGGCAGAGAGACCGGCAACGAACCATTTCATTAATCCGTCACCGCACATCGAGAAGAGCAAACCGAGCAAGAGCAGCGAATGTTTCGGCTGCCGAGAAGTCGGGCAGAGCATGAAGGCATACGTCAGGATAAGAATCATAGGAATCAGCTTGAAAACCAGCTTAATACCTTCGGGCTCGTCAGGAATGATGAAAATATAAGAGAGGCTCATAAGTCCAATGGCATACGGAAGCATCTTACGAATCAAGGGGAGCTCCTCCTTTTATATATTGAGTAATGGCAGATACATAGATTAAATTATAACGCATCTATTAAGAAAAATAAGGATATTTTGATGAGGTTGCGTGGGCAGAATCGGTGGTCAATGGAATACAAAAGAGCTTCCCGCAAAGGAAGCCCTGGATATATTGCCAGCCACGAAATTGTAACGGTTGTGACAGTGGTTATTTCTCATAAAAAGCCCGTTATTATTCTCTAACGGTTGCCAGGAAGCTTAATTGGCCAGTTTCGAGCCCAAATCAACCACTTTGCTGCATATAGCTTCTCTCACAACCGTTAGCGCTTTAAAAGGCGAATTTTCCATGAAATAAGCACGCTGGCAACCGTTAGAATGAGAAGAAAAGAATGTCGAGAGATACGTTCATTCTCGGGCAGTCTGAGAAGCTTCCCGCAAAGAGCTTCCCGCAAAGGAAGCCCTTGTTGTTATTCTATAATCTCGACATGCGCAGCATGCGCTGCCGGTTATGGGCGTAGGACTGGTTGGCGATCTCGCGGAATCGATCGTAGTCACCTGCCAGAATTGTATCGTAAATGGATTGATTCAATCGGTTGGCGGAATAGTGCGGCTCGTGAGGTGTTAATTTGAAGTTAATGGTGGCGAAGAGAATCATTTGTTTGACTCCGGCATCGACGATCTTCGCAATGACGCCGTTGTTCATGACATTGAGCAAGCATTCGGAGAATTTCATAGAGCTCACAAGGTACTGCGTATAATCATTATCCTGCTCGGCCTGGATGGAACGGTTCAGATGCTCCTGCAGATTCTTGAAATCCGGCTCTACTACACCATCTTTCAATAGGGTGATGGCCTGCAGTTGAAACAGGTACAGAACCTCCATGGTGTCAATGACCTCTTTCATGGAGATCTCCTTGACGAGTACGCCTCTATTCTTAAGCGTAATGAGCAGTCCTTCATGCTCAAGACGAGAAATGGCCGCGCGGATGGGCGTACGACTCATGTTCAGGGTTTCAGACAATTCGTTCTCAGACAGAAGTGAACCTGGCATGAACTCACCGGTTCGAATTTGGGTATTCATATAGTCGTACGCGGTATCAATCAGTGTCGAATTCGCCATCATTACACGTTCCTCTCTCTCTTGCACTCCTCTGTATATTATGACATGCAAGAGGCGGTCTGCAAACTGACAGCGCCGAAACCTAGTTGAAAAAGGAGTCGCCCCACAACCGGGGGCGACTCCTTGCTATAAGATTACTCCGTGTACATCGCTTTCAGCTTAGCGCGCTCTTCTTTCGTGATGCCAAGGCCGGTCTCCAGGAATGCATCGATGGAGCCGTACTTTGCTTTCATCTCATCAATAGCAGCTTGAAGGAATTCTTGCTGTACGCCCATCAGTGCAGTAATGGCAGCAACAATGTTCTCGTCTTTCACTTGTTGTTTCACGCCATCGATCATCTTCTTGTTAGCTTCTGCACGGTAAAAGTCGCTGAGCAGGTAGTCGTCCATTACGGTTTTCTCATCAACGCCAAGTGTCAGAAGGATGATAGCGGAACCTAGACCTGTACGGTCTTTACCGGCTGTGCAGTGCTGCAAGAGAGCGACGTTCTTCGGATCGTTAAGAAGATCCATCAATTGCACGTAAAATTTCGGAGCATCAACCATTTGTTTGTTGAAGCCAACCATCATTTGAACGGCGGATGCGGCGTCCTTCATCATGCCGGAAGCAATCATCGCATTCATATCAGCAGTCGAACCTGCGTTGCCTGCATCCGTACGAATGTTGTTGATGCCTGCCATTACCGGATCTGGAACAGCTTTAACTTCCGCATCGGTACGGTAGTCGACGTTAGTTTTGATACCCATCTCTTGAATGGTCTTAATATCTGCATCCGTCAGATGGCCAAGCTCTTCGCCGCGGAACAGCTTGCCCCACTTTACCGTTTTGCCGTCTGCCGTTTTGTAGCCGCCGAGGTCGCGGAAGTTAAATGCGCCTTGCAGGTTTACTTTGCGTTCAGCCGTCTCGATCGTCGAGCTGTTGCCGCCTTTGACAAGGAAGTAAATGCGGGAACCCGGTTTAGGATCTTCGGTTACAAATCCGTTATATGCCGAGTAAGTCTTAGCCAGCAATTTACCGTTCTGCTCGATGTTGTCCGGGGAAGTGCTCCAGTATACTTTGGCTGCGCCTAGATCGGCGTCAGCTTTCCAACGTACGATTAATTTACCTTGTGCCGTGCGCTCCACGCTGGCTTGCGTGAAAGCACCCGGTTTCTTGGCGATTGGCGCTGCTGCGAAGCTGGATGCAGGAGCAACAATGGCACCTACAAGCAAAGATGCGGATAAAACCGCTGTTGTGAGTTTCGAAGTATGTGTCATTTTTATATACCCTCCTATGAAGTTCAACGTGTCTACAAGTAGAGTACAAGTTGTATGTTTTCGAGAAATCATAGATTTGTAAATGTTTTGTGTAGCACCCGGCGCGCCTAATAATTGTCCTTGTCAAATGCTTATATTTCCATTTATAATAATTGTGTAAAGTTTAATCGCTTTAATTTTCACTTAACAAGCTGTGTTATATTTATTTTTTTATTTCTAAAGTTAAAGCGATTAAACTTTGAGTGCGTCATTCCGGCGCTGGTCGATTTGGCAATCGAAGGGGGATTGGTGGCGTGAAGTCAACCAGGGCAAGCCGCCGCGAGGGAAGATTATTTTACTTGTTCGTGTCTCCGTGGCTGATTGGATTTATCGTATTCGCTTTGTTTCCGGTACTCGCTTCCTTGTATTACAGCTTCACGGAGTATGACATCATTCATGCGCCGGAATTTATCGGGTTTGGCAACTACAACGAGATGTTCCACGACGATTTGTTCTGGAACTCCATCGAGGTCACGCTGCGGTATACCTTCATCAGTGTTCCTTTGACACTTGTCCTCTCCCTGATCTTCGCAATTCTAATCAATCAGAGAATTCCGTTCCGTGGTTTGTTCCGGACGGCGATGTATTTTCCGAGCATGATCTCAGGGGTGTCGATGGCCCTCCTCTGGTTCTGGGTATTTAACCCGCAAGCCGGTCTCTTCAATTACTTCTTATCCATGTTCGGCGTCGATCAGATCAACTGGTTCCTCGATGAGAAATACGCGATGTGGGCCCTCATTATCATGTCCTTCTGGGGTTTAGGCGGGGGGATGCTTATCTTCTTAGCTGGTTTGCAAGGCGTGCCGGCACATTTACTCGAGGCGGCGAAGCTTGATGGAGCCGGAAGGCTGAGGTCGTTCTGGAACGTCACATTGCCGCTTATCTCTCCCGTTATCCTCTTTCAGCTCATCATCGGATTAATTGACTCCTTTCAAGTGTTCACGCAAGCATACACGATTACCCAAGGCGGGCCGAACTATTCCACTTGGTTTTACGTCTACAACATCTACATTAACGCCTTCAAAAACTTCCGCTACGGTTACGCCTCAGCCATGTCCTGGATACTGCTGATTGCAGTTACAGTCATTACGTTCTTTATTATGAAGCTGTCCAAACGATACGTGCATTACGAAGGGGGAACCCCGCAATGAGTGGGATTGCCAAGAAGGTCGATTTGCTCCAAGTCATCGGATTTCTCATTCTATTGCTCGTTACCGTCGCCATGATTATGCCGTTCTGGTTCATGTTATCGACATCGCTCAAGACGACGAAGGAAATGTTCGTGTATCCGCCGTCCTTCATTCCGGAGCACTTCGCTTGGGAGAACTTCAAAGAACTGTTCGTGAACTCGGAGATCAAGTTCGGGCGGCAGTACATAAACAGCGTGATTGTGGCTGTGTTGACGGTTATTGGAACGGTATATTCTTCTTCGTTCGTCGCTTTCGGCTTTACTCGGTACCGGGCAAGGGGAAGCCAATTTCTGTTCATGCTCGTGCTCAGCACGCTGATGCTGCCGTATCCGGCGATTATGATTCCGCAGTTTCTGCTCTTTACGAAGCTGGGGCTTCATGATTCCTTGCTGCCGCTCATTCTGCCTTCCTTCTTCGCATCGGCATATATGATTTTTCTGTTGAAGCAATTCTTCACGACACTGCCTAATGAGCTTTACGATGCGGGCAGAATCGACGGTTGCAGAGAGATACAGCTCTATTGGAGCTTAACGCTCCCGTTAGCAGGTCCGGTATTAGCGACTGTGGCGATCTTCTCTTTTCTCTGGAGCTGGAATGACCTCCTCACACCTGTGCTGTACTTGGATTCGCAGGAGAATTTCACGCTTCCGATCGGGATGGCGGCGATGATGTCCTCGAAATTCCGCATTGCTCCGTGGAATCTGATGATGGCGGCCTCGCTGCTGTCGGTCCTTCCGATTGTTGCTCTGTTCGCAGTAGCGCAAAGACGTTTCGTACAAGGGATCGTTCTTACCGGTATTAAGTAGTTGTTCACATAGTCCGTCACTACTATTAACGAGGGGGATTTGCATGAGCGCAAAGATTGGAAAGACGATGCTTAGCTTGACGCTGACGTTCGGATTGGTTGGGTTGGTTGCTGCGGGATGTTCAGATGGAGGCGGTAAAGACGGGGATGTTGTCACGATCACGCATTATACGATCGATTCGCCGGATCGCACCTTCGTGGAGAAGCTAATCCCGGATTTCGAGAAAACCCATCCGAACATTAAGATTAAAGTGACCAAAGCGCCGTATGAACAATTCGACTCCAAGCTTCAATCGTCCATAGCGGCCAAGAACTCTCCGGACGTCACTTCCCATTGGGGGTATGGCGGATTCATGGAGTACTACAACAAAGGAATGCTGATGGATATGACGCCTTATCTCGCTGATTTCAAGGCATCCGACTACAACATTCCGGATGATGTCATGAACATCTACAAGGTGGACGGCAAGACTTATGGAATCCCGCTGAATAGTTACGTGACGGTCATGCTGTACAATAAGGACCTGTTCGACAAAGCCGGTCTCGCGTATCCTCCGACGGACTACGAGGATAAGAGCTGGACATTCGATAAGATGGTGGATTACGCGAAGAAAATGACCGTGGATTCGAAGGACTTGGCCGAGGCGCAATACGGAGTGGACTTCGGGTTCGGCGAGCGCGACCAAAGGCCTTCTTATTTCGGAGGTCAAGTCTACTCCGACGATACGTGGACCAATGGCGGCAAGCCTTCTAAGATCAACCTGACGGAGCCGGACGTTATTGAAGCTTATAAGAAAATCTACGGCCTTATCTGGGATCAAAAGGTTTCTCCGACACCTGCATTCTCGAAGTCGGTTTCCGGCCAATTCGGCGATCCGTTCCTCTCCGGCAAAATCGCCATGTCCGTCGTAGGCTCCTGGAGCTTGGCGGCATCCAGTGATTTTAACTTCAAGGTCGGCGTTGCGGCGGTTCCGCAAGGCCCGAATGAGAATGTGAGAAGCGTTCTGTACGTGGATCCGCTCTTCGTGCTTAAAGATTCCAAGCACCCCAAAGAAGCGCTGGAATGGATCAAATACTTGATTACGACAGACGTGCAGAAGAAGTCGATTGAGCTGAGCGGCGGCAATCCTCCGGTCAACCAAGCGGCGGCGGAGACGTATTACAATAATTTTGAAGGCATCGATCCGGCTCAAATCAAGCAGGTGTTCGACGGCGCATACAAATACGGCTTCGAATCTTATAATCACTTGATTTCGAACTACTCGCAGATCAACGAACTGTTCATTAACGAGCTGGCTGGCGTTGAGAACGGGGACGAGAAGGTCGAAGTCGCGCTTCCAAGAATTCAGGAGAAGCTGACGAAGCTGCTGGAACGCGTCAACAAGTAAATCAAGAGACGCGCGCTGCTAGTTTCCGTTGGAAATGCAATCGTCCTCCGCGCTTGCGTCTTAGTTTGCTCTTGGCTCCAACTATGATACGGTAAGGGCAGTCATTTTTTATTCGTATAGATTCGTATAGGAGCGATATAACGATGAAAGTCAGTATCTTTGATGTTGCGAAGAAATCAGGCTTGTCCGTAGTTACGGTTTCGAGGGTATTAAATAATTCATCATCCGTGCGTCAAAACAACAGGGAGAAAGTACTTCAAGCGATGAAGGAACTCGATTACCATCCGAACGCATCGGCGCGTAGTCTAGCCAGAGGAAAAACGGGCATTATCGGCTTGATGCTGACGACGCTTCATGATTCTTTCTTGGATGCCGTGGTCAAGGAAATCAACGATCGGTTGGCGGAGCACGGATATTTTCTCGCGTTGTCCATCTCGAATGGCTACGAAGATACGTTTCATCGTTCCTTGTTTCAGGAAGATCGCGTAGATGGGGTCATCTTGCTGTCTCCCGTTGATGAAGACGAGTATGTGATGGAACTGAAGAAGAAGAAAATCCCGTTTATTATGATCGATAACTCGCAGCGCAATCCTTCCGTGACTTCGATTATCGTAGATAACTTCAAAGGCGGCTACGAAGCGACGAAGCACTTGATTGATCTTGGGCATACGGAAATCGCGCATATTTCGGGGCCGGATTCCTTCCTAAGCAGTAGGGAACGTGAACGGGGATTCCGCTTCGCACTGGAAGAAGCGGGTTTGCAGCCTTACGGGATTGAGCGCGGCGGCTTCCAAATTCCTACAGGTTACCGCATTGCGAAGCAGTGGATTGACGAAGGACGCTTGCCGTCCGCGATCTTCGCTTCGGATGATTACATCGCGGTAGGTGTGCTTAACGCTTGTATGACCTCGGGCATTCGCATACCTGAGGATGTGTCGCTCGTCGGCTTTGACGACCAGATTCTGGCCTCCGAATTTCATCCGCGGCTGACGACAGTTCGGCAACCGGCGGATCGGATCGGGCATGCGGCTGTGGAGCTGCTGCTGAACGTGATTAACGAGCCTGCCAAACGCAGCGTGACGATGCAGATCGAGCCGGAGCTGATTGTGAGAGAATCGACGGCACGCAGAGCTTAGACTGCCGGAGCAGGAGCTCGCTTGGTTAATAGGCTGTAAGCCAAATACATCGCCAGAGCTCTGCGCTTGGCGGTGTTTTTTTATGGTTTTGTCAATTCATTGTTGCTAAAGTCGTACGTGAAGTCTACTGATTGTTAGAGGAGCCATGAAGGATTTGTCGAAAGTACTGCAATATGAAGCGACTCGTCTTGGCGGATTCGTTTTTCGGTATAATGGGAAGTAGTTTGCAGACAGAAGCCTGAGCCTGAAATGATGAACCCAATCCTTATATAAAGGGAGTTATGATCATGCTGGAATATAGAAAGGCAAGACCGGATGAGCGTGAGGCCTATATCGATTTAGCCAATTACGCCTTCAAAATTGATGTAGAAACCGTGCTGCCCAAAGTGTACAGCAAGGACATTGATTCATCATCGATCCATATGGTGGCCGCGGATGAGCAGGGCCGGTTGCGTGCGCAGGTAGCCATTTACCCGGAGCCGATGAACGTAAGCGGTGTTGAGCTGCGCGTCGGGTACTTAGGGATTGTGTCGGTGCACCCGCGAACGCGCGGGGAAGGACATATGAAAGTGCTGATGAACAAATGGCTGGAAGAAGCACCAGAATTGTACGATATGGTTGTCCTATATGGTCAGCGGCAACGGTACGAGTATTTCGATTTTACCCTTGGAGGGGTGAAAATCAAGTATTCGGTAGGCGAGGTCAATTGCCGTCATGCCTTGTGCGATGTGAATGTAAACGGGCTGTCATTCCCTCCGTTGTTCGAAGTTGAGGGCGCAGCGGCCTACGCACGTAAGCTGAACGATGCTCGGCCTGCATTCGTTCACCGTGACGAGCAGCACATGTCGCACATACTGAATGGACTCGAGCAGCGAGCGATCGGTGTGTTGGATGGGGACAAGCTAATTGGCTATATGGTCGTCAATAAAGCGGGTAATGAAATAACGGAGCTCGCGATGGAGAATGTAAACGACATTCCGCGTGCGATCAAAGGTTATTTGGCTCATGCAGGTCAAGAATGGATAGCTGTATTCGTACCGGAGTATGAGACGGAGTTGAATGCAAGCCTGAGCAGCTTTGCAGAAAATTACGCGATAGGTACATCAGATATGTACCATATCATCGATTTTGCCCGTGTGCTTGAAGCGTATCTAACCCTTGCTCATCGGACGAATGGACTTCAGCCGGGTGAGTTCTCCGCTGTGCTGGATGGCCAGCCTGTTACCGCTTGCGTAGATGAGAACGGCGTGACGGTGGAACGGTCGGCTAAGCCCGGCGCAGATCAGCTGGATAAGAAGCAGGCGCAGACGCTTCTCCTTACTCCGCAAGGTCGTTATTCGAGAGCAAACGTGCCTGCCGGATGGTTTCCGCTTCCTATCTTCTGGTATACGGCGGATAAATTCTAACAGCCTAAGAGGAGACAACTAACATGAAAGCAGATAAACGCGGCATACTTATTCTACCCGAGGAGGTTGGCCCTTATTGGGCGGACCTGATTGCCCGTTCGGGCCTTAATCTGGTGGGCATCCATCCGGGCTGGGGAGCGGGAGCGCTTGAGGAGCTTGAGAATATGCTGGATTTCGTGAAAACGCCGGTTTTTGAGCAGTTCGTTGAACGGATGAAGGAGCTGAATGTGGATCTCGAGTTCGAATCCCACGCCATGTCATGGCTTGTTCCGCGAGCACTCTTCTCCGAGCATTCCGACTGGTTCCGTCTGGACGAGACAGGAAGTCGCAATCCGGACTTTAACTTGTGTGCTTCCAACAAGGAGGCAATCGAATTCTTGGAGACGCGGTCAGAAGAGCTGGCTCGTGCTTTGCCTACATTATCGGGGCGATACTACTTCTGGATCGACGACGTGACGAATAGTGCCTGCCACTGCGAGGAATGCCGCACGTTGTCTACCTCCGACCAGGCGATGATTTTCTATAATCATATCCTGCGGGGGATTCGGCGCTTCGATCCATCGGCTGAGCACTGCTATCTGGCCTATCAAGACACGATCCAAGCGCCGGTGAAGGTAAATCCAGACCCTGGTATATTTCTGGAATATGCTCCTATCTATCGGAATTCAGCTCTTCCGATTAACGACCCCGATTGCCCGGAGAACTATAAGGAACTCGAACACTTGCCCGGCCTGCTGCAGCTATTCGGTCAGGAAGGTGCTCAAATCCTGGAGTACTGGATGGACAATTCCCGGTTCTTAAAATGGACAAAACCATTGATGCCGCTGCCTTTCTACGAAGAGGTCATCCGTCAAGACGCGGAGTATTATCGGAGCCTCGGATTCAACCGGCAGACCAGCTTCGGCGTATGGTTAGGCGAGGACTACGCGGATGCTTTCGGAGAGCCGCCGATCGTCGCTTATGCTCGCGCTATTGGGGAATAAGCAGAAATTAAAAAAACAGAGCCCGGTGATTCGAACACCGACGCTCTGTTTTTTTCTTATTCGGCGTTCATGATGTCTTCATACTGCTGCGAAATTCGTATCCAATCGGCATTATGCTTATCGCAATCGTCAATTAACGCCTTTATTCGATTATTCATCGCTTGATCGACGACGTTATGGAGCTGCAAATGAATGTCCAAGGCAACCAGCAGGATTTTAGCTAAATCCAAGCTTCTGACGTTCAACGTATTGAGATCTGCAGGGAAAAACTTCCTCAGCATCATGAACGCGGACTGGCTGTCTTCTTTTGAATACATCAAATCGAAGAGGGTCTCGAAGGGATTGGCCCAATCCGCGCTCTCAATGGTTCTAAAGAAAGCAGGGTTGGCAATCTCGGTATTAGGCGTTCCGACAAACAGCGTATTTCCACCTAAATCCGTAATGATGAATCTTCGATCGTCCGCCAAGTCCTTCAACTTCGAAATGCGAGGGATGCCGGAACGGGGGATTTTGCCGATCGCTTGTTTCAAGCCAGAAGTGAAAGCTTCATAGATCCGATTGACGTCATCCACTTGCACGTAGCACATTTGCGAATTTGCGGCGGGTACTGTCATTTTACTTCCGTAGAAATGAATCTCCAGCTCGCCGTACTTTACAACGGCATACGGACGGCGATTGGTGGTATACACGGTTTCGAAGCCCAAATGTTCGTAAAAGGCAATCTGCTCCTTAATGGAGGGACACGGCAAAATGGGTTTGATTTTATTCAATTTTAAAGCCCCTTTCATTCGATAAATTTTTACTGCTACCTCTATCGTACAACATTCATGCACATGAGAAGGTTTCGTTAATATTCCGGATAGCGGTGAACGGCATCAGAGCTCTTGCTGGAGCCAACGCTGGGATTTTTCTGCCAATCGGAGCATATTACTTAGTAAGGTCACACTTACAAGTAGAGTGATAACATGCAAGACACGACGTTTAAAGCCTTCGCGATCTCCAACGAGATCGACTTGAACAAAATCGCCGTTCATTGCGGCATTCGTAAGAAATACACCTGGGAACAGCCCTTAATTCTAAGAGACGGTATTCTGGCATCCATCCTCCGAAAACATGTAGACGAGATGCAGCAGGTGCTTGTTTTTTCATTCGGCTGTGTTGTTTTCGTCAATAACGCCCAAGCGAGCGAAATCACGGAATTTCTGCGCTATATCCAGTCCTTCGAGCCGGAAATCGATATTCAGAGTGCGGATTATTATACGGATGATTATAGTCTTCACATCGGGGCAACGGAAACCACCCAGCTAACCGACGAATACATCGTGGTGAACGAGTACGAAAGTGTATACCCTGAACTGATCTCAACCGTACTCGCAAAGTCAGTAGCGCTTGAGCGAATAGAGGAGCAGCTGGGCAAAATCAACGACAAGCTCGAAACGCTATTAGACCGACTGGAAAAAGGAAAGCTTAGAATCGGCAACAAGGAACTGGCAAGAACGACCGCGATCATCGTTCGTCATGAATACAATACTCTTGCTTATATCATGATTCTGGATAAGCCCGATATCACATGGACCAGCAGCAGTGCAGGTCAATTCTACGACAAGATGATGGAATTCTTCGAGCTGAGCGACCGATATAAAATCATGAAGAGCAAAACGGAAGTGCTGTATCACATCATGGAGGGGTTTTCGACGATTAGCCATTCCATTCGGGGACTATTCGTGGAATGGATTATTGTAATCCTCATTGTCATCGAGGTTGTTCTGACGGTTTTGCAAATCGTGGGATGGTTATAAAATGATGACAAATAATAAGGGGCGCTCCCGATTGATGGAAGCGCCCCTTTTCTGCCGATCGTTACTTCTCCTTGCTCAATATGGCGTCGATTTCTTCGGCGATCTTCTTGGCGCCTTCTTCCGGTGTCACCTTCTTGTTCAGAATTTGATCGCCGTAAGTGATATACACCTGATCCTCTTCCGCCGTCGTTTCTGTAAACTGATACAACTTTCCTTTTTGCAGCATTTGCGAAATGATTTTGGCGTTGGACGGCATTCCTTCCGCGTTCAAGATTTCTTTCTTGTCGACGACGCTCGGTCTTGGCGGAATAATGCCACGGCTGGCTGCGTCATCCGAGTAAGAGTCCGGTGTCGAGAGCGCTTCGATGACCGCCCATGCTTCGTCAGCGTGCTTCGTGTCCTTGGAGATGGAGAAGCCCGAGTTGTGAATATAAGTGGTGAGCGGATCAATATCGGTGCTTGCCACTGGCATCGGCGCTACATTCCATTTGAACGGTAACGTCTTATAACCGCCGATTGCCCAAGAGAAGTTTGCTTCCATGGCGATCTTGCCTGTCGCAAACGACATGCCCGTTACGTCTTGACCGCCGCCCGCCGGTGACGGAGCTACGTTGTACTTGTTGGATAGCTCACTTGTAAACGCAAGCGCTGCGATGACTTTCGGATCGTTAAATGCCGATTTCGTGCTGTCCTCGTTCAAATAGGATCCGCCGTTGGTGAACACCCAAGCGCTATACCACCACGGCCCGATTCCAGGATAGCTGGTGCCGAATTGCGTGAAACGATCGCCGTCCTTCAGCGTCAGCTTCTTGGCATCCTCCAAGTACGTTTCCCACGTCCAGTTCCCTTCCTCGTAGGATTCCCAAGGTGTTTTCAATCCGGCAGCCTTGAACATATCTTCGTTATAGAAGAAGAGCGCCGTATTCAAGTCCTGTGGAATACCGTATTGTTTGCCGTCGTATTGATAAAATTCCAGTGACGCAGGATAGAAATCGTCTTTATTAAATGTCGAGCTGGCTTCGATATACGGATTCATGTCAAGCAGTTTGCCCTGACTTGCGAACTTCTTGAGCGGTTCGCTCATGAACAGAACATCCGGCTGCGTGCCGCCGGCAAACATCGTCGTCACCTTATCCCAGTATTCTCCGCCGGGTATCGGTGTAACTTGTACATCGATGTTGAGTGATTTGTCTAAGTATTTATCAATCCGTGCTTTCAACACTTTCGTCGCATTCTCATCGCCGGTATAAGTCATGGTAATCGTGACCTTATCTCCGGAACCGCCTGAATTATTGTTTGAGCATGCTGCAGCGAAGACGAGCGAACAAACGACAGTGAACAACATGATTAAACGACTCGATTTCACTACGGTCAGCGTTCTCATTTGTGTTGCCTCCCCTTAATATTAAACTGCTTCATGAAACGAAATCCGGCACAGCTCTAAACATCACCCCTTCCGTTATCCTTTGATTCCGGAAACGACCACGCCTTGAATCATCTTGCGCTGGAACAAGAAGAAGATGGTAACAGTCGGAATGAGCGCGATGACAGAAGCTGCCATCAGTAGATGCCACTCCACGGTATGCAAGCCCCTAAGCGCGTTAATTCCCAATTGAATCGTTCGCAGCTTCTCGGAATTGATATAAATGAGCGGTCCGAGGAAGTCGTTCCAAACGCCGTTGAATGAGAAAATGGTCACGACGCCAATGACGGGGAGCGACATCGGGATGATGATGCGGATAAAAGTGCTCCAATAGCCGCAGCCGTCGATTTTGGCGGCGTCGCTGTACTCCTTGGCAATATTCATGAAAAATTGCCGGTACAGAAAGATGTAGAATGGCGTCCCGAAGAAAGCAGGTGCGATTAAAGGCAAATAGCTGTCGAGCCAACCGAGTTCTTTGAAAATGATGAATTGGGGCACCAAGGTGGTATGATAGGGGATCATCATGGTCGATAGCATAACGATGAAGAGGATGCTGCGTCCCGGAAATCTCAGGTTGGCAAAGCCGTAACCAACCATTGCGGATGAGAAGACCGTGCCGCTGACGACGAACACGGCAATGAATAGGGTGTTCAGAAAGTATTTGCCGAACGGCAATATCCGGAAGATGTCCGGATAGTTAGACCATCGGAATCGCGACGGAATGACCTCCGGCGGGAATATAAACACGTCCGCATAAGGCTTGATCGAAGTCGTAATCATCCACCAAAGCGGAACGAGCAGGAATAATGCGCCGCATCCAATAACGGTATATATTAGTACTTTCTGCAACAGCCCGGCAGCTGACCTCATCCCCGATTCTCCTCTCCGCTCGCATAATACACCCATCTCCTCGAGGTCGCGAACAATAAGACAGTCACCAGCAGAATGATTAAGAACAAGACCCAGGCCAGAGCGGAAGCATAACCCATTTTGAAAAACTTAAAGGCGTTCTGGTACAAATACATCGCATAGAATAGCGTAGCGTTATCCGGTCCGCCATTGGTGATGACGTATGCCTCCGTGAACGTCTGGAACGCACTGATCATTCCGATAATCAGATTAAAGAAGATAACGGATGTCATCAGGGGGATGGTTATTTTCCACAGCTTCATCCACTTGCTGCAGCCGTCAATTTCGGCGGCCTCGTACAACTCGGTAGGAATGCCCTGGAGTCCGGCCAAGTAAATAATCATTCCGCCTCCCGCACCCCAGACGCTCATAATGACAAGTGATGGGAGGGCCCAGTCCGGACTCGCGATCCAGCCGGGACCCTGTATGCCGACGTAAGAGAGGAGCAGGTTAATGACACCAAAGTCGGGATTCAACACCCACATCCACATGAGCGAAACGGCGACACCTGATAATATGGCGGGGAAATAGTAAATCGTCCGCCAGACGGACAACCCTTTTATTTTCTGATTGAGCAGCAGTGCAATGCAGAAGCCGAATACGATGCCGAGCGGAACGGCGGTTACGACGTAGATGACCGTAACTCTCAGCGAGATCCAGAACTTCTTGTCATGAATGAGCGTGTTATAATTGTCTGCTCCAATCCACTTGGACGGTGTAAGCAAATCCCAATCCGTCAGGCTTACATAAAAAGCGGTTATCAGGGCTCCGAGCACGAATACGACGAAACCGACGATCCACGGAGCGATGAACAGATAACCTGCGACTGCCTCGCGTTTTCCCTCTTTTCCCACTGCTCTTTCACCTCACGCTGTGTTGCATTCATATTTGATTTGCCACTTCGCCGGTTGATTGGAAAGCGCTTGCAACAACTGGTAACCCGAGTATATGATAATTTATAAGCGCTTTGCAGAGGGTATACTGGTCGAAAAGATATGCGCTTTTGTTTTTATAACAAAGGAGTGATCCGTTTGACCCAATCGCTTTTTGTCGAACCGTTCCTGCCGTTTGTGCCTGCTGTGTTAAATTTCGATTTGAAACAGGGCGAGCAATTCGTATTCCCACTTCATCATCACCCTGAGCTAGCCCAGCTGCTGCTTATCTCCGAAGGAAGCGGATCGTTTCAGATCGATGGTCACACCTATAAAGTAGGTCCGCGAACGATGCTGGTATATGACACCGGCGTATGGCATGAGGAGTTAGCGGACGCCTCGCAACCGTTTAAGGCCATTTCGATTTCTTTCGCAGCTTTCCAGCTTACCGATCTGCCGCCGGGGACCTTTATGAAAGCCGGAATTAGCCCGGTAATCGAGCTGGGTGATCGCTACGATGAGGTAGTATCCTTGTCACGGATGATTCTGCGTTTAGCGGAAGATCCTTATGTACCCGGAGGGCTAAGCATCCGATATTATTTGGCCATTCTGCTAATCGAGCTAGCCAAAATCGTCTATACCGGCTTTGCCAAGGGAACGTCAACAAGCAGCGACCGGACAGTTACCGCTATTAAACAATACATTCATAATCATTACATGGACGCGATTACGCTTGAGCAGCTGTCGAAGGCTTCCTTTTTCAGTCCGGGTTATACATGCCGCGTGTTTAGTCAATCCGAGGGAATCAGCCCTATTCAGTATTTGGTTGGCTACCGGATGGAGGTCGCCAAGCATTACTTGAGGACAGAGAAGGAGCCGGTGTACCGAATCGCCGAGCTGGTCGGTTATCAGAGTGAAACCCACTTCAAGAACGTGTTCAAGAAGACGATTGGCCTGCCGCCGCACAAATATAGGAAGATGCACCGAATAGAAGGGTAGATGGAGTCGGAGAAAGGACCTTGCATGCACTTTATGTGATGCAAGGTCCTTTTAATTCAAACTTGAAGCCTGACTGATCAGGAATTTAGCACGATCGTACTAAATCCGCTTTACACTTTAGCTCGATCGTACTAAAATATAAGCGAGCAACTAAACATCGGCATGGTTCGAAAGCAAAGGTGGAAGAGCATGAAGGATACAAGAGAAAGAATACTGCTTGCCTCACAGGAGCTATTGGCCAGAAACGGCTACGCCGGATTTACGTTAGGGGCGATCGCGGAATTACTGAGAATCAGCAAGGGCGTGGTCACGTATCATTTTTCGCAAAAGGATCAGATTATACAAGAGCTTGTAGAGGGCTTCTTTCATGATGCGGCGGCGCATATGGCTAGCCATATGGTCATTGATGGAACCGCGCCCGAAGCGCTGGAGTCCTATATTGACGCCAACTTGCGTTTTGTGGCTGATAATCGAGACCGAACGTTAGCTATTATGCACATTATTGCGAACCATAGAAACAAGGATGGCCGGCTGGTCTTCTCGGATCAAGACAATCTCATCTATCAGCCGCTTATCGAGATTTTTCAATACGGGCAAGAGGAAGAGAAGAGCTTCAGGAAGTTTTCGACCGGATTAATGGCCATGATCGTTAGGAGCACCATCGATACGTTAAGCGGAAAAATTGCGACAAACGAGATCGAAGATCTCGATGAGGCCATTCAAGAAACGATTCATACCTTTATCCTCGCAACAAGGAGAGATGATCATGAAGAAAATTCAAAATAACGGGCTGCAGATACTGGGGATCGTTCTTAGTCTCATTGGTCTGGCAACAGTTGTGCAACCGCTGATTAAGGCTCTTTTCGGCCACCCCATCACCTATAAATTCCTTGGATTACTGCCTAATGGGCTGCCGTCCTTCATCGCGTGGGCTGTCATTCTGGTTGTGGGGCTTGTGCTTGTTTCGATTACGAAGCCTATTGCTACCAACTCTTCAGAGTAAAAAGAGATGGAGTTAAGATCGGCATGCATCTATATCGAGCGCCAGCCCTCTGTCACATCGACGCAAAAAAGGCCGCCAGAGTGTGGTGCGAATACGAAGGGGAAGGTGGAGTCCCAGGCAGATGAATACAGCAGCTATCCGGTACGAACGTTTAAATGAACAAGATTATGATGCCGCAAGAGAACTATTAAGCCAGGATGATGCAGGCGAAAATATTCTTCGGGTGCTTGATGCAGAGCCGCAACTGTTTATTACGGTGTTTATGGAAGATAAGCTGGTTGCGCTGGCTCAAGTGAACGAGCCTGGAGTGCTGTCCTATTTAACCGTGTATGTCGCTCCAACCTATCGTAGGCAGGGCATCGGTTCTGCGGTGGTAAGGTATGCGGAGGAGCGCTTGCGAACGGGCGGAACCCAGAAAGTCAGGAGTTCCTTTCGTGCCAGTCACCTCTCAACCCTGACGTTTGCACGCAAGCTCGGTTATGACGAATACTTCTCATCGAGCTTATTGCGGCGGACTCTCGGGCCCTTTCCCTCGGAGGAGCTCCCGGTGAGAGTATACACGGACGGAGACTATACGGTCAGTCAGTCGTTGTATGCCAGAGCTTTTCATGAGATGCGTGTCCGTGTCGGCTCCTTTCCTGATTCCATCATTGCGGAACCCAATGAACAAGAGCGGAAATCATGGCAAGAGGATGCCCAAGATCGTTTTGTCTACGTCCTAAATGGGGAAATTGCCGCGTATGGCCATCTTTCTAATCATGAGCTTAGCAGTATTTCTGTTCGTGCAGACCTACAGGGGCTTGGCATTGGAAGAAAGTTCATAATGTACCTGTGCAACGAGATTTATCAGCGTGGTCATGCAAACGTCGACCTTTGGTGCGTTGTCGGGAATTACGCCAGAAATCTGTATGATAGCCTTGGCTTTGAAGAGAAATACACGATGCAATTTGCACGGAAAACGCTGTAATTCATACGGTTGAGCAATAGACGAAAGGCCGGAGCGCCATCTAACAGATGACAATCCCGGCCTTGTTGTAGTTATAAGCATGATTCATTCGAGATGCGAGGAGAAGAGCTGCGGAACGTTGCTGAGAAAAATATCGTGCTGACTCGCGGCATAATCACTCCATGGAGCCTCGAAGCAGGAGTAACCGGAGGCGAGATGGATCTTGCCGTTGCGGACAGGAGCGAGCTCGCGCCACACTTCGGATTGGGAGAGCCGGCCCCATAACGCTTGCGCGGCTTCATCGCCTTCTACATGAAGCAGAATTCGATCGGCCGCTAATTCAGCAAGCTCATGGGGCTGGATAGGTCGCTTCCATTCGAGCTCGGATAGGGTCGTCGGAGCGGGTATGCCCAGGTCGTCGTACAACACCGTACCGGCTCTGCGCCCCCACACATATAGCTGGTCCCGGCAGACGAGCAAGACAAGCAAGGCGTCTTGTCTAATCAGAGGTGACAGCGATTCTTTGGTCGCGGCTGCTTTGCGATCGTAGCGAGTCAGCCATTTGCGTGCTACTTCCGGCTTGCCAAGCAGCTCCGCAATCAATGTCAGTCGACGCCGCCAATCGTCCTCGTTACGCAGAAACAGGGTAGGCGCTATCGAATTCAACCTCGCACGCTCTTCCGGCGGAATAAGATCCTCAATCCCGATAATGTAATCTGGCTGTGCTTGCTGCAGGGCAAGCAATTGACCGAAGTTGATCCAGCTGTACGCGGCAACTTTAAGTTTCTGGTTACGCTGATATCGTGCTCTCTTTTTTGGAAAGACCGCACTATTAGTGATTGTGGGATGTTGTCTGACGGAAACACCGAGATGTCGAAAAATAATGCGCGTTTAGATCTAGGAAACGACAAACTTTTCACGGAAAATGACATAAAATTAGCGGGAGTTAACAATCTTGTGAAAAGATGTCGATAAATTACAAATCAGCTCACATCACCTTTAAAAAATACGATTTCTGGGGGAAGACCACACGTATGAAATGTATTAGGGGCTTTAGAGGATTAAACGTTTTTATGATTGCAGCACTTATTTTCACCTTTATAGTTCCATTTGGTAATTACGCAAGTGCTTCATCAGCGCCGACACCTGCATTGACCGATGTTTCGCTGAATATGGGCTCAGCTATAAATAAAACTCTCGTGGACAATGAACGGGACAAGATGTACGTGACCACTAGAGATACGAACCAGTTGCTAATCATAAACTTAGTTACATTTCAGATTGAGAAGCGCATAAATGTTGGTTCGACGCCAAATGGAATAGATATGGACGGGGATAAGCTCTACGTTGCTTTGAGCGGGGCTACATTTATTGCCGTCATCGATTTGGACGAACAGGTTGTAACTACGATGCTTCCTACAACGGGCAAACCGATCCATTTGGCCGTTGATGGAGATATTCTGTTCTATTCTAATGACGCTCCTTTTAGTGCGATTTACCGTAAAGATCTAGCCAATTCCGAAGCTTCAGATACGAAGCTCGAGAGCTCGCCGAGAGATCCGTTATTAACAATTGACCGTGAGGCACATGTTCTCTACGCTGGTCAAACAGAGGTTTCCGCGTACGAACTTAACGCTTATTCCTTGGATGGTGCTAAACAGTGGACGATTCAGCCTAGTGGGGGATTTGCGGGAACGTTATTCGTTAAGGATGGTTCTGTTTACTATGGAAACCTTCGGATTAACAGCGCGAACCACGTTATCATTTCAAGATCAGTTGCCGGCTATTATCAGGCTGCAACGGACGAATTTTTGTATTCTAATGGCGCAATCGTGACGAAAGACGAAGCAAAGACTGTTGTAAAAATAGCCGATTCGACCAATAGTGACGAGCGTTTGGCCATCGACGAGAATGGGAGCGTCTATACCTACGAGGTCAGGAGCTCACCGATGATTCGCAAAAGGACCTTCGAAATGAGCGCTGATCTCCCGGCGATTCAGTATGTCTCGGACCCCGAACATAACCGCATTCTGCTAGACAATAATTTGACCGCGTTTGCTATGGGCAAAGACGAGCAATACGTCTATGCGATTGCACAGAATTCAAACCGGTTGCTCCAAATCGATACAGACAACTTTCAAGTCGTTCAAGACCGATATATTGGCATCAGCCCGACGGATATCGATATCAGGGATGGTATTATCTACGTTTCGCTTGGTGGCAGTACACATTTAGTAAAGATTGACACACAGAATGAAACCCAATTTCTAGCGCCGATTACTGAAATTGAAGTGGGTTCCTATACGAGCAACGTCGAAGTCGGTAATGGAACGGCCTATTTTACGACACCTGGAGGCTTTGGCAATGTTAACATTGTGAACGGCGATTCCACTTTGACAGTATTGCCGCTCAGCTATAGCACGCCATTCTTGAAGCTCTCCTCTGACGGTGCTGCTCTATATATCGGAGAGACTGATACGTCAGGCGGTCAGCTATTTAAGATGGATACGTCGACAAATACGATTATCTCATCGACGCCGACGAGTTATTCGAATCCACCTGAAAGTATCATTCAGGATGAGAATGACCACTTCATCTATTACGCGTCGAATCGGTTATCATCTGAGAATCTGGCGACTGTCTACGGCGTCTACAAAAATGATTATTATAACGCCATGCTGCTTCATGCACGCGGTCCTATCGTAGTTGCTGCTAACGGACTATACGATCGGGATAGCTTCAATCCATCGTACACATTCCCATTTACAGCATCGTATGGATACGTTAAAAATGACGGATCAATCCTTTTGTTTACTACTGTAGGCATGGGTCCTGATCCGGTATACGCGCTTATGAAATTCAATGATGTCGATGATTTAAGCAATCAAATTAAGCTCGGTTATCATCCTGTGTATGCAAGCTTTATAGACGAAAGTGAAACTGAGAGTGTGATCCAAGGTGACTTAACGTTTTACCCTGGCCTAATGGCAGTTAGCGACACCAAATATCGAATTCGATATTACGATGCGAATGGTAGAACAATTCCTGATGTAAGTGACGATTATAGCTACTCTTATGATCGGGAAGACAATGGCAGCTATGTTCATACGTTATACAAATCGATGCCAGCGGCCATTACGACAATCGGAGTAACGCCTGTCGTATCACTCCCTTTAAACAAAACACTGGTCATGGAAGACTCGGAGCGCCTTATTCATTTGTGGAGAACGGATAGCTATTATGTAAATAACCTTGTTTTTCATGATACAAATGCGGATACGAATAAAATCAGTGGACAAGTTACCTTCGATAAAGCTTCAGGTGAGATGGCAGGAAGCAGGTACGCCATTTGGTTCGGTGGAGAGGATGATGTCCTCGGTGATCCAATCGGCTACGTGAATGCAACAGGTGCGGCAAGTTATTCGTTTACGCTTCCAGCGAATACGGTCATACCGAATGGCGCAATAGTGCTTGCGGTTCAGGTTGAAGATTCGAACAAGGAAGGGGCGCCGGGATATTCCCTTATCGAAATTCTTGATCGAATGACTATTACGCCGAACCAGTCGCAAATCTCAGTGTCCAACGTAAATGGGACATCCGATTCTGTCACGGTAACTGGTCTTCAATCAGGAGACATCGTGAAAGTTTTCAATTACGAAGGTGTCTTGTATGGACAAAGTGTAGTCAGTTCAGGCCAAACTTCTGCAACGTTATCGGGCTTGAATCTTGACAATCAGTTGCCGGCACTGTTCGTCACGGTAACTTCTCCAGGCAAACGTGAGAGTTTCTACGTGTTAAAAGAGTACACTCCGACAAATGGCGAGGACAATAGCGGTGGAGTCGGCGGCGGCGGTGGCGGTGGCGGTGGTGGTGGGATACCCATCTTTGGAGGCGGCGGTTTCATGCTGCCGAACTTGGAAGATACATCTGGGGGAATCAAAGCCACAGGCGAAACGGTCGATAATCCTGATGGCACGAAGCAGTTTGTCGTCAAACTGGATGATAAGGCGCTGGACATCTATTTAACAAACTGGGATAAATCAAATCATCAATTTGATATTATAGTGGAGGACAAATCAGAACGAGTGACACTCGTTCTGAGCGCCGACCAATTGACCAAAATACGCAGCAAAGATGAGAAGGCCGTCATTCACTTGCAAGGTGAGAGGGGCATGGTTATTCCTGTAAGCCTTATGAATCTATACGGTGTTGATCATTATTCAATTGAAGTAACGCCATTGAAAGATTCACTTAACGACTCTGTGCAGAAGCTGATCAACAATGAGTCTTTACAGCTTGTTGGTCAAGTGTACGATTTTAAAATTATGGCGTATAAAACGAACAGAGCTACAGTTGAGATTCATAATGCCGACCAATATATTGGACACGTTATTACGCTACATGCCGCAACACAACCGATTGAAACGCTATCCGCTGTAATGTACGATACCGAAACGAATCAAATCATTCCCGTTCCTGCGACATTTAAGAAAGAAGGGGACAAAATTACTGCGGTGATCTATCGAAAAGGGAATTCCATGTATTCTGTTGTAAAGAAAGAAGCTAATTTCAGTGATGTATTAACTACACATTTTGCCAAAGAAGCGATTAAGAAGCTGGCGGGACGTATGGTCATTAAGGGTTACGAGGATGGCTCCTTTAAGCCGGAAGGTTTTGTAACGCGTGCAGAGGCGGCTTCGATGCTGGTCAAAGCACTGGGCATTATGCCTGTCGGTACAACTTCAAAGTTCACAGATATCGTCAAAGGATCTTGGTACGAAGGATACATTGCTGCTGTTGCACAGGCTGGCTTGTTTAAAGGTTATCCGGACGGTACCTTCCACCCGGACGAATTGATTACCCAGCAAGAAATGCTCGCAATCGTGTACCAGGCGATGCAGTACGGAGGATATACGCATACGGATGTCTTGGTGCCAAGGCAATTCAATGAGAATGCCGGTTATAAAAAGTGGTCGGCGCAGGCGGTGGATGCCCTTCTGCAAGAAGGTATCATACTGAAGGATGAGAAGTTCCCGATTCAAGCCTCCAAACAAACGACGCGTGCTGAATTTGCAGAGTTGCTTTATCGCATGTTGGGGAATTTAAAATTCATCTAAAAGTACAACTTTCCCTCACTTAATTTTGAAAAACGGACCGCGATGACCCCTTATATGAGGGGCATCGCGGTTCAATTTTTTTTAGGGGGTAAATCAGTATACAAAGGTTCCGGTATTTTTGGTATGGTTAGTTGGTGTTTCAAAAAGATTGGCTGGGAGAGACGACATCTTATGAGTAAACAAATGAAATCCAGTTTATTGCTTCTTATTACGGCTTGCATCTGGGGGTCCGCTTTTGTCGCACAGCGCGAAGGGATGTCCTATGTAGGGCCGTTTACCTTTAATGCCGTTAGATTTGCGCTAGGTGCATTATCCTTGGTTCCCCTCATCATCTGGCTGGATCGAAAATCTCGAAAATCATCCCAAGAAATTGTGGCTTCGGTCAAGAGCTCAGCCGTCTCCGGCTTCATAGCAGGTCTGATCCTCTTCTGCGGGGCGTCGTTGCAGCAAATCGGACTCATTTACACAACAGCGGGCAAAGCCGCTTTCGTCACAGGTCTATATATTGTTATTGTACCGTTTCTGGGCTTGTTTCTAAAGCAGCGGATTAATGCGAACAGTGCAGTAGGTGCGATTATAGCGGTTTACGGTTTATATTTACTATGCTTAAAGAGTGATTTGACGCTCGGAACCGGCGACTTATACGAGCTCGTAGGGGCATTCTTCTGGTCGGCGCATATTCTGCTGATCGACAAGCTATCTCGGCGAACGGATGTCATTAAGCTGTCGTTCTTCCAGGTGGTAACCTGCTGCGTGCTTAGCTTTATCGTTGCTTTTGCAACAGAGACGATCGAATGGACAGGACTGTCGCAGGCCCTTATTCCTCTACTGTATGGCGGAATTTGCTCTGTCGGGATTGCTTACACCCTGCAGGTTGTTGGTCAGAAGGGTGCGCATCCTACGCAGGCGGCGATTATTATGAGCATGGAAACGGTATTCGCGGTTATAGGCGGTTATTTGATCCTCGGTGAGTTGCTGGATACACGCGGCGTCGTCGGTTGTGTGTTTATGTTGGTGGGGATGATTATTCCGCAGCTGCCGCCAATTAGGAGAAACATTATCGTGCAGGAATAGTTGCGACTCCCAATTACCGCTGCTCTATACTTCAATTGAAAGGAGGGAATGAGATGGATTGGCTTACGAGGATGAATCGTGCTATGGACTACATCGAAGCGAATCTAACCGGAGAGATTGATTTGGCAAAAGTGGCTCGTGAGGCATGCTGTTCATCCTATCAGTTCCAAAGAATGTTCTCGTTCATTACGGATGTGACGCTTGCCGAGTATATTCGGCGTAGACGCCTTACGCTTGCCGCACTGGAATTGCAGAATAACGCTGCTGCCAAGGTAATCGATGTTGCACTTCAATATGGGTACGAATCGCCGGTTTCTTTTGCACGAGCCTTTCAATTGCTGCATGGTGTCACACCTGCAATGGCCCGGCAAGACGGGATTGCACTCAAAGCTTATCCTCGTCTTTCCTTCCTTATCGCAATTAAAGGGGCAGAGGCGATGAATTATCGGATTGAATCGAAAGAAGCTTTCCAGGTGTTCGGCATTGAAGGCGTGTTTCAAACTAACCCGGACAGCGAGGATCAGCCTACACCGGCACAATTGTGGCAGCAATGCCATGCGAATGGCGAAGTGGAGCGATTAGCTGCACATGCAGGAGACTTGCCGGCATTCGTGAGTCGGAATTTAAGTAAAGTACATGCGGTATGTAGTTATAAACCAACCGACGACGATACATTTCCGTATATGTTGTGTGCCTTTAAGAGCGAATCCAGTAAGACGGACGGGTATTCAACAATAACCATTCCGGCATATACATGGGCTATTTTCCCCTCAGATCCATTCACTTGGGATGCATTCGATGAGGTTATCGAGACGTTATATCGGCGCTTCTTCACAGAGTGGCTGCCAACGGCGGGATACGAGCAGGTCGATGGACTGGACTTTGAAATCTACGGCGGTTCGGACGGACTGAACTACTTTGAATTATGGTTTGCTGTGAGGAAAATCGCTTAAATTGCACACGTGGATGCTAAAAGAAGGGCCGGGAATCCTCCTCACGGGATTATTCTCGGCCCTTCTTTTGCAGTTCGGACGCTTAGTTCTCATTGGAATCCCGCATGAGCAGCGGTGCGTCCCGAACAGCGTGTAGCGGAATGCGCTAACGAACCGTACAGGTCTTATTTGCCTGAAAATAGCTCCGGAAAAATGCTAACGAACCCTACAGGTCTTATTTGGTGGTTTGCCCTACGGTTCGTTAAAATCTCGTGGCGCGGGTGGTGTAAGGACAATCTGGTGGTACAGGAGGGGAATCCTGTACCTTTTTTGCGTCTGCGCAGTGTGGCCAATCCATCACATGGAAGGGTTTTCCGACTCCTCTGACGAATGAGTAACCAACTGGAATACCGTTTCACTCGACTACATCCTCAGTATTCGAGGTAGAGGAGGACGGGACATTGTCGATTAAAGAGCAGACGATTATGAACGTGAGCAGAAACAAAATTATAACCACGGATCAGGAAATTACGATTGTCGGCAGGATCGAAGAACCGCTAATTCTCATCTTGGAAAATGTTTTGAGCCACGCCGAGTGTGATACGTTGATCGAATTGGCTGCAAACCGCATGCAGCGTGCCAAGATCGGCAAGTCCCACGAGGTAAGCGATATTCGCACCAGCAGCAGCATGTTCTTCGAGGAAAGCGAGAACGAATCCATTCATCGAATCGAAACCCGGGTAGCTGAGCTCATGAATATACCGATCGCCCATGCAGAGCCGCTGCAAATTTTACATTATCAAGCCGGTGAACAGTATCAACCTCATTATGACTATTTTAAATCCGGACACGCCGTAAACAATCGCATTAGCACGCTAATCATGTATTTAAATGATGTGGAGGAAGGCGGAGAAACGAACTTTCCTTCCCTTCAGTTTGCAGTAACGCCTAGAAAAGGAAGCGCTGTCTATTTTGAATACTTCTATACTGAAGAGCGGCTAAATGAGCTCACCTTGCATGGGGGAAATCCCATTGTGGTTGGTGAGAAGTGGGTGGCGACCCAGTGGATGAGAAGACAAATTCATCGCTATGAATAGGGGGGTTAGTGGTTATGTTGAAGCAAATTTCCACGAGTCTATTTCAATATGAGGATACTTGTCTGGTGTATGTGATTAAGAACGGGAGCGAAGCGGTCTTAATCGATTTTGGATCAGGTGCTGTGCTGGAAGAGCTGGCAACGATCGGCATCGACAAGGTAACGGATGTGCTAATGACGCACCATCATCGCGATCAAGGACAAGGACTGGACAAAGCGGTTGCGGCCGGGGTGCGCGTGTGGGTTCCCCATTATGAGCAGGATTTGTTTGCCCAAGTGGACCAACACTGGCAGGGCCGTGAAATACTCGTGAATTACAATGTACGCCAAGATAAATTCTCCTTGCTCGAACCCATCTCGATAGCTGGGACACTGAAGGATTATGCGAACCACAACTTTGGCGGGTATTCGTTTAACGTTGTTCCAACCCCCGGTCACACCACAGGGTCGATTACGCTGACAACCGTATTGGATGGCAACCATGTTGCATTTACAGGGGATTTGATCGCCGGCTCGGGGAAAGTTTGGTCCATGTCGGCCACTCAGTGGTCGTATAACGGCTGCGAAGGGGTCAATAATACGATCTGTTCATTAACGGCTCTGCGGGATAAAGGCTTACAAATGCTGCTTCCGTCACACGGCGAAATAATGGAGCAGCCCACCGCTGCGATTGAACCCTTAATCGAGAAACTAGAGCAGCTTCTCCGGCTTCGTGGCCAATATTCGGATTTCGAGTCTTTCAAGGAACCGGAGTTTCGGGAAATTACCCCTCATCTGCTTTGGAATGCGCGCAGCTTTGCCAATTCCTATGTTCTCCTCTCCGAGAACGGCAAAGCGCTTCTCATCGATTATGGCTATGCAAACCTACCTGCAATCTTCATAGCAGGAACGGATCGCGCCTCACGCCGGCCATCCCTCTTCCCCATTGAGCAGTTGAAAAAGCAATATAACGTGAACAAGATAGATGTGGTCATACCAACGCATTATCATGATGATCATGTGGCCGGGTTTAACCTTCTGCGTGATGTCGAAGGTACGGAGACGTGGGTAGCCGATAATTTTGCCGATTTGTTCGAAAATCCATCCCACTACGACGTGCCCTGCATTTGGTATGATCCGATCCCTGTAGACCGCAGAATCCCCCTCGAGCAGACTGTTTCTTGGGAGGGGTATGACATCCGTCTCTACGAGCAGCCCGGCCATACACTCTATGCGGTTGCGATCTCGTTCGAAGTCGATGGTAAGCGAGTATTGGCTATCGGAGATCAGCAGGGCAACGACGGGAATTTGAATAATTACGTGTATCAGAATCGGTTCCGTTCGCATGACTATGTGTGGAGTGCAGAGTTGTACAAGAAGCTGAATCCTGACCTCATTGTTTCCGGCCACTGGGACCCGCTATGGGTGGAGGAAGGTTACTTCGATAAGCTGAAGCGGGACGGGGAAAGCTTGAAGCAGCTGCATGATGAACTGCTGCCTTTGGAGAAGATTAATCTAGGTGCGGAAGGGTACTGTGCATGGATTAAACCTTACCAAGTCGAGGTCGGCAACGGGGAAACGACTGAGATTGCGGTTGAGGTGTTAAATCCGTTCTCACGCAGGGAAAAGGTGACCGTTCGACTGGTTACACCTCCAAGCTGGAACACGGAGGCGGATGAGCAGCAGCTGGAGGTCGATCCACACCAGGTGGAGACGATACAGTTCGCTATTACAGTTCCTGCAGGGGTCTCTGTGAAGCGTGCCCGAATCGCCGTCGATATTACGATTGGAGATCAGAAGCTGGGTCAGCAGGCGGAAGCGCTTGTGACGGTGAAGTGATTTCAGTTTTTTATGATACCAAAAAGAGAGCAGGCAATGTCGCCTGCTCTCTTTTTGTCGTAGCTATAAAGGAAGCGGGATCTATTGCATCCGCAGTGTGCTCGGTTCGTGCATGCACACTGCTCAAGCCCTTGAAGCGGGGGCCATTTTATTCGCGAGCCTAATCAAAGTAGTATTAGTTGCTGCCTGAAATCACATAATCCGTGTTCATAAGCGTATACGTAATGGTACTGTTCGTGTTGATTAAGGCATCAAAATCGCTTTCGAGGGTCACGACGAATTGCATTTTGCTATAGAGGTCACCTTCGAAAATCGTGAAAATCAGGATCCCATTTAGATAAGTGTTGTCGTCGTCGCCGTAAGCAACCTCTTCTGTCCCAAACGGTCCAAGGGTAAAGGATTCCGTGCCATATTGGTTGTAAGGCTCAAATCCTGCGCGGATAAACAGCGTAATATCCAATGCGGCTCCGGTGGTATTCACAAACGTTTTCAAACCTGCCATGAGGTGTATCCTCCTTTCAGAGCGGGATACACTATTCTATTCTAGTATTTTCAGATTGCTAGGACTACTCGATAGAATTAGTTAATCACCCGTGTTCCTCCCAGTCGCCAGAAGCGCTTGCGAATTGCCGCTTTGTCCAGCTTTCCCACCGATGTTCGCGCGAGACTCTGAACGACTTCCAAACGAGTAGGCAGCTTATATTCCGCAAGACGTTGCTGGCAGTACAGCCTTACTTCTTCTAAGGTGAGTGCCGAGCCCTCTCTGATAGTGACTACGGCAGTGACTTCTTCCCCCTCATCCGGTAATGGCGTTCCGATAACGGCAACTTCAACAATGGAGGGATGTTTACTTAAGACCTCCTCGACTTCAGAGCCGTACACATTGGAGCCGCTAACGATGACGATATCTTTCTTTCGATCGAGTAGATACAAATATCCGTCTTCATCGAACCTGCCCAAGTCTCCGGTATACAGCCAGCCACCGCGAATCGCTTTGTCTGTTTCCTCCGGATTGTTCCAATAACCGAGCATGATTTGATCGCTTTTGCAAATAATCTCGCCTACTTCTCCCCGCGCGACATCGTGAATACCAGAATCATCGACGATCCGTATTTCAAAAGGTTTCTGTCCCCAACCGGCGATATGTGAGGGGTTTCCCACAGACAAAAGTCTATCCGCTCTACCTTCTGCGAAGCACTGATTGATGGAGAGGTGACTGATGAATTGACCGCTTTCGGTTTGCGCGTACACTTCGGTCACATGTGCATTCGGAAAAACTTCTCGTGCCTGGAGGAAGGTTTTTCTGCTTATAGGAGCTCCTCCACATGAGAGTCCTTCTATAGACTGTAGGTTTCGGGATTGAATATGTTCCAAATGGACAATGTCTCGGAAGAGAAGCCCCACTGTACCGAGGAACTTTAATTGTTCACGTTCAATTAGATCGACAACCTCTGCAGCTTGCAGCGGGTAGGAATCCGGATAAATGAGGCAGCCGCCTTCGAATAAGGTCGTCCATAGAATGAATTGGCCGGTTAGATGAGCTTGATTGGGGACAAGAGATTTCTTGCTTGGGTTGTGCCCTCCGACTCGATCGGGATTCATAAAGGACCAATTACGGATACTGCGATGGGAATGCATAACACCTTTGGAACGACCCGTCGTGCCGCCTGTATAAATAATTAGCGCAATATCATCAGGGTTCGCGGCATACCATCGTTCGAGAGGTGTGGACAGGGAGATGAACTGTTCGATGGAATGCGGGGCGGAATTGCCACCTGCTGACTTGCAAGAAACGAGATTAGCTATGGATATCGAAGTGACTGCTGCGGTAATGTTCGATTGATCGGCGTCGTACACGACAGCAGCGGGAGAGGCGTCTTGAAGGATCTGTTTCAGTTCAGTCGGCGTTAAAGCGGGAAATAGGGCTACCGGAATTGCGCCAATAGCGACCGCTGCACATTCTGCAACGGCAAGGTAAGGGGAGGGGTCACTTAGAAGTGCAATTCGATCCCCAGGCTTGATGCCAAGCTTGTGAAAACCATAGGCGACACAGCTAACTTGGTGCAGTAGCTCAGCGTAAGTCAGCGTTTCGCGGTTACGCTTCATGGCGCAGTTGGCAGGGAGCATACGAGCCACATGAGGCAAAATCTCTGACAGCAGCATAGCGTCAATAACCTCCTCGCTCCAAATCTTATTATTCCCATTATTTTACTTGTAATAAAAGTACCACTAGAACGGTTTGCGGGCAAATCGTGTTTACTTATAGCCGAAGAAAGTCTTTATTATATAAGGCGTGCGGAGCCTGCGAATTTCGTTGCAATTTTGGATGTCTTGGATTACACTGATCACAATCGAATAAGCGCGGGAGCTTGTAGAAACAGGCTGAGAGTACGACTAATCCGTCGTAGACCGTTTAACCTGTTGGGTAATGCCATCGTAGGAAGTTCACGGCTGTCGTGCGCATTGTTGCGCCTTACCCTCTTTTTGCGGGTAAGGCGTTTTTTTGATACTCGATTGGCAAAATAGCAAAGTAGAGGTGGCCGAGGCTATGAATATTCAAGCAGTAGCAAGCAAGCTGAGACAAGTAAGGGAAACGAACCCGTTAATTCACAATATTACGAATGTCGTCGTCACCAATTTCACGGCAAACGGCCTGTTGGCATTGGGAGCATCGCCGGTTATGGCCTATGCCAAACAGGAAGTTGCGGATATCGCCAAAATATCGGGAGCATTAGTGCTTAATATTGGAACGCTGAACGAAACAGAGATCGAAGCGATGAAGCTGGCGGGAAACTCAGCGAACGCGCATGGTGTACCGATCGTGCTGGATCCGGTTGGAGCGGGAGCTTCGGCTTATCGCACGGATACTGCGAGAGGATTGCTGGCAGAGGTGAAAATCAGCATCCTTCGGGGCAATGCCGCCGAAATCGCAAACGTTGTCGGTCGCGAATGGTCGATCAAAGGCGTCGATGCCGGAACAAGCGGCGGCGATGTTGTCGAATTGGCTAAGTATGCGGCTACGCAGCTTAGTACAGTCGTTGTAATTACCGGTGAGGCTGACATCGTTTCTGACGGAACGAGAACGTTTGCCGTGCGTAACGGGGATGCGATTCTGACGCGCGTTACCGGAACGGGCTGTCTGTTGACGTCGGTTATCGGCGCATTCGCGGCAGTGGAGAGCGATCTAATCATTGCTTCGGTCGCTGCATTGGCGGCATACGGCGTAGCAGCTGAGCTTGCTGCCGTAAAGGCGGTCGGACTAGGACCCGGCAGCTTCCAAATCGCGTTCCTCGATCAATTGTCGAACGTAACCGTAGAGGATATCGAGAAGCTGGGCCGAGTGGAGCGGATTGAAGCATGAGTAGTATAGCGAGAGCATTAACGATTGCAGGCTCGGATAGCGGCGGCGGTGCCGGCATTCAAGCGGATTTGAAGACCTTCCAAGAGCTGCGGGTATATGGGATGTCGGCGATAACGGCTGTTACATCGCAGAATACGCTAGGCGTGCGGGGGATTTATCCGCTTACGGCTGATGCGGTTCGGTCGCAGATTGAGGCCATTGGCGATGATCTCGGCACGGATGCGGTTAAGACGGGCATGCTGTTCAACGATGAAATTATTGTTGCGGTTGCCGAGGAAATCCGCCGCTACGGCTGGAGCAAGGTTGTTGTCGATCCGGTTATGATCGCCAAAGGCGGGGCATCGCTGCTGCTGGATCAAGCGGTTCGCGCGATGAAAGAAACGCTGCTTCCGCTTGCTTGGGTCGTCACGCCTAATGTGCCGGAAGCGGAAGCGCTGACGGGGATGACGATCTCCGGCATTGCTGCACGCAAAGAAGCAGCGAAACGGTTGGCTGATTTCGGCGCCAAGCATGTCGTGCTCAAAGGCGGCCATGACCTGTCCGATGACGGCCAAGCAATCGATATTCTCTATGATGGACGGGACTTCTATGAATTTAGCAGCCAGCGGAGAGAAACGCGTCATACCCATGGCACGGGTTGCACGTTCGCTTCCGCGATTACGGCTGAGCTTGCCAAAGGCCGCGACGTGACTGAGGCTGTCGAGGTTGCCAAAGCATTCATCCAGGCGGCGATCGAATACCCGCTTGGTCTTGGACAAGGGCACGGGCCGACCAATCACTGGGCGTACCGCGATCAGGAGAGCGGACGATGAGCGCTGGGGCATGGCAGGATGATGCCATTCGTGAGGCGCTGCGGCTTTATTTCATCATGGGGAGCAACAACTGCTTGCCGGGACGCGATCCCGTGCAGGTGTTGGCGGAAGCGATTAGAGGCGGCGTCTCGATGTTTCAATTCCGGGAGAAAGGCAGCGGCGCGCTTGTGGGCGATGCCCGAGTAGAGCTTGCTTGGCGGCTTCGTGAGCTGTGCCGTGAGCATCGCATTCCGTTCATCGTGAACGACGATGTCGAGCTGGCCCTGGAAGTGGACGCGGACGGTGTCCATGTCGGCCAGGAAGATGAGGCGGCATCGACCGTACGCCGGTTGATCGGCGATGACAAGCTGCTTGGCGTCTCTGCCTACGATGCGCGGGAAGCTGAAGCGGCAATTCGTTGCGGTGCGGACTATTTAGGCATAGGGCCGCTGTTCTCCACGCGCACGAAGGAGGATGCCAAGGACGCCTCGGGCCTTAGCGTGCTTACGCAGATGCGTGAACTGGGCATGCACATCCCAATCGTCGGCATCGGCGGAATTACGGACGCGAATGCGGCTGATGTGGTCCGCGCCGGAGCTGACGGGATATCTCTGATCTCTGCGATATCGCTGGCCGAGGAGCCGTTCGCGTCATCCAAGCAGCTGCGTCAGCTCGTCGACGCGGCCGTCGGGTGAGAACAGATAAGTAAAAAGGCGTGGGAAACTGTGTTGGCAGTGTCCCATGCCTTTTTTGCTAGGGTCATCATTTGCAGCATTGGGTCCCATGTAGCCCACCGGGAAGTCTACATGCTAGTGAATTTGCAGCATTGGCTCAACTTATTGTCGGAGGACAACCGGAGGCGACAGCAACCGGTCTTTTTGCGGTACAATAAACAAAACGGAACATTCCCGGGAGAGGATGGTTTTACACCGATGACAACGACTGAGAAGTCCTTACGTACCTGCAGGAAAGGACATAAGTATTATAAAAGCACGGATTGTCCTACCTGCCCGACCTGCGAGCAAGAGCGGAAGCCAGAGAATGGATTTCTGTCTCAGCTGTCGGCCCCGGCAAGACGAGCATTGGAGAATAACGGGATTACGACAGTAGAGCAGCTATCTAGCTATTGTGAAAGGGACATACTCAAATTTCACGGGATGGGACCCGGTTCAATGCCTAAGCTGAGAGCGGCGTTGGAGGCAGTTGGGTTGTCTTTTAAGCAGTAAGTCTGCGTACAGAGCATGGTGAGCGTATCGCCGCTGCTCTGTATTTTTTTATGTGCGGCAGGTAATCTGGATAATAATGGTGAATGGTCTCTGTAAGATATTGCGGAGGTGGTGCTGCCAAATGCAAGAGGATACGATCGTTCAGCCTAGCATTGTGGTAAAGCTCGAGAATTATAAGTTCAGCGGCCTGGATGCCTCACTTGTCGGTGCCATCAAGTCGGTTGCTGACTACTATCAGCTTCCGCTAACGACATCATGGATCTATGGCATGACTGGTATTGCCTTCCTGCACATCCTTGACGAGAACATGTGTGAGCCCAATGGCGGACCGCTTGAACCGGAGGTGTTTGCGCTCGCTCGTAATTTTGGCGTGGATATTGAGGGTTATCACTTACATGCAGAGGGAGAGGCTTTCACTCAATTACAAGCGGAGGCTTGGGAGAAAGCAAAAGAAGCCATCAACGCGGGGCAGCCTGTCTTTGCCAAAAACATCGATATCGGCAACCAGTCGTCGGTCATCTATGCGTACAACGATCAAGGGTACTACACCTATACTTGGCACACGGGTTATGAGCACAGTGAAGATGTGATACCGTGGAATCAGTTAGGGTTAAGTCAATGCCCGTGCATCAATTGTGTACATGATCGTGAGTCGTCAGGAACGCAAACGGATTCCACCAGCCGACTAATCTCACTGCACTGGGCAAAGTCTATTCCAGCCGCGAAAGAGAATCAGGCTGCTCTGAAAGAAGCACTCGAGTTCGTCATCCAGTTAAATGAGACAGGCTTCTATCAATGGTCCGGCAAAACCTATTTCGTCGGATCGCATGCCTATGAGCGCTGGTTAACGGCACTTGAATGCAAGCGGCTAGATAAATATTTCTTCAGTTTGTTCGTCGAAATCATAACGGAAGCAAGGCATCATGCAGCCCGGTTTCTGTCCGAAATCAGAGCGAGCATGACGAATCTCAACCTCAACCTCCTAGATAAACTCATACTCACCTATAACGAAATCGCGGCTAAGGGTAAGGCGTTAAAGGACATGTATCCATATACGGAACCACGCACGCAAACACTCGAACAGAGCGAACACTGCGCAGTACTCCTGAGAGAGCTCCAGGCATTGGAATCGAAAGCATTAATCACGCTGCGAGAGCTCCATTCGAGTTTATAAGCCGCACATGGCTCAGCTACGTATGGATTGCCGTAACGGCGAGATCATGATAAAGTAGCGGGAACTTATAGGAATGGGGTCGGTACCCGTGGAACTGACGTACTTGAAGACTTTTCGCGAGGTAGCCAAGTGTGGAAGCTATACGCGAGCAGCGGAGTCGCTGGGTTATGCCCAGTCGAGCATCACGTCGCAGATTCAGAAGCTGGAAGAAGCTTACGGGGCAGTCCTGTTGGAGCGGTTCGGAAGAGGCATGAAGCTGACGATGGCCGGTGAAGCGCTCCTGCACTATGCCAACGATATCTACAGACTGCATGAAGAGTCCAAAGAAGTCGTAGCCAAACAAGCCAAGGGGACGCTCTCGATTGGGACGATTGAGACATTAGCAGCCTTCTACCTCCCGCCGCATCTACAGGCTTATCGCCGCGAGTTTCCGGACGTTAACATTGTCATTCAGCCGGCGAATGAGCCGTTTATTATCGAAGCGGTCAAAGAAGGAGAGCTCGACATCGGAATCATCTTGGATCCTCCGTTCACGGACCCGGAGCTTCACAGCAGCATCCTGCGAGAAGAAACGCTTGTTATCATCACAAGCCCCAATCATAAATTAAATGGACAAAGCGAAGTCCATGTCGAGGATTTGGAGAGCGAGTCCCTCATTCTGACGGAGGATGGCTGCACATACCGGGCGATGCTGCTCAAGGTGCTGAAGGGCAATCAAGTGAGCTTCAGTCTCTCCTATGAGTTTGGCAATTTGGAAGCGATCAAGCAGTGTGTCATCTATGGACTTGGGATTGCCTTGGTGCCTCGGATTACGGTGGCCGAGGAAGTCCGCAAAGGCCAGCTAATCGCGATACCTTTTGTCCACCCGGACTGTAAGTTCTACACGCAATTGATCTACTCGAAGAAGAAATGGAAGTCAAAGGCGTTCAATGGCTTCGTGGAACTGCTCAGCGCCGGCGGAACTGCTAATTATCGAAATGAGTGAAGTATAGTATAGATTTCTATCGATAACTCCATGGTTAGGGGCTGTGATACATTGAGATCAACAAACAACAACCACAACCCTACCGGAGGTAATCCAAATGACCATTCAAACACGCCAATCTCTCGTGCTCGAAACACCAGCTGCATCGCCTGAGCATACGCATCGTCACTTTATGAACAAACTAGCTGTGGAAACCGATGTTGCGGATGTACGGTATGACATGCAGCAGGGTCTGAATGACTTCCTGCTCATCGATGTTCGCAGCACGAAAGCCTATGAAGAATGCCATGTTCCTGGCGCGATCAGCCTGCCTTCCAACAACATCAGCCCAGAGACGACAGCTGCATTCTCGAAGGAACAAGTCATCGTGGTCTATTGCTGGGGACCGGCTTGCAATGGCGGCACCAAAGGCGCGGCGCGATTATCCGGTCTTGGCTTTCAAGTCAAAGAGATGCTTGGCGGCATCGAATACTGGCGGAAGGAAGGGAACGAAGTGGAAGGGACACTTGGACAATCGGCTCCCTTGATCGGGTAAGGAGTCGCTGCGGTCCGACTCGACCTAATAAATGTTGTTTTTCTTGCAACAAAAGTAGCCTATAACAGCCGACAAGGTGGATTTGTTGCGCATTATGCAACATTATGGCGCGAATCGTCTTGTGGGGCGGGACAAATCAATATTCACAAAGCACGAAGGAGTTTATGATATCGAATGACGGAGATTAACGCAGAGCTAGTAAGCAGACTTATCCAAGGCCAGTTCCCGCAATGGGCGGACTTGCCGATCTATCCGGTTGCCAATAGCGGCCATGATAATCGCACTTTCCATTTAGGTAGCACGATGAGTGTCAGGCTGCCAAGTCATGAGTCGTATGCGGCGCAGGTCGAGAAAGAATTAACTTGGCTGCCTAAGCTTAGACCGCACCTTACTTTACCTATACAGGTTCCTTTAGCTAAAGGGAATCCTGCGGAAGGCTATCTGTGGCCATGGTCCATCAATCGATGGATTGAAGGGGAAACCGTAAGCCTTGCTTCAATAGACGATCTGAATCAACTAGCTATAGATTTAGCCGCTTTCTTACAAGAGCTTCAGGCCATTCCGGCTTCGGAAGGACCTCCTTCGGGAGCGCATAATTTCCATCGAGGCGGTTCACTAACTGTCTATCATGAGGAAACGAAGGCTGCACTCGAGAATCTGAAGTCGGACCTCGATACAAAGGTGTATCATGAAATGTGGAACCTAGCTTTACAGTCACAATGGACGGGTACGCCGGTCTGGGTGCACGGTGATATCGCTCCGGGCAATCTCTTGGCGCAGGCTGGGCGACTTAGCGGCGTCATCGACTTTGGCATACTGGGCGTTGGCGATCCGGCCTGCGATTACGCGATGGCATGGACATTCTTCGATCCCGTAAGCAGGGAGGTCTTCTTGCGTGAACTTGGCTGTGACGAAGGAACACGCCACCGGGCATGCGGCTGGGCACTATGGAAGGCGCTTATCACCTACAACTGGCATGACAGAGAGTCTGCTGCGGCAGTAGAGGCTAAACGTGTCCTGGATATTATTAAAGGCGAGTATGAGCAGTCTAATTAACAAACAAATAGCCGGTAACTCTTCATTCGGGAGAGTTGCCGGCTTTTTCTATCCCAATAGGTAAAAAAAGGGCGAACAAGGCATACTAGCCAATGTGGCACGCAGATCAATTGCAGGTCGAAGGAGATTCAACTCTGATGAGGATACGTAGAGCGATATTCGGCCATAGCAGGGCGGGTGGTGGCGGCAAGGAGAATCGCGCCGTTGCGCCCGGGCAGCTTGAAACGGATTTGGATGCCAATATAAACCGAATCCGAACGGAGCTGGTATCCAGCCCGGATCTCATTGTGCGTAAATTCACGCTGCGTACGGGACTACCGCTTCACGTGGCGGCGGTTTATCTGGATACCATTACAGATAAAGAAATGGTGAACGAATTTGTGATGCGCTCGCTCATGTCGCCATTTCTGCCGCAAATCCCGGAGGACGCGGATTCTACGGAGGCTGCTTTCCGGTTTATCTGCGATAATGCGCTCGCGGTCGGGCAGATCGAAGTGCTCGATAATTGGACATCCATGCTGCTCGAATTGTTGACCGGCAAGACACTCCTCATTGTCGATGGCTGGGGCCAGTGTGTCTGCGGCAACACGATTGGCGGTGAGAAACGTGCCGTTTCGGAGGCGAGCACTCAAGTTGTCATTCGGGGACCGAAGGACAGCTTCTCCGAATCGATCGCGACGAATATCGCACTGGTGCGACGCCGGATACGGAGCGCGAAGTTCGGCTTTGAAGCAATCAAGATTGGCTCCGTTACACAAACCTCTGTTGCGATGCTTTATATAGAGGGAATCGTCAAGGACGACATCAAGCAAGAAGTAAGAAGCCGGTTGGAGAAAATCAATACAGACGCGATCTTGGAATCCGGGTATATCGAGGAGTTCATCGAAGACAACTGGAGCTCTCCTTTCCCAACGGTGTACAACACGGAGCGACCCGACGTCATCGCCGCTAATTTGCTTGAGGGACGTATTGCGATCTTGGTTGACGGAACGCCTTTTGCCTTGGTGGTACCAACCGTGCTTTCGCAATTTTTCGCGGCTGCAGAAGACTATTACCAGCGCTATGATATTGGCACCTTCATCCGATTATTGCGCTATGTGGCATTCATCATTTCGTTGTTCGGACCGGCTGCCTATATCGCTTTAACGACTTTTCATCAAGAGATGCTGCCAACGACACTCCTCATCAATTTGTCGGCGTCCAGGGAAGGTGTCCCTTTTCCGGCGTTGGTCGAAGCTTTCATTATGGAGATTTGCTTTGAGATCCTAAGGGAGGCCGGCATTCGGATGCCTCGAGCGGTTGGACAAGCCGTGTCGATCGTAGGCGCGCTGGTTCTGGGTGAAGCGGCTGTCCAGGCAGGCATCGTATCCCCGATCATGGTCATCGTAGTGTCCATAACCGCGATCGCGAACTTCTCCATTCCGGCCTACAATCTGGCCATTACGGCACGCATGCTGAGATTCCTATTCATGATGGCGGCCGGATTGCTTGGCTTCTATGGCATTGTACTAGGCATGATCATGATGGTAGCCCACTTGAATGCATTGCGCTCATTCGGCGTATCCTTCTTGTCTCCGCTCGTGCCATTCAAATACAAGCAGATGAAAGACGTGTTTGTCCGTCTCCCGCACTGGAGCCTTGAAGCCCGGCCGGACGATACGGCGAAGGATACCGTTCGGATGCCTCCGGGGCAAAAACCAGAGAGCGAGTGAGTCAGGGAGGTTCAGTCTAATGGAGATCGGAAAACGATTGGCTAAGCTTGCCCTAATTGCAGTCTCATTGGCTTCCGCCTTGTTCGCAACCGGCTGCTGGAACAGCAGAGAGCTGAACAAGCTTGCGATTGTGACGGCTATGGCTATCGACAAAGCGGAGCATTCCGATCAATACGAGCTCACCTTCCAGGTTGTCATCCCGGGCGAGTTAGCGAAGTCGAGCAATAGCGGAGGTGGAGGAGGTGCGCCGTTCTCCATTTACAGCGTGCGCTCCAAAACCTTGTTTGAAGGCATACGTAAGGCATCCAAGCAGGTGCCGAGGCAGTTATTCTTCTCTCACATTCAAGTTGTGGTTCTCGGCGAGAGGCTCGCAAAGGCGGGAATCGAAGAAATTTTCGACTTTTTCGAACGATCGCATGAGGTGCGGCTAACTTCAATGCTGCTCGTTGCCAAGGGCAGCTCCCCAGGGAAATTAATTAGTACGATCACGCCGCTTGCACCCTTGCAAGCCGAGGCTGTTCTGGGAGCAAGCGAATTCTCGTCGAAAATTTGGTCCAGCTCTCCCGACATCGGAATTGACGAGGTAATCCGGAAGTTGATCAATCCGGGGGCAGATCCATCCATCAGCGGACTCCGATTGCTAGGGGATAATCAGAACGTGACGCAGCAGCAGAACCTGGGGCAGACACGTCTTCCTTATCACCTTGAAATTTCAGGCATTGCCATGTTTCATGACAAGAAGCTCGCGGGATGGCTGGAGAACTCAGAAGCGCGCGGGTACATGTTCATCATCAATGGAATGAATAGCACGATTATGAATTTGTCATGCGAAGGGCAGGCAGATGGCGTTGCGCTTGAAGTAATAAAAAGTAAAACGAAGACGCAGGTTTCGATGAAAGACGGTCATGTGAATGTGGATATCGTCGTGAAAGCAGAGGGAAACGTGGCCGAAGTCAAATGCGGCATTCCGCTTACGGAACTATCCGTGCTGAACAAGCTGGAGCAAGAATGGGGTGAATTGGTCAAATCCAGCATGATGGCGGCGATTCAACGTGCGCAAGCCGTCCATTCCGATGTGTTTGGTTTCGGTGAAGTGCTGCAGCGCAGTCATCCGAAGGCATGGAAGCAAGTACAAGACAATTGGGCGGAAGCATTCTCGGAAGCGGAGGTGAGCATCACCTTCCAAGGGCAGATCATGAGATCGGGCATGAGGGGCAAATCGCTAATGGAGAAGCCTTGATACAGGGAGGAATGGCAGCATGAAAAGCCGGGTGGTACACATTGGGCCGCTGCATTTGTTTGCATGGATTACCTTATTCGAGCTGGGAACAGCCGTCGTCATTCAGATGGGGATGGAAGCAAAGCAGGATGCCTGGATTGTCATTGTACTCGGCTGCCTGTGCGGCGTTGCCCTGTTTGCCGGGGTGTTCGGCACGCTGTACAGACTGTATCCCGACCTTCCCTTGACAGGGTACATACGTCAAATCATAGGCCCTGTTCCGGGATGGATGCTGGGCTTCGTGTACCTGCTTTATTTCATCTATATTTCCGGGCGCGATGTCAGAGACTTTGCCGATTTGTTATCCGCTGCCGCTTATGATGTCACACCGCTGTTCGCGCTCTCGTTGTTCATGCTGATCGCGGTCGGGTATACGATTCGTCTGGGAGTCGAGGTGTTTGGAAGAACAACCTTTGTTTTCTTCCTGATCTGCTGCTTCATGTTTCTGTTCATCATCGTCTTGGTGATGTTCTCGGATTTGTCGGATGGGAAGCGGCTGCTCCCGGTGCTTGGCGAAGGATGGACCCCCGTCTGGAAGGCACTGTTTCCCACGAACATTACGTTTCCATTCGGCGAGATGATCGTCATGACGATGTTCCTGCCTTACCTGAACAAGAAATATAAAGCGGTCAAAATCGGTACCGGGGCGATGGTGTTCAGCGCGATACTGCTCTGCATTGCTACCTATGTGAATACGTCCGTGCTGGGCACCGAAATCGCTTCGCGAGCGACATTTCCTCTGTTTACGTCCTTGAGTCGACTAAGGTTGTCTGAAATTGTGCAGCGAATGGATTCGATTGTGCTCTTCTTATTTATCATTACCAGCTTCGTCAAAATCGGCACCTTCATGTTTGCCGCGATCTTGGCCGCTAGCGATCTGTTTTGGATTACAGATCATAAGACACTAATTATGCCGATTGGCTTAATTGTGTTGTTCTCATCGCTTACGATCGCGGGAAGCTTAACGGAACATCTGCAGGAGGGACTTAAGATCGTGCCGTATTACCTCCATCTGCCTCTCCAGTACGCGATTCCAACCGTACTCATGCTGATTGGCTTAATTCGGCGCAGAGGGCGATCCGTCACTTCCTCCTGACGAGGTTGGGTTGTCAGGCGCTGGCATGAGCTTGCGTACAAGAGCCGTAAACGGCTTGCGAACATAGAAGAAGAGGAGTGCCGCAAGCATGATTCTCTCGACCAAATCCAGCATGGCGAACGGGAATATTAAATTTCTGATCATGCGGTCCGGAGGAAGCCCTTGGAGGAAATCCATGGACAAATCCCATGCGATGATGCAAGGGAAAAGTAAGGCGAATACAGCGTAATGCTTATGATTCTTCATTATGGGGCACCTTCCTTACTGTTGATGCAAGTATTATTCCCTAAATTTCATACAAAAGGCCGTGACAATCGCCCATACGGGTGATAATCACGGCCCTGTTTCTGTAGCTTACAGGCTTGCCAAGTAATCGTCGAGCTTATCGAAGGTGCCGCCGAACCCTTGTTGCATGGACTCGAACATGCCTTTGTAGAATGCGTTCTCCTCAGCGGTTGCTTCGTGAGGGCCGCCTTCAAGCTTAATCGTCGTTTGGCCTTCACTCTCGGTAAAAGTAACCATATTCAGGACTTGCAGCGGAAATTGCGGCGCGAATGGAGGACGTTCCGTGCCGCCCTCAGAGTTAGAGAACGAGCTGAAGAAAGAAAGCTTCTCCGGTGCCGCGATTTCTTGATAAACGAATTTGCCCCACATGGATTGTCCATCAGGCGTGCTCATGGTGTAGAGGAAGATGCCGCCGGGACGCAGATCAAGCTGTACAACTTCAAGATCCAGACCCTTCGGTCCCCACCAGTGCTTCAGATGCTCGGCTTCCGTAAAAACTTTAAAGACCAGCTCACGCGGTGCGTTAAAGGTACGAGAAATGACTAATTTTCCATCCTTCGTGCTTACTTCATTGGCGCTTACAGCTTGGTTATCGGTCATTATGATACCTCCAGAGTTAAATTTCTTGCTTTGAATATACTCTATACGGAATATTCCTGTCAAGGAATACTCGGAATAGATTCACAGATGCTGCTAGGGCGGATTATATATCATTACCCTGGCAACAATTTAACTATTCACGCCGTCTTGTATAGCAATAGAGCCGAAATGGATGTGAGGCGAGCATGCTTTTCAAAAAAATGATGTGGGTATCCTTATGTGCGATCATGTTGCTATTGAGTGCATGTGGGGAGAAGTCTGTAGTCGCTGCTCCGGATTTAGGCGAGCTGTACAGCTTGGCTCTCGACGCTTATATGCCGGTTGATGAAGGCCTCAATAGCGGAATGAAATACATTGCCATTGATATGAGTAACTTGAAGGACCTTGATGGGGCAGATAAGGGACAGATTCTGGACCATTTCAAAACCTACAAGGTTGACGTGATGGAAGCGACCTATGAGCAGTTGGAGGCCAAAGGGTTATTTAATAAGAATACACTGTCACTTGACGGCATCCTGTTGAAAGTGGATAAGGCAGAGCTCACAGCGAGACAGCTTATTGTAGAAGGTTCCAAGTATCGGTCCGGTGACGGTGCGATTGGAATGAAAGTTGTGGTGGAATTAAAGGACGGAGAATGGCAAGTGAAGAAGGCAGACATGACATGGATAAGCTAGTCAATTAGGTGGGATAAGCATCATGCTGAGCTCGCGCAATCCTGTGGCGGGAAGCTTAATTGAGCCAAGCCTGTATGCGAGCATGGAGTCATCTGCTATGATAGTTGCAAAACAACAGTCGGGGTGATGGATCCATGTTCGGCAATAAGAATGCGAAAACAACTGAGCCGGCAGCAGCGGAGACGGTGCGGGTCGTCCCGGTGTATACCGTCCATTCGCTGCCTCAGCCGTATGAAGTACTGTGCACTGTCTACTCCGGCAGGATAAGCAACAGCTCGCCTGTTAATTTGCTGCAGCAGCTCGGTCGCGCCGGTGGCGCAGTATCTGAGTGTGATGCAGTCATCGGCATCCTGCTTACTCCCGGTCTGGCGGCTGGGACATTGAATGCCTACGGCACAGCCATTCGTTATTTGTAAGATAGAAAAGGACAGAGCGTCTGCTCGGTCCTTTTTGATTTTATAGTGGTAATGTAACGAACCCGCAGCCGTATTTGGTGTCGAGACGCCGCTTTCAATGGTCTACTGCGGCTGAATGCTGCACAGAACGCAACATTTCACCTCTTCCAATGGCCTACTACGGCGAAATGCTGCTCAAAATGCAACATTTCAAGAAGATTGGCCAGCCGAGAGGCCATATGAGGTGGAAAAAGTGCCTTTTGTGCAACATTTCCTGCTTAGGACCACCTTTTGTCTTGAAATGTTGCAGAATATGCATCATTTTCACTTGGGGGTAAGCCAAGTTACAAGCCCTTACGGCTGCAGCTTCAACAGCTCACTAACGGTGATGAAGGAATACCCTTGCTCCGTGAGCGCCTGCAGGATTTCATCGATTGCGGCGATCTCGTTCTGGTCATACATGGGATGAAGAAGCAGGATGTCCCCCGACTTCACCTGCTCTTCCACATAGCGTACCTTATCGGCAGTCGTCGAATAGTACGTATCCGGCTCAAGGCTCCAAGTGATCGTTTTCATATGATGCTTGTGCAAGTAATAAGGCAGTCCAATCAGCTTCTTACCGTAAGGCGGACGAAAGAGAATATCTCCCTTGTAGCCGGTTTGGCGAATAAGCGTATTTGTCTTTTCGATTTCTTCCTTGATATACGAGGGTGATTTGAAGACCATCCGGTCGTGAGAGAAGGTGTGATTCCCGATCTCATGTCCGGCTTCTACAATCTTGCGTCCTTCCTCCGGGTGCTGCTCCAGCTCCCCGCCAATGAGGAAGAAAGTGGTTCTTGCTTTGTACTTGTCCAGCAGCGGCAGGAGCTGATCGACATTGCCGGTAGGGCCGTCGTCGAAGGTGAGTGCGATGACCTTCTGATTCGTCGCCACATGGTTGGTTATGCCTCCGAATACTTGAAAGGTGCGCGAGTTCATCCATTTCAGCATGCCAAATAGAATCAGAATAAGGAGGACAAGGACAGCTGCGCTAATGATTAATTTTTTCTTCATACAGGGTACCTCCTTGATTAGTTTTCGTTAACCGGGTTCCATTAGCATAGCAATAGTCGTTACAATATAAGGAAGACAAACTGTAAGGGAGTCCTGGACGTTGAGCTTTCTAAAGCCTTATTTTCGCCAATTCGGAAAACCGTTTGCCGCAGCGATTCTATTCCTGATGCTCGAAGCGTTATGTGATCTCATGCAGCCCACGCTGATGTCGCGGATTATTGACGTTGGTGTTGCGAACCGAAATCTGGATTATGTCTTCCGTTTCGGCGGCTACATGCTGCTCATAACGGCTATTGGTGCCGCAGGGGCGACGATGCGCAACATTATCTCCAGCCATGTCTCCTTGAATTTCGGCACGCGTCTGCGGTCGGACTTGTTTCGCCGGATTCAGACGTTATCGTTTGACAGCATCGACAAATTCGATCGCGCTTCTCTGGTGACAAGGCTGACGAACGATGTGACCCAAATTCAAAACTTCACAAACGGACTCATGCGTATCTTTGTCAAAGCTCCGCTGATTTGTATAGGCAGTCTCATTATGGCGATTCGATTGAATCCGCCTTTATCGCTTGTATTGGCGGTTGTCATTCCTTTCGTGGCGCTGCTCATTGTGATCAATATGCGTATTGGTTTTCCTCTGTTTGCAGGTGTGCAGCGTGCGCTCGATCGGGTTAATGGCGTGTCGCGCGAATACTTATCCGGGGTCCGTGTTGTGAAAGCTTTTAACCGGGTCGATTACGAGACGGACAAGTTCGGCATGGTCAATGACAGCTATCAGGAAGCGTCGACTCGCGCGATGCGTTTGATGTCGATCTTCAGTCCAAGCATTATGCTGACCGTGAATCTGGGGATTACCGCGGTGATTTGGATCGGCGGCGTTCGGGTTGACGGAGGCCACATGCAGGTTGGCCATATTATTGCATTTATTAACTATATGACGCAAATTTTGTTCTCGCTGCTGATGATTTCGAGTGTGTTCACGATGTTCGTAAGAGCCAAGGCGTCGGCAGAGCGGATCGGCGAGGTATTCGCGGAGAAGGATTCGATGACGGTGAGAGAGGCGGGACAAGGACAGCGGGCTTCCGGGAAAATCGGCGGCAAAGGAAGCATTGCGTTCAAAGGCGTATCGTTCTCGTATGCCAATTCGGATACGGTGCTTCGCGATATTACGCTGGATTGCCGGCCGGGCGAGACAATTGGGATCATCGGTTCGACAGGCTCGGGCAAAAGCACGCTCGTCAATCTTATTCCGCGATTCTACGATGCTACCTCAGGTACGGTGGAAGTGGACGGGCAGGATGTACGGAACATCGAGCTGAAGTCGCTTCGGGAGCAAATCGCCATCGTGCCGCAGAAAGCCGTGCTGTTTTCCGGCACCATTCGGGAGAATCTGTTGTGGGGCAAGGAAGACGCTGCCCATGAGGAGATCGAGCTGGCGGCGCGAATGGCGCAGGCGCATGACTTCATTATGGATTGTCCTGAAGGCTATGATACGCTGCTCGGTCAGGGTGGCGTTAATCTCTCCGGAGGTCAGAAGCAGCGGGTTTCCATTGCTAGGGCGCTCATTCGCCAGCCGTCCATTCTGATTCTGGACGACTGCACGAGCGCCGTGGATACATCGACGGAATCCCGCATTAAGGAAGCGCTTCGGGAATATGCGCAAGGCTTGACTTGCATCTTAATCGCGCAGCGTATGTCCTCCGTGATGGATGCGGACCGTATTATCGTGCTCGATAATGGGGAGATCGTGGGCTCCGGGCGACACGAAGAGCTGATGCTAAGCTGCTCGGCTTATCAGGAAATTTATCGGTCGCAGACCGGCAAGGAGGCGCGTGCCAATGTCTGAACGGAATCATACATCTGAGGGTCCGGCGCTGAGGCAAGCGCAGGCTCAGGCTCAAGCTCAAGCTCAGGGGACGCCGCCGCCAATGCCTGCCGTGAACGTCCCGGGCCGAGGCGGCTTTATGGGCCGGGGGCCGGTTGTGAAGCCGAAGAACTTGAAAGCGACTCTGGGCCGGCTGTGGTCGTATTTTGGCAAGGAAAGAAAGCTTCTCGCGATTATCTTCGTCATCGTACTGATCGATGCCCTTATTACACTGGCTGGGCCTTACCTCATTGGCGTGGCGATTGACGCCATGTCCACAGGGAACGATGGCAGCCCGGTCGATTTCGGACTGCTTCAGATCGCGCTCATTGCGCTTGTCTCTTCATACATCGCTGATGGGGGTCTGACCTTCCTGCAAGGGTGGCTGATGGCCGGCGTTTCCCAGCGTATCGTTGGGCGCATGCGGACCTCCTTATTCGCCAAGCTGCATAAGCTGCCGATCCGCTTCTTCGATACGCGGACGCACGGGGAACTGATGAGCCGGATGTCCAATGATATCGACAATGTGAGCAATACCATCGCGCAGTCGGCTATTCAAGTCATGACGGGTTCAGTAGCCATTACAGGTGCGCTCGTTATGATGCTGGTGCTCAGCCCCGTGCTGACGCTGGCGAGCTTGATTACGGTGCCGGCCGTATTCCTGCTGACGCGGACGATTGCCCGTGCAACAGGGCCTTTGTTCAAGCAGCAGCAGAGCAAGCTCGGCAAGCTGAATGGACATATTGAAGAAACAATCTCGGGGATCCAGATCGTGAAGGCGTTTAACCGCGAAGACAAGGTCATTGATGACTTCGAGGTGGTGAATGAAGAGCTGCGTGAGATTGGCATTAAAGCGCAAATTCGCTCAGGTTTCCTTATGCCGATTATGAATGTCATCAACAACGTCGGCTTCGCGTCCGTAGCCATTGTCGGCGGGATGCTGGCGGTGAATGGACATATTACGGTTGGCGTTATCGCCAGCTTCCTCAGCTACTCGCGCCAGTTTGTGCGGCCGCTCATCGAGCTTGCAAATTTGTTCAACGTGCTGCAGTCGGGCGTAGCGGGGGCGGAGCGGGTATTCGAGGTGCTCGATGAAGAAGAGGAGCCGGCCGATCGTCCAGGGGCGAAGACGTTCGTCAATCCGCGCGGACATGTCGTCTTCGACAATGTGTCCTTCGGTTACCGCGCCGATGTGCCGATTCTTAAGGGCATCAGCTTTGATTCCGCTGAGGGCACAAGCACGGCGCTAATCGGCCCTACAGGCGCAGGCAAAACAACGATCGTGAACCTACTAAATCGGTTCTACGATGTGACAGGCGGCTCCATCCGAATTGACGGACGCGACATCCGCGATTATACGAAGGATAGTCTTCGGCAGGCGTTCGGCATTGTGCTGCAGGATACCTATCTATTCTCCGGAACGATCCGGGAGAATATCAAGTACGGTAAGCCAAGCGCAACCGATGAGGAGATGGAGCGAGCGGCTGGGCTGGCCAATGCCGCCTCCTTCATCCGCAGGCTTCCTCAGCGATATGATACGGTGCTCGCCGAGAACGGCGGCAACCTAAGTCAAGGTCAGCGGCAGCTGCTTGCCATTGCAAGGGTCATTCTGGCCGACCCGCCGATTCTTATCCTCGACGAGGCGACCAGCAGCATCGACACCCGGACAGAGCTGCATATCCAAGATGCGCTGCGAGGTGTGCTGCATGGCCGCACCAGCTTCTTGATCGCTCACCGGTTGAATACGATTCGTGACGCCGACACGATCATGGTCATTGACCGTGGGGCGATTATGGAGAAGGGCTCCCATGAAGAGCTGCTCGAGAAGCAGGGCGTATATGCCAATATGTTTAAGAACCAGTTCGGAGCCGTGCTCGGCGAAGGTTAAATAAAAGGTCCCCAAAGTTGGTTGAGGCAACTTTGGGGACCTTTTGTATATTTAGGTTAGACCAAGATTTATACGACGCCTTGAGCAATCATGGAGTCGGCTACTTTAATGAATCCGGCAATATTCGCACCATAGACCAGATTACCGGCATGTCCGTAATCTACCGATGCTTTGACGCTGTTATCATAGATATTTTTCATAATGCTATGCAATTTGGCGTCTACTTCTTCGAAGGTCCACGACAGTCGCATGCTGTTCTGCGCCATTTCGAGTGCAGATACAGCGACTCCGCCCGCGTTTGCAGCCTTAGCAGGCCCAAACAGAACGTCGTTATTCAGAAACACATCAATGGCTTCCAACGTTGACGGCATGTTCGCCCCTTCGCCAATTGCCTTCACGCCGCCATCTACTAACAGCTGTGCGGACGCCGCGTCGATCTCATTCTGTGTTGCGCATGGAAGCGCAATGTCACAAGGAATGGACCAAATGCCGTCGCAGCCCGGCGTGTAGGTAGCGTGTGGATGGAATTTCACATATTCGCTGATTCGTTTGCGATCCAGTTCCTTCAACTGCTTGAGGGTATCAAGGTTGATGCCTTCAGGGTCGTAGATATAACCGCCGGAGTCGCTGCAAGCAACCACTTTAGCGCCAAGCTGCTGTGCCTTCTCAATCGCATAGATAGAGACGTTGCCCGAGCCCGATACGACTACCGTACTGACTTTGAAGCTCAAGCCTTTGCTTGCAAGCATCTCGTTCACGAAATAAACGCAGCCGTAGCCGGTCGCTTCCTTACGCGCCAGGCTTCCGCCGTAGACAATGCCTTTGCCCGTTAGAACGCCTGCCTCGTTGCCGCCGCGAATGCGCTTGTATTGCCCGAACATGTAGCCGATTTCCCGTGCTCCCACACCGATATCGCCTGCAGGAACATCGACTTCAGGCCCAATATACTTATAGAGCTCCGTCATGAAGCTTTGCGTAAAGCGCATAATTTCATAATCGGATTTGCCTTTCGGATCAAAATCCGATCCGCCTTTGCCGCCGCCGATCGGCTGGCCGGTTAAGCTGTTCTTGAAGATCTGCTCGAAGCCCAAGAATTTGATGATGCTTGCATTTACGGACGGATGGAACCGCAGCCCACCCTTATACGGGCCTAGTGCGCTGTTGAACTGAACGCGGAACCCGCGGTTCACATGCACCTTCCCCTTGTCATCTACCCAGGGTACACGGAAGGATACGACACGTTCAGGTTCGGTAATTCGCTCTAGAATGCTATTGTCTTGATACTCCGGATGCTGAGCCAGTACCGGAACGAGTGAATCCAGAATTTCCTTCACGGCTTGGTGGAATTCAGGCTCGTGGTGGTTGCGTTGAACAATTGTTTCGTATACGGATTGCACGTATTCCTCGGCCGCTGCCAATTGCTGATCAGGTATAACGGTTATCAATTTAACCAACGCTCCTTTAGATGATAAGTGCTCGAATTTGCATTTTTCTGCTGAAAGTTTGTATTTTTATACATTGTAAACGCGTGGTTAATAGAATACCAATTAATTAATCTTTGCGGACTGATAAAATACATTTATAACATAAATGTGAGAAAACCTGCCATATAGTCATGGCAGGTCATATGACATCTATGCTGATGGGCTATCTTTTACGAGGCTTCGGGCCTCTCATGGAGCGGCGGATGAGCATCGGACCAACCGCGCTTCCCACCATTGCTGCATAGAAGGAATGGAGGGGCAGCTTGATCAAATAGTACAAAACGGTACCACCAATAATATCGATCACGACGAACTTCTTGATTTCCGACATCGGTACGACCACAACGATAAACTCTTGCTTGCTCCCCATGACATAGATCCCTGCTTTCATCGTAACAATCTCCACTTGAAATTGTATTTGCAGCGAGCTTGTCAGATTCCATGACAATGAGAAACCCGGGAACTCCCGCACGCGAGCAGCGAGGGCTTCCGGGCTTAGCAATCTTGCGATTCAGAAACAAGTAAAGGCATCGATTCGGTTAAGGTCTAAGCCGGTGTACATCCAGAAGAAGCCGTTCCAACGAAATCCGGAAACCGAAGTCCGACCGAGGAAGACCGGATAGAACCAGAAGCCCTGCCCGCTGCGCGGCCATATATAGGTTTGGCGGAACATACAGCGGGAGATCGCTCCCGGATCAACAGCAAGCGTCGAAGTAGTAAGGGGTTTGGGAGGAACCATTTGCGGCGGAGGTGAACTTGGGGGCTGCTGCATACCCTGAGGTCCGACCGGTGGCATAAAAGCCATGCTAATCACTCCTTTGTGGTTGACTGTCGACTGCAAACTACAAGCTTAAAGCAGCGAGATGGCCAGAAGATTAAACAGAACCAGCGGCAGGATTACGTTACTGTATGTCTGCTGCTGTGGCGGGAAACCCGGGCTGGGGAAGAAACCGCGACGGGCGCCTTCATTCGACAGGCAAATGTAGAGAATACTCCTGTCGCAATGGACGATATGTCCTTCGAACACATCGCCGTCCATCGTTTCAACCTTAACCAGCCGGTGTGCGTGATTCGCGCATAGCTGATGAAGATGATCTTTGACGGATTGCAGCGTGTGATGAACTTTGGAGTCGCATTGATAGATCGGCTTTAGCTCTTGTTGCACGGACTTATTTTGCGAGCTCATGATTGATAACCTCCATTTTGAACATGAATTATCCTATGCAGAGGCCTAGCTGGGCGTGAAAAAACCGCCTCTCCGAATGTGATCGAAGAGGCGGTTTATAGTAGCTGACAGAGCTTGGAAACTAGAGCAGCTCGCGGCGGAGCTGTTCAGCTGATTTCGGGGATAGGTAGCCGATTGGCAGGTCGAAGATCGTCTTCGCGCCTTTACTGCCCTCTTGGCTTAAACGGTAGCCCGCTCTCGCGCAAGCCACCAGCACGCTTGCCGTAAACTCGGGATTGCTCTCGAGCGTAAGGCCGAACTCAATGATTTGTTTCGTGCCAGCGCCCGTAATCCCGCTGCGAATGACGAATCCGCCATGCGGCATGCCTTGGTGCTCAGCTTGCAGCTGTTCTTCGCTAATGAACGTCACCGTCGTGTTGTAATCCGAGAAATAGTTCGGCATGTTCACGATGGTTTGTGTAATTTCTTCTTTATCCGCGCCTTCTTCAGCAACAACGTAGCATTCACGCAAATGTTTGTCGCGAGTTGCCAGCTCCGGGGTTTCACCCGAGCGGATTTGATCGATGACTTCTTGAACAGGCACGGTGTATTGAACGCCTGCTTTGACACCGGGTACGCGGCGGATCGCATCGGAGTGACCTTGGCTTACGCCTTTGCCCCAGAACGTGAAGTCTTTACCAACCGGCAGAATCGCTTCTGCAAGAAGGCGGTTAAGAGAGAACAGACCCGGATCCCAGCCTGTCGAAATAATGCTGAGCGTACCGGCTTGCTGCGCGGCAGCGTTGACCGTTTCGTAGAACTCAGGGATTTTGGCATGGGTATCGAAGCTGTCTACCGTGTTGAACATGCTTGCAATAACAGGTGTTTGCTCAGGAAGATCGGTAGCCGAACCCCCGCAGAGAATCATAACATCGATAATGCCTTTGTATTGCTCAGCTGCCGAAATATGTTCGAAGCGGACGCCTTCTCCGCCGGTCATTTGCTCAGGCTGTCTGCGGGTGAAGATCGCAGTAAGTTCCATATCTGGATTTTGAACGATTGCTTTCTCAACGCCTCTGCCGAGGTTTCCGTAACCTACAATGCCAATTTTGATTGCTTTACTCACTTCAAATTCCTCCTAATATGGGGTATTCTGCATGTATGGATGATCTTTATTAAGTATAAAGATATTACATGGAATGTAAACTATTTCTTTTGAAAATGCCTAAGAAAGTAGTAGCTAGAGACGGAGGTAACGGATTGAGCACATCGACCAGGAGCGTCACGGGCCTGATTCGCAGACAGGGATTCCGGCAATTTTTAGAGCTTTGTAAGCGCTACAAATATTTATATCTGGCCGTTCTGGTGCTGCAGCTTGGCGGTACGGGGGCTGCACTCCTGCTCGCGGAGCTGAGCAGAAGGATCTTCGACGGCGGCACGGAGCTGTCTCATGCAGAGCTTGTCCGATTAATCATCGGCATAGCCGTGATGGTCATGCTAGGCTTGTTCTTCTCGCTGGGAGCAAGGATTTGCAACCAAGTCGTAAACACCAATATTGTGTTCAGAATGAGGCAGATCATACTGCGGCAGCTAACCAATCTATCGCTGAAGTATCATGAACGCACCCACAGCGCTCACACGCAGAATATTCTCTTTAATGAGCTGGAAGTGTTCAAGCATTTTATCGTATTCGATATGCTTCGACTGATTTCACTGCCCGTATCATTCGTCGCTGTCGGCATCTATTTGTTTATGGTTAATCCCCTGCTCGGAGCCATCGCAGTTCTTGTAGGTCCGTTTCAGCTGCTCAGCAATCTGGTGATGCGAGGGAGATTCAAGGATCTCATTGCAGAACAGCAGGCCAACGGGGGCGAAGTGTTCTTCCATATGGATGAGACACTCTCGGGCATTCGAGAAGTGAAAATGAATCAATTAGAGCAGTCGGTATTTGCGAGGTTCGAGAAGGTGTGCAAGGAGGGTATCCGGCTCTGGGTTTCCGTTGAGAAAATGGAGGCGTTTCGCGAGTTTACAAGGCTCATTCCGGAGAAAATCGGGTATCTACTAGGTATTACCGTTGGTGCTGTTCTGATGGTGAACGGGGATATTGGCCCTGGTGTGCGATCATTGCCTTTCTTACGCTGCTCGATAAGGTTAGCGAGCCTTTCGTCAGCATAACCGCTATCATTAGCTCGCTGCAGAGAGTGTCGGCCGGAGCGGAGAATCTGCTTACAGTCATGGAGATGGCACCTGAAGTGAAGGATCGAGGAAACGTACTTCCGGCAAAGCCTTGCTCCATTCGCTTCGATAATGTCTCCTTCTCTTACGAAGAGGATCGTCCGGTCCTTCATAACGTCAGCTTCGAGATTCCGGCTGGCAAATCCGTAGCGCTGGTCGGCCCAAGCGGCAGCGGGAAGAGCACGTTGATTAAACTGCTCTACCGGTTTTATGAGCCGAGCGGCGGCTCGATTCGACTGGATGAACGTCCAATTGAGGCGTTTACGATCGCATCGCTGCGGGGGCAGCTGGCCGCGGTTACTCAAGATGTGTATTTGTTCGATGGCACGATTCGGGAAAATATTGCGATTGGGTTCGCGAATGCGACGGAGGCGGACATCCTTCGAGCTGCTGAGCTGTCACAAGCGGCGTTTATTCGGGAGCTTCCGGAAGGGCTGGATACGTTGGTTGGGGAGCGGGGCATTAAGCTATCCCATGGGCAGAGACAGCGCATAGGTATAGCCAGAGCTGTTCTTCGGCGGGCGTCGGTCACCATTCTGGACGAGCCCACCTCTGCGCTTGATGTGGAGACAGAAGCGATGTTTCAGAGTGATCTGCCGAAGTGGGCGGGAGCTAGTACCAAAATCATCATTGCCCATCGGTTATCGACGATTCGCGATGTCGATTACGTGATTTTTCTGGAGAATGGACGCGTACAGGAAATGGGCTCTCCTAAGGAGCTGCTGCAAGCGAAAGGGCGGTTCTCGGATTTCTGGAGAAACCAGCATATTCATGAGTTTGTGAGCTAATGCAGACAATGCAGGCAATGCAGACAATGCAGACAATGGACAACAAACAAGGAGGCATTCTAACTTATGACAACGATACTTTGTTTACAAGAGCTTACTTCGGAGCAGCAAGCGGCAGTGCGACAGGCGGCACCGAGTGCGGCGATTATTTTCGGCGGGAAGTCCGCGGCGAGCGATCAAGATTTTCGCGAAGCGGAAATTATTCTCGGATGGGATAAGAGGGTGACAGAGATTGCGCTGCAGGAGGGCTCGAAGCTGCGCTGGGTGCAGAGCTGGTCGTCGGGGATCGACAGCTTGCCGCTAGATCGGCTGGAAGAACGCGGCATGTTGCTGACGGATGCCAGCGGCGTGCACGCCAGATCGGTGTCCGAGACGGCAGTCGCCATGATGCTCGGGCTGTCGCGCGGCATTGCCGCGGCCGTTCGCAATCAGCGGACAGGCCTATGGGAAAGCCCGGATACGCTTGCTGAGATGAACGGCGGCACCGTAGCGATTGTCGGCGCAGGCGAAATTGGCCGCGAAGTGGCGCGGATCGCTCGCGCGTTCGATATGCGCGTCATTGCCGTTCGCCGATCGGGCGGCCAGATGCCGGAAGCGGACGTCGTTTACGAGACGCCGCGTCTTGATGATGCACTGCGGGAAGCGGATTATGTCGTCAATATTTTGCCGCTTACGGGTGAGACGCAGCATCTGTTTCATGCTGAACGATTCGCCGTGATGAAGCGTACGGCTTATTTTATCAACGTGGGGCGCGGGGCGACCGTAAGAACGGAGGATCTCGTTGAGGCGCTGGATAAAGGCGTTATCGCCGGTGCGGGACTTGATGTGTTCGAGGAGGAGCCGCTGCCCGCGGATCATCCACTATGGGCGATGCCCAGCGTGATTCTCACGCCGCATAATGCCGGCGGGCTGACGGTTCGCAACGGGGAGCGGCTCGTGAAGCTGTTCCTATCGAATTTGGAGCTGTATTTGTCCGGGAAGGCTGCTGATTTGCGCAACTTGGTCGATTATAAGAAGAGGTACTAACGAATGAGCCGCATCGGCAGCGGCGGCGAAGAGCGTTACTTCAGCGCGAAAGCAGCTTTGGCCCATGGATATTCGGGATCCGGCTGGGTTCCGTCTTTGTAGGTAGAGATAAGCGCCCAGCGGTCTGCGCCGGACGTGTTGGAATACGAGGCATGCAGCAATAAATCGTGGAACACGATGGCGTCTCCCTTGGTTGCAGCGAAATCGACGACCTGCGAAGCGTCGATCTGATCCTCATTTAAGCGATGAACGAACCCGTTGTTATCCGCGGCGTCACCATCATGGCTGACTGTCGATCGATGGGAGCCGGGAAGCACTCTCAAGCAGCCGTTAGCCGGGGTCGCATCGTCAAGCGCAATCCAAACGGAGAATTTGTGACTGCCGTGCCAGTAGGAATAGTCTTGGTGCCAAGGTGAACCGAAGTCCGTGCTCGCATTCTTGAAGACGATCTTGTCGTTCATGAATAGGACGGAATCGCCGATGACCGCTTTCAACGCGCGAGCCAGCTCAGGTGTCCGTGCGGCATCCTTGAATAATTCGCTTTCGGACGCTAATCCGAGGAAAACGCCGCTATTATCGACATCATGTCTGGCTAGAATCTCGGCTGCTTCCGCCTTTAAGGCTTGCACCTCTTCTTGCGAATAAAGCTGTTTCAGAATGAAATAGCCTTGTCGATCGAACTCTTCTTTCATGGCTGCTGTCATGCTCATTGCCTCCTAATCGATATGATGCGGAATGAATGGCAAACCGTGCTAAAGGGCGTTATAGTATGAATGGTAAAGCAACCGGATAATGGTGTAAAGGGGCGATATCGACATGCAGTTGTTTCGGATGCAGGTGGAGTCGGAAGGCAAGAACGGGTTATCTGAATTTGTGGAAAATCATTATATAAGCTGCGGCAGACCTGGCGTCGGAGATATGAGCCGGTTGAGCAGAACAGAGCTGGAAGAGGTACTCGCTGAAGGTTATGGGCTGGATGGAGCCGAACTGGAACGCGAAGCAGAGGCGCATTACTGTTTCGCGCAGGTCATGCAGGACGGCGATTACATCATCGTAAGGGATAGCGATCGCATGTATCTGGGCGATCTCGGCGATTATTATTATCTCGATGATTTCGACAACGCGCAGGATCAGATCGGGCATAGGCGCGGCGTGACTTGGCTGCGAAGCTTGCATAGCGAAGAGCTGCATCAGGAGCTGCTTGGTTTTCTGGAGCAGGAAGGGGAGCTTGGCATGTTCGGGCGAGCGGTTGGCAAGGAGCAGCTTGAACGGCTGCTGATGACCAAACAAGCCGGAACGAGGCTGGTCGACGATGCGACCATTCAGGAAGCGCTCGACATTCTGAAAGCAGCGATGCGAGGCGAGGATGCAGTTCGGCGGGAACAGGCTGCAGTTGCGATATTGCAGTTTGCTAGGATGGAGCGGCAGGCGGCGGTCAGAGAATAGTGGATGATAAGGAGGCGAAGGGAATGAAATTTCGAACGGTAGTCGAGCTTGGCGGCAAGACCGCAACCGGGCTTGAGGTGCCGAGTGAAGTAGTGGCGTCACTTGGGACAAGCAAGAAGCCGGCTGTTAAGGTGAAGATTGGCTCGTATAGTTACCGCAGTACGGTTGCTACAATGAACGGACGCTTCATGCTTCCGCTCAGCGCGGAGCATCGCCAAGGCGCCGGTGTTGCGGCAGGAGAAGAAATTGAAGTCGAGCTTGAGCTGGATACCGAGCCTCGGGAGCTTGAAGTGCCTGGAGATTTCGCTGCTGCGCTCGGCGATGCACCGGCATCCCGCGTATTCTTCGACGGCTTGTCTTACAGTAACAAGCGCAGAATCGTACTTTCCATCGACGGTGCGAAGACGGCCGAAACCAGGCAGCGGCGTATCGAGAAATCTGTGCAGGCGTTAAGCGAGAGCCGCATTCCATAGGAACCAAGCAGAGCTGCCGAGGCGTGACCTCAGCAGCTCTGTTTCTGATCAAGCCCGCTAATGCGCGTAAGCTTCTCGGGGTTAGAGACCATATAAACAGCTCTAATGGCGCTGAAATCCTCACTCGGTTCGAACACGAGCGCAAAGGGAGGTCTATTCTCCCGCTGCAGAAGCAGTCCTTGCTGGCCGCTGATCGATACAAGGTGGAGCTGCCCGATAAGGGAGCCTTTGCCTGCAATCCCCTCGAAGAAAGCCTTGATCCGGCTGCGACCCAGAATAGGATGGATGGCGGCACGGACAATACCGCCGCCGTCGCTGATCATGACCGCATCTTCGGTCAGCAGATGAATGAAGCCCTCTAATCGGCCGGTATGAATCGCTTGCGTGAAAGACTGAACGAATCGTTCGACTGACGAGTCCATGGTCGGTTCATTGCGCGTGCGCGATAAGTGGCCGATCTTCGCGGAGGCACGGCTGAAGATTTTGCGGCAGGCGGCCTCGGACTTATCCAGCATGCACGCGATGTCGGCATATTCGTAGCCGAATGATTCACGCAGCACGAAGACGGCACGCTCCTGGGGCGTGCAGATTTGCAGGAGCACGAGCATGGCATAGCCAAGCTGCTCGTGCTGAATGACGCGCGCAAGCGGCGTATCCGCGGCCGCGGTGCCAAGCTCGATGACAGGCTCCGGCAGCCAGTGGCCGGTGTAGCTCTCGCGATTGCGCGGCGCTGCTTTCATTACATTGAGCACGCGGTTGGTAACCATTTTGACCAGGTAGGCTCTCGGGTGAGTCATATCGAGCTTACCCAGCTTACTTATCGTGACGAACACATCTTGATCCGGCATCCTCGGCCTCACTCATTGAGCCGAGCATGCGATAAGCAATGGAGGTAAGCAGCGTCTTGTGCTCGCGGTATAATTGTTCCGCTTCCAACGTGTGATCGATCGACGTCAAGGCGCATCACCCTCCGATTCTAGATGCATTTTATCAAGATAAGAGCATGAAAGAAAGCCACCCGTGGCGGGGTGGCTTGTCAGATTCGTTCACTTATTTCGCAAAACAGTCCGGGTACATGCCTGTAGCAATCGCGATCCGGTTCCAGCCGTTGATTGCATTGATGGCGAGCAGCAGGGCAACAAACTCGCTTTCGTCGAAGTGCTTAAGGACTTCGTCGTACACGTTCTGCGGCACGCCGCCTTCGGAGATCAGCGTAACCGCTTCGGTCAATCCGAGTACAGCACGTTCCTTCTCTGTAAATTGAGGAGATTCACGCCAAACGACGATCAGGTTTAGCCGACGCTCGCTTTCACCCATGTTCCGCAAATCGGTTGTATGCATATCCACGCAGAACGCGCAGCCATTGATTTGGGAAGCCCGGATTTTGATGAGCTCATAGATTACCTTGTCTGCAATTAACTCCTTTGCCGTTCCATCTAGTTGTTGCATCGCCTGGTAAGCTGTTGGGTTGGCTTTGGATGCGTTCATTCGTAAGTTCATATCGATTCCTCCCGTGGATTCTAGTCGAATTGGTTATTACATCTATTTAGACAATTGAAGCTCTTATTCTGTGACAGTGCCGCCACCTCGGATGCAAAAAAAACTCCGAGCGCGCTCGGAGCCTGTCTGCCCGAGAAATTCTTGGGCAGACTGCGTAGCCCCGAAGGGGCTGCTGGCTGAGCAGTTCAGGAGTGCGGAATGTTCTAACGAGCCGTACGGGGCTTATTTGCCCAATGATGGCTCCGAAATAATGCTAACGAACGACCGTGGAGGGGCTATTTGGTGGATTTTGAGTTTTTGGGACCGGATTATCTCCAAATAAGGCCTCCTCCACGGTTCGTTAGATTTTCGTTGCCCCGAAAATTGACCTATTAACGCCCTAACAGTTCGTTAGATTTTCGCAATTATCGCACGACACTATGCCATATCCGAAAACTGGTCTTCAAGGTAAACTTCGTCCCGTCATCTCGAGCAAAGGTACCAAAGTGTTAGGGTACGAGATCACACCTACTGCATGACTCGACGTTAGCATGCACGGAGTACAATACAATCTCGCTTTTCATGCCTCGCGTGGTATGTGAAATGTATGGAGTACAAGTCAAATCTATATATGTACGGAAAACATCTAATTTTCAGTAGTTCAATTGTATGGGCTGCACGTTAACTACATACACTTCCACAAATTCTCCGTTTGAAGTGTAGTTTTTACATCACAAGGGGTTTGTCGGAAGGGAAGAGTATCTGATTTCCCTAGGTACTTTCCAATTGAATTAGGGGACTTAATAGCAAGCAAAAAGCGAAACCTACCATTTTGAACAAATGTAGGTTTCGCTTCAGCCTAACTTCGAGCGGGCGCGCTCAGAGACTTATTGTTCAGCTATTGCTGCTCCCCAGCTTCACCGACATCTCTCCAATTCGGAAGTCGATCAAGCGTAATGCAGCTCGGATGATGATAGACCTTCTTCAGCTGTTCGTCAGTCGTGGATTGACCATCAAGCACGAAGCCTTCGCCCCATGTCATGTACCACAGCCAAGGCGTGCGGCTCGCGAGGAGCTGATCCGGATCCGGAATCGATCCGTTCTCACCGAGTGCAATGAGCTTCTTGCCCCCGGCCAGCGCGTCCACTTGCTCGAACGGCTTGCGCAGCGGTCCGTAATTGGCTGACGGCGCGTAGATGTCGCAGCTGTCGATGTCGGTTTCGCCTTCTCCCGGATACCACTCCTCCACATGAGAATTCCAGACCCAAATCAAGTTATGAAGCTGATGCAGATTCGTCAGTCGATCGTACAGCAATCGCCATAGCTGCTTGCATGGCTCGGCACCGAATGCTCCCCACCAGAACCAAGCGCCGTCAGCTTCGTGCAAAGGACGCCATAGCACAGGGACATTGGCATCTTGCAGCTTCTTCAATTGCTCCGCAACGGCATCGATATCAGCCAGCAGCAGCTGATGCTCTTGCGAATCAGACTGCAAAGCGAGCGGAAGGTTAAAATCGGTGTTCTTCGTGTAGAACGTTTTGTCCGTCCCGCCGGTTGGCGCATACCAGTGCCAAGTCAAGGTTACGATCCCATTATGCACGGTTGTCCACTCGATAGCGGATTCGATGGAGCCTTTGTTCTCTGCAATTTCGAGCAGTTTATGCGGGGTTGGATCTGCTGTTTCGGTAGCATGCGTATAGCTAATCAGATCAAATCCGCGAATGGCAGGCTGTTTGCCGGTCACACGCTCGATATAAGTGAATTCCTTCACGGGTGTAAACCCCGAAGCGGTATGCTGACCCGTAAGGAGGCTGCTGCCGAACTGGCTGTTCAAGTAGTTCCACAGCGACACGGTTTCTGCCGTTGCTTTAGGGTTAATCAATTGGCGCGGCGTACGGCTGAGCTCGGGCGTGTCCACTGCGGATAACAGGAAGCAGTCGACTTCCACGCCGCTGTCCCAGGCTTTGAGCATGGCAAGCGTATGTGTGCCAGCCTCTAGAAAAACGCTGCACTGACGCTCCGTTACAAAGCCTTCGGTCGGACGAGATCTTACATAGCCATAGCAATTGCCATCGATGAGGAGCGCATTGGAGCGATAGCCGTCCGGTACGGCATAACGGACACTAAGCTCATAGAAGCCTTCCTCCTGAATCTGTACATCAACCTCCAGCCAATCTCCTTCATTCTCCGTGCCATTCACGTAACCGGATCCGCTGTAACCGGGTGTCTCTTGTGCAACTGCAACGCCTTGCAAACGGCCTTCGTCGGCCTGAACGACAATCGAACAACTTGTTCTTGTTTCCATCGGATATCTCCCTCAATTGTTGGAATGGATTATTGTTCTTTCACTATAGCTGAATTTATATGTCGGTTGAATGTACATATATCAAATGGAAGTACCGCCATGGAAAGCACCCCCAAGCCGCTTCGGACATAGACTAGGCTATAAACCAATGCTATGTACGAAAGGAATAAAGGTCATGTATCTCGATATAAGGAATAGCGTGAGTGAGTGGATTCCCGGTTGGCAGTATGTGATGGAGCAAAGAGCAAAGGAGCGCGAGCAGCCGCTTACCTTCGTTCTCGTCCACGGTTCATGGGCGGATGCCAGCTTCTGGAATGGGGTTGCCGTCATGCTCCGCAGGATGGGTCATCGCGTATATACCCCTGAGTACCCCGGCCATGGGAGCGATCCAAACAAGAATGTGACGCATGCCATGATTACGCAAGCGGTAGTGGATTTCATTATCAAGAATAACTTGCGCGATATCATATTGGTCGGGCACAGCTTCGGCGGATCGGTCATCCAGAAGACGGCGGAGCAGGTTCCCGACCGCATCAAACGGCTCGTCTTTATGGATGGTTTCGTGCTTGGCGACGGGCAATCGGTGGTGGATCAGTTTCCGCCTCCTGTGCAGCAAATGTTCGAGCAGCTTAGACAATCCTCGCCGGATGATGCGCTCGTGCTGCCGTTCCCGGTCTTCCGCGAGCTGTTCACGAATTTGGCGGACCTGAAGCTCGCGCAGCAGCTGTACAGCGAAGCGAAGTCGGAGCCGGCGAAGCCTGCCTTTGAGAAGCTGGACTTGAAGAAGTTCTACAGTTTGAACATCCCGAGAAGCTATCTCTATCTCACGGAAGATAATTTGCTGCCGCAGGGAGAGGGCTACGGCTGGCATCCGCATATGTCGAGCCGACTTGGCGTGTTCCGGCTGATTCGATCGCATGGCGATCATATGACCTTCTTCAGAACGCAGCCTGCACTTCTGGCGCAGAAGCTGTATGAGGCATCGAGAGATTGAGAAGCATACAAGAGCAGAGCGACGGTGTTGCTGCTGCTCTTTTTTGCTAGATGCAAGGGAGTGTATTTATTCGGTAGAATATGATACAATATGTATCTAAAAATAAGGAGGTGGTACGATGCCCGCTCGAGCGAAAGTTGCTATCAGGAGCTTGCGTCCGGGTAAAAGCACGTTGACATGGCTGGTTGTTTTATCTTTTTTTGATGCATTCGCGACAGATATGGGCATTCGATTGCGCGCGATCAGGGAAGCGAATCCGTTTGCTGCTTATTTGTACGAGACCGATCCGACCGTCTTCTACGCGTATAAGATTATGTTGCCGTTACTTCTGTTCTATTTGATACAAAATGTATCAAAATCGTCCTTTATCAAGAAATGGATTCTCATCGTGACCCTCATCTACGCTCTGCTCGCCATGTATCATCTCGTATGGATGCTCCTAGCTTTTGTGCTCTAACAATGCGCTCTCGATACACCGCAACTTCTCCACTATACCAGAGCATACTAATGCGATGATTAGACGTGGAGGGTACTTGGGATGCATAAAAGATTAGCATGGTGGCAGCTTTCGCTGATCGGAATGGGCTCGATTATCGGAGCAGGCTTCTTCCTAGGGAGCGGTCTGTCGATTGGGATGGCGGGGCCATCTGTGCTCATCGGTTACATCATTGCGGGCGTTGCTACTTTTATCGTATTTGCTGCTTTGGCCGAAATGACCGTGAACGACCCGCAGCAGGGCTCGTTCCGGACCTATGCGAGATTGGCTTTTGGCCGCTCGGCGGGCTTCATGTCCGGATGGATCTACTGGCTGGCCGGCGTATTAATTATGTCCAGCGAAATCGTAGCGCTGTCTACCTTCACGCAATATTGGTTCCCTAATATCCCGCTGGGCGTCTTTTCCGTGGTCTATGCCGTGCTTGGGTTTGGCATTAACTTCATGGGTGTGCGTAACTTCGGAGCCACCGAGTTGGTGTTTGCCGTCATCAAGCTGTCCATTCTAATCCTGTTTATCTTGTTTGGCGTGCTGTTCCTGTGTGGTTTGATCGCTGCTTCGCCTCAAGTGCCGATTCAACCTATTGGGGCGCATGACTGGTTCCCGCACGGCTTTAGCGGTCTGTGGTCTGCTATGATTTTTGTCTTCTTCTCGTTCGGAGGCATTGAGGTCGTCGGCGTTACGGCTTCGGAATTGAAGCGCGGGGAAGAGATTGCGAAGGCAGGGCTTACGCTCCTGGTGGTGCTGGTCGTGGTCTACGTGCTTGCCTTGTTCGGGGTACTCAAAATGACGGAGGCGTCTGCAATCAACGACGCAACCAGCCCGTTTGTAACGGCGCTTTCTGGTTTTCATATTCCCTATCTCGGCACGCTGTTTAATCTCGTTATCATCAGTGCAGCATTCTCTACCATGGTCGGGGCGTTATTCGGTGTTAGCCGGGTGATGGTCTCGCTTGCGGAGGATGGCGATGCCCCGCGTTCACTGAAGCAGCTGAATTCTCGCGGCGTCGCTGCAAAATCACTCTGGATTACGGCGGCTGCCCTGACTGTCACCATTATTTGCTCGTACGTGCTGCCTCATACGATGTATGAGTATGTGAGCACGGCTGCCGGGGCCATGCTTATTCTGAACTGGATCCTCATTCTTGCTTCTTCGCTCAAATTACGCAGCCGCAGCCGCTATGAAGCGGCAAGAGGCAAGCTTCGAGCCTTATCGCATCCCTATGGTGCCTATATCGGAATGGTGCTAATTCTGGTCGCAATCTCCGGCGCGCTCCTGCATCGCAATGAACGCATTGGACTCGGCCTCAGCTTAGCGTTGATCCTGCTCGTATTCATGGCGTCCAGAATGGTGTGCGGTAACAAGCGCCGCTGAAGCGCTTCATGGTTGACAAACCTAAAGCCATGAACTGACCTCACAGTCAGCATCACGGCTTTTGTTATCATCGGCGGTTCGGTGCGGAGCTGACCACGCCATATCGATATAAAGCTTTTCGCCCAATCCATCCGACTATCCGATCCGTAATGAACCCCATGAGGCCAAGGCTGATCAAGCCGACAAAGATCCAATCCGTACGGAAGAACAGCCTGGAATTCCAAATCAGAAAGCCGACGCCTTCATTCGCCGCTATCATTTCTGCACCGATAATGGCCATATAGGAGGTACCCATAGCCAGCCGAATGCCGGTGAAGATATAAGGGGTGGTCGCGGGGATGACGACATGCAGCACAATCTGCCATTCGGAAGCGCCCATGCTGCGTGCCGAACGAATTTTGTCCTCTTCTACGGAGAGTACGCCGGTTAACGTATTCATGATGACGATAAATAGAGTCGCGTACATAATTAAGGCGATCTTCGACTGCTCTCCGATCCCGAACCAGACCAGAAACAAGGTAATGAAGGCAATAGGCGGAATGAACCGAATGAAGTTGAGAAAAGGCTCTGCGAAAATGCGTATGGCCGTTACTTTGCCAATCGTCAGCCCAATCGGAATGGCGAGAAGACTGCCGAGCGCCCAGCCGGTAAAGACTCTGTAGAAGCTGATGCCGATATACTTCATGAGAGAGCCGTCGGAGAGCAGCTCCTGTGCGCCTTGCCATGTCGCTATGGGACCGGGGATAATCTCCGGCCCATAGATCCAAGCGCCAACCTGCCAGGCGAAGAATGCCAATACCCACAGTAACGGGAGGGTAATCCATTTATTGCGCCATGTTTGCTTCATGGGTGCAGCCCTCCTTCAAGCTCAGCATCGAAGTGAGACTGAATGCGCCTGTGCAGCGATTGAAATTCCGATGATGACGCGTCGCGGGGATAGGCTAACGGGATGTCATAGATATCCGAGATGTTGGCATTCGGTCCGGAAGACATGACGGCAATACGTCCGCCAAGCAGGATGGCCTCTTGGATATCATGCGTTACGAAAATAACGGTTTTGCCCGTCTCCCACCAAATTTGGCTGAGCTCCTTCTGCATCGTCCGCCTAGTCATGGCATCGAGTGCCCCAAACGGTTCATCCATCAGCAGAATAGCAGGGTCATTGGCCAGAACGCGCGCCAGCTGCACACGCTGCTTCATGCCGCCGGACAGCTCGCGAGGGAATTTATTCTCGTGGCTGAATAGGCCTACAAGACTGATGAATCGATCCGAAATCACTTTGCGCTGCTCCTTCGGCATCTTTTTCATTTTGAGTCCGAATTCTACGTTCTGACGTACGGTCAGCCATGGGAAAAGGGAGGAATCGGCCTGCTGGAAGACGACCGCCCGTTCACGGCCGGGCTTATCGATCTCGACATCGCCAACGCGCAGATTGCCGCCGGTCTTGGATACGAACCCTGCAATGATGTTCAGCAGCGTCGACTTGCCGCAGCCGCTCGGGCCAAGCAGGACGAAGAATTCTCCGCCTTTGACGACCAAGTCTATATCTTTGATGATATAGTGGACGGCACCAGGTTTGTGGTCGGCGTAGCTTTTGTTCAGCCGTTCTATCGTAATGGTGTTGGATAACGAAGACGATGATGTAGAAGAAGTTGAAGACGAAGTTGCTGCGGACATCGCTATTCCCCCTTATTGGCCGTAAGTAACACGGTCCGGCAGTGCTTGCTTCACGCCATCCAGACTCAGCTTGGCCGTGAGGTCGAAGTCTTCTTTAATGATGCCGACTTTGACCATATAGGCTTTTTGACTGGATAAGCTCTCGAAGGATTCTTGCTTGAAGCCAATCTCCCAGTTGTTCGTCGGCAGATCGCGAATCGTGGCATCCTTGGGCTGCTTCACTTCTTTATAAAGAATATCTGCCGTTTCTTCCTGATTGGCTGTGATATATGCAGATGCCTCATCGAGGGCGAGCAAGAAGTTTGAAATCGCCTGCGGATGCTCCTGAATCAAGCTGTTCGGCGCTACGATGCCGCCGCCAATACGCACCTTCGTCTTGGACATATCCGTCAGCTCGTGAACCCCTTCGATGGCTTGAAACTTGCCGATCATGGCGGCGCCTACAATCCAAGTTGCATCTATTTCCCCTTTCTTGAGCGCTACATAGGCTTCGTCGAAGCCGCCTTGCCCAATCTGCTTCGTGTCCTCCAGAGCAATGTTATTCTCCTTCAGATATTCATCCCACAAGTAGGGGAGGAACGTTCCTCGCAATGTACTGAGTTTCTTGCCGGCCAGATCGGATACTTGCTTCACGTCATCTCTGACGAATAGCTTCCACTGGGAGGCGGCGAGATCCGTATTGGTCCCTGTAGCTGCAATAATGGAGTAATCACCCTTACTTACGGCATTTAAGACCGGGAAATCCGCTCCAAAGGCGACATCGGCTTGTTTGATGAAGAGGGAGTTGATCCCTTCAGCCGGCGTGGCAAACGTAATGATCTCCGCGTCTATGCCATACTTGTCGAAGAAACCTTTATTCTTAGCGATTCGGAATACGGGATTGGTCAGAATATCGGCAATCTTAATCTTGACCGGATCAGACTTCACGGCCTCCGATTGGGAGGTGTTCGCCGGTACTGCGTTCGTATTCGCGGCTTTCTCCTTGCCGCACGCACTCAGCACGACCGTTAATAATAGGGTGGCTATCAGTAAGCTGTATAAGGAACGATTCTTTTTGGCTGTTTTCATGTAGAACCCCTCACTTTTCTATTGTGGAATCAAACTAGGAATCCTGTCCCGCCGGTTTCTCGTCTGTACTGGCTACGCAGAATGCACCTTCCTCGAAGGAACTTGTGCCTGCGATGGTCACAATGGAGCTGGACCCTTTCGCTGCAGCGCCAGGTACACGGTAATCGGCGATATCGATCGGCAGGATCGCTTCTTCCTCCGGTTTGGACAGCTGCGGTACCCACTCGTAAGGCACACGGTAAGCGCGGTAGACCATGTTCGAATTGCGTTTGTTCTTATAAGGGGAAATGTACTCCCATACTAATTCATGCTTGCTTGTCACTTCGAAGATTCGCCCATCGGCGCCTTCCGTAATGAGCGTATTGCCGTTAGGCAGCCGCTGTGCAGAGCTGATGTAAGGGCTATAGAAACGATAAGAATCAAGTGGTGCTAGGTAGCCGGCTTCAGTCGGCGTATATTGCCATTCAATCTGAAGGGAAACCGGATTGATTTCGAGAATGCGCGAGTGATCGCGAACCGCGTTCTTCTGGCCATAAGGAGAAGCGGGATTAGGAAGACCGTAACCGGCCCAGCCGCCATTATCGAACACAAGCAGATTGCCTTCGCCGGGAAGCCCGTTTGGGATGATGTGGGCGTGATGCTGACCAATGATCCAGCCGAGATGCTTGAACTCCGGTTTCGAGAAATCCGGGCCCAGCTGCCAGACGATCTTGCCTGTTTGTCGATCCGTAATGGCCGTAATGTTCGATTCTCTCGCATCCCAGATGATGTTGTCCGGGTGGAAACGCTCATCACCAGCATCATAGAACTTGTTCGGGCCAACCCATGACGCGGAATTAATGTGCATCCAATCGCCGCCTGTATCATTGCCGAAATGGCGGCCATTCGGATCGCGGAACAGGACGTTCTTCGCTGCCTCGTCGAAGCCGAGTTCTTCGAAGTGGTCGCTGACCGCCCACTCCCAAATGATATTGCCTTCCCAGTCCACCTCGATAATCGTGTCGTCCAGCAGCACTTTATCGGAAATTTCAGGCTTGGAGACGTTCTTGTGGGCGAGGATGAGCGTGCGCCCGCCGTCAGTCTTCGGTTCCTGTCCGGGCGCATAATAGCCGACCGGGTTGCCTTCGCGTTGATAGTCATGATGTGCTCTGGCCATCCATTCCGGCTCGTAGCCGGGATCTTCTATCAGCTCATAGCGGTTAAAGCGCCACACGATATTGCCATCCCAATCTACCTGCACAACGTCAGCTTCATCCTGGAAGCCGTATCTCGGATCTCTCTCCTTGGTGCTTCCGGTTACGAAGCCGCCTGGCAGAATTTTGTTCGGGAAGCCGCGGAGTCCTTGCCACAGATGGACTTCCTTGCCGCTCATGTCGATTAGAAGCGCGCCGGTTTCAGCTGCTTGATAGATGGTGTATCCGCTCCATGCTTTCTCCGGTAAGTAGACGGTTGTTCCTGTCGGGTGAATAGTAGGGTGTCCCATGTTCATCTCTCCTCTGATAAGTTGGATTAGTAATGCAGGTACCGGCTTGGTTGTACCGGCGCCGGCTTAGTCTTAGGGGTGTCGTCTTCTTGCGGTTTCGCAGGTTTGTTGACGAGGCTTAGCACTGTCTCTGCGAAATGCTCCAGATTGTCGGTAATTTGGGTGTATGTAGTCTTCTGTGCGTCGAGTTCATGCTTTGTGAATGAACCGAATAGGAGGGTGATGCACTGTTTCCCAACATCTTGATTCCGTGCCAATAAGGCACGTCCTTCATCCGTAATATCGAGCAAAATAGTGCGTCGATCTTCCGTCCTGCGATGACGTTTCGCGAAGCTCTTCTCTTCGAGTTTGTCGCAAAGTGCTGTGATCGCTCCGGAGGTCAAATCGAGTTGTTCCGCCAGATCGCCAAGCTTCTGCTGTCCATCGCGGACGAGCTTGTGCAGGATAAGGATGCCGGGTAATGCAATCCCTTCAATGGAGACCTTGTCACGTTCCTTAATAAACTTTCGAACCATCCGCCTAAAGAGCCAATCAATTTCCTCCAGCTGTTCCCATGTAATGTCAGTGTCCACCATGTTCTCCTTTCCGCAGCAATCTTCCTTAAGAGCGCCAAAAAAGGCCGCAACGTCATCCCGAGTGAAGGGAACTGTTGTGGCCTTTGGTTATCCAATCGGCATATGCAATTACTTTAGTGCTAAAATAATGACCGCTAAAGGATCATGAGTTGATACTAATCCAATAATTCCAATCAGTCAAGTGGGTATTAATATTTTATTTGAATTATTCATTATTTGATGGCTAACACTCACCAATTACAGCAAGTCCGATGGTTTTAAGAAGAAAGGTCCAAGTTGTATCCGAAAAGATGCACCGGGCCTTTTTTTCTTGTTGTAAATTAACTGTGTACATAATATACTGATTACACAATACACAATTAATGAGGGGATGATGATAAATGGCAAAGCTTGCAATAGAAGCCGCCGGGCTGCGTAAGAACTTCGGCAGTCAAACGGTGCTGGACGGTATCGACTTGGCGGTCGCGAAAGGGACGATCTTCGCGCTGCTTGGCCCAAACGGTGCCGGCAAAACGACACTTATTCATATTCTATCGACCTTGATCGAACCAGATGACGGCAGTGCGCGAATTGAAGGGTATGACATTGTGGCAGATAAGAAAGGGGTGCGCCAGTCGATTGGGTTGACCGGCCAGTTCGCTGCAGTGGATGAGGTGTTGACGGGGGCGGAGAATGTGAACATGATGTGCCGCTTGTCCGGATTGTCAGCAGCGGAAAGCCGCGTCCGCACGGCGGAGCTGCTCAGAAGCTTCGATCTGGAAGCTGCTGCAGGCAAACGCGTGAAGACCTATTCCGGGGGAATGCGCCGGAAGCTGGATCTTGCAGTCAGTCTTGTCGTGCACCGGCCGGTGCTGTTCTTGGATGAACCGACGACGGGGCTAGACACGGTGAGCCGCCGCGCACTCTGGGCGAATATTCAGCAGTTGAAGGAACAGGGGATCACGATCTTCCTGACGACGCAGTATTTGGAGGAAGCAGATCAGTTGGCCGATCAGATCGCGGTCATAAACCATGGGCGAGTAGTCGCGTCCGGGACAGCGGCCGAGCTGAAGGCGCGTGTGGGCGGCGAAGTCATCGAGCTGCGCAATAAGGACAATGAGCTGCTTCGAACCTTGCCAACGAGCGGGACCATCGTTGATGTGTGGCAAACGCTTGGAAGTGTCGTTCATTCCTTCCCTGAAGGCACGCAGCTCAGTATCCGCAAGCCGAGCATGGATGATGTTTTCTTGGCGTTAACGAGCATGGAGAAGGAGGCGTCACCGGCATGAGAACCTTACAGCAACGGGCACCGAAGCCCGCTTCCTTCGGCGTGACTAATCTTGTCTTCATCGGACGCAGTCTCCGTCACAGTCTGCGCAACGTCGAGTCGCTGGTGATGGCGATTATGCTCCCCGTTATGCTCATGTTATTGTTCACGTATGTGTTCGGAGGGGCCATCGACCCTTCGGGCGACTATGTCGATTACGTTGTACCGGGCATCATCTTGTTGTGCGCAGGCTTCGGTTCTTCCAGCACCGCAGTCGATGTCGCGACAGACATGACGAACGGCATTATCGATCGATTCCGCACGATGCCGATTCGTTCACTAAGCGTCGTCGTTGGACACGTGGTCGCGAGCCTGGTCCGTAATTTGCTTGCGACCTGTATCGTCATCGGCGTTGCGCTGGCCGTGGGCTTCCGCTCGGACGCAAGCGTGTTAGAGTGGGCGGGTGCGCTTGGCGTCATCATCCTCTTCATCCTGACGTTCACGTGGTTATTCGCCGCGATCGGGCTGGTGACCGGAAGCCCGTCGGCCGCAAGCGGCTACGGCTTCGCGCTGCTCTTCCTTCCGTATCTGTCGAGCGCCTTCGTGCCGACCAGTACGATGCCTTCATGGCTGCAAGGTTTAGCCAATCATCAGCCGATCACGCCGGTCATCGAGACCATTCGCGGACTGCTCTCGGGCACGCCGATCGGAGACAACGGCTGGTGGGCGATCGGCTGGTGCACGTCCATCCTGATACTGGCCTTAATATGGTGCACGCTCGCGTTCCGCCGGAAGGCCGGCCAGCGATAAAATAAAAAGCAGCGATTCGAGCCAATGAGCTCTAATCGCTGCTTTTTTACATTTGACGTCGTACCTCAAGATACTGCTCGATACCATCAAGTATACGCTCCAGCCCAAAGGCCAAATCGTCTCCAATCGGACTCTCAACCTCACCTGTATAGGCGCCTGACATGACGATCGGATGCAGGTCCGGGAAGCTGCTCTCCGTAATGAGCTGCTTCAATGCGGCCGTGTAGCTCAATCCGCTGAAAGTCGAGAAGCTGTCGCCCGCCTTGATGACCAAATCCATATCTCTGGCAATCATGCCGGATGCCCTCGCATAGCTGCTAATCAGGAGCACGAAAGACATTTTCTCAAAATCATTAACCGGGAAGTCACGCATAATGCGAAGCATCCAATCAATAATGCGAAGATTGCCGGGCATCATAGGGACGCTGCGAATGGGGATATCGGCGAACCAGGGATGATCCCGAAAGACAAGGATACAGAATTGCACGTAGTCCTGCATTTCCTCGCGCCAATGTTTCTTGGGCGCGTCCGAATCCGCTTCAGGTGGGGGAGGACAGACTCTATCCTGCATTAGAAGCAGCAAATCCTCTTTGCTGGTTATGTATCGGTAAAGGGACATCGTAGTGAAACCGAGCGCTCCGGCAACGCGGCTCATCGATACGGCGGACAGACCGTCTTGATCGGCAATCGCGACAGCGGTGTCTACGATTAAGGGAATGCTAAGCTCGCCTTTAGGCCCTCGGCGTGATGGCTTAATAATCCCCCAGCTCAGTTTGACGCTCTCCGGTAAGCTTTGAATCGCTTCGTCATCATTGTGTTCCTTATTGTCGGACATTGCCTTTATTCCTCCATCAGCTTAGCGCTTTCATAAGTGTATATGTAGTAAACAGTATATCATAATTTTCGGCCACAGAGATGGTGCTGGGCCGCACTGCGGGTACAACTCTCGATTCTCTCGGCTGCTCGACCAGTCGTCTCGTAAGCTTGTACATTTTGTTATATGATGGGGAGAATGAAGGGAGTGGATACACATGGCCTACAGCTATGAAGAGCTGGCAAGAGGGTTTGTTCATACATCTGTTGATCTGTTTGGCGTGTACCGGACACAGCTTGAAGCGAACGAAGTATACAGCGGGCATGTGGACAAGCCGACTTCGAAATGCGCGATTATTTGCGCCCTTAGCGGAGCTGCCGAATTTATCTTCGATGACGAGGAGCGCTACCGGCTGGAGCCCGGCAAAATACTGATTGGGGGAGCGGGCAGAAGGCTTGAGATCATCGTGGGAGACAGCGGCTTTCAATATAACATCGTGCATTATATGCCAAACACGGCGGAAGCAGTGCCGGGGAGCTTAGAGCGTAACCATGATATTACGCTGCTGGAGGTTACGGTAGATCCTGAGCTGCTGCGATTGCAAGAGCAGCTGCTTCAAGCCGCTTCGGCTCCTGACAATATGGGAATGCTTGCGAAGAAGTCGTTGTTCTACCAATACGTAGCCAAGCTGCTTCAGTCTGAGCGTAACCGCCAGAACAAAGACAGCTACTCGGTAATCGACGACGCGCTCGGACATATTCATGACCACTTCATGGATTCGCTGACGCTTGCCGGGCTAGCTGAGCGCTATCAACTGAAGCCCAAATACTTCTCTTATTTATTCCACAAATATACAGGCACCGGACCAATCGATTATTTGATTCATTTCCGCATGAACAAAGCGCATGAGTGGCTGCTGACCGAGCAGGTTTCGGTATCGGCCGTTGCGAAGAGCGTCGGATACGCAGACCCGTATTACTTCAGCCGGTTGTTCAAGAAATATAAAGGCATAGCGCCAAGTATGGTCGGTCATCTGCATCAGAAGAAATAGTCCATTGAAGAGTCGGGAATTTCTCTATTCTATTATTCCGCGTCTGATGGTACTCTTTTAGTTGATAATGAGAATCGTTATCGAGATGAATAGAAGAGGGGAAGCTTGACATGCACCTGAGAAAGCAATCTTATTTGGTACTAATCGCTCTGTTGAGTTTGGCTTTGATCCTGAGCGCATGCTCCGGTTCGAATAATAATGGAGCGTCTAATGCTGCGCCGAGCGGTGAAGCGGAGGAGAGCAACAACGCGTCGACCAGCGCATTCCCGCGTACCATCGATGCAGCGAATGGCCAAATCGAAATTACCAAGAAACCGGAAAGAGTGGCAGTGGTACATTGGGGTTATATCGACTCGATTCTGCTGTTTGATCTGAAGTCGGCTGCGCTTGCGCTTCCTTTCACGGAGAAGTCATCGGCGCTGCATACGGACAGCTATAAGCCTTATGTAGACAAGCTGGGTGAAATGGTCGTCGTTGGCGAGAATACAACGGTTAATATGGAGGCTTTGCTGAGCTATAACCCGGACTTGATCATCGCCGGTAACAGCATCAACGCTGAAGTTACGGATCAACTGGAGAAGATCGCAAAGACGGTCGTTATTGATGAAGCCAAAACAGATATATGGAGCAACTGGCAGGCGGTCGTTACGAAGTTCGGGGAAATCCTCGGACAAGAGGATGTTGCGAAGCAATACATCGACAATTACAATGCGAAACTTCAAGATGTCAAAACGAAATTGGCGAAGGTAGAAGGAACAGTAGCATTCGTCCAAGTTCGGAACAATGCGGTATGGCTTGGCGGAACGAAGTATTTGACGCAGTATTACGGAGGCGGACTTGGCTTGAAAGCGCCGAACGATCCGGCTATGGAGGAAGGCGTAGAGCTTTCGCTTGAGGGTTTAAGCAAGCTTAATCCTGATCACCTCTTCCTGGGCTACTTCAATTACGTCGACAAGTCGCAGCCGGCAATGACAGACGATTGGGAGAAGAATACCGTCTGGAAAAGTCTGAAGGCTGTTCAAAATAAACAAACCTACGCCATTAACGGCGAGCTGGCTATGGGCTACGGTCCAATCGGCAACAGCTACGGCGTGCAGGCTGTACTTGAAGCTTTAGAATAGAAACGATTCCGGTCTACATAGACAAGCGTCTCTCATGGGAGAGACGCTTTTTTGTGCTTACAAGGGACTCGGACTCTTCTTCGGGTTGTACTTCAGGACGCTTGCTGCCATATAGACCGCTGTAACAGCAATGATGACGATAAGCCAACTGTCATGAAGCTCATCGAACCAGTTGAAAGCAGACGTTTTGACAAAAGCAAAGAACAGCACATTGAAGGAGCACCCAATGAGAATTACCGACCAAATCGAACGCAGGCGGAGATACATGTAGCCATACAGGAAACCTAGCGGAATGCCAAGCAGCTGCATGGCGATCCCTCCCGGCTGTAGAGCGGCAATAATAATGGAAACGAGTAGAACCGCCCAGAAGACGGCCACATTGCGGCGTGCTTCATTGAAGAGGATGCCCATGAACAAGACGATCTCAAGCGTGGTGTTGATAACGGCAGAGATGATGAGGTAGCCGGTCGAAACGTCGGCATATTGATCCGTGAAGGCTGCCAGCTCGCTTACTCCTTGATGGAGCAGGAGTTTGAGGGAGGCGGTGAAGAAGAAGGCAAACCCGATGCCGACGGTGATCATATGTACGGCTCGTAAGGTTGAAATCGGCAGATACTGCTGCATCCGTAGGAAGCCGGGCGGCGGTGTCTGCGGTACGATCAGCCTATATTTCACGCGATAGGCCAGATAACACAACAAGGCGGACAGCCCCAGCACGATAAAGACTTGCGCAGGCAATTGTTCGCCCTCCCCGAAGGTTCCCCACCCGAGCAGCGGATTTACGGCCGCATTGTAGATCACAATCGCGGCAACTATCATGGCCACATACAGCGCTACATTCGCAAGCATGCCAAGGTATCGTCTCATCATTCAGGTTCGCCCCTTTAACTGCTTTCCACATTTCGAAGGTTCAAGACAACATATTCGTGGAACGGAGAGTCTATGCTGGGATGAAGGCATTTTCTACCACGTTGCATGAGGTAAATTCTACTAACTGTAAATCTCGTAAATAGCATTGTCTGGATGTCGAACATAATGGGAAGTTCGAGCGGATGTTATCGGTTACTCGGGCTAAAATCGCTGTTGACCTTCAAGTAACTTTAAGGTGTATGATCGTCTTAGCAAAAATTTCCCAAAAGCGGAGGTTGGAATGGATGGAGACACCTTACTTTAAATTCGACGGCGGATTTATTATGGTACCTTGGCAGCAATTTGACGAAGCCGTGGAATGGTATCGCGAGAAAATGGGTTGGCGATTGAAAGGGACAGGCGACGGACCTGTCGGACGGAAGGCTTTCTTCAAATTGCCCGGCGTTGGACAAGCAAACCTGAAATCTTTCGAAAGCGAGCTTGAGCATTTCACTCTGAACGATTATGCCGAAGGAAACTGCCGATTCTGCTTCCGTACGGCTAATCTCCGTGAGACGTTGGATTACTTTAGATCACAGGATGTTACTTGTACCGAACCGTTCGAGATGCCTGATGGCACTTGGTCTGCCGATATTCTGGCATTCGGGAATGTTCGCCTAACGCTAAGCGAAGACCGCAAGCTGGAAGGGAAATTCCCTGACGCTCGCATCGTGCAGTATGCAGCTAAGCCGTTATGGCTTGGTGTATCTGACCTGGAAGCTTCTATTTCTTGGTACGAGCAGGTTTTCGGCTGGGGCCGGTCGAAGAAAAACTATCAGGACCAGGGGTTTGCCTTGATGCGCGATCAGAAAAGCAAATGGGACTTTGTATGGTTGGAGCAGCTCAAAGAGGAGAAGGCTCAGCCTATAGGTAAGGCCAATCCCGGCGCACGCTTATATTTTCATATCAAGCAGCAAGAGGATCTATATAAGACGAATGCTTGGCTGAAGGATCAGGGAATTGAAGCTTCAGCAATTATCGGGGAGCGCTGGAAAGGATTCCATTTCTACGACCCGGACGGCAATCGATTAAACGTTTGGAGCTACTATTAATAAAGCTGCAGGGAGGGGATCCGCTTGAGAACGGGCATGACGATTCAGAGCTTCGCCGAGCGAACGGGTCTGCCTGCCAGCACGCTCCGTTATTATGAGAAAGAAGGATTGCTCCAGCCCAGCTACCGCGCGGATAACGGGTATCGCTATTATCAAGAAGAACAAATACCGAGCGCATTGAAAATTCATACGCTTCGACAGGCAGATATAGCCTTGTCCGAGATTCGGCAATATCTTATCGCCGGTACAGAGGGTCAGACAGGATGGCTGCGCAAATGGCGCCAAGATGTAGATGCCAAGCTGCTGGCTCTGAATGTAGCGAAGCAATACTTGAATGGCGTAGTTGATGCGGTCGATGAGCATGTCCAGCTTGTGAGGTGGTCTCATGCGACGAGCATGCTCTGGTTCCGGCATCGCGTGAAGCGTCAGCTCCAGCCTTATGCGGAAGCCATAGAAGCGAGCGCGGCATATTTAAGCAAGCACGGGATTCTGGTTGCGCAAGAAGCCTTCGTGCGGCAGCAGCAAATCATCGGCGACGAGATGATCGGGCAGGTCGGATTCCGATTGCCCTCAAAAACGAACATGCCGAATAGCTGGAAGCAGGAGACACGTTTCGAAATCGAGCTGGAGCGGATGCAGCCGACCTTGTTCGTGACGCTGGATTGTTTATCGAACGATCCTTACGCCTGCTTCAGCTTGATGCTCGTTCTGCAATCGTTCGGCTTCGAGCCGGATGGACCTAATCTGGAGCGTCATCAACTTCACGAGCGTCAGCGCTATCAGTGGATGATTCCGGTCATTCACAGCAGTGGAACAGAAGAGCGTGAAGAGGAGCTTGAATAATAAGAAAAGGCCGGTATTCTCCTTCGAACGGAGCGATATCGGCCTTTCATTTGTTTGCTCGCTAGGTTATTGAAAGCACTCAATAAAATGCTGCGCCCGCTTGGACAGCAGCTGATCCTTCAGCCATAGAATTCCGACCTCGGATTGGAAATCGGCGTCGCGTATACTGAGCGTGATGACGTCCCCGGAGGGAAACGAGGAAATAACCGATTTCGGAAACACCGTTGCGCCGATTCCTGCGGCAATTAGGGACATAATAATGGCGACGCTGGAGCATTCGCAGATGATATTCGGTTCGAAGCCGTGACGACGGAACTCGTTGACAACCTGTTCGTGCATTTTGATCGTTTTATCGGTCTTTAACGTGAGCAGCGGATATTGGGCGAGCTCTTCAATGCTGATATCGTTCCCTCTTCCAGGAGAAGCCCACGCGGCAGGCATCAAGGCAACATAGGGATCGGAAGGGAGCGGGAGCATATCCAATTTATTCGGAAGCAGATGTGCCTCAAAGGGCAATCGGGATATGACGAGCTCAATCGAGCGCCGCTCCAGCATTTCGCCGAGCAGATAATGATCGCCCTCGGAAATCTTAAACGTAACCTGCGGGTATTTCTCTCGTAATTGCTGAATCGGGCGAGGGAGAATGGAGACGCAGGAAACAACCGCGCCGAGCGAGAGCGTACCGCGTACGCCAAGCTCGAGCTCCTTGACTTCCTTCATCGTCTCGTCTAATTGCAGCAGCAACGACTCCGCCCGATCCTTGAGCAGCCGCCCAGCAGCGGTTAACGTGAGCTGGGTTCGGCTCCGCTCGAACAGTTGCGCACCGAGCTCTTCTTCCATCAGCATAAGCTGACGGCTGAGGGGCGGTTGTTCCATATGCAGCAGCTTCGCCGCTCGTGTAATTTGCTTCTCGTGCGCGATGGCCAAGAAGTATTTTAGCTGTCGAAAATCCATGTAAGCATCCCCAATTTGAAGATCTATTTACATACTCTAAAGGTATGGATAGTGAACATAATAGATATTTTATATATACCTCAACAAGTTGTATTATGCAATCACCAATCATGAAAGTAAGGGAGTAGTGAATAAACCATGACAACAGCCAATAAAGCCGTTTCGATTGAACGCAGTCAGAACAAGAAGACCAAGCCAGCGCAGGATCAGCTTGGTTTCGGGATTTATTTTACGGATCACATGTTTGTAATGGATTATAGTGTCGAGCAAGACTGGCATAACCCGCGCATCACGCCCTACCAGCCGATCGTACTCGATCCGGCCGCGAAAGTGTTCCATTATGGACAAACTATCTTCGAAGGCTTGAAAGCCTACAAGACCGAAGACGGCGGCATTCAACTGTTCCGTCCGCGCGATAATTTTGCCCGTATGAACCGCTCCAATGATCGCATGAGTGTACCTGAGCTGGATATTGATGTGGCGATTGATGCTCTGGAGCAGCTCATTGCAGTCGATCAAGACTGGATTCCGGAGCTTGCAGGCACATCGCTCTATATTCGACCGTTCGTCATTGCTACGCAAGCGACGCTTGGCGTGTCTCCATCTGAGAATTACCAATTTATCATTATCATGTCGCCTGTCGGTGCCTACTATCCCGAGGGCATTAATCCGGTCAAAATCCACGTGGAATCCCAGTATGTTCGCGCAGTTGTGGGCGGCGTAGGTGAAGCGAAGACCGCAGGCAACTATGCCGCAGCCTTGAAATCGCAGCAAGCCGCTAAGGAGCAAGGCTATACGCAGGTACTTTGGCTCGATGGCACGCAGCACAAATATATTGAAGAAGTCGGCAGCATGAATGTATTCTTCAAGATCAATGGAACGGTTATAACGCCTGCACTGAACGGCAGCATCTTGGCGGGTATTACACGGAATTCGGTCATCCAACTCCTGAAGCACTGGGACATTCCTGTTGAAGAGAGAGTGCTGTCCATTGAGGAGCTTTATGAAGCGGGTCGTAACGGCACGCTGGAGGAGGCTTTCGGAACCGGAACAGCTGCGGTTATTTCGCCTATTGGAGAGATGAACTGGAACGGAGAGAAGCTCGTGATCAGCGAAGGCGTGACCGGGCAGCTCTCGAAATCCATCTATGACACGCTGACAGGCATCCAAACCGGTGCCGTTGCTGATCCGTTCGGTTGGGTGAAGAAAGTCGAATTCAGCGAGAAGTAATAATTGTGGCGGGGCGCGGCAGATATTCATCGTACTGTGAGATTTTTCGAGTGAGGTCTATGGTAGAATCAGAAGTAGACAAGGATTTCACTCGAGAAAAGGAGCACGTGCATGCTGCAGCCTCGCCATTTTCTAATCTTCTTGCTACCGCTTGTTAATGCCGCCGTGTGGATTGCTTTTCCACCTATGGATAATAGCCAACAGCCTGCGTTTTCCCAGCGTTATCTAGGCGAAGTAATTGGCTCTACAATGATGATGATGATGGCCTTCACTTTATTGCTCGCAACGAGATTCCGGGTATTGGAACGATTATTTGGCGGCTTGGATAAGCTGTATGTCGTCCATCGAAACGCGGGTATATTTGTGTTCCTGCTGCTCTTTCTTCATTTGCTTGTGATGCCGCTTAATCCTAATGAGATCCCCCCCGGACGAGCTCCCGGTTATATTGCATTTGGAGGTTTTGTCCTTCTCATTCTCCTTTCACTGGCACCGAGGATACCGGTGGTTCGGCGGATTGTGCGAATAGGCTACCGAGGCTGGCGAATCACGCATCGGTTTATCGGGCTCTTCTTCATTATCGGCACGGCGCATTCGCTGCTGGTTGATCCGCTCGTTCGAACGACTACCGTGCCGTTTACACTCTTGATGATTGCGATCGTTGTCGGGATAACCTCCTATTTATATACGGAGCTCATAGCGAGATTCGTAAGGCGAAGAGCGGCTTATAAAGTGAGCGAAGTACGGCAGTTGAGCGCAGGAGCAGTCGAGGTGACGCTCTTTCCGGAGAAGAAACAGCTGCGATTTGAAGCAGGGCAGTTTCTGTTTATCCGGTTCAAAGGAGACAGGGTGCTGTCCGAGTGGCATCCCTTCACCATCAGCAGCTCACCCAAGGAGTCCGGCCTCAGGCTGACGATTCGATCCGCCGGTGATTATACCGATTACCTGAACCGAAACTTGAAATCAGGCGCGCGAGCCGTTGTTGAAGGCGGTTATGGCACTATGGATTACCGCAAAGGCGATACGAATCAAATATGGATCGCCGGCGGTATTGGCGTGACGCCATTCCTTAGCTGGATTCGAGATATGCCGGAGCGTCTTCCCCATCATGTTGATTTCTTCTACACGGTGCGAACGAAAGAGGAAGCGCTGTTTCTGAACGAGATACGTGCAGCCGAGCGGCGGCACGATAACCTCAAGGTGCATGTCCACTATTCTGCGGAACAGGGGCGACTCACTGCCGAGCGTGTAGTCAGCACGATGCAGGGTAAGATGGCTGTGGCGGCAAAACAGATCTATATGTGCGGACCGGCTCCGATGCTTGCGGCGTTCCAGCTGGAATTTCGGCGTAGCGGCGTTCCCACGGGTTCGATTCACTATGAACAATTCCGGTTCCGATGAGCGCTGTGCGTGTGCGAAGGTCCGCGGCAGAGCTCTAATGTTGAAACGAGGTACAACTTAGCTATGCAGAAATCCAAAATTCTCTATCTGTGCATGCTGACGATTGCGATCGGCTTTATCGTATATGTGATCACCATCAATTTCTTCGTAGATCCCCAGGCGGATCGTTTTCTTAGTCACAAAATCAACTTAAAGCACTCTTTAAACAAGCCGGTTTGGCTTAATGTGATGTATGTTCATGTGGTTTGCGCGAGCATCGCGATGGTTGCGGGAGCGGTTAATTTTGCCTCGAAGGTTCAAACCCAATACCGGCGCGCCCACCGAGCGATCGGGTATGTTTATTTTGGCGTGATCCTTGTTGTGGTGCTAACTTCCGGCTACATGGCACCTTATGCGACCGGTGGCAAGCTGAACAGCGTTCCGTTTAACCTGCTGAGCATGCTGTGGACGGCCATGACGGTGATTGCGATCGTGAAAGTAAGACGAAAACAGCGCATCGCCCACCGGAATTGGATGGTCAGAAGCTACGCGTTCTGTTATACGAATCTGTGCATCCATGCGATTACGTACGTGGTTCACCAAGGATTCGGCGTATCTTACACGCACAGCTACACCATCGGCGTTTATGGGGCGATTCTGTTCCTGCTGCTTGCAGCCGAGTTCGTCATTCGGGTCGTATATGGGCGAAGGAGCAAGGGAATGTAGATCCAGTCATCATATAGATGGTCGGAGCAGTGGCTGAGGATTCACGGGGCTCTTTTCTGCAACATTTGTATTTCCCGAGCCGGTCTGGGGCGAACTATGCAGATGCGAGGCGGGCTCCCAGTGTGGTAGCAAGAACTTCACGATTGATTTGTGGGAATATTCGGACTACAATAAAGGCAGTATTCGGTGTGTGTGACTGGCGTAAACGTGGAGTACCACGAGGGAGCACATATTTCATATGCCGTACGCCTGGGCGAAGTGCTTGGTCTTTTGGACTGAGCACTTTTTATTATTTCATGGGAGATGATGAAATGGAGCAGGAGCAGGTGCGGCAGGCAAGGAATGTAGCGATTCTGATCTTTGATCGCGTGGAAGTGTTGGATTTTGCAGGGCCATTCGAAGCTTTCCTATCCGGAAGTAACTATGGCCGAGATTTGAACGTGTTCACCGTGGCGGAACACGATGGCCCGATTCAAGCGCTTGGCAACCTGAGCATTAACCCGGCTTACAACTTTCGGAACTGTCCGAAGCCGGACATTCTCGTCATCCCCGGAGGCCCGGGCACCAAAACCGAAATGCACAATACGGTCATGACGGATTGGATCCGTAAGATTGCGGGAGAAGCCGAGCTGGTGCTGTCCGTTTGCACAGGTGCGCTTCTTGTTGTGAAAGCACAGCTGGCAGATGGGTTGAAGCTAGCTACGAACCGGCTGGCGATGCATGAGCTTCGAGCAATAGCACCGGAATCGGCTGTTATTCACGAAGAAGCGCGTTACGTGGACAATGGGAAGATTATTCTGTCAGCCGGCGTTTCAGCAGGGATCGATGCGTCCCTTTATGTGATCGGTAAACTGCTGGGCGAGGAGCGCGCGCTTCTGGCAGCGAGCTTGATGGAATATGATTGGTCACGTTCCTAAAGAAATTGCACTAGTCCACAGCAGTGGGCTAGTTCTTAAAATAATTCTTTACTGATCGTTCTCAATATGCTAAGATGATCTCGTAAGCAAGAAGGAAGCAATCGAGCCATGAGATGCATTCCTTTTTTATTGGGAATACTAGAACGATCATTCCCGAAAGGTAAATGGAGTGTGGCTGCAGTACAATTTTTTTTAACCTTTTCGAGAACGATCATTCTCGAAAAAGGAAGCATAATAAAGCACATGACAAAGGAGCGATTCATAATGGGTAAATTAAACGGTAAAGTAGCATTCATCACAGGTGGTAACAGCGGGATCGGGTTTGCGACTGCGAAATTGTTTGTAGCCGAAGGAGCTAGAGTCGTCATCACAGGTCGTAATCAAGCTAAACTCGACGCAGCAGTGGAGGAGCTGGGCACGGCGAATAGCTTCGGCATTCAAGCCGAAACGACCGATCCGCAGAGCTTGGAGAAAGCAACAGCTGCAGCAGTCGAGAAATTCGGCCGACTGGACGTCGTATTCGCTAATGCCGGCATTGGTGGTCATACTCCACTGGGTGGAACGGAACTAGCCTTATTCCAAGAGGTTATGAACGTGAACGTGACAGGCGTATTCTTCACGGTGCAAGCTGCATTGCCTCACCTGAAGGAAGGTGCTTCGGTGATTCTGAATGGTTCAGTGCTTGCCAATGCAGGAAGCCCGGGATGGGCGGCTTATGCGGCGAGCAAAGCTGCAGTTGCCAGCATGGCTAGAGTGTTCGTATCCGAGCTGTCGCCGCGCGGCATTCGCGTAAATACAGTCGCGCCAGGTCCTACACGCACTCCGATCTGGGGTCAGCCGGAAGGGCTTGCGCAAATGGAAGCCAAACTCACGCGATCGGTTCCGCTAAACCGTTTGGGTGAACCGGAAGAAATCGCAAACGTTGCTTTGTTCCTGGCTTCGGATGATGCTTCGTACGTGCAAGGCGCCGAAATCAGTGTTGACGGCGGCGGCGGCTCATCCCCGTTCGGTGCACCGGTATATCGATAAGCCCAAAAGTCGCCGGAGTAGAAGACACCTTGTCAGGGGATTCTTTACCGATTGTTCTCAATATGGTAAAATCGACTGGAAAGGGGTATGCTTATGGCTAGAGCGAAAGAATTCGAAGAAGACGTCGTACTGCTGAAGGCAATGAAGCTGTTCTGGGAGCAGGGCTACGAGAAAACATCGATTAATGATCTTGTCGAGCGTATGGGCATTCACCGCAGGAGCTTGTATGATACGTTCGGTGATAAACATATGCTATATCTAAGGGCCTTTGATCGGTACAAAACATTGACCAATAACCGACTTGGTGCCCTCATTCCGAACTCCACGCCTAGTCAGGCGATCGATTTCATATTCGATTACACGATTCAGGGCACAAGCGAGGATAACCCCGCCGGCTGCATGATGGTGAATATGGCGGTTGAGCTGGCTTCGATTGATCCCGAGGCAAGAGCCAGGGTGAGCGAAAGCTTCGATTATTGGGAGCAAATTCTTGTAGATGTTATTGGCAAGGGTCAGCAGCAAGGCGACTTTACGTCGAAGCGCAGCGCGGAGGAGCTCGCCGAAAGCCTGCACAACAATTTGCTTGGCTTGCGAGTGCTGACGCGATCACTTACGGAGAAAGACAAGCTTTACCGCATAGCCGATATGGCCAAGAGCATCTTGTACCATTAAATGATTGTCCCGAAAGCCGGAACTCCTTTCTATATAAGGGGTTTCGGCTTTTTATATGGGGTTTCGCCGCACAAGTGAACCCCCCTTACCCTTGCAGAGTGTTCTCCAAATAGACAAACGTCATCATGGCATGGGAATTATTTTCAAAAGATTAATTGACAATGAGAATCATTATCAAATAATATGAGAGAGGAAATGCGGGACGTAAGGAACGCATACCCAAGCAATGGACTATGGAGACATAGGGTAGAGGAGTGTTGTAGGCATGGCAAATGTACTGCTGGTTTATGCGAGCATGACAGGTAATACGGAGGATATGGCGGATGCAATTGCACAAGGCATTCGCGAGGCAGGCGGAACTCTCAAGGTTCAGATGGTGATGGATGCTGCTGCTGCCGACCTGGCGGCTTACGATGGTATTGTCCTTGGCGCGTATACGTGGGGGGACGGAGAACTGCCGGATGAGTTTCTTGATTACTATGGGCAAATGACCGGCTTGCAGCTGCAAGGTACTAAATCCGCCGTGTTCGGCTCCTGCGATTCCTCTTACTCTGCTTACGGAGTTGCTGTAGATATCTTGATGGATAAACTCAAGGAACTGGGCTCAGAGGTTGTGCTGGAAGGGCTAAAAATAGAATTCGGACCAAGCCCCGCTGAGAAAGAAATCTGCATACAGTTTGGCAGACAATTTGTCAGCGCGCTTGCCGGGGTTGGAGGATCTGTATAATGGGACTGCTATATAATCTGTATAAATCAGTGCAAGAGATGGAGGACGATCGTTCGGATATGCGGAATCAAATCGAAAAGGCGGATACTCCACTATCGCTAATTGAGCTGCTCGCCCGACCTATTGGCGGCAGGGATGTAAATGAAGTCGCTCCAGGGAAAGAAACGACGAATTAACGCAGACTTGGACTAATTCGGATTTCTCCCACGTAGTATAGTTTGAAGCTAAACGATACTGGTTCGGGGGGAACTGATGTATGCTGAGTCGTCCTGAGATTCGAGCGAAAGCAAGGCAAAGCTTATCCGGCAACTGGAAGACGGCCGTACTTCACTTCTTGTTGTACATGGTGGTTTCGGGCCTCATTAGCACGATCACGAATAAAATTGATTTCATTGGCTGGATCATCAACATTCTGCTGACGGCTCCATTAGCGTATGGGATCTATAATCATTATTTGGATTTCGCTCGGGGGAAGGTGCCGGAGGCGACAGCGATTTTTCGCGGATTTCAGCGTTACAAGGAGTCGCTCATTGTTTACGTTGTCATGGCGATCTTTACGATGCTGTGGGCTCTGCTGCTGATCGTTCCGGGTATTATCGCGGCGCTTCGCTACTCGCAATCTTATTTTATACTGCGGGATAATCCAGGGATATCGCCACTTGAAGCGATTGACCGCAGCAAAGCGTTGATGGCGGGGAACAAATGGCGATTGTTTACGCTCTACCTGTCCTTCATCGGATGGGCATTGCTGTGCATTCCAACGCTCGGGATCGGATACCTCTGGCTAGGCCCTTATGTCAGTACGGCGGCGGGACACTTCTACGAGGATATTGCAAAGTAACAAGAAACGTACGGCTTGAGTCTTAAAGGATGAGTGAAGGCCGGGAACTCCGTTAGCGGAGGTTCTCGGCTTTTTTGATGTTGCAGCCTTTATTTCAATTCGCAGAGCCAAATGCCCCTTTTGTGCGTCTAATCGTTAGGAAGGTAAATGTGAAGCAGGTGATGAGGATTATTGAACGGGTCAAGAAAGCTCAGCAAGGTGATGAGCAAGCGTATTTAGAGCTGTTTCAGCAGTATGAAGCGGATATTTACCGAACGGCTTATGTTTACTTGGGAAGTCCAGAGGACGCCCTTGATGTTGTACAAGAAACAGCCTATAAGTCGTATAAAGCGATCGCGAATATAAAGGAGCCTCAGTATTTCAAAACATGGCTCATTCAAATCGCCATCAGCTGCTCCATCGATATGCTTCGTAAAAGGAAGAAAGAAGTGCAATGGAGCGCAGACTACTTGGACTCTATAACGGTAACGGACGAAGAAGATATTCCGCTGTCTGTGTCGCTGCAGGATCTGATCGAGTCCTTGACGGCAGAGGAGAAGCACATCATTATGTTGCGATTTTATTATGATTTTACGATTCGAGAAGTGGCGGAAATCATGGGCATTCCACTGGGGACTGGGAAAACATTGCTGTATCGGACGCTTAAGAAGCTTCGCATGCGAGTAGAGGAGGGCGATAGTCGTGAGTTCAAATCCAATTAAAGACCGATTGCAAACGATACCTATACCTTCCGAGCTGGGGCAGCGAAGCCGGTTAGGCATTCAGAAAGCTGCTGCGGAACGAGAACAGGCCATTAGCGGTTCTATAAGCAGCAGAGTGAAACCGGCGAGGAAGAGGAGATTGATCGCAGTTGCAGCAGCAATAATCGTTATCCTCATGACTGCGGCGCTTGTAGATCACTCGAGAGTATGGGCAGCCATTCAGAAGGCATTGCAATTCGTGCCCGGCATCGGCATTGTGAAAGAAGAAGCTGTTCCTATGGAACGGTATGTGATGAAGCAGCCGATTACGGTGAAAGTCGGGGAAGGGTCGATTCTCATTACGGGATTTATGTCCGACGAAGAGATGACCTATCTCACGATGGCAGGCAAGGATGTGCCGCGGTTCAAACAGATTGAGATTGTGAATGAGAAGGGAATGAAGTTCACCCTTGGTTCTTCTATGGCCGTTCAGGGCGGAGCGCAATGGACGTCTGACTTCTGGCATAAAAAAAAGTTGGATCTTAGTGGGCAGGTTAAACTGATCCTGCCGCTTGATCCCGCTATTGAAGTAGAAGTTAAACTGTCGAGGGCCGCGACTTACGCCAGCTATACGGAATTAGGTGCAACGGATACAGCTGCCGGAGTCTCCATAACGGCGATTACGGACCGGATGGACGAGAAGGTTAGAGTTTCCTTGGTTTCTCGTCATTCTGATGATTTCAACGTCTATGATTATGGCATTAATGGCGTGTACCTGCATGATGAGAGCCTGAAGCTGCAGGTGGCGGATGAAACGGGCAAGAGCCTGGAGATCGAGAAAATACCCGGTGTCAGCAGTCCGGCAAGCGAGTTTTTCTTTAGCGTGCCAAAGCAAGCTGTTAGTGAGCGCTATACGCTAACAATTCCTGAAATAAGCGTTACGTATAACGATGAGGCGCAGATCAAGGTGCCAACCGCTGCAAACGAGCATCTGAATCAGACCTTCGAGATCGCCGGTTTTCCGGTCACGATTACGAAAGTGGAACGTATAAACGAGACTGCTCTGCGACTTTACCTGGATATGCATGATGACGATCAGGCTACAGCGTCGCTATATGACTTCGGATTAAATAGGAGCAGCATGTTCAAGCTGGATGAGCAGACGGGGAAGGTTGTTTATATGGAGGTCGACATGGAGCCGGGCAGCAAGCGGGTCAGCTTAACAATAAACCGGCCGGGAGTGGTGATCCGCGGACCTTGGTCATTTGTGCTTAACCCATCCTAGGATGCAGGCGCGATTCTTGTTTAGCCTTTTTTTAGAATTCCTTTACGGATTCGATAGAATGAGCAGGTACAATGAAAAGAAAACCTAGGTGGCGTGGTAGTTGTGAGGACGAATAGGCGTTGGTGGATTCTGCTCGTTGTTTCGCTTGGGGTGATGATTCCATTCATGCTCCCTTATTTGACATTTGATTCGGATAACAGTCGGGTGAGCATCGCCTCCGCGACCATTCAATATCCGGCGCTTGTTGCGCATATCTGCTTTGCTTTTGTCGCTCTGCTTACGGGCTGGGTTCAGTTCGTCGGGCATATCCGCAGGCAGTATCATAGCGTGCATCGGCAATTGGGACGTGTGTACGTCGGCAGTGTTTTTCTAAGCGGAATGCTATCGCTGGTGGTCATTCTGTATGTCGAGGATTTTACAAAAGCGGTGTCTTTCCTCGTGTTGACCAGCCTATGGCTGTTTACGAGCTGGAAAGGGTATCGTACGGCGGCGCTTCGGAGGTTTGACGAACATCGCAAGTGGATGATTCGCAGTTACGGGGTTACGCTGGTGGCCGTGTGCGCGCGTGGCAGTTCCGGTTCTGCTGCTAACCTATGGTGTGTTGAACGGGTTTTCTCTGCCGGAAGGTAGAGAGGGGATGATTGAAGAGGTACTGAATGTGAATATTTGGACGGCGATCGTCATCGATTTTGTCCTTGTAGAATGGGTAATTCTAACTAAACGGCGGGAATAAAAGGGTTGTGAAGCCTCGGCTTGGCAAGGTAAGATAGGTTTGCAATCCACTATTGTATGCCAGGGGGAAATTCGACACATGCTCACTCGTCCTCAAATCCGTGCCAGAGCGAGGCAAAGCTTATCCGGAAATTGGAAACCGGCTGTTCTGCACTTCTTATTGTTCGTGGTCATTTCGATTATCGTTAGTACCGTCACCGGAAAAATTGATTATATTGGGTGGATCATCAGTATCCTCATGGAAGCTCCGTTAACGTATGGGATCTACAATCATTACTTAGATTATGCTCGAAGGAACGTGCCGGAAACCGCCGGTGTTCTTAGAGGCTTTGAGCGATATAGAGATTCGCTGGTGCTTTACGTCATCATGTCGGTATTTACGTTCCTTTGGACGCTGCTGCTCATCGTTCCCGGTATCATCGCGGCACTTCGTTACTCGCAGTCCTATTATATCCTGGGGGATAACCCGGGCATGGCGCCAACTGAAGCGATTAACCGCAGTAAAGCCATGATGGCAGGTCACAAATGGAGACTGTTTGTGCTCTACTTATCCTTCTTCGGCTGGTTCTTGTTATGCCTCCCAACGCTTGGGATTGGATTGCTCTGGTTGGGACCGTATTTCAGCACGTCGATGGCGCATTTCTATGAGGATCTGCGAAGTGGCGGTGGCATGCAAGAAGATCATATCGTCGCATAGAATGGCAATAAAGAAGGCCGGGATCTCCTTAAGCGGAGAATTTCCGGCCTTTTGTCGTTCCTTAATCTACATCGGCAAAATCAGTGAAGTCCGTGCGTGCAGCTGCAGGCTCTTCATGCGGCTTCGCCTTGCGAATGAAGAACGCCAGAACGAGTGCGGCCACGGTCAGCCAAGTTGCTACGATGAAGGAATGATTGATGCCGTAGATCATCGCCGTTTGCGTGACTTCTGCCATTTTGGTTTGGTCGGTCGTATCGATTTGGCCAGCAATGATGAGCTCCTTGGCGTGGGACGCCGACTTGTTCGTCATAAGCGTAACCAGAATCGCGGTGCCGAGTGCGCCGGAGACGTTGCGAAGCGTCTGCGACATGGCCGAACCGTGAGCGTTCAGGCGGCGCGGCAGCTGGTTCATGCCGGCTGTCTGAATTGGCATCATGAGCATCGACATCCCGAACATACGCAGCGTATAGATCAGCATCATGTGATTATAAGTGGTGTCCGCCGTCAAATGACTGAATTCATAGGTTGTAATCGTCGTGATGACGAGACCGACAACCGCCAGCCAACGAGCGCCGACTCTATCGAAGATCATCCCCGTGATTGGAGACATAATCCCCATTAGAATGGCTCCCGGAAGCAGCAGCAAACCGGAGTCCAGCGGGGAGAAGCCGCGGATGTTCTGCAGGAAGATCGGAAGCAGAATCATACCGGAGAACATGGCCATCGTGATGATCGCGTTGATCAGTGTCGTCAAGGAGAACATCCAATATTTAAATACATTCAAGTCAAGCAGCGGTTTCTCTGCCGTAAGTGACCGAATGACGAAGAGCAGTAAAGACAGCCCGCCCAATGCCAGGCAGACAATAACGGTTGCACTTCCCCAGCCGGCCGAGCCAGCGTCGCTAAAGCCGTACAAGAGTCCGCCGAAGCCGATGGTGGATAGCACAACCCCAAGGGAATCGAGTTTAGGAAGACTGGTCTTAATAACATCCTTCATGAAGATGGCACCGATGATGACGGCCAAGATAGCTAGCGGCATGATGATGTAGAACAGGACATGCCAGTTATAATGCTCGACGACCCAGCCGGACATCGTAGGACCAATGGCCGGTGCGAAAATCATCGCGATTCCCATCATCCCCATCGCTTTGCCGCGTTCTTCTACAGGGAAGATCGTGAGAATGACGACGGACATGAGCGGCATAAGGATGCCGGCGCCGACAGCTTGCACAAGGCGTCCGGAGAGCAGTACGCCGAAGTCGCCGGAGAAGGCACATATGATGGTACCAACGGCGAACAAGGAAGAGGCCACCAAGAACAGCTTGCGTGTGGAGAACCGGTTGAACAAGAAGGCGCTGATCGGGACGAGAACGCCGTTTACGAGCATGTAGCCGTTGGACAGCCACTGAATCGTGCTCTCGTTTACGTTGAGGTCCTCCATCATTTTGGGTAAGGCGACATTTAATACGGTTTGGCTGAGCAACGCTACGAATGCTGCAAGGAGCAGCGAGGCCATGATCGGACCTTTGCGCAGGGTTGAGCTTATCATGCTGGTCATATAGCACCATCCTCTTTCACTTTTCTTAAGATGCCTAAAATTTCAGTTTGGATACGGAGAAATTGAAGCTGGTCCTCCTCGGACAATTGAAGAAGAGGCTGGAACATCAGCGTACGAGTCTCGTTCGATTCTTCCCACAACGTTCGTCCTTTATCGGTAAGCGTGAGCGTCATGGCCCGTCGATCTGCCTCGGTCCGCTCGCGGTATACAAGCTCATCCCGCACCATGCGATCAATAATGCCGCTAGTCGTGCTGCTGCCAAGATTCAGCTTCTCGGCCAGCTCCGTCAGTTTGATCTCCGGATGGTCTCTCAGGATGCGAATGACGATGAGCTGAATCGGCGTGATTCCATGCTGCTGCGCCACTTTCTTCATCACTTGGAAGAAGGCTTGATTCACCTCGCGGTAGCTATGAAAAATGTGAAGCATTCGCTGTTCATCGTCCACTTTCGTCCACCTCCTGCTTAATTGCAGTTACTTCGCATACGAACTTTCGCATACGAAGTATTATGCTCCGATCCAATTCATATGTCAATATTGATATATAAAATAGAAAAAGGTACCTGATTAGGGTACCCTTAATCCTCGTCAAAAAAAGACCCGCAAGAGGTCACTTGAATTCAAGTGTCCATCTCGCGGGTCTTAGACCTGCACTTCATTTATTATTTTGTTGCGCTTGCCATGAGCAGATCGATCACTTTAGCTGCTTCCGCGCGTGTCGATGTTGCTTTCGGAACAAACGTATTGTTGCCGCGGCCATTCATAATGCCTTTGCCTGTAACGGCATCGACGCTGGATTTGGCCCAAGTGCTGATCATGTCGCTGTCTGTGAATACAACAGCAGCCGCAGCTGCAGCTTCCGCTGCTTGAAGATCCAGCGCGTTCTTAGCCATCACGGCCATTTGCTCGCGCGTGATGCTTGCTGCAGGAGCAAACAGATCGCTGCTGATGCCTTTAACCAAACCATTGCCGTAAGCTGCTGCTACCGCGTCAGCGTACCAGCTGCCAGCCGGAACGTCTTTGAACGATGCTGCAGTCGCGGTTGGTTTAAGGCCCAATGCTTTCACAAGCATGCTTGCAAACTCCGCACGCGTAACTTGCGCGTTTGGATCGAAGTCCGTTTCGTTCTTGCCTTGAACGATTTGCTTAGCGGCTAGACGCTGAATAGATGCGTAAGCCCAGTGCGAAGCAGGTACGTCACGGAACGATTTGTTCAAGTTGATGGAGAAGATGCCGAAGCCTTTGTCATCGGTTTTGTCCAAGTAACGAATGTTGCTTGTGGCTTTCGCATAACCTTCTGCCTTCGGCGAAGAAGCGAACGTTACATTCACATCACCGAAGATTGGCGCGATGGACCAGTTGTTGTCGATCGACGGGTTGATCTCTTTGTTATCTGTGATGTAATCCATCAGAATTTGGCGGTTCTCTTCTGTGGAATCAATGATATACTTGCTTCCTTTAACGCCTGGGAAGTTGCCGCCGCCGCTTGCACGGTAGTTGTTCGTTACGACGATAAAGTCTTGGTTCGGGTCTACTGCTTTACCTTTGTATTTCAGGTTGATGATACGGCTGGAATCTGCATTGTTAACCGTACCGTCTACTTTATATTTCGCCGGCTTCGTAACATCGACTTGATACGTTACGCCGTCAATGACATCAAAGTTGTATACAGGGAAGCTGGCGTTCAGCAAAGCTTGCTCTTCTTTGACAGTCGGATCGATTTGATTGAACTTGCCTGCCGACATTTCCAGCCATTCTTTCACAACAGAGCCTTTAACCAGGATGGCTTTCATCGTGTTGTCGTAGAGGTAAAGATCGCCTGCGCTCTTAATGGCAAGAGGGCCTGTTTTAATTTCCGTATATTCTTCTACGCCATTGCGGCCTGCCTTAAACGGAGCGCCAACCGACAGAATCGGCGTGTCTTTGTATTGCGGCAAGTTGTCCTTCACATATTGTTCCACGTACCATTTCTGCGCGTTCGTTACAATTTGGACCGATGGATCGTCTTGAACTAGGGCAAAATAGCTGTGAATCGGCGAAGTCGTCGTACCGATTGGGTTGTTTGCATATTGAATAGTCGCATCATGATCCGCTTTAACAGCTGCTACGATAGCAGGATCTTCTTCAACAAGCGGTTTCTTCGCTACTTTGTCATAGATGGATTTCGTGGAAGACTGGGAAGCCGCCACTTTCCACTTGCCGTCTTGCTTCTCAAGCGTAAGATCGATGACGCCGAGGTCGCTGCCGCCGTAACCGGCTTGTACAGCAGGAACGCCGTTGATGGTGCCTTTAGCGTTATCTACGCCAGGCAATACTTTGCCAGAAGCGTCTTTGAACAGGGCATCAAGGGATTTCTCGTCAACTGCCGGGAATACCTTATGCGTGTGGGAGAAAGTAATCGCATCAATGCCAGGCACTTTACTAAGCGGCAAGACAGCATCTTCTGCTTTCACATGTGCTTGCGCGTTGCCGTTAAAGCCGGTGTGCGCCATAGCGATAATGATATCTGCACCTTCGGCCTTCATGACAGGAATGAATTTCTCAGCGGTTTCGACGATGTCCTTCGTGATGACATTGCCTTCAAGCGAAGCTTTGTCCCAGTCCATGATTTGCGGAGGCACAAAACCGATGACGCCGATCTTGAGCGTTTGCTCTTGGCCGGATTCGTCTTTGTACTTCTTCTCAATGAGCTTGTAGGGCTCGAATTTGTTTTTATCATTGTCAGGGTTGTTATCCTTATCATCCACATAGACGTTAGCGGAGATGTAAGGGAAGTTAGCGCCTTTGATCGCTTGGTTCAGGTAATCTAGGCCGTAGTTGAACTCATGGTTGCCAAGCGTAGCTACGTCGTAGTCCATCAGATTCATCGCTTTGTAAACCGGGTGAATCTCGCCTGCTTTCAGCGGAGCGACTTTCGCTTTGTACGTGCCGAGCGGCGTGCCTTGAATCAGGTCTCCGTTATCGACCAAGAACGTATTCGGGGATTGTTCACGAACTTGTTTGACCAGGTTCGCTGTTCTTGCTAAACCTACGGTTGGAGCTGCAGCATCTTTATAGTAATCGTAGGACATCAGGTTCGTATGAATGTCCGTTGTTTCCATAATGCTAAGCTTCAAAGTCGAAGCGTCTGCTGCTTCTGCGGAAACGATCCCGCTAAATGGTACTGCGAGCATTCCTACTGCTAATGTAGTTGCAACAAACTTGCCAGCTCTTTTCGTCTCTCTGTTTCTCATGCTGCTCCACTCCCCTAGTAAAGTTTGTTCAAAAATTTTTGAATCGATTAATGAACCTCTCTTATCTTAGTTGAAGTCACCCGAAAAGACCACCGTCAAAAAATGTAATCGACGATCGGCAAAAAGGTAAATGAAAGACAACAAGAGTCAACGATTTCACGTTGTAGGCGTGCTTGCGCAGGCTCTATAATCGAGATAGGAAACGAACGCCAAACCTACATAGCAGCCGAGATTCGATAACTCCTGTCCACCTGAGGATAGGAGTTTTTTTGGGGTAAGCGGATTTATCAAATCGGATCATTTCTATTATATCCATAGAGGAGCGATCATCATGTCCATACTAGATGGCCTTTACAAGCTTCATAACGGAAGAAGAACGAAACGGATATCGAGCTATGACCGAGCGGGCTTCAACAAGGATTCCGTGCCGATCGGGGCGCGAGAGGTCCGGGAAATCGCACGGATTGAAGGATCGGGCATTATCCGCCATATCTGGATGACCATCAGCACGAGTGATCCCATGATTCGCCGGCATGCAGTGCTGCGCATGTACTGGGATGGGGAGACCGAGCCGAGCGTGGAATCACCGATCGGGGATTTCTTCGGACAAGGCTGGGGCCAGTCCTATCCGTTCCTTTCTTTGCCGCTGGCAGCGGCTCCGCAAGGAGGAAGAGGACTGAATTGTTATTTTCCGATGCCGTTCGGTCAAGGGGCTGTCATTACGGTGGAGAATGATTCGGACACGCCGATGGATGCTCTTTATTACTATGTGGATTATGAAGAGCATGACGAGCTCGGGGATGATGTCGGCAGATTCCACGCGCACTGGCGCCGCGAACTGACAGAAGCAGATCCGGAGGATGGCGAGAACGAGGGATTGCTTGAGATCGTACCGCTGAAGCCGACTTTGGATGACAAGAACAATTACGTGTTTGCAGATATAGAAGGAAAAGGTCATTTCGTCGGGCTGAATTACTTCGTCGATAATCCGAGTCCGATGTGGTACGGGGAAGGCGACGATATGTGGATGATTGACGGCGAAGAATGGCCGGGATCGCTGCATGGCACGGGAACGGAGGATTATTTTAATACCGCGTGGTGTCCGAAGGAAGTGTTCATGCATCCGTATTTCGGCATCGCCAAGATCAATGAAGGGGAAACCGGGTTTCTGGGACGGACGCACTGCTACCGATTCATGCTGGAGGATCCGGTGTATTTCGAGAAATCGCTGCGCGCGAGTATGGAACATGGTCACGGAAACGTGCTGACGCTGGACCTTGCGACCGTTGCGTACTGGTATCAATCAGAGCCGCATAAGCCTTATCCGAAGCTGCCTGATCGGGCCGGCAGGCAGAACATGCCGATGCTCAATTTGCATGATGTGCATTATTGGCGGCACGAATACCGCAAAGCGTTCGGCGGCGGAACGAAGCTGTGGGGCAACGAGTGGCGGACACAGCGACCGCAAGGCTAACAAAGTAAATCAGTTCGAAAGGTGCGAAACGGGACAATGCTGAACATAGCTGAGAATAAACGATTTCTGGTCAAAGAAGACGGTACGCCTTTCTTCTACATGGCCGATACTGCATGGGAGCTGTTCCACCGGTTGGACCGCGAGCAGACCGCAGTGTATTTGGAAACCCGTAAGGAGCAGGGCTTCAATGTCGTACAAGCGGTCATTCTCTTCGAGCTTGAAGGGCTGGCCGAACAGAACGCGTACGGCGAGGTGCCGCTGCTGCAGAATGAGGCGGGCATCTTCGATCCCTCGCTTCCCGCGGAAATTGCGGATCGCTACGATTATTGGAAGCATATCGACTACGTCGTCGATTATGCGGCATCGCTTGATCTCATTGTTGGCATCGTGCCGACTTGGGGAGACAAAGTGCTGCTGGGAAATCCTTTTGCCAAAGGGCCTGAGATCTTCAATGTGGACAATGCCCGCCAATTCGGTCGTTACGTAGGTGAGCGATACAAAGACAAGCCGAATATCGTATGGATTCTCGGCGGAGATCGGAATCCGGATGAGCGTATTGCAGTGTGGCGGGCGATGGCAGGAGGATTGCGCGAAGGAGATGGCGGCAATCATCTGATCACTTACCATCCGATGGGCGGCTTCTCCTCCTCGATTTGGTTCCATCACGACGACTGGTGTGATTATCACACGCATCAATCCGGCCATTTCGGGCGGCACTTGGCGAACTATAACCTGATTGCTAAGGACTATCATATCTATCCGCCTAAGCCGACAATTGATGGGGAACCCCGTTATGAGGATCACTCCGTGAATTGGAACGAGGAGCTTGGTTTCTTCCTCGATTATGACGTTCGGCAGGCGGCATACTGGGCGGTCATGGCCGGCGCCTTCGGCCATGTTTACGGCCATACGAGCGTATGGCAGTTTTATGAGCCGGGCCGTCTGGCTTACAGCGGCGCGAAGCTGCACTGGCGGGAAGCGCTCAGCCGCCCAGGTGCCGACCAGATGAAGCATGTGCGGGCGCTCTTCGAATCGCGGCCTTTGCTGGAGCTGGTGCCGGATCAGAGTCTGATCACGGATCAGCTTGAAGGGGCGAATCATATTCGGGCGGCAAGAGGGCGCGGTTATTTGTATGTTTACAGTGCGACCGGGCAGCCTTTCGAAGTGAATATGGGGCGTATAACAGGCGACCGGGTTCGCGCCTATTGGTACGATCCGCGTACGGGCGAGACGCTGAGCGCGAGCGTACATAATCAGGAGATTCCGAACCACGGCATTAGATCGTTCGTGCCGCCCACTTCAGGAATTGGCGAGGACTGGGTCTTAATACTGGACGATGCTGCTGTGAACCGCGGAGAGCAGTAAGCAGTAACTGGAACAATACGAGGAGAGAAGGGGAATCGGTATGATTCGAAATACAGTCCAATTGGAACAGATCGCCGTGCAAGGGGATTTGCTTGATCGTTTAAGAGCGAATGCGGCTCGTTTGGCAGACCCTCTATATAGCCCGGAGGAAGTCTTTAAGCCATCGAGCTATGATTGGCCGGGCGATAATGAAGGCAGAACGCTGCTCGCCCAAATCTTGACCGCCCGCGCAACAGGCCAGGATGCCGTTCACTTGGACGCCATCTTGGCGAAGCTTCCGTTCTATTTGAATGGACTTGGCTATTTTGGGAATATTCTGCCTGAGGGGATTACCGATGAGCAGCAGCTCTCCGGCAACAGCTGGTTTCTGCGCGCCTTGTGCGAGCTGTATGCTTGGAAGCAGCAGCCGGAAGTGCTGGACCAAATCGGGCGCGTCGTGAAGAACCTGCTGCTGCCCGCCCACAGCCACTTCGCGCACTATCCGACCGATCCGTCCGAGCGGGCGGAGGGCGGCGAAGCGTCCGGCACGCTCGCCGACAAGACGGTTCGCGACTGGTACCTGTCGACGGACATCGGCTGCGCCTTCATCATGCTCGATGGGGCGACACATGCTTATGAGCTGCTGCAATGGCCGGAGCTCGAAGCGACCGTCCAAGAAATGATCGAGCGTTTCCTCGCGATCGATCTCGCGGGTATCAACGCGCAAACACATGCGACGTTATCCGCGCTGCGGGGCATTCTTCGCTATTACGGCATGAGCGGGGACAAGAAGCTGCTTCATGCGGCGGAGTCTATTTATTCCTTATATTTAAACGAAGGTAAGACGGAGAATTATGCGAATCGCAACTGGTTCAACCGCCCATGGTGGACAGAGCCTTGTGCAGTCGTGGACTCATTCGTAGCCGCCGTAGAGCTATGGAGATATACAGATCATCTACATTATCTGGAGACGGCGCATCTCATCTATTACAACGCAATCAGCCACGGTCAGCGCGAGAACGGCGGCTTCGGCTGCGATTGCTGTACGCGTGAAGAGGAGCCTTCCCTATACGCGCTCGAGAATGTGTACGAAGCGTATTGGTGCTGCACGATGCGCGGTGGAGAAGGACTCTCACGCGCTGCGGAATACAGCTACTGGCTGAGAGACGACGAAGTAACAGTGCCCTTCTATCATGCTAACAAAGCGGAGCTTTCGTTTGCAGAAGGCACGGTGTCGATTGAGCTGGAGACGCGTTACCCTTATGAAGGTTATGCATCACTTACCGTCGTGCAATGTCCGGATTCCATTCCACACAAGACGATCAGGCTATTCGTGCCAAGCTACTCCGTGGCGGGTTCAGCGGCGCTTCGCCTTAATGGTGAGTTGGTGAACGATGCCGTGCTGAGTAACGGGTTTATTGAAACTCCGGCGGTGATTCTTGCAACAGGGGCGAAGCTCGAGCTTTCCTTCGACATCGAGCTGGAGCAAGTCCCGATTCGAAGCAGCAGTGAATCAGAATGTCAAGCTCCGGTTACGCTGCGTCATGGTGCGCTTCTTCTTCATGGGCCGCATGACGTCGACGCTGCATCCATTCAAGCCGGATCTAAGCTTACGCCCCTCGGAAACGCGGTTTATCGGGATGAGAAGAATAAGCACGAATTCTCGCCGATCTATCGTCCTATCCGCAAGGCTGCGAAACAGGATGCCCTAGCTAAGAAGCCGATTCTATTCCGCTAGATAAGGAATGTATTGACTTCCGTACTCTTTCGTTTACTAAAGTAAAGATTGGTCATTTCATGTCAATACATTCATATTTTCGCCTCCCGGTGAGTTCGGTATGATGAAGCAGCAAGAATGACAGCGTATATATAAACGGGAGGTTGCAAAGATGAAATCTATGAAACACGTTTTGCTGTTGACGGTAATGACCATGGTCGTATTTACTTCAGCATGCGGCAAATCGAATGATACGTCCGGTACCGATGCGGCAAACGAACCTGCTGCAGGCAACAACAATTCGGCCAACGCGGCTGAAGAAACAATCGACATTAATGCAAAGTATGATCCGGCGATTACCGTTACGGCCATTCGTGACCAAGATCCATCCATGGCGTTCAATGAAGGCGACGACTTCGAGAACAACAACTGGACCAAAGCTTATGCGGATGAGCTTGGCATTACGCTTAAATACGATTGGATCGCTCCATCGGATCAATACTATGAGAAACTCAATGTTGCAATCGCTTCCGGGGATATTCCGGACATTATGAAAGTAAACGGCGCGCAATTGAAACAGCTGGTGGATGCTGATTTAATTGCCGACTTGACTGATGTATATAACAAATACGCGTCCGAGCTGACGAAGAAATCGATCGAAATGGGTCCGCTGGCCAAAGCTTCTGCGACGTTTGACGGCAAACTGATGGCGATTCCGCCGGATGAAGGCTCCTTCGAGGGCGGACTGTCCTTGATGTATATCCGCGCAGACTGGTTGAAGAAGCTGAACCTTGAAGCGCCTAAGACATGGGCTGAGCTGGAGAAGGTCATGGATGCATTCGTGAATCAAGATCCGGACGGCAATGGCAAGAAGGATACGTTCGGTATGGGACTGACGAAGGACCTGTACAAGAACGGCGTTGCGGAAGCAACGGGCGTATTCAACGCATTCGGCGCACAGCCGTACACGTGGGTTCAGCAAGCAGACGGCACAATCGGCTACGGCGGTATTCAGCCGGAAGTGAGAGAAGCGCTGCTTAAGTTGCAAGACATGAAGAACAAGGGACTTATCGATCGCGAATTCGGCGTGAAGGACTCCGGCAAGGTCGGCGAGGATTATGCCAATAACCGAATCGGCGTGAACTTCGGTGCGCTGTGGAATCCGCTTTGGCCGCTGCAAGATAGCGTAACGAAGAATGCGGATGCGGATTGGGTCGTGCTTCCGGGCATTTCCGCTACCGATAAACCGGTTCAGTACACCGGCGCGTTGGAATTCAATGAGTACATGGTTGTCAGCAAGAAGATGGAGCATCCTGAAGCGCTCATCAAGCTGCTGAACACAAGCCAAGAGAAGCTCTACGGCGGTAAAGCAGATCCGAAAGTGTTCCATACGGAAATCGTAGGGGACAAAGAATATGCGCACTTCAAAGAGAACGTCATGATGGTCAAAGGCTCCGACCCGATCGGAAACTACGGCCACTATAAGAAAGTGATTAGCGCGCTCGACTCCAAGGATGCAACACCGCTCAATCCGGAGGAGAAAGGCTATTACGACAAAATCGTTGCCTTCCAAGGCGGAGACCGTACAACGTGGGGCACCGTGCGCGTGTTCGGTACGGAAAGCGCGTATAGCGTCCTAGACGGCATCTATCAGAACAAGGATCAGAACATCAACTTCACGAAGTTCTATGGCTCCAAGACGAAGACCATGGCGGAGAAAATGGCGACGCTTGATAAAATGCAAAAAGAAGTGTTCACCAAAATCATCCTCGGCTCGCCAATCGAAGATTTCGACAAATTCGTAGCCGACTGGAAGAAGCTTGGCGGCGATCAAATTACGCAAGAAGTGGCCGAGTGGGCCGCGCAGCAAAGCAAATAATTCAGAAGACAAAGAAGAAGAACGATAGTGATCTTCCTATCCTTCTTCTTCTTCTTTCATCTACCGCAAATACGACATACGAAAGACGGAGGGACCGCAATGGTTAAGAATAGAATCAGCCAGATGCCCTTTCATTTGATGCTGCTTCCGGGTGTCATTCTCGTGCTGATCTACAGCTATGGCCCGATGCTCGGCATTGTCATGGCATTTCAGCATTTTATCCCTGCGCTCGGCTACTCCGGCTCGGAGTTTACCGGTTGGGAGAATTTTCAGTATGTGTGGGATATGCCGGAGACGTTAACCGTGCTCTGGAATACCATCTATATTTCCGTTATGAAAATCACGGCGGGGCTCGTGTTTCCCGTACTCATCGCACTCATGCTTAATGAAGTGACCAAGACCGCCATCAAGCGGGGCATTCAAACGCTCATCTATCTGCCGCACTTCCTGTCTTGGATCATCCTTGGCGGCATCCTGATCGATGTTCTGTCGCCATCGAGCGGCATCGTGAACCACATCCTTGGCCTCTTCGGCGTAGAGCCGATTTATTTTCTCGGCGATAATCGGTGGTTCCCCTTTACGGTCGTCATCAGCGACTTGTGGAAGGAATTTGGTTTCTCCACGATCGTCTATTTGGCTGCACTCACGTCCATTAATCCGGTGCTCTACGAAGCAGCGGTTGTGGATGGAGCGAGCCGCTGGAAGCAAACCTGGCATGTGACGCTGCCGGGCATGGTGCCGATTATCGTACTGCTTACGACATTAAGCCTTGGCAATGTGCTTAATGCCGGCTTTGATCAAATCTTCAACCTCTATTCACCGCAAGTATTCGAAAGCGGAGATATCATTGATACGCTGGTCTACCGCCTTGGACTTGAGCAGGCGCAGTTCGGACCTGCGACGGCGGTCGGATTGTTCAAATCCTTCGTTTCGTTCGTGCTCATATCGACTTCCTATCTACTCGCCTACCGTTTGGCCAACTATCGCATATTCTAGGAGGTGCGCGAACTTGTCTTATCAATTAACGACCAGCCGCAAGCTGTTCCAAGCAGCCAATTATACGTTTCTTATCGGATTGTCCATTCTGTGCATTCTGCCTTTGCTCCATGTTTTCGCAATTTCGCTTAGCGACAAGACTGCGGCTGCCGCAGGTGACGTCGTGTTATGGCCCGTCGATTTCACGCTGCAGTCCTACGAATACGTGCTTCACAAACCGGAGTTCTCGAGATCCTTCTTCGTTACCCTAGAACGGGTTGCTCTTGGCACGCTCGTTAATATGTTTCTGACCATTCTGCTGGCCTATCCGCTGTCCAAGGAAGTCCGGACGTTCAAATACCGCACGGTTTACGCCTGGTTCTTCGTGCTGACGATTCTGTTCAGCGGCGGCTTGATCCCGAGTTATATCGTGGTGTCGAAGACGCATTTAATGGATACCATCTGGGCGCTGATCATCCCCGGCGCGGTGCCTGTGTTTAATGTGATCCTGCTGCTTAACTTCTTCCGGGGATTGCCGAAGGAGCTGGAGGAGGCTGCCTTCGTGGACGGCGCTCGCGCGTGGACGGTGCTGTGGAAGGTGTTCGTTCCGCTATCCATGCCTGCGCTTGCGACGATCGTGCTGTTTACCATCGTGCACCACTGGAACTCCTGGTTCGACGGGCTGATCTTCATGCACCGCCCGGAGAATTATCCGCTTCAAAGCTATCTGCACACGGTCGTCATCAAGATTGATTTGGCGATGCAGTCCGCGAAGGATTTGGATTCCCTTGCGCAGGTATCTGACCGCACATCCAAGGCCGCTCAAATCTTCATGGGGGCGCTGCCGATCCTGTTAATCTATCCGTTTCTGCAACGTTTCTTCGTCAAAGGCATCGTGCTCGGAAGCGTGAAGGAGTAGCGACGCCAAGCGAAGGTGATGAGCGAGGGCATGTTATAATGACCAGATGTTAAGATCCGAAAGGAAGTCGATTCCTCTGAGACGAACCACCAAGCTCCGAATCCCGATTTTCGGAAAGCTCGTCATCGCCTTCATGCTCGTCATTATTCCGATGTACACGATAAGCCTCTTTCTGAATCAGTGGGGCGCAGCCAGCGTCCGCGATGAAATTACGAAGTCGATGAAAGGCCGAGTCCACTTCTATATTCAATCTCTCGTTGTGGAGTTTGAACGGATCCAGCGGCTGCAGTGGGACTTCATTAATGACCGCGATTTGCAGAGGCTGAGCGTAACCAGTGAAATCATGTCCGATAACGATCGGACCCAGACGATCATCAGGCTGCAGGAGCGGCTCGCGCTTGTGAAGAATTCCAGTAATTATATCGCGAGCTTCAACGCTTATATACCGACGCTAGGCAAGGTCATCAATTCGCAGAACAATTATGATTCTGCGGATCAAGCTTATTTGAAGGCGCTCATCGATGAAACGGACCGCATTCATCCCATTGTCCAGTCATGGCAGGACAGGCTGTTCATTACGCAGAAATACCCCGATATCGGGTACCCCGATTCGCTCACGTTCTTCTTGAATGAAGAAATCTCGAAGAAGGCCATTCGGCAGGAGCTGCAGCAATTTAGCAATATTCAAGACGAACAGGCTATTCTTTTCGGCACTGACTTTGATTGGTCGATCACGAATGACGATCACGCCGAATTAATTGAACATATACGGCAAGTTGCGAAGAGCCTCGTGAAAGGCGACACAGTGACGGCTATGGATACGGTCGATTATGAAGGCAAATCGTACTTGCTTACCTTGGAGCACGAGTCTTCCTTTGATATGACGCTCGTCATGTACATGCCGGTGAAGAACGCGCTTGGGCCGATTGCCAAATATAACGTATGGCTGTGGGTGCTTTCGCTCACCTCGTTCATTATCGTATTGTTCTTCTCGTACTGGATTTACCGGGTCATTCATAAGCCGCTTGAGCAGCTGGTCCGAACGTTTCGCAAAGTGGAGAAAGGGCAGCTTGATGTGCGACTTAACCCCACAACCCGCGATGAATTTGAATACTTGTACAGCCAGTTCAACTCGATGATCGGACGAGTGAACGTATTAATTGAAGAAGTGTACGAGCAGCAAATCCGTTCGCAGCGCTCGGAGCTGAAGCAGCTGCAGGCGCAGATCAATCCCCATTTTCTATATAACACCTTCTTCATTCTGAACCGGATGGTGAAGGTAGAGGATTATCCGAAGCTGAAGCCGTTCACGAAGCACTTAGGCAACTATTTCAAATTCATTACGCGCGACGCCTCCGACGAGGTTGCGCTTCGAGAAGAGTTGGCTTTCGCCCAATCGTATTTGGAAATTCAGAAGATTCGGTTTGAGGACCGCATCCATATCGATATTGAAGTATTGCCTGAGCATTATGCGGATTTGCTGGTGCCAAGACTGACTTTGCAGCCGATTATCGAGAATTGCTATAAGTATGGGCTGGAGGATGTTGTATCCGGAGGGCAGCTGCGCATTGCGTTCAGGCAAGCAGGCGGTTTGCTAACCGTTGTCATCGAGGATAACGGCAAAGGGATGAGCGAGGAAGATATATACGCCTTGAACCGTAAACTGAGCCACTCGCAGGGGCAGTTGGAAATTACGGGCATGATCAACGTACACAAGCGGCTTCAACTGATGTATGGGAAGGAAAGCGGGATTCGCGTAACGACCAGCGAGGCGCTCGGAGGGCTGAAAGTCGAGCTCTATATTCCGGTAAAGGAGGAACATGATGCACCGGCTATTGATTGTAGATGATGAGCCGTATATCGTCTCGAGTTTGAAGGAGTTGTTCGAGGAAGCGGAGCATCTCGAGCTGGATATTTATTGCGCAGGCTCGGCCATGGACGCAATCGCACGGCTGGAGCAGACGCGAATCGATATTGTGCTTAGCGATATCCGAATGCCCGGCATGACAGGGCTTGAGCTGCTCGCCCAAATTCGGCGCAGATGGCCGGCTTGCAAAGTGATTTTCCTATCCGGGCACAATGAGTTCTCGTACGTGCAGGAGGCCCTTCGGCAGGGAAGCGCAGGGTATTTGCTCAAGACGGACGATGAAGAGGAAATCGTGCTTGCCGTAGCCAATGTCATTGCGGGCATGAACGGTGAACAGCATGTGCAAGTCTCGATCGAGAAAGCGCAGCTCCGTATGCGCCAGGCACAGCCAGTGCTGCAGAGAGGGTTTCTGACTGAGCTTGCAGAAGGCGAGCCGCTTGCCGACGATGCGACCAGAGCCAAGCGGTTTCAAGAGCTGGAGCTCGGGCTGCGAGCTGACCGACCGTTCATGCTTGTCGTAGGCCGGATAGACCGCTGGGATGAGAAGTATTCCACAATGGACAAGGAGCTGCTCCTGTACGCCGTTCAGAATATCGCTGAAGAAGTGTTCAGCCATGCGGGTACCTTCGTCCCCGTGATGAGCGATCGCTCACGTTTCTTCTGGTTCATTCAAGTAGGCGGCGGCGAAGCTGCTGCTGAAGTTCCATCCCGATTTGTTCAGGAATCACTCGATTTTATTCAGAATCAATGCGAATCGCTGCTCAGTGTACCGATTTCGTTAGCCTCGACGGAGCAGGAGATTGCTTGGAACGAGCTGCCGGATTATTACGGACGCTTGAACAGGCTTCTTATTCGGGGGCTTGGACAAGGCGATCGGATGCTGCTCTACGAGAAGCAGGAGGAGGATCCGGATTCGGAGACCAGCATCTCCCGCTGGCACAGCGAGCTCAACCAGCTGGGCACCCTGCTTGACAGCGGCAATCGGGATGCTTTCTTGCAGCTGCTGGAGAGCATCTTAGGGCGAACAGCCGGGCGGTCGTATGGCATCGTGCAGGAAACGTATTATATGATTGCGACTTTGCTGCTTTCGAACATGAATCGATGGGGCGTTTACGAGGCTGTATCCCACAAGCAACCCATTAATCGACTGCTTCATTTGGATGGACATGTGTCTTGGCAGGTGGCAGGCGACTATCTCAAACGAACGGCCGAAGTGATTTTCGCGCTGCTCGATCAGGATAAGTCGGCGAAGAGCAATGAGGTCGTCGATCAGCTTCATGGCTATATCCATGAGCATATTGAAGGCGATCTCTCGTTGTCCCGATTGGCGGATCTGGTGGGGCTCAACAGCAGCTACTTGTGCAGATTGTACAAGCAGCTGACGGGGAGCGGTTTATCCGAGTACATCACCGAGCTGAAGCTGACCAAAGCGAAGGAGCTGCTTCGTGATCCTCAGCTCAAGATTGGCGAGGTTGCGATCCGAATCGGACTGGATCCGGGTTACTTCTCCCGCTATTTCAAGAAAATGACGACCCTTTCTCCTCAAGAATATCGGGAGAAAGCAGCGATTCGGTCATCGGAGTAACAGGCAACGGATCATGGGGGAGGCAGTTAGAATGAATAAGCGCACTATACCGGGAACGCCGCTCGAGGCTTCCGTTATCTGTCTTGGAACGTCCGCTTATGGCGGTACGCTGCCGAAGGAAGAGGCTTACGAATTGCTGGATCTATTCACCGAGCTCGGGGGCAATTTTCTGGATACGGCCAATGTCTATGAAGATTGGCTTGGCAAAGGCAAGAGCACGAGTGAACGTACACTCGGGGAGTGGCTCCGATTGCGTGGAGGCAGAGACAAGATCATCCTTGCGACTAAGGGCGGCCATCCGGATTTGCAATCGATGTCCGTGTCTCGGCTAAGCAAGGAAGAGATCATTCATGATCTCGAACAAAGCCTTCGCCATCTGCAAACCGACTATATTGATTTGTACTGGCTGCACAGAGATGACCCGTCGATACCTGCAGGAGAAATCATCGAGACGCTGAATGAACAAGTGGGCGCAGGCAAGATTCGCGCGTTCGGCTGCTCGAACTGGAGTGCCCAGCGTATCGAGGAAGCTCGCCAATATGCTGAGCGCAGAGGGATTGCGAGCTTCGCGGCGAGCCAGCCTCTGTGGAACCTCGCGGTGCTCAATGAGGGGATCATTAATGATCCGACGGTTGCGATCATGGACGAGAAGTCGCTCGCCTATTACAAGGAGATCGGCCTGGCGGTTGTGCCTTTCTCTTCGCAGGCGAACGGGTTCTTTGGCGGACGCTACTTCAGAGGGCAGGACATTCAGATGGGCGGCAGCGCGCATATTGTCAAAGCGCATTATTTCAACGAAGCCAGCTTCGACCGGCTGGATCGTGCGAAACAGCTTGCGGATGAGCTTGGTACGACAGCCTCACGCATTGCGCTCGCCTATTTGATCTCGCAGCCGATCCCGGTCTTCCCGATTGCCGGAGCGAATAAGCGGGAATATATGCTGGATAGCTGCGCGGCCGGAACGATAACGCTGACGAAGGAACAGCTGCTGTTCCTAACGGGCGGAAGTCCGATGTAACAGAGGTAGCCATGGCGCTGCAGCTTCACGCCAATAGGGGCTTTTCGCAAGTCATTCCGACTTGTGGAAAGCCCCTTGTTCTCAGTTCAGCACCATATCTCTGTATTCTTGCGGAGCCAGACCGGCTGCACGTTTAAACATGCGCGTGAAGTAGGAAGGGGATTCAAACCCGACCGCATGGGCAATATCGTGAATTTTGATCAAAGGATCCAGCAGCAGCAACTCTTTGGCACGATTCATTCGAAGGTTGAAGATGTAGGCCGTGATGGATTCGCCGCTCTCTTGTTTGAAGAGCCGGGACAGATAATTGGGATTCAAGTGTACGATTTCGGATAGATGGGTGATGGAGAGATCACCGGATAGATGCTGCTGGATGTAGGTGTGAATGTTTCTGACAATCACATGCGTATGGTTAGTGCGGAGCTTGTCTCTAAAGCGCAGGAATCGTTGGGAGAATTGCAAGAGCATCGCTTCCATCTTCGACCATGAGGAAAGGCCTTTCATCTGGAACAGCAGCTCCAAATCCATGGAGGGAAGATCGTCATCACACATGCCGATCCGATTACAGCAGGAGATCATCATAAGGGCGAGCTGGTAATAGATTTCATACGTGGTGCTCTGCGAATGGGGCCGGGTTGCGGCTACCGAATGAAGCAAAGAGCGAAGCTGCGACTGAAAAAGCTCACGCTGGCCGCTCTCGAGGAGCGTCTCGAGCTCGGTGACTTTGCGCCGAAAGGCTTTTAAAGAGAATGTTGAGGAGGGCTGTCCATGTCCTCGCTCTTCGACATCGATAATTAACATCTCGTCGTCTGCGCCTAGTCCCAGGCTCATTCTGCACTGAATTCGATCAAAGGTTTCAGCAGCATGACACCATGTAATCGGAGTGGATTGCACGATGAAGGAACAGGGCAGGTTCAGCATTTCTTTCGTATGTAGTTGTACGGCTTCGATATTCCCGTGGATGAAGGTAGCCAATGAGATACAGTTCTCACCGTTCTCTTGTTCAGCAGCCTCCTTAGGTTGAATGAGCCATACCCAGCGGTCTGCCTCGATTTGAACACTCATTAGGTTTGCCTTATGCCTGAGCAGCTCATCGGCAATATTGTTTACCGCATACAAGAGAAGCGTGCGATCGGGTCCGGAGTAGGGTTTGTTCCACTGATCCACTCTGCCCATCACGAGGTAGAAGCGGTCAGCCAGGTTTACGGGCATGTGCAGCTTGGACAAGGAATCCGCTGAGGGGGGAGCCGGCATATGACCATGAACCATGTTTAGCAGCAGCTCTTTCCGAAGAATGGGAAGGGATGCCCGGTACTGCAGCTTAGCCTGTTCGAAGAAGGTCGTATTGTCCATATCCAGCTTGATTTGCTCGCAGGCTCTTCGCACCGCTTGAATAAGGGGGCGGTCGCCTTCCGTTTTCAACACATAATCGACACTGCCGTTACGAAGCGCGGACTGGGCGTAAGCGAAATCGGTATAGGCGGTCAAGAAGATCACTTTGCAGAGCGGCCAGTTGCCTCTGACAATCGCTTGCAGCTCAATTCCGTTCTTCCCCGGCATCTGAATATCGGTCAGAATAATATCGATTCGAATTCGTTTCATCCACTCCAGCGCTTCATCCGCGGAGTCTGAGCCATAGACATCCAAGCTCATTTCAGATGCCAATTCCTCAAACAATTCGCATAGTCCGCGTACGATAATGGGTTCATCATCGACAATCAAGAGTCGGAACATGCCACCCCTCCAAATTCCAGTATTTGTTTATATTATGAGGGAAACGAAAGAAGTAATCATACGGCAAGAATAGTGGGAATCCTATTATTTTAGATCGGGAGAATAGGAATATACTGGGACTGAAAGGGGGGCCTGCGTTTGTAAGAGTTCGTATATTGAGAATGGAGGAGGTCATTTATGTATGGAATCCGAAGGTTAGTGCCCGCAACACTCATCATGTGTCTTGCCCTACTGACTGTATTCTCTCCTTTGGGCCCGGCCAATACGGCTTACGCGGTCGACCCGAAGCTAACGCTGACAGCATCCATGGTCGTGAATGAATCCGGATTAGGTACTGCCGGCATGTTAGTGGATGAACAGAGTGCTGCGGGCGACCCGCTTGGAGGTGCCGGAGGCAGCACGAACACGTATTGGCATCCGGGATGGACGGCCAGCACATATCCTGCAAGCGCATACATTGATTTGGGCCAGTCCTATACCTTGAGTGCCATCTATTTATTTGACCATGAAGGTGCAGGTAACTATACAGTATCATCAGGATCGCCGGGGAATTGGACACCGCTGTTTACCGATCCGCTAACCGGATATTTGGCGTGGAATGCACATGCTGTTAATGTATCCACACGGTATGTACGCGTGACGATGCTGACCGATCAATCGAAGATGTCTGAAATCGTGATCTATGGCTCTTCGGGCTCGGGCGGTGCGGATACGACCGCGCCTGCCGCAGTTGTGAATTTGGCTGCCGGCTCGCCTACGACCACCTCTGCTTCACTTAGTTGGACTTCCCCGGGAGATGATGGAACCACAGGTACCGCCTCCTCCTACGACATACGCTACAGCACATCAACCATTACAACGGCTAACTGGGGCAGTGCCACGCAAGTGAGCGGCGAACCGGTGCCTGCTGCTCCGGGAACCAGCCAGTCCATGAACATAACAGGCTTAACAGCAAGCACGACTTATTATTTTGCTATTCGCACGAATGATGAGGTTCCTAATCTATCGGCCCTATCGAATATTGCAAGCATCACGACATCCTCCACCGGCGGTGGGGGAACCGGTACGAAGATCACGCTCTCTCCGGCGATGCTCACCAATGAATCCGGTTTAGGCAGCGCAGAGCTTCTGGTAGATGAGCAAACGCTGGCAGGCAATCCGCTAGGCGGGGCGGGCGGTAATCCGGCTAACTATTGGCACCCGGGTTGGAATCCGAGCTCTTATCCTGCCAGTGTCACGATTGACTTAGGTCAATCCTATCAGCTCAGCCATATCTATCTGTACGACCACCAAGGTTCAGGAAGTTATGGGGTATCTTCAGGTACACCTGGCAGCTGGACTTCCTTATTCACAGATGGATTGACGAATTATCTGGTCTGGAATCCGCATGCGGTTAACGTGAATACGCGTTATCTTCGATTGACCATGGGCTCCCTGGATGCCAAAATGGCTGAAATTGTGCTCTACGGCACAGCGAGCGGTGGCGGCGGTCCGGATACAACACCTCCGGGCGCTGTCACGAATCTGGCCAAAGGAACCGTATCTTCCACATCGGTGACGCTGCAGTGGACGGCGCCGGGGGATGACGGTGCGGCGGGTTATGCCTCTTCCTACGACGTTCGTTTCAGCACAGCGCCAATTACAGCAAGCAATTGGAGCAGTGCGACGCAGGCTAATAATGAGCCCATTCCGGGAACGCCGGGTTCTGCGCAATCGTTCAGCGTAACGGGGCTTCAGCCGCAGGTCCTCTATTATTTTGCGATGAAAACAACCGATGATGTCGGGCTCATCTCTGCCCTCTCCAATGTCGTGAACGCGACTACCTCGGCTCCGAGCGCAAACTGCGGACCTTATGCACCGAGAGTTCAACATACCGTGGATAAATTCCTTGGTGTGAATGGATTTAATGATGTACCGGTTGATATCCAGACCGTGGGCGGCGCGTTGCGCGAATACCACCCTTGGCCATGGGATGAAACCAATTCCGCCCCATATCCGAACAATTTGCTGAAGTTTAATCCGAGCTACTCCGGCGATCCATGGAACTTTGACAATGTATATGCCACGCATAAAGCAGCTGGCGTAGATGTCAGTCCGGTCATCTGGCAAACGCCGAACTTCATTGCTTGGGGGCATGAAGATAAGCCGGTATATCCGGCAGGGGCAAGCACGACCAACCCGAATTCGTACGTGGCTAAAGCCGAGCATATGTACCAGTTTGTTGCCCGCTACGGCAGTCAAACGGTCCCGGATGCGAACCTCAAATTAGCGCCGGATCAACCAAGACTAAGCGGCTTGAACTCGGTCCGCTACTTTGAGAACTGGAATGAGCCCGACAAGAACTGGATGGGCGCAGCCGCGCAATTCTCGCCGGCAGAGCTCGCAGCGATGTCGAGCGCAGACTTCGACGCCAATTGCCGCAGCATGGCGAACGCCGATAAGCTTGGCGTGAAGAACGCAGATCCGACTGCCCGCATGGTCATGGGCGGCCTGTTCCAGATCGATGTTCCTTTCTTGGCTGGTATGAAGGCATGGGCTTCGGCTAACCGTGAAGACGGCAAGCTGCCGCTGGATGTCATTAACGTTCATCACTACAGCAGCTCGGCCGCTTGCTGCTCGGGCAACGGCATTAGTCCTGAGGCCGACAACCTGAAAGGGAGACTGCAAGCCTTAACGGCATGGCGCGATACGAACGAACCCGATAAGGAAGTGTGGTTCTCCGAATTCGGATGGGGGACCAAAGCGGGCAACTGGATGTATGCACCTCCGATTGGTCCTTATAGCAGCCTAGAGGTACAGGGTATGTGGACAATTCGTGCGTACATGGCCGGATTGGCGGCAGGAGTAGATCGCATGCATTATTACGCGATCCGCGATTCCAATCCGTTCTCGTCGCAATGGGATTTGACAACAGGGCTGACCTTCTTCTGCTCGGCCTGGTCCGGCTGTGACATCAATCAATATACGGCTGCAGGTTACACCCAGTATCAGAAGAAGCCGGCCTGGTACTATATCAACACCTTGAAGAATCGCTTGACCGGCATGCGGTTCAATGGCGAGCAAGCATCCGGCAACAGCAATGTACTCATCTATAAAATCAAGCATCCAACAACAGGAGCAGGTGCTTATGTCGTGTGGGCGCCTACAAGCAACAACACGGTCGTCTCGAATTATCAGCTCACCGTGAGCGGTGCGACTTCCGCTACGTTGGTGCAGCTGAACGAGAGCAGTACGGGCAACGCCTCGTCGCTTACGATATCCGCAGGCAAGGTAACAGTGAACGTTGCCGAGAAGCCGATCCTTATTATGGTCAATAGCATGCCTTAACAGAAAACGGCTGCACCGGATGGAATTCATCCCGTGCAGCCGTTTATTCGTTGCCTTCCATTACGCGGATGGCGAAGCGAGGATGGCGCGTTCAAACGTACGAACCAGCTCAGCGCTGTACGTTTCCATGTCCACTTGCGCGATCAGATTCGCGTTCACCAAATACTCGCCGATCGCGCCTTGAATGGTGCTTGCCATGATGAGGACGTTGAACGCACAGAACTCGCCTGTTGCTTGCCCATCGAACAAGATCTGCTGGAGCCGAGCAAGCATCGGATCTTCCTCATCGTCGCCAATCTTGTAATAGGGCACATTATCCGGTGTCCGTGCGTGAAATACAATTTCAATCAGCGCCGTGTTATGTTGAGGCCGAGTGCCTTGATAGGCAATGCTGGCGTAAATATACGCACGAAGCTTCTCCGTGGCAGTCGCCGCGGTGGCCGTTCTGTTCAGCACATAGGAGGACGATTCCTGAACTAGCATCATCAGCGTATGGTCCATCAGATCGTTCTTATCTTTAAAATGGTACGAAATAAGCGCCGTGCTGATACCGGCTCTCTTAGCGATTTGGGCGAGGCTGGCATTCACATAACCGATTTCATCGAGCGTAGTGATGGCCGCGTTCATGATTTGCGACCTTCTTGCTTCGGTTATAAACGATTGCTTCTCGCCCTCCTTACGTTCAGTCATCCTTGTTCTCCTTCGGTGGTGTTGGTTTGGGTTTAGCGTTGGTACGTATGATGATCAGCGTGATGATAACCAAGATTAGCGCGATATTAATAAGCAATTTGCCGGATGTAATCTCCAGCCCTGTGAAGAATTCGACCACCGATCCATCGAGTAGTTTGCGTGCGACCGTACCGATAAACACAACGATCACAATCAGCAAGCGCATCGCCAGTGTAATTGGCACGATGGCGATCGCCAGCTCCAGCACATCGCGGCCTACAGCATTGCGGCTGAATAGCATCGCTGCTGCCAGCCAGCTCATTGCACCGCCAAGCAGAAACGCGATGGGGGTGATCCATTCATACCAATGAAAGTCAGGAGAATCCCATGAATTTCGGAAGAGCAGCCAGGTGACCAGCGGAAAAGCAATACCGGCTAATACAGCGAGCAGACCAAGCGTGTTTAGAGGGAGCGATCTCCAACCGGATAAGGATGGGGCTTCTTTGACAGGTTCGTTCATCAGACATTCTCCTTTTTAATTATACGGATTATCAGTGCGTTGAGCATTTAATCAAAAAATTGATTACTTAATCAAATTTTAATGGAGATGGCTTCCAATGTCAATCGGCGCAAAAAAAGCCGGGCGACTTCTCTTATCGAGAAGCTCCCGGCTATCTTGTTTATGTTCGAGCTGCCAGAGTAGCTCCCCACGCAGTAGGGTCAACGTCTTTGACATGCTGCGAGATCAGCCATAAATGGTTTTCGCTATCCACTGCCGCATATTGCCGCTCCCCGTATTCCGTTTCGAAGAGCTCCTCTGCAATGCTTGCTCCGGCTGATTTTGAACGATTATAGTGCTCTTCAATGTCGCTCACGAAGATCATTAACGACTGTGTCGTTGCTCCGAGCTTGATCGGACTGGCTGTTAGCTGGCCGATACTCTTCAGCATCACCCATACATCGCCGAGGTAAATCATCGCTCCATGCAGCTGCCCGTCCGGGAGTTCGAAGCGGAAATGTTCTTGGAAACCGAAGGTTTGGCTTACCCAATCCAGCGCCTCTGCGACATTCTCATAGTAAAGATGCGGCAATACATGGTTAGTTGGTACAGAGCGGTTGTGGATCATAACGAGAGTCCTCCTTAAAAGTTACGGATTTGCAGGATACAGGGATAACTGCAGATTCTTATGGATACTCTGCACCGTGCGGTTTGTATATGAGCCTGCTCACTGATGCGCGTTCATACAAATCATACCAGTAATTTGGGTTCTCTCATACGGACCGCCATCACTCGGCATGTTTCTGCAAATACCACCGTTTCAAGCATCCGAACGAAACTGCCAAACCTTTACCCCGAAGAAGCATAATGGAAAATAGGTATTGGGTATAGTAAGGTCTGTGGCAAATCGTGCTCACTACATCCAAAAGGAAGGTGTCTTGTTACATGGAAGCAAATAAACGTTCTCATGGATCTAAAGGTAAATCCTTGAGATCGGCTGCTAAGTTTCTTGGATCATTTTTGTTGGTGCTAACCCTTCTTGTTGGTGCGCCAAATGTCGGCTCGGCTATTGGAAAAGGGGCAAGGGGGCCGGATGTTTACGTTATTCAAGGAATGCTGAAATCATTAGGCAGCTATTCCGGACCGATCGATGGGCGCTATAATGCGTTGACTGTTCGCGGTGTCAAATACTATCAGAAGTCGCACGGCCTGCCGATGACCGGCAAAGTAGATAAACGTACGCTGAAGTCGATCGTGTACGCTTACGATGCTAAGAAGTCAGGCGTGAAGATGAAGGCGAAGAGCAGAGGCATGGGTGGCGCTAAACGTATTCGCGGCGGCGGTAGAGGCAGCGGTGCAGGCGGTGGTGCAGGAGGCGGTGCAGGCGGCGGTGCAGGTGGCGGTGCAGGCGGCGGTGCAGGCGGCGGTGCAGGCGGCGGTGCTGGTGGCGGCGCAGGCGGCGGTGCTGGTGGCGGCGCAGGCGGCGGTGCTGGTGGCGGTCAAGGCGGCGGTGTAGAGCAAAAACAAGAACAAGGCACCGAGCAAGGACAAGAGAAAGGCCAAGTCGAAGAGAAGTCGCAGCAAGAAGGTACTGAGAAGCAAGGCAAGGATAACGGTGGTTCGCAGGGCGGAAGCCAAGGCGGCAACCAAGATAACCAAGGTAGTAAAGACAATCAAAACAATGAAGGCAGTAAGGACAATCAAGACAATACAGATAACAAGAGCAAAGGCCACTAAGCTTGGCTGATAAGACAAAGGCAGGTCCTCCACACGAGGACCTGCCTTCTTTTATTGCGCTGCTCAGATCTAAGAAATGACACATAAAGTGGCATTCAGATAAATATTTACAAATTATAGAAACCGACTTATATTACTTTATAAGTTTAGATTTTTCTCACTTAGTTCTTAACCGATGGTAGAGGAGCGTTTTCAATGAGCATGGTAGGAAATTTACAACGAATCTCGTCCGATTTACTTCATGATCTGCTTCAAGGGGAAGTGGAGTTGGAAGATGTGTTATATAACGGCGGAAGTGAAACCGAATCGTTATATCTTGATAAGTCATGGCACGCCATTCATTATTTGCTCAATGGGGCTGCATGGGAAGGCACGGAACCACTTGTACATACCGTTCTCGGAGGTACACCGATTGGTGAGGAGACTGACGAGGAAGAGGAGCCGACACGTTATTTGACCGTTACGCAGGTAAAACAAATTCACGAAGCGCTGGCTACTATTTCAGAGGAAAGCCTTCTAAAGCGCTATAATCCTGAGCATATGAGGGAGATAGATCTTTACCCTTCACTGAGCTGGGATGATGACGGTGATCGTGAATACGTGATGGATTACTATCGGGAGTTGGTTCAATACTATCGGGTGGCTGCTGAGAACGAGCAGGCTATGTTGTTGTACATTAGCTAACAAGAGAGGCGAGCCTAGACAGGCTCGCCCCTTTCTTTGTACTCGTAATACCAAACGGCATGTACGGTGGTATGATGAGAGGTTGGGAGTTAATAACTCCCGACGTACTTAATGTATGATTTGTGCTGAAGATGGTTGTGGGATATGTTTGCGAATGAGTCCGATTTGACCGGCATGCAGACCTGTATGATAGATGGCACGGCCAAGCGCTTCGCGCGGAGAGGACGGTCCGATCTTCGATTCGACGATCGTATCCCAAGCGTCATCGCTTAGCTGTTTCATCGCTTTCGTCAGAAAAGCATCAGCTGCCGCAGAGAACGCAATCAACTCCTGCAGGGAAAGGGCATGCTCATTCTTCGCGCCGCTTTGACCGCTTGCTATGTATTCCGTTCCCTCAGGAACAGTTGCACCGAAGAACCACTCCGCGAACATATATTCAACCTCAGCGTTATGCCGAATCATATGAGCGATGGAAGAGGCTCCGGGTGTCATCGCCAGAAGAAGTTCTTCTTCGTTTAATCCTTGTACCATTGTCTGAAACCGATCACGAACTACGCGCCAAATAGGGCCGACCGCTTCATAACTCATGCTTACACCGTCCTCATTATTATTTATCTTTGCGATCTACGACAACATGCTCGAAACGGTCGCCGGCGAGATCGACATCGAATGCTTGTCCGAAACCAACTACATATCGACCTGCCGATGGGGTCAGCTCGAACAAGGAGAAGTCGAGCCCGCGCAGCATCGCCATCATTTTGTCGCCAAACTTCTCATCGAATGCGGCGAAGATGGCTTCATAGCCTTCGTTGCCGAGGTTCTGCGACTCACATACCCAGCGAGCGCGCTCACGGGCAAATGCATTCGGCGTAGCCGACTCGTCATTGATCAACATCACGTGAATCCGCTCGTTATTCTCTACAAAACGATAATGATCGGAGATACGGCTGATGTAGATGTAGAGCTTGCCGTCTACTTTAACGAATGGCGCATAGCTGATGAAAGGAGTACCTTCCGCATCTTGCGAGCTGATGATAAGCGATTTGCGGCTTTCGATAAAGTCGATGTACTTCCCGCGTGATTCTTCGATGTTGGGCTGTTTCATGGAAATGCCTCCTTGTAGTGGGTAGTAAACAGCGCCTCCGGCAATAGATGCAATCGGTGCGACTCCGCATTAATTGGTATTGATAATCATTATCAATAGTATTTAGTTTATAACAGCATATGTAAATATTCAATAGATTACTGAAAATGATACGAGGATCAGTATGAAAAATATTATTTGGATCCCGTATCTGTGCGCCTTCTGACCACGTTATGATAGGTGTAGTGAATTTCCAATCAGGAGGGAGTCTCATGCGACGAAGTGTAAGCAGAATTAGCGGTATCTTTATTCCTGTAACGGATATGCAGCGCTCCACGGAGTGGTACATACGGATGTTTGATCTGGAGACGATCGATCTGTCGGACTGCTGCACAGGACTCGCTTTTCCGGGTGAGGCTACGTTTATTAATCTATGGAAAGTAGAGTGTCCGGTACCGACGCAGTTCGATGCGGGAGGCGGGGTGCGGATTCCGTATTATAATTTCGAGTCCTTTGATATCGAATACTCCCATGCTTCGCTTCGTGAGAAAGGGGCGGAAGTGCTGCCGATTGTCGAGGATGCGAGCGGAACCCGTTTCTTTGATTGTCTGGATCCGGACGGCAACCTGATCGGCATCGTGGAAGATTTGCCGAATTCGACGTTCTATCCTCACAAACAGAAATATAACAACGGTTAATCGCCCCATGACAACCTACAATGACGAAACATTCGAGATGCAGACGACACCGTACAAACCGGAGCTGCTCCGCTATTGCGGCAAATTAGCCGGCTCAGCCTGGGATGGCGAGGATCTGTTTCAAGAGGTGATGCTCAAAGCCTATCGCAGATTCATTCGCTGGCCGGAGCGCGAGCTGAGCAAGCCATATCTGTACCGTATTGCCGCCAATGCGTGGTTTGATAGCTGCCGCCGCCGCAAAATCGCCTTCCTGCCGGAGCTTCTGGCCGACTATAACAACCTGGCTTATTCCGAATGGAATCGTCATGATGTGCGAGAGTCGCTCGAATACTTGATGGATGCGCTGGAGCCGAGGCAGGTGGTGCTCATTCTTCTGACCGACGTGTTCGGCTTCTCTCCTACCGAGACCGGACGGGCACTGGGGCAGCCGGTTACGGCGATCAAAGCTGTGCTTCACCGAGCGCGTACGCGGCTGAAGAAAGCAGCAGAACGGCAGCTCCACTGGCTGGACACCACGGCCGGTTCCCCGAAAGAAACAGCGATGAATCGACAGCCCGGCACGGAGCTGTTCGAATCCTTCGTGAGAGCGTTCCGCGAAGCGGATATGACGGCGATGTTCCGTACCTACCGAGAGTTGTCCGGGGCTGGGATCGCGATTGACCGGGTCACGGTGGTCCGAGGGCAAGCTTGGTTTTATTTTAAAGATCCCGATGGCAATGTCTTAATGGTGTCGACGCCTTTCAGAACGATTCAATCCGAGCAGGAGGAACAATGATATGAGTAAACCGGCTTTATATGGCGTAGGGATATTTGTCCCGGTGAGTGATTTGGAGCGTTCCACAAGGTGGTATGCGGAGATGCTGGGTTTCGAGATTACAGGCAGAGACGAGCCCAAAGCAACCGTGATGATGATGAATGATTACCGCATCATGTTCTGTCTCGTGAAGTCGTATAACATCGTGCAGCATGCGTTTCCGCAGAACGACTATCAGGTCGAGCAATATTTTAATTTTCATACCGACGATGTGGAAGAGGCCTACCGTAACTTAAAGGACAAGGGGGCCGATATTGGGGAGATCGTCCATTATGATGACGGCATTACCGGCTTCCCACTGTACGATCCGGATGGCAATAAGTACGGGGTTGTTAAATAATAGACGAGGTGAGTGAAGCAGATGCAGCCATTAATTAAGCAAGATATTATCGGGGTCATGCACTATGTGAAGGACTTGGAATCTGCGGCAAAATGGTACTGCGACACGCTCGGATTTACAATAACCGCCTATGATTACCGTGCGTTCGTTGAGCTTGCGATTGATGGTCGTTATGTCATGCATTTGCTACAATCAGAAGGTGACGCCGGGCCAGTATCACAGGCTCCATTCACGTTTGATACGGCTGATCTTCGGCAGGCGCATCAACGGTTGGCTGAACTGGGCGTGGAACCGGGACCTATAAAGGCATATAGCGATCATGCCTGTTTCAGCTTCAAGGATTGCGAAGGAAATGCGCTGATGATTTGCCGGTTTGACCGCCGCTAAGGAACGTATGAAGTGAGGAGTAGAACAGGATGCAGGTCAGTCAGTCGAAGTCGGAATTATCGCGGAACCCCTATGTGCTCATGCCGATTTTGCTGCTGCTGTGGGGCTCTGTGGCGGCAGTGAGTAAGCTGGTGCTGGGCCAATTGGACAGCTACCAGGTGTTATTTTATATGAATGGAATTGGAGTTGTCGTATTCGCAGGCATCGTGTTGCATAAAGTGCGATGGAGAACGCTGCGCATGTGGTCATGGCGACAAATGGTGCTTATTGCGTCGTGCGGGTTGTTCGCGTTCTTATATGATGCTCTCTACCTGCAAGCGCTTGATCGGATTCCGGCGGTCGAGGCATCCATGCTGAATTATCTGTTTCCTATCTTTATTGTCATCTTCGCGATCCCCATCCACAAGGAGAAAATGAACCGATACAAGCTGCTCTCCATCGTGATGGGTTTCGCGGGGACGGTGCTGCTCATGACAAAAGGGGATATTTCGGCGCTGAAGCTGACGAATTTGACCGGCGATGTATTAGCGATTCTGGCGGCGGTTAGCTGGGGATTGTTCACTAATCTGGTGAAGAGAAACAAGAAGGATATGCTGATCAGCACCTTCTTCATCACGGTTGTGGCCTTTGTGCTGTCCGCCGGTGGCCTGTTTGTTTATTCGAACCTCATGCTGCCCCGGCTTGTCGACTTCGGTGGGGTGTTCTGGTTAAGCATGTGCAACATCGTGCTCGGCTTCCTCTTGTATTTCCGGGCGCTGCGCTATTCGCCGGCTTCGCTCATTGCGAGCTTCACCTTCTTTACGCCGTTTGTCACGCTGGTGTTTATCATGCTGCTGCTCGATGAACGGCTGACGCTGATGGACGGCCTCGCCGCGCTGCTTATTCTGTGCAGTGTTCCGGTGCAGAAGCTGGGGAGCATGCTCGGGGTGGGGGAGAAGAAGGATGTTATGAACTGAATCCATAAAGCCGGATAGGCGAGTGTATTGTGAAATCCGAAATCCGAAAGATCGAAGGCCGCTTGCTGTATGTACTAAAAAGGTAACTAAGAAGCCTCCTAATCGCATTGCTGCGGTTAAGAGGCTTTGTTGCGTGCTGCGTTAGAGTGAAGTAATGGAGTAATAATGCTCGAAGAATCGCTTGCGGTCGACGGTTGTCGCAATTTCATGGTTATCGCTTGTGCTGCCAGCTTGGAAAGCCATCCGGCCGAATGTATCCGCGTGGGTGTAGTCCACTTCAACAGAGCCGCACGCGTACTCGCAGAGATTCGGTTCAAATAAACATGCCGCTGCGAGCGGGTCATGGAATGTCATCACATGCTGCTCCAGCCAGGGTGATCCGAAATCCTCCACTGCCCGCATGACCGGCGCGTCGAACAAGTCTGCTTGCTCGTTTCGCTCAAGGACAAGTTGTGAAGTCACATTTAAACCGAACGTGCGATGAATGGCTACCTGCGTGTTATACACGATGGCGCAGGCATGCGGGTCCATCCAGGAATTCCAATTCCCCATCGGCATATCAGGGCCGGCTTCGAGCTCTTCGGAGAATACGCCGCTCATGATGTAAAGTCCTTTCAGCAGCTTCGGAATCTCGGGATCGAGTAGAAAAAGCTGGGCAATATTGGTGAGGTGACCCGCAGCGAGCAGCATCATTTCATGAGGGCTCTCATAGATCGCAGCACGCATCGCATCTACGGCTTGGTTGGCCTTGAAGGTCGTCTCATGCGGCCAATTCGCCAGTTTGGATGCACCGTCCGGCGTAGGATAGACACTGGTTGGCATGATCGGATTGTCTGCTCCCGCATACACAGGAACACTCCGATCGGCAGCTTTGCAGATCGCGTCCGCAACCATGGCTCGTTTCTCTACCTCGCCGCCTACGGTGGAGATGCCAATCAGCGTACAGTTCGGTTGGCTCAGCAGATAACCCAAACAAAGCGCATCGTCGATATCGCCGCCGATGTCCGTGTCCAGCCAAACTTTAAGGGTAGTCATCGTCATTCCTCCTTGGGTATGATGGAACCAGTGATTGGAGAAGATCGCGGGATGAAAGGGATGAGCAGCATGGACAAGCGACGAGCAATTGTAATTGGCGCGGGCATTGGCGGATTGTGTTCGGCTTTGGCGCTGCAGCAGCGCGGTTGGCAGGTGGCGGTGTACGACAAAGCTGCTGCGCTGCGGGAAGCGGGAGCAGGTATCGTGCTTGCAGCCAACGCGATGAAAGCACTGGATTTGTTAGGTGTTGGCGACGGTGTCAGAGAAGCAGGCGCCCCGGTCATGCAAGCGGATATTCGGACTTGGGACGGCAAGCTGATTACGAGCCTTCCTGCTGCGAAGCAAGCGGAGAAATACGGTACGCATAGCTATGTCATTCATAGAGCGGAGTTGCAGTCGATTCTCCTGCGAGCGGTCATGGCGGGAGCATCGGTTTATACCGGTAAGCAATGGATTCATGGTGAGCAGACGGATGATGCGGTAACGGCTGTGTTTGATGACGGAACGCAAGAGAAAGCTGAGCTTGTGATCGGAGCTGACGGCATTCATTCTGCGATTCGAGAGCAGTTATTCGGTGCAAGTCCACTCCGTTATGCCGGCTATACCGCTTTAAGAGGGGTATGTACACTGGATGAGGTCCCGGTTGGTGCAACGGAAGGCGGCGGATTCGAAGCGCTGGGACAAGGCAGAAGATTCGGATTCTCGAGTCTGGGCAATGGCCGGGTGTTCTGGTTTGCGGCGATTAATGCGCCGCAGGGAACCGTTCTGCCGACAGCGGAGCGTAAGTCAGCGCTAATGGCCTTGTTTCGCGGCTGGTACAAGCCGGTTGTCGACGCGATTGAGGCGACGGAGCCGGCGACGATTCTTGCCCATGACATTGTAGATCGAGCCCCACTCGCTCAGTGGAGTTCCGGCGGCATGACGCTCCTCGGCGATGCCGCGCATCCGATGCTGCCTAATCTGGGGCAGGGCGGTGCGCAAGCCATCGAGGATGCTGTAGTGCTGGCACGATGCCTGCAGCAGACAGATGCTTCGGTGGGAGCGGGAACGGATGTACCTGCTGCACTGCGGGCTTACGAGAAGGAACGTATGGCACGAGCTTATAGAATTGTTCGACTATCGCGCTCCATGGGGAGAATGGTGCAGCTTGAGCATACGCTGCTTATCCGCTTCCGTAATGCGGTCATGGCCGCAACGCCCGGTGCTGCTTACGTGAAACGGTTTGATCCTATCGTTGGTTTTGTGGTTCGCTGACCGCAGTGACCGGTGATCGCGTCAGATAAGGATAGAGTAATATAAGGCCGACTATATAAAGCAATAAGGCGAAGATGGCGGGCGACAAGTGAACGAAGTCCGTATAGCCAATGTGCCAATGAACGGAGAAGGCAGCGAAGAACGCCGGGGCTCCGCCGATTAGAAAGGTCCACCACAACCAGCGTTCCCCTTGTTGGATTCCCCATAATGCCATCGTGAGCAGGGCCAGTGCATCGGAAAACAGAGCGCCGCCGAAGCCTGCACGATCATGGGCGATAAGAGGAACGAGCCGGGAATTGATTGCCGAAATCTGTTCCGACGTGAGTCCGATGTAATCCAGGTCCTGCGGTACAAACACACGCGTCACACCGAATCCGGAGATGGTAATGCTGCCGATTACGAGCGCAAAACCAAGTACCACCATGCAGAACTGCCCCCACATAGCCCGCTTCCACATCCTGTCGCTGCGTAAGTTGACGGGATTGCGAAACGGCTTGTCGGGGTTAGCGCGCATACTTAGCAGAAACAGAGGAAGAAGAATCAGTGCCACAACTGCATGAAGCGGATCGAAGTAGCCATAACCGAGATAGAGAAAGAAGCTGGCGAAGCCGGTAATACCGGATACGAGCAGAGCAGTCCTCGTCCAATGCATACCGTACCGCAATCCATGCCTGCCAAGCTGATAATAAAGTACGCCGATGGAAATCATCGTGCCGGCGAGCGTAATGCGGTCATGCGACATGAAGTGAAGCAGACGGTGATTCAGATGATGCAGTTTATCCCGGTTGATGCCTAGAAACGCCTCATCATAGGGGAGCAGCACCGTTGTGGTCGCGATTATCCAGGCAAGCATTCCGCCAATGATCATCCCGATGCCAAGTAAGCACATCCAGCCCCAGTGACGCCAGAAGGATACGGGCTTAGGATCAGGAAGGTGTCGGACCCGCTCATACAGGATGGCTTCGTTGACCCGCTTGGGTAGTCCCGGTCCGGTATCAATGAGTCCGCCGTGCAGTAAGATGTAGTCGGCGCCAGCAGCGATCAAATCCAAGGCATCCTGTGGTTCATAGACGCCGCAGGATGCTTTGAGCACGAAGTGCTGTGGACCAAACCGTCGCAGCAAGGCAAGTCTCGCAACGCACGACTGCTTATCTGCAGGCCGCACTGTGAGTCCGCCATCACTTGCACGAGCTTCCCCCACAACGGCCCCGCTCCACGCTGTGAAATCAGCGGCATCGAGCACGAGTCGCAGCGTCTGCTCTGATAGATCATGCGGGATGTAGAGGAACAAGCGGTTCTCTTCGGCCACATTCGACGCCGCTATGATTTGGAGCAGCGCGATAATAGGTTCTGATAATGCCGGCTGCTGCAAAATATCAAGATAAAACCCCGCGGCACCTGCCTTACGTAGCCGACGAATCATAGTCAGCAGCTGGTCAAACGACTGCTCCGGCGTACTCCCCAGCAGCGGTGTCAGTCTTGCAAACAGCGGCAGCTTATGGCCGGGCTTGGCGATCCGCGCAGCAATAACGGCTGCACCGTCATTGTCGCTGTAAGACGGGTAGGTGATGCTTCGTTCCCCTTGGTTCAACTGAATTGGCGCCGCGCTTGCACCAAAGATGGGCTCCGTCGTAATCGGACCGATCTCGATAAAGCCCAGACCGAACTGCGCCACCGCTAGGTGGGCGGTGCCCGAAGGATCAACCGTGCCGGACAGACCGACAGGCGTGATGAAATCGACGCCGCATGCTTGGCTGCGGATCAGAGGAGCGGGTTCCATATGTCCGAGCGTGCGGATGACGAACGAACCGAGCGGCAGGCGACTTAAGGTGCCGATGGCGCCAAGCGTAACGGAGCGGGCAAGTCGATTCGGAAGCCGGAACAGCAGGGGGCGAAACAAGGTTTGATAAGACCAGTCCGGCACTCGCATTCTCCCCCAATCTTAACGTTATTTTCGTATAGCAGCGGTGTCAGTTCAGTTTGGCACACCATGCCTGACCAGTACTTCCCTTACGGCACTGCTGCCTGAAGCACTTTGAGGCAAAGAAGCTCCTGCCTGAATAAGCGTCTCTGCAACCGCAGCATAATTTCCCGTTTGATTCTGCATATGAACGGAGCCCCAAGCACAGCTGTCTAGTGCGGTACCGCCATATCCATTGGTGAGTTGGTTAGATGCGCCATGCGACAGCAGAAGTTGAACCGCTTCAACATTTCCTCGAATCGCCGCGTTATGAAGCGCAGTGAAAGAACTGACATCACGGCGTGCATCCGCATAGAATCCTGCCTCCAGCATGACTTGTATGGCGCCAATCTGATTATCCCAAGCCGCATCGGCAATCAAGCTCTGATCCTCAGCAGACAAGGAAGCGACTAAGTTCTGGTGTTGCTCCAGCAGCTCATGCACGGCAGCATGATCCGCCTGCATGCAAGCCAGTAGGAAGCGCTGCTCAATCGAACTGTGAGCGAGAATCAGCTCTACGATCTCGGTGTTGCCACAAGTCGCCGCCAGGAAGAGCGGCCTGACATTGGCGCCTATTTTGTACGTGTAAATATGACCGCCGTCCGAATCGCCGGATGTAAAGCGGCCATGCCCGACTTGAGCGAGTAGGCACTCTGGGCTGTCTTCAATCAGCGTACGGACTAGCGCCGCGTTACCGAGCTTAATTGCCATGAGAATATCGGCTGCTGCGCCGCGCTCTAGGAGATAATTGCATTTTGCCGGGTTATCGACCGCCCACTGCGCAGGTGTGCTGCCATGGTCGATATCGCACATATCGACTATGGCGCCGTGCGCAAGCAAATAATCGATAATCTCAGGCTGAACAGCGAAATGAAGAGGAACCTGACCGTCAGGTCCGCGCTGATTCACGACACCCGGGTCCTGCTGAACCATAGTCGATATCGTATCCAGCATGCCAAGCGCAGCGGCCGCATGAATATCTACGGGAGCACCTCGTTCAATCAAATAGCGGGACAGCTCGGCATGATCATGATGCAGAACCCCGAAGGCTCCTGCCCACCAACTACTCTGAGCATGTAGATCTGCGCCGTTTGCGAGCAGGACGTCGACCATCTCGCGGTTGCCTGCAGCAGCCGCAGCTACAATAGCAGGCGTATCGAAGGAAAACCAAGGCTCGTTTATTCCCGTGGACAGGAAAGGATGCTCGTTTATGTACTGTGTCGCTGCCTCCGTATTATTGTGAAGGACGGCTTGCTTGAACTGCTCGATGATCTGCTGCTCCTGATTCATTCCCATTCCCCCGTTCTGAACGAATTAGTTAGCTTCCAGTGTAAGTTCGTCTCCCGGTGCCATGACTTTCCCTTTGAGTCCTTGTTCTTCTAAACGGCGCACGAACAGCTCCGCGTCTTGCTTGATCGGCGGGAAGGTGCTGTGGTGAATAGGAATCGTAAGCTTCGCGTTGTACCATGCTGCAGCTTGCAGTGCATCGCCAGGTCCCATTGTATAGTGGTCGCCGATTGGAATAAATGCGATATCGATCGAATGACGCTCTCCGATCAGCTTCATATCGCTGAATAGGGACGTATCTCCCGCGTGCAGAATCGTCAGCCCTTCCGCGAAAACAAGATAACCGGCCGGCATGCCGGCATACATAATTTGTTTGGTTTCCATATCCACGATGCCGGAGCTGTGGAAGGCTTGCACCATTTTGGCTTTTGCGAAGCCCAGATCGACCGTTCCGCCCATATTCATCCCGATTGTCTTGGCTCCCTGCCAGGACATATAAGTGGCGAGCTCTACAATGGCTACAATCGGCGCATCATTGGCGATGGCGACCGGTGCGGCGTCTTGAATATGATCTTGATGTGCGTGAGTCAGCAGTATGGCATCGGTTTTGAGCGCTTCTGGTTTCATAACAGCAACGGGGTTACCGCTAAGAAAGGGATCAATAACAAGGGATTTATCGCCGGTGCTGATTTGGATACAAGCATGGCCATGAAATTGGATTTTCATCTGGGAGTAGCTCCTTATCGATTCAAGAATAGGTACACCTTCCATAGTGCCAGAATATGGAGCTGGAAGCAATTTGAAGGTGACGAATGTGACAACAACAGACAACTCCACTACAATATAGACAAAATAAAGCCTAAAAGGAGGCATGACGTTCATGTTTGTTCATATGTCGATCCACCATCCGAAGCCGGGCAAGAGTGAGGACCTGATTGCTTCCATGCACCGTTTCGGGAGCGCGCTTGAAGGAGCGGAAGGATTAAGGGAGGTACATACCTTGCAGGACAGCCGTACCGGCAAGCTAATCGGCCTGGCGATTTGGGAATCCGAGGAAGCGTTCCGGGCAGGCGTGAGTGCTGCGCGTTCGGCGGTCGAGAATGATCCGTTCGAGGATTGGGAGGACGCTTCGGAAGGATTTTGGCTGAGCAAGGTGTAGCAAGGATATCGCGTTAAAATGTTAAATGGCGGCGCCGGGATTCCGGCACCGCCATTCTGGCATCCTCATAGCTGATTCGGATTAATCCTGTGGACGCGTACCGGGCTCCAGACCTGTCGAAGCAGCTGTCTTGAGCAGATTTACGGTTAGATCCCCATGTACCCGAATTTGGCAGGAAAGGCGGACATTCGGGTCTGTGACCCCTTTAGCCTGACGAACGGCGGCTTCGGCTTCGCCCATTTCCCCAGCGTCCCCGCTTAGTACTTCTACGCTGCAGGTGGTGCATTTGGCATTTCCCCCGCAGCGATGTAGAATATCAACCCCATTGTCTTCGAGCACGAGCACAAGCTTCTTGCCCTCATCTGCTTCGAACGTACCTCTCTCTTGAACCTGAACAGTTGGCATCGTAATCCCTCCTCTACCTCATCGTTGCCATATTAGTACCGGTTATACGGTACATCCGAGCATAAGCTTGCGCTTACGGTCTCTAACCATTGTCGCATAGTTCAACGCGGACAGCTATACTAGTCGTATGGGGTTCAGAGCAGTCCAATCAGTAAGGAGATGTCGTAATGGCTTTAGAAATTGAACGTAAGTTTTTATTGACTGCATTCCCGGAGGAGCTCATGGGTACCGGTGAATTACAGCGCGTGTCCGAGCATCGAATCGAACAGACGTATCTGGCGCTTGATGGCCCGCAGGAACTGCGAGTCCGCAGAATCGTCGATCTGGCGACAGATGAAGTGAGCTACACGCATACTTTCAAATCCGGCCATGGTTTGGCGCGTGAGGAGATCGAATACAACATTTCGCAGGGGATTTACGAACAGATTATCCAAGCATTCGGCGCTGTTCCACTGACGAAGAACCGCATCACCGCTCATTGGGGCGATCAAGTCGTGGAGATTGATATCTACGATCAAATTCAGCTAATGGTGCTTGAGGTGGAGTTCGATTCCGAAGAAGCAGCTGTGGCGTTCGAGCCCCCGGCATGGTTCGGCAAGGATATCAGCACAGAGAAGCAATACAGCAATAAGAAGGTTTGGCGCGAGCTGCAAGAACGCGGCAACTAATACGAAGCGATTATTGATGGTGAAAAAGGTGGTAATGACCATGCAGCGCCAACCTGGCGAGAAGCAGCACGTTATTGAAGAAGCGGAACGGTTCGCACGGGCCGAGCTGGAGCATGATGCCACCGGCCATGATTGGTGGCATGTGCACCGCGTCGTTCAGATGGCGGAGCGCCTCGCACTGCGCGAAGGCGCGGATGCGGAGATCTGCATGATTGCGGCACTGCTGCATGATGTGGCGGACGAGAAGCTGAACGAGTCTAAGGAGAGCGGCCTGCGCAAAGTGAGCACTTGGCTCGCGAGCCAGTCGTTGTCGGAGGCGGAACAGGCGCATATTATGGAGATCATCGCCACGATGTCGTTTAATGGCGGCGCCAATCCGCCGATGCGGACGTTGGAAGGCAAAGTGGTGCAGGATGCGGACCGGCTGGATGCGATCGGGGCCATTGCGATTGCACGATGTTTCCTCTACGCAGGATGGAAAGGTGATCCCATCTATGACCCGAAGCTGCTGCCGCGCGATGAGATGAGTCCCGGCGAATATCGCCAAGGGAAAAGCACGGCAATTAACCATTTCCACGAGAAGCTGCTGAAGCTGAAGGATCGCATTAACACCGCGTCGGCCAAAGAAATTGCCGAGGAGCGGCATCTCTACATGAAGGAATATGTGGAACGGTTCATGCAGGAGTGGAATGGGAACTAACGAGCTGTCGGGATAAATAAGAAAGCCGGGTGTTCTCCGCGTTGGAGAATGCCCGGCTTTTCTAATTACTCTGCTGCTGTTGCAACGGTGCTTAATTCGCCTGTCGTCAGTACAACCGGACAATGGTCGCTGCCCATGATGTGACAGTCGATCTGCGCGTCGATTAGTAGCGGAGCAAGTCTGGAGGAAACAAGGAAATAGTCAATCCGCCACCCCACGTTCCGCTCTCTGACCTTCGGCATATAGGACCACCATGAATATACATCGGCGAGGTCCGGATAGAAATAGCGGAAGGAGTCGGTGAAGCCGGATGCGAGCAGATCGGTCATTTTGCCGCGTTCTTCAAGCGTGAAGCCGGAATTGCCCAAATTGGGCTTCGGGTGCTTCAAGTCAATCTCTTCATGGGCGACGTTCAGATCACCGCAGACGATGACCGGCTTCTTGGCATCGAGCTCCAGCAGGTAGCCCCGGAACCGATCCTCCCACTCCATCCTGTAGTCGAGCCGCGCCAGATCGCGTTTGGCATTCGGCGTATATACCGTGACGAGATAGAACTCATCAAATTCCAGCGTAATGAGGCGGCCTTCGGGCTCATAATCCTCTTCCATGCCGTAGCGCACGGATAGCGGTTTGATTTTCGTGAAAACGGCCGTGCCGGAGTACCCCTTCTTCTCCGCATAATTCCAGTAGCTCTCGTAGTCGTCACCAAGCTCAAGCTCGATTTGGCCCGCCTGTAGCTTCGTCTCCTGCAAGCAGAAGATATCCGCGTTCATCTCCGTAAAATAATCCATAAACCCTTTGGTCACGCAAGCGCGTATCCCATTTACATTCCATGAGACCAGTTTCATCGGCTAGTTCTTCTCCTTGCTGCTTATCGAATGAATTACTACCAGTTTAGCACAGAAGACTGCGCTCATGGTGGCTGGGTACCGCTTTGCACTATAATGGGAATAACAAGGAACAATTGGACATTAGAAGGGGCATGATCGCGAATGGCTTCCACTCGGCAAAATAATAAATTCGTCAACGCCATAGAAACAAAGATGGATATGAGCTTCAAGGCGATCGTCAGCATGCTTCGGGATCAGTTCAAGGGCAGTCCGAATCGGCAGCCGGCGAAGGCGATTCCGTATAAGAAGCTGACATTGCCCGCTCGACCACAGGCAGAAGGCATTCAGGTGACCTGGTTCGGGCATTCCGCGTTCCTGCTTGAGATGGAAGGGAAACGGCTGCTGTTTGACCCGATGTTCGCGGATTCGCCGTCACCGGTTTCGTTCTTTGGCGGCAAACGCTACAGCGGCGGACTTCCGCTGCAGGCGGAGGATTTTCCAGCGATTGATGCCATTATTCAGTCGCATGATCATTTTGACCATCTGCACGAAGGCACGATTCGGAAGATGAAGGATAAGGCGGCGCGGTTCATCGTACCGCTGGGCGTAGCGAAACGGCTTCGCAAGTGGGGCGTGGATCCGGCGAAAATTTCCGAGCATGATTGGGGCGATGAGCTTCAATTGGCGGGGCTTACGCTTGCATGTATGCCGGCTAGGCATTTCTCGGGCAGAGGATTGTTTGATCGGAATTCGACGCTGTGGTGCTCGTGGGTAATAGCCGGGGAGCGCAATCGGGTGTTCTATAGCGGGGATAGCGGCTACGGGCCGCATTTTAAAGAAATCGGGACGAAATACGGGCCCTTCGATCTGACGCTGATGGAGTGCGGTCAATATGATGAGCGCTGGTCGTCCATCCATATGATGCCGGAGGAGACGGTGAAGGCGCATGTTGATGTGCGGGGAAGCCTGCTGATTCCGGTCCATTGGGGTGCTTTTACGTTAGCCTACCACGATTGGACGGATCCGGTTGAGCGTGCGGTAAAGGCGGCACATGAACAGGGAGTTGCAATTGCAACTCCGCAGATCGGAGAGACCGTTACGGCAGGAAGTGGGGATTATCCTACTGCAGCTTGGTGGCGAGGGTAGCCCGAGGAGAGGGAGTGCGCGTAATGAAGGGGAACGGAAAGTATCTCATCATCAATTGTGATGACTTTGGCCAAAGCGCGCCGATGAATGCGGCCATTATGCATTTGCTGGAGGAACGGCGCGTTTCGTCGGCGACGATCATGGCTCCGGCGCCGGGCTTCGAGGAAGCGGCAGCTTGGTGCAAGAAACGCGGGCAGTCCAACATTGGGCTGCACCTGACGCTGACCAGCGAATTCGATGCGCTGCGGTGGGGAAGTTTGACCGGTCATCCTTCCTTGCATGATGCAAGCGGGCATATGTATCAGACCGTAGAGGCGTTCGAACGAGGTGCCGTTACTGCAGCGGTCGTGCAGGAGATGGATGCTCAGTATGATCGGGTGCGCCAAGCGGGCATTACCATTACGCATGCAGACAACCATATGGGCAGTCTGTATGGAATAGCGACAGGCCGCAGTCACATTCCGCAAGTCTTGATGAAATGCGCCAAGTGGAAAGTGCCGTTTCGACTGTTCCGCCACGTTCATCCGGAGGATATGATGGCCGCGGTTCCCGGCGTGGAACGTGCAGTAGGCAAGGCTTCGGCGCTCGCGGGTACGCTCGGCGTAGCAATCCCGGACTATCTGTTGTCGCATCCTTTCGAGATTGAAGAAGGGGAGACGTACGAGTCCTTCAAGCAATCCATCATCGCCAAAATGTACCGCCTGCCCGAGGGCATCAGCGAGACGTACATTCATCCCGCTGTAGAGGATGCCGCGATGCTGGCGGCGATTCCCCACTGGGAGAAGCGGGTATGGGAATACCGACTCATGCTCGATGATGATTTGCACGCTGCATGCAAGGATGCGGGCGTCACGCTGACGGACTACAATTTCATCCAGCAGCATGGCAAATCATCGCGCCTTCGCTCCGTTTGGGCGCTAGGCACGGAGCTGTTGCGCAAGTAGCCGGTCGGCGCGGAGCTTATCTTGCACAACAAAGGCCGGGTTCAATGGGAACCCGGCCTTTTCATAAACGATTCGATTAGATGCGGAATCGCTTCACCATCGTATTAAGCTGATAAGCGAGCGAGCCGAGCGACTGGGAGGAGCTTGCCGTCTGCTGGGCAGCGGCGGCGGCCTCTTCGCTGATGGAAGCAATGGATTCAATCTGCTTCATGACTTCCTGGGATTGCGAGGCTTGGCTGACGCTCGAAGACGCGATTTCTTTGGTCTGCTCCGCCACTTCGCCGACTCGAAGCACAATGCTGCCAAGCGCTTCGCCGGCTTGTCGATAGAGCGTCTCGGTGGTCGACATGGCCTTCACGCTCTCATGCGTACTATGTTGCATCCCCTTAATAATATCGGCGATTTGCTTCGTAGCTTCGCCGCTGCGTTCCGCCAGCTTGCGTACCTCGTCTGCCACGACCGCGAAGCCGCGTCCTTGGTCGCCGGCCCGCGCCGCTTCAATCGCGGCATTCAGCGCCAGCAAATTGGTTTGCTCGGCAATGTCGTCGATTACACCGATGATGTTGCCGATCTGATTCGAATCCTTCTCCAATTCATTCATGCGCTGCGAGAGCAGGTTCATGCTGCTTAGTGATTCTTGCACGGTATTGCCGCAAGCGATCGCTTCTTTGTTGGTGTTAATGGTGAGATGCGTCGCTTCCTTGGCGCGCTGCGATACGGTGCGCACGCCTTCTGATAGCTTCGTAACGACCTCTGAAGCGGTTTGTGCCGACTCGGCTTGATACATGTTACCTCTGGCAACTTCATCGGTTGTTGCCGAAATTTCCGCTGCGGCTACTGTCACGGCTTCGGCTGAAGTAAGCACGTTGCTGATCAGCTCACGAAGTCCGTTTGCCATGCCATCGATGGAGTGTGTGATGGTGCCAAGCTCATCCTTGTAATGCTGAGACGGACCGTCGTTATGAAGATTGCCTTCGGAAACTTGCTTCACACGATCCAGTATATGATCGACAGACTTTGTGATTCGGCGAATGATGCCTAGTCCCGTAATTCCAATAATCAGCACACAGAGGGCGATGATGATATAGATAAACAAATGCATGCTCACATTGTCCTTCTGAATCAGCTCTGCCTGTGTAACCGCATAAGCATCGAGAAATTCACCAAGCTCATTCAAGCTCTCCCTGGCTGTGTCGAAATCCGTGATATCGCTTGTGCCTGCAGCAGTCTTGTCGGACCATGCGGCAAAATGGGTATTGAACCGGTCGAGGTTCTGTTGAACGGTTAAGTGAGATTGCTCATGCGTTTCTGCCGAAAGTCCATTCTCGGTCAGGATGGTACCGGCATTGCCGACCCGTTCGACGATTTGTCCGATATTCTCGCTCAAATCCTGCTGCTGCAGCTGCAGCTCATCATCGGTCAGATGACCATTATCAATCGTTTGATAGGCGTTCAGTGCTTGGTACATGTCGCGGTCAGCGTTAAGAATCAGCGAAGTGGTTTGCGCACTGACGTCGTACATAGTTGTTTTCATATGACTCAAATCGGCATTATTCCTTTGAATCAAGTAAAAACAAACAACAACAAAGAGTACCAACGGAATAGCAAGCAGGCCACTCAACTTCTTCTTTAACGAGATGTTATTCAGCATCCGGACAACCCCTTTTATCTTGGTCCAAGCCAGCTTTGACAGCTTTAGAGCCCATTATAGAGTCAAGTTGTTTAGGAAGTTTGGCGGTAAATGTTTAAATTGTGTTTGATTTTGAAGAGGACGCAAATAAACAGTCGTATATTTGAGCCTAGCTACAGAGAAAATAGGATAACTATGAAAAAGAATCCAAGCGCATCATTAGAAAGGGTCCCTTCTAAGCAGCAGCTGCTTGGAAAGGACCCTTCTGGCTATTCGGCAGGAAGGAGAGGCTGAGCGGCTTCCTTCACCCAAGGATGGGCATGTGCCCAGCTGCTCCAAACCGCGTGAACCCATTGGCGAATCATCGCATCCCGAGGTTCACCGGCTTCCGCTTGAAGCACCTCTTGAATGGTAATGGCTGCGCTCGTTTGCGGTGGGGCGAGCTCGGGCCATGTGATCTTTTTGCGACCTAACTGCATATGCGCTTGTTGCACTTGTTTGCCCGTAAATCCATGCTCTACGACCAGATAGAGACCGATCAGCGAGAAGGCGGTCGTAATGGAACGCGTGAATCCGCCTGAATGCTGCGCACCGTAGGAGTCTAATGCCAGCTGATGAATAAATTCGGGCTGTCCATGCGATACCGTGTAGTAAGATAACTGATTAAACAGTTCCATACATTCGCCGGACGCATGAAAACGCGAGGGCTCCGCAAAGTACTGATTGGGCAGCATCAGACCGCACCCGGGACATTTGACGATCGATTGTTTCATGGATCTTCCGCCTCCTCTATTAGATAAACTGCGTCCGCTGCAACTTCAAGCTTCGGCAAAATGAATCCCATTCATCTGCATAATCGGCCATGCGCCGGACCTCACAACCTACTACACAACAAGATGCGCCGCAGAGGAGGGCATGGGTTGAAGAACAAGAAAAGCTATACTCTTCACAGCACCGTCTCCAAGGATGGAACGTGCATCGGCTACAGACAGTCGGGGCATGGCCCCGGTCTTGTCATCATTCATGGCGCATTCGTCTCCGGGCATGAGTATGAGAAGCTGGCACGGGAGCTCTCTGACACGTTTACTGTGTATGTCGTCGATCGGCGCGGTCGCCTTTACAGCGGTCCGCAGGGTATGCAGTACAGCATAGAGAAGGAGTGCGAGGATGCCTTGGCTGTTCTTCAGGCAACGGGGGCTCCTTATGTGTTTGGCCACAGCTTTGGCGGGCTGATTGCACTGGAACTAGCGCGGACGCCTTGGTCGGCGATGGAGAAGCTAGCCGTGTATGAACCGGCCGTCTCGGTCGACGACGAGTTTCCTTCCGACTGGATGCCCGCCTATAAACGTCAGATGGAGAAGGGGAAGGACTTGGATGCTTTTGTTACCTTCCTCAAAGGAGTAGGAGTATCAGAGCAGATGGTTAAGCTGCCGCGCTGGCTTATCAAGCTGATGCTGCTTCCTTCCCTGCTGTTCCGGGAAGGGCGTAAGCTGCGCGAGAAGCTGCCGACACTCATTAAAGAGATGGATGAAGTGTTCCGCCTTGACTCCACGGTCCGCAACTACAGCGCCATACGCGCGGAAACTCTCATTCTGGCCGGAGGCACCAGCCCGGCATTTCTGCTGAAGGGTGCCAGCGCGGCAGCGGCGGTCATTCCGAACGCTTCGTACGCCGTGATGGAGGGACTTGGTCATAATGCGCCGGACTTGTTCAACCAGAAGGAGATTGCGCAGCGGCTGAAGCGGTATTTTGCCGAGGAAGGGGCTGCCTATGAACAAAAAGAACCTCGGCAGCTCGCTGTGAAAGGCGCAGCGGGTGACAGAGGTTCTTCCGGGCAGCCCGGTTGAACCCGGGCATTATGGCATATTCGAGTATGGCTCTGGCACAGCCAGACCGCCGGTAAAGAGAGACAGGGCAGCATGACGAGCCGCGATTGCAGCTGTACGAACGAGAGGCGAGTTGGATCGGATCATTCTGCTCACTCCTTTAGGTAACCGTAGTCAGACTTACCTAAATTATAGCGGATTGAGGCCATGCGTCTATCGCTAATTTTGGCGGATTTTAGCGAAACTGCTTCTGCAGAAAAAGAATCCGTTCCCTATTGTGGTACTCCCCGATTTCATGACCGCTGAAAGGGTAATCGAAGATCACTTTCTCCGATGCAATCCGGTTGTAAACCGCATAGATCGTCTCCGGCAGACAGACGCCGTCTTTCCAACCGACCGACATCAAGACAGGAACCTTGATGCGTGAAGCGAGATTGAGCATGTCGTAGTGGGCCAGCGTATGTAGAACAGGCTCCAGCTGCTCGGGATAACGCTTGAGATGCTGCGCGACCTCCGATAAGGAGCTGCTGGAATGGAGCACACCGTGATCCATATTGCACATATTCGGAATATCCGCGATGACGGCCGTTACTTTGGGGTTCAGCGCTGCCGAGATCAAAGCGAGACCGCCGCCTTGGCTGCCGCCGACCGATGCGAGTCTCGCAGGATCAACCTCTGGCTGCGCTGCGGCGGCATCAATGGCACGAACGACATCGAGCGTAAGGGCATGGTAGTACGAGCCCTCCGGCTGAAGCAGATTGCTGGAAACCCAGCCTTTCACCGAGCCTGTGAGCTCCGGCATGTAATTGCCGGTCTCGCCGCCTTGTCCTCTCACATCAACAGCGAATACGGCATAGCCGAGAAGCAGCCAGCTCGCGTAGCGTTCCGGATAACCGCGGTCATCGGTATAGCCCGGGTAGGTTACGATACAAGGAAGCTTCGCGCCGGCGCCTGCTGCTGTTTGCGGAACGATAAACCAGCCGTGAATCGGCGTGTCATCGTAGCCTTTATAAGTGATTTTATCGACGGTTATACCTGGGAAAGGGGAGTCCGCGCGCTCGCGTAGGAGCTCTAGCGGAATAGCTTCATATTTGCGCAGTACCTTATCCCAGAAGGCATGAAGCTGATTAGGATCCATTGTCAGCTCAGCTGAGCAATTCATAAGCTCGCGCTTGCGGCGAGAAATCGCATCGTTCACAGTGGTTGGCCTCCTCCAAGTCGGTATTGCGTATTATTTGTGCATCGTCATAAGGACAGAAGCGGTCGTTGAAGCAGATCGACGAGATGAAAGGGAAGCCCAGAGAATAACAAGCAGCATCAATGCCGCCGTACCTGCGAATAACCAGCGAACGGCTTCCGGACCATGCTGGTCGAGGAACCAGCCGGTTCCCTTGGGCAGCAGCGCGCCGCCAATACCGCCGCAAGCCATGAGCAGGCTGGTCGTCCGCTCGGTCCTGCCGGGCGTTGCCCGATTGGCAAATACAAGTGCGATCGCAAACATGCCTGACATCGTGAGTCCTACGACAAAAGCAAGCACGAATGCCGGTAATGCGCCGGTGAACAAGGTCATGAGTATGAATAGAACGGAAGTAATGATACAAGTCCCGATCAAGTAGGCCGAACCGCCAATGCGATCGGCGATTTGCCCGGAAACCAAGCGGCCGATGACCATCGCACCCCAGAAGAGACTGAGCGCGAGTGTAGCTGACGACTCCACCAGACCGTTCGTTTGTACAAGCAGGGATGGCAGATAGTGGATATAGCTCATTTCAAGACCTACATAAACAATGAAGAATATCGCGCATGCTGTAAGAATAACGAGAGAACGTGATGTGAGCTTGGGTGCAACTCCCGCATGGGCTTCATGGTCGGCGCTTCCCGCTGAAGAAGCGGGTTGATCCAGAACGGATGGCCACCAGATCGACCATAGTAAGAAGGTGACAGCACCGAGCACGCCGACGATTCCAAAGGACAGTTTCCAATAACCGGCCTCGATTAAGGCTGCACCCGCGAACGGGATAAGCAAAGCGCCGACGCCGAAAAAGGTTTCCACGCGGCTCATCGCAGTGTTGGCTTTCGCCCCGGATGCTCCGATAATAAAGGACCCCACAACGGCTTCCGTCATGCCGAGGCCGACCCCGGCAAAAGGCGCAATCGTGAGCATAACCCACCATGGCGGCAGCATGGTGTATAGAAATTCAGCTACGGTCATGAAGCCGATGGCGGACAGCAGCACCGCTTTTTTGCCAATCTTCCCGATGAGCCATGGTGCGCACAGAATGCCTGCCATTCCCCCAAGAAATTGATGCATGACGAGTTGACCGCCATCGCCATATTGTACGCCATAGGCGTGAACCATCGGTTCCATTATAGCGCCGATGACCAATTGACCGAGCCCGACAACGAGATAAGCGAAACAACCTAGATAGACTAACCGAGACATTTATTCCAGTGCTCCTCACGTGGTAGATTATTTCCACCATAACATATATGGGAGAGAGGAACGATATGAAAATATGACCGATTTCCATAACAAAACAGCCTCTTCTCCTGCAGCATAGGTTTGCAGGAAGAGAGGCTGTTTGTTTATGGGGAGGTTGCTCGGTTGCTGGAAGAGCGGCTGCATGTGACAACGAAGGTTGCTCGATTGCGAAAGAGAGGCTGCATGTGTCAACGAAGGTTGCTCGGCCACAGCACAAGGGAGCGATTGTCGCGCTCGGCGCCCATGGCGCGCAGCATCTCTTGGGCGGCTGCCGATTCGGTTATCGGCTCTCCGTTCCAGCGGTCGATCTTGATTTTGCTGAGTCCGTGCTGACGAAGCAGCATGCGGAAGATTTCTTTGAGCTCGGCTGCGCGGGCGGCGTTGCCAGTTGGCGAGGCCGCGTCAGACGGAGTCGATAAAGCAGATAGGTCGACGATGTGTCGGCCGTTATTTTCGAGCCAGAAGCGCCATTGCCCGTGCTGCAGCACGAGGTAATTGCCGCTCTTGCGAGCGAATCCGGTGCCGCGGACGCTCGGCCAATCGGCGGCGAGGCCGAACGGATTGGCCGGGTCCGTAGCGGCGAGGACCGTGACGGCGGCATTGTCCTGGCCGGGCAGCGGCTGGCGGACCGCAGCGATTCCCTCGCGGCGCGCGAACTGCAAGGTTTGCACGCCTTGCACCAGCAGGCCGCGGGTTACGACGCCCCACTGCTCCAGCTGCTTGAGCATCGGCAGCAGCTCCTCCCAGCTGAATGGCGAGAGCTGGGCGACGAGGTCCTTGGACACGATGCCGTAGCTGTCCAGCAGATGCTGCGTCCAGTGGAGCGCCGACTCCGACAGCTCGGAGGAAACGGAGCGCAGCTGGGCGGAGCCGGTTGGTTCGGCGTGCTGGCTGGGCTCGGCAGGGTGACCGGCCTGGCCGAGCGGAGCGGGCTGAGCCGGTATAGCAGGCGGAGCCGGCCGAACGGGCTGCATAGTTACGGCTGGTCGGTCGGGCGTGACGGGCAAGACTGGCTGCTCGCTGAGCGGGCCTGTCCAGTACCAGCGCCCAAGGCCGGAGCCGGTGCGTGCGAGCTGCTTGCCCTTGGTCTGCAGCTGCAGGCGGAGCGGCGCGAACTGGTCGTTCGAGACCGTGCCCTCCCAGATCAGATCGAGCAGATCTGTCAGCAGCTCGGACGGCACTTTGCCGTAATCGCGGCTCAGCTTAGTCAGGAAGCTGGCCCCGCCTTCCTGGAGCAGCGCAAGCAGGCGGGGATGCTTGGTGCTGTTGGCAGCTTGGACAGCTCGTGCGATAACCGGTGCGTAGAGAGGCTTGGACTCGGAGAGGAAGAAGGCAATTTTGCCTTCCTTCTCGTTCTCTTCTTTGCGGCCGATCCAGATGATTTCACCGGAGGCGCAGAGCAAATCCAGGTCGTCCTTTCGATAGCCGATCACACGGGAAGGGAACAGGACGGATTCCCAATGCGAAGCAGGCAAGAAGAAGCCTTGCAACCGTTCGATAACCATGCGCAGTCCGTCGATTCCGCTTAGCTGCGAACCCGAGAGAGCGTGCTGGAGCATGGACATATGAGCGCACCAGCGAATGGGGGCGATCGGCTCGGCTTGTTTTCGCGCTTGCTCCATTGTCAGTCGGATTAGTCGTTTGGCTACGGTGCGGCTCGTCCAAATCCGCTCTTCCTCACCATCGGCGAAAGGAGCAGGCTCGATTCGATCCAGCTGCAGCAGCACCTCAGGGATATGAGCGGCCTGGGCCGGCGAAAGATCGGGGTAGTGCTCACGCAGCTCTACCTCGTTGAAAGAAAGCCGGTGGTCTGCGAAGCGACCGGCAATAAAAGCGATGGCGCTTTCGCTCTTGGGGAACGCGTCGTACATGTCCTGCTCCTCCGCGCAGATCCATCGGCGCTGTCCGCGGCCGAACGGTTGCTCCGCGATACGACCTGCATCGCGTAGAGCTTGCAGCCATCCCGGTACGGATTTACCGGCAATGGCAGTCAGTTCCTCGGTCGACAAATCGCCGCGCTGTTTGAGCAGCATATACAGCTCCTCGGCGTTTGCGGGAACTTGTCGGCCACCGGTTTCCAGTCGCTCCTGCTCCTGCTGAGCAATGCCGGGATCGACCGCCCGTTGAACGGCCTCTTCTCCGAAGAGCTGTCCTGCCAGCGACTTGCTCACACTAAGCAGTTGGAGCTGTGTCGCTTCGCTCAGGCCATCGCCTTCATAGAGCATCATATTGGCGTAGTCGGCGAGAAATTGAACGGCAAACGGTGATGGGGCATGCGATTCTTTGACCAGCACCTCGATTTGACCTGCGGTGATCGACTCCAGCAGTTGTTTTAACCCATTCGTATCGAGGTAGTCATGCAGACATTCCCGCATGGCCTCCTCAAGATAAGGGAACTGCTCGGCATAAGGGAGCGATTGCTTCAACAACTCTTCGCAGCGCAGACGTTTCTGCCACATCGGCGTACGCGTGAAACTGCGGGAGAGGAGAAGCGACGTCTCTGCGATACGACGGAAAGATAATCCGAGAAACGGGGAGCCCGTAATCGCTTCTGTGAGAAGTGACTCCACGCTGTCCGCCGTAATTTGCCACAGCGTCTGCAGCCAGGAGGCGTCCCAATCGGGCACGACCAGCTCGATGCCGTTGTCTTTGGCGTTGCCGTACATCGAGTAGGGCAGGAGCCGCTGAAATTGCCGCTCGATGGCGAGCAGCCACGTTCGGTTCATACGCCTGCCGAACGGATTATGGATAATGATACGGGTCTGGTTCATCAGATCGCGATAATGCTCGATAATGATTCGCCGCTCGGTGGGCAGCCCAAGCGCATGATGCTGGGATTGGACGAGCCCAATCAGCTCGGAAGCCGCATAATGATCGAGCCCATATTCTGCATCGAGCCAGTCAATGGTGGCGTCTTCCCTTCTTCTTGCCAGCTCGGGATCGCTTTTGTTCGTTGGGTCGTCCAAAGCCAGCCTTGCGGATAGCTGTTCCAGAAAATGACCAAGCTGAATGCCGACCTCCACGCTTCGGCTGGCGTTCTCCGCCTGCCAGAACGGGATCTCGCTGAAGCGATTCGGTGCTTCTTGGACATATACGCGGTCGTTCTCGATGCTGCTGATCATCCAAGAGCTGGTTCCAAGCTGAAAGACGTCTCCGACACGGCTTTCTGCTATATAAGTTTCATCAAGCTCGCCTAAGTGAGTACGGCTGTCTGCATGATGAACGGGATAAGCGGAGCTTTGCGGAATCGTGCCGGCGCCGGTAATAGCGGCCATGGATGTATTGGCCCTTTTGCGGAGCGTGTCAGTGGCTCGATCCCATTCCACTAGAGGTCGTGCGAACGGATAAAATCCCGACAATACCTTGAGCGCAGCCTCCAATCGCGTTCGTGGGAAGCCGCGGAAACATTCGCTTTGTATTATCAGCCTGTACAATGCATCGATACTGATATCTTCCGCCGCTACGATGGAAGTCATATGCTGCGACAAGACGTCGAGCGGCTCACGCGGCAGGGTGATCGCTTCGATGTCACGCCGCCCGATGTTACGGCAGAGCACTGCCGCCTCAGGCAGCTCGCTGCGCGATCGCGCGATGATGAAGCCGCGGCTCACATCGCCGACGGCGTGACCGGCGCGTCCGATCCGCTGAATGCCGGCGGCTGCCGCTTTGGGCGAGTCGACCTGAAGCACGAGGTCGACATGGCCCACGTCAATGCCGAGCTCGAGCGAGGAGGTGGCGACGAGGCAGCGCAGCTCGCCGGCCTTGAGCATGCGCTCGACCTCAAGCCGCCGCTCGCGCGAGAGGCTGCCGTGATGCGCGCGCGCCAGCTCGTAGCCCGCGTGCTCGTTGAGCCGCAGCACGAGCCGCTCGCACATGCGGCGGCTGTTCACGAACAGCAGCACGGAGCGTGCGCCTTCCATCAGCGCCATCATCCGCTCGATGATGGGCTGCCAGACGCCATCGCGCGTGCGAGCAGGGCGGCTGAGGTCCGGCATCGTGACCCGGACCTCAATGGACTTGGTCATCGTACTCTCGACGATGACCACCCGGCGCCGCGCGTAGCCGAGCGGATGCACCGGCTCCGCATCCGCCGCGCCGCCGTCCGCACTCGCTCCAAGCTCGCCATGCTGCGCCGCCGCGCCGCCGTCCGCACTCGCTCCAAGCTCGCCATGCAGAGCCGCCGCGCCGCCGTCCGCACTCGCTCCAAGCTCGCCATGCAGAGCCGCCGCGCCGCCGTCCGCACTCGCTCCAAGCTCGCCTTGCTGCGCCGCTGCGCCGCCGTCCGCACTCGCTCCAAGCTCGCCATGCAGAGCCGCCGCGCTGCCGTCCGCACTCGCTCCAAGCTCGCCATGCTGCGCCGCCGCGCCAACCCCAGCGCCTGCCTGCGGCTCCCAGCCGCCAAGAAACCGCGCGACCCGCGTCAGCGGTTTCTGCGTCGCCGACACGCCGATCCTCTGCACCGGCTGAGCCGCGAGCGCGGACAGCCGCTCCAGCGAGAGCGACAAATGCGCGCCGCGCTTGTCGCCGGCAAGGCTGTGGATCTCGTCGACGATGACGGTCTCGACGGTTCCAAGCATTGTGCGACCTTTGTCCGAGGTGAGCAGCAGGTAGAGGGACTCCGGCGTTGTCACGAGCACGTCGGGAGGGCGCCGAGCCATGCGCGCCCGTTCGCTAGAAGGCGTATCGCCGGTCCGCACCGCGGAGCGGATGCCCGGCCATGCTTCGGCCGTGTCGCCGCCAGCCTCTCCGGATTCACTCTCAAACCGTTCAATATCCTGCATAAATCCGACCAAATGGTGTTGAATATCATTGTTGAGCGCCTTAAGAGGCGTAATATATAGCACACGCACACCGGGTGGCAGGGTTTTACCCCGTGCAGCAGCAGCCAGCTTGCGCTGAGCAAGGCGATTCAAACATGGCAGCAGTGCAGCCAATGTTTTGCCCGATCCGGTTGGCGCGGCAATCAGCGTATGACGGCCTTCCACAATGGCGGCCCATGCTTCCAGTTGGACAGGGGTAGGTTCGCCGAAAGTATGCCAGAACCAACCGGCCAGCGTCTTATGAAATCCCGCGAGCGCGGGGGATGAGAGTGACATAGCGGAAGCTCCTTTTCTATTCAAGTACTCAAAATGTATAATTTCATCTCCAAAAGACACCGCCAGCTGGTTAGTTTCACTGGAACGCGCCATCCAGAGCCCATATATCTGCAAACGAACTCAATTATTAATTCTAACGAATCCCACAGGCCTTATTTCGGCCAAATAACGCAATTTGAAATTCTAACGAATCCTACAGGTCTTATTTGGACTGAAATAGCCCTTTTCCATCCATATTCACCTAAATAAGACCGCTAGGGTTCGTTAGAATCGAAAAGTATCGATTTCCCCTAAAATAAGACCTCCACGATTCGTTAGCCTGCAACCACTGTCGCTGTCCCCGGCACCGGAGCGTCATCCCGGCTAACAGCAGCTCCACCGAATGAAATGACCTTCTCGGCCCCGGCCGACGCGCCACGCATTTCTCCACGGCACCAGCCATCAATCCGTCGACGTTCTCCGTCTGCCTTCTCCACCAATCCATCGCCTTCCCCGCCGCGCCAACCGCACGCGCCGTTCCCCACCTCTATCATCCTACTATTCATCATGAGTCAATCGATTCCTCTTTAGACAGTCCTCGCCGCTCTAACCTGCTAAAAATCGGTCATTTGTTAAGCTTCGTCACATAAGCTTAGAAAAAAGGAGGAATCCGGGATGGCAGGATGGCGGGACAGCATAGAGAGTCGGCGAGCAGAGTGGAAGAAGCTTGAGGTTGGTTTAACGGATACGTTGGCGGGACGGCGCGTACTGCGGGTGAGTGGACCGAGAACGCCGCGACTGACGACGCCGGTGACGAAGGCGGTCCGTCAAGAGGAACTCCAAGCAGTGGCCGATACGTTCGATGCGGGGCTGGCTTGTTTCTGCCTCGGCGAGCTGCCGGCGGGGGAGCGTCAGCACTTCCTCGAGGCCTGGCATGAGCGGCTTGCCTCAGGCGCGATCGTCGTCATGGCCGACCGCCGAAGCGAGGGCTGTGCGACGCCGATTGAGCTGCATGATCTGTTTGCGCCGCTCGGCAGCAAGCTCGATGTCCAGGTTGGCCGAACGTTCTGGTGGGTGCGCTACTTAAGGCGGTAATGCCGATTATACCATCGAATAGAACAAAAGAAGCCGCAGGTGCTTGTCCCGAAGGACGAACAGCTGCGGCTTCTTTTGTGCTCACACAGGCACCTTAGGCAGGTGCAATAATCAATCTTACTCGTCGCCGCCGCCATCTGCAACGTCAGTAGGCTCGTCCGCGTATTTCTCATACGTTTCCGGGCTCATCACGCGGCGTGCTGTAACATACCGTTTGGAATAGTAGGAATCGCTCAGTGCGCTGATGGTTACACCTTTGCTGGTGGAGGAGTGTGCAAACTTGCCTTCGCCAACATAGACGCCAACATGCGAGATTCCTTTTCCTGTCGTATTAAAGAATACGAGGTCGCCGGCGATCAAATCCGCTTTCGCGATTTTCTTGCCAAGCTGTGCTTGCGAACGGGATGCATGCGGGATATCCACGCCGAGTTTATTAAACACGTACATGGTGAATCCGGAGCAGTCAAACCCTTTCGTTGTAGTACCGGTGTACACATAAGGTGTACCGATCAGATCTGAGATGACCCCATCCATTTTGGATTGCGCGAAAACGCTTCCTGTTTGAAAAAGTAGAAGCATCGCCAGTCCGATCAAAAGTGCAGAAAGCTTTTTCAAAACGGGAAACTCCTTCCAGTGCCTACGAGGTTAGCTGTGGGGTTCGGTTGAAGGCTCCCTATGATCACCTCTGGCATGCCGCGTCTTGCTTTGCGGATGTCGGGATCAATTCACCCAAGATGGTTCCCCCGTTTCCCGTGATGGGAATTCGGCAAAATTTTCATTTCTAGGCATAATTATTCGATCATTTTCTTCCTTCTCCTCCCTAGTTCACAACTTGTTCACAAATTAAAATTATTAGAATGCAACCTTTTATCTCTCACTTTCGTATAGTGGCCGCTAGTTTCGGCGATTTATGGGGCTCGCCCGCGATCAGCCCACCGTGCAAAGCATGTCTCATCTTGAAATGAAGCACATGTCAAAAAAACCCGCTCTACCCGAGGAGTTTGTCTTTAATATGCCAGTAATTAGTGAAAAAGGAGGCCGTCCCACTGTCATGAACATGACATGATGGGCGGCCTCCATGCATGGATTAGACCTGTTTCGACTGCCAAGCATCGTACTGGGCGGCTACCGTCCATACCTTCATGATGGTTCGGATCAACTGGTAACCTTGATGCAGGATGAGCGCCAGCAGACCTGCCCACAGCAGCGATACGGAAGCAATGGTCATACTGAGCGCGGCTCCAATTGCCCACATTAGAAGCGAAATACCGGCGAAAGGCAGGAAATTCGCAATGCATGTCCATAGGGAGCGGAGGGCGCCGGTTCCGGCGACTGCCCCGAACTGCATGGAGAGGAAGAGCAGGTGGATCAGAACCGCCCAAGCGAGCCAAGCACCCGCCCACGGACCGGCTTGCTGTGCAAACTCCAGCAGCGAGTTGCTTCCTAATAGTTTCGTTAATGCCCTCGGCAGCAGCCAAATGGCCGGCAGGAGCGTGAGTGTTGTTTCCACCAAGTAGAGCAGCGCAACCGGCTTCCAAGCAGCGCGGATGCCTTTTAGAAATTTCGTGCCGTTCTCGTCCGTTACATGATGGAGGGAGTGGAACAGCCCTGCATTCAGGAAAGGGGTGATCACAATGCGCCCGGCCAGCAGCCCGCAGAAGAGCCAGACATAGGGGCGGATCAGATCGGTCTTGATGAGCTGGAACTGTGCTTCCGTCATGAAGAGCTGAACGGCTGTACCACTGCTGCCGATGCTGTCCGGGAATCTTTTTAGAAGCGGCACGGTTATCCCTTCAATGGTTCGATAGAGGAAGAAGCCCCATATCAGCTCATATAGAAACAGCATAATGATAATGTAGAAGTGCTTAACGGTCAGTCGCCAGCCTTGCTTCAGATGCGTTCTCATTTATCATCACCTCCCGGAAAGTTTTTGCTAGGCTTCACCATGCGATGCAAGCAAAGATGCTCTCAATCAGCTTGGAAACACCGACACTCCAGCGTGTGCGTGATTTCTCTGCGAGCTCGGCTTTCATAAAGTTGTTGATGTGTTTGTTGTCGAGCACGTTGTCGTTGTGCGGATCGACGGCGGCCCACAGCAGCTTGGAGGAGTGGACGATTTTATATTGAATGTGGGTTTCTTGGCCGTCCCACACTTTAGGCATCAGCGTACCGTCGGCAAAATGGAACACGACCGACACCGGCCCGGAGCTGCCGCCTGTCTTCTTGATGAGTACGACCGATTCGTACTGCGTCTCATTGCCTTGTTTCACTGGACGTACATGAATGGAAGCGACCGAGTAATCGGACATGGCATCCCCGTACACGAAATGGCTGAAGTAGTCGTTCCACTTGGACTTCGTTACGGACTCCACGACACGCTGGAAGTCGGCGGTGGAAGGATGCTTGAATTTATATTTTTGAAAATAAGTCCGCATAATCTTACGCATCGTCTGGGCGCCGACCTGCTTCTCGATGCCGAAGAGCACCAGCTTCGCGCGCATGTATACATTCTCGGCATAGTGATTGTTGCTGTGGTAGGACCAGGAAAGCTGCTTCAGCGGTGCAGGGTTCGTCATGTAGCTTGCTTCCACCGGCAAATTCGGCTCCACGCCGTATTCGCTCTCCATCACTTTGTCCTCGGCATAGGAGGTGAAACCTTCGTCGAGCCAAGCCTCTTCGAATTCATTGGAAGCGACCATGCCGTACCAATATTGATGGCCGATCTCGTGGACGACCGTTCGCTCCAGATCGTAGCCGGGATTCTCGTTCTCTGCGGCAAATGCAGTAATGAGTGTCGGATATTCCATCCCGCCTGCGCCGTTGCCGCCTTTAGGCGGAACTACGACAGAGAGGGTGGTATAGGGGTAAGCGCCATACCATTGTGCATATTTGGAGAGTGCTGATTTGGCTGCGTGCATGTAGCGATCCTTGAATTTGGCGTGCAGCGGATCCAAGTACAGCTTGATACGAACACCCGGAACGCCGTCTGTGGAGAAAGGTTCCTCTGAATAGACGAAATCCGGTGAGGCCGACCAGCCAAAATCATGCACATCATCGGCGTAGTATTGGTAGGTTTTGCGGCCGGCTGCCACGACGGAAGGTTTGGTTTGGAAGCCGGTTGCCGCTACTTTATAGCTGTCCGGGACGTTGATTTTCACACTGTAGATGCCAAAGTCGCTGTAAAATTCCGAGTTGCCGTGGTACTGATGAATGTTCCAGCCTTCGGCGGCTCGGCCGCGTGTGCCTGCAGTTTCGTACACGGCAAGCTTCGGAAACCACTGGCCCGCCATGATGAAGTTGCCGGAGTAGCCCATCCGCGCGAACACTTCCGGAAGCTTGACCTCAAATTTCATACGAAGCGTGACGCTTTTGCCCGGTGCGACAGCTTGCGGCAGCCGCAGCTTGGCCAGCGTTAAATCATGTGGGTTGCTGTCATCGGGCTGCACGTAATGCAGACGCGGAAGAAGGCTGTAACCTTCGGTCGTCTCTAGGGAGAGCAGGTTCATATAGCCGATGCTGTCCGAGGTCGCTTTATCATTGCGGAGCTGACCGCCGGATTCTTTCATGAAGGTCGTGTCTTTGGAGCGGAAGGCGTTCGGGTATAGATGAAAATACATCTCGGACACCTGCTGCCTGCCGGGGTTTGTCCATGTGACAGACTGCTCCCCGACCAACATGTGCGTATTCTCCTGGAGTTTCACATCGATGTGGTACTCCGTAACCCTTTTGCTGAGCGCTACCGGCTTTGGCTGCATCACAATATCGGGCTCCGGCGCGGTTGACGGAGCAGCAGGCTTCGGCGCCGTGTCTTTCTTGGCAGGAGCGGAGGCATATGTATATTGCGAAACCCAGGCATCTCCGAACCCTTGCCTTGCCGTTAAGCCCAGAATCACGGCGACGAGGGCAAAGAGTAGAAAACGTTTGGCGTGACGTGGATTCATTGAAAGATTCCCTCCCGTTGACAAGCATCTAAAGCATGTATATGTTTGCTTTTCCGAGATTATTAGCTAAAATGGAATTAATGTGCGGACAGGCGCGGAAACCGCGCCGGACGTGGAATCGTAGCGTTTTTAGATGGGAGTTGAAGCGTAAGATGAGTGATCAAGAGAAAGATCAACAGCCCGTGGAGAAGAAAGAGAAGAAGTCTCTCTCTTTGAACGTGGTGAGCAATAAGGAACATAAAGGCTTTGGTGCAGGGACGATTGACCTCAGCAGCGTATCCTGCGTCATGATCGATAACGGCGAGGCTTACATTGATGTAGGTGCGATGCATGCGAAGAGCAAGATCGAGAAAGGGATCAAATTCAGCACGAACAAGGAAGATGTGCCTAACGGCCGTCTGTGCTGGATCGTCTGGGTAGCCGTTGATCGCAATGAAGAAGGTTCGTTCTATGCAGGGGCAACCGCTTGCCCGATGCTGGTGGACACAGAAGCACGCAGAGGCTGGAAGATCCTTGCGCAGCACGTGAATAACCTGGATTATGCGATCAAGCGCCGGTTCGTGCTCGACGAGCTTGGAACCGAAGAGAGAGCGGCGCTCAAGAAGCTGCTCGTCACCAACAATCAGGAGTGGTGGGACCGCTCGCCGGATAAGTTGAAGGAAGCGCTGAACGTATAATTTTGATGGATAACACGTAACGTATAACATGCACTTGTGCTGTAATAAAGCCGGTTTGCCGTCTCTCTAATGAGGAGAAGGGTGAAGCGGCTTTTTATTATTTATTCTGTTTCGAAGTGCATCCTAATTATGGTATAGTCGTAGGACAGAACGTTTGTTCTAAAATTAGGGGGAACTGGAATGAATTTACCGCGCGTATCGCGCAATCAATATTCGGAGCTGCTCCGGCGCTATCTGCTCCCGCAGAAGCGGACATTAATCGGCCTTGCCTTATTGCTCTTCCTATCGATTGGCTTGCAGCTCGTCAACCCTCAAATTATTCGCTTCTTTATTGATACCGCACAATCGGAAAGCAGTATGAAGCCGCTTCTTATCGCAGCTTGTTTGTTTATTGGATTCTCCCTTGCGCAAGGGGCGGTATCGGTCGCAGCCACCTACTTCAGTGAGAACGTAGGCTGGAAAACTACCAATGTGCTGCGCGGCGACTTGGCTGCTCACTGCTTGTCGCTGGATATGCCGTTTCATAAGACGCATACATCCGGGGCTATTATTGAACGGGTAGACGGTGATGTGAATGCGCTGGCGAATTTCTTCTCCAGCATGATCATTAATCTGGTCGGTAATTTCTTGCTGATGGTGGGCATCTTGGTTCTGCTGTTTCGGGAAAGCTGGTTGATCGGCACAGGCATGACGGTGTTTGTGTTTCTGGCCATTCTGGTCATTCAGCGTATACGGAAGATGGCAGCACCGCTGTGGAAGGATTGGCGGCAAGCGAATGCCGATATGTACGGATTCATCGGCGAGCAGCTGGAAGGAACGGAGGATATTCGGGCCAACGGGGCATCAGGATTCGTTATGAATCGCTTCTACGGCATGCTGCAGCGGATGCTGCCGCTTCGCGTTAAGGCTTTTCTTGGTTTTGGCGCGATGTGGAGCACGACCATCGTTGTTTTTGCTTTAGGGAATGCGATGGCCTTCGCTATTAGTGCGTATCTATGGAAGGCAGGCTCTATTTCGATTGGTACGGTGTATTTGATTTTCTACTATACAGAGCTGCTTGCAAAGCCGATTGAGAAGATTCGCACGCAGATGGAGGATTTGCAGAAAGCGGACGCCAGCATATCGCGTATTCGCGCTTTATTCGAGACGCACTCTGCTCTTGTGGATGGACCGGGTGCAACGCTTCCAGAGGGTGCGCTCGGTGTGAAGTTTGATGAAGTCACCTTCAGCTACGAGGATGGTACGGGCGAGCCTACGCTTGACCGATTGGTTCTGGATTTGAAGCCCGGCGAGGTGCTAGGCTTGCTCGGCCGGACGGGGAGCGGGAAGTCGACGCTTGCCCGGCTGCTGCTTCGGTTCTACGATCCGCAGGAAGGAAGCGTCTCCTTGAGTGGGACGGATATCCGCGAGCTGAAGCTAAGTCAGCTTCGCAACCGTGTGGCCATGGTTACTCAGACGATTGAAATTATGGAGGGCACGATCCGTGATAATCTGACCTTCTATGATGACTCGATACCGGATGAGCAAATCATAGCCGTCCTACATCAGCTAGGGTTAACGAGCTGGTATGAGGCGATGCCGGAGGGGCTGGACACCAGGCTCGCCTCCGGCGGCGGAAGTCTCTCTGCGGGGGAAGCGCAGCTGCTCGCTTTTGCCCGTGTGTTTCTGACGAATCCGGGTCTTGTCATTATGGATGAGGCGTCTTCGCGGCTTGACCCGATGACGGAGCAGCGCATTGAGCAGGCTATTAGCACGCTGCTTGCGAACCGCTCTTGTATTATCATTGCGCATCGATTGGCTACCGTACAACGTGCTGACAGTATCCTGATTCTCGAGAACGGCCGCGTCATCGAAGCAGGCAGCAGAACAGCGCTTGCAGCCGATCCGGCATCGCGTTTCAGTGCCATGCTGGCAACCGGCCTTGAGGAGGTGCTCGTATGACGACTTTTCGATTTCTGATGGGGCTCATTACGTACCGGACATGGCGTTACGTCATCAATGCGACCGCCTGGACGGTCATTTACATGGTGCCTATTATACCGGGGCTCATCACGAAGGAGTTCTTCGATTCGCTCACGGGAGACGCTTCGCTGAAGATGGGCACTTGGGGGATCATCGCGCTGCTGCTCGCTGCGGCTCTTGCACGTATTGTTCTAATCATTGTCGGGTTTATAACCGACGTTAATTTTCGCTTCCGCATGGGGATGATGCTGCGGCGCAATATGCTGAAGCATGTGCTGAAGCAGCCCGGTGCCCGTGCGATTCCTTGTTCGCCGGGAGAAGCGATCAGCTATTTCCGCGATGACGTGGAGCAGTCCGAGGAAGCGGCCAGCTGGTCGGTCGATGTGTTCGGAATGACCTGCTTCGCCTTGGTTTCCAGCTATATTCTGATTGGGATCGACGCGCAAATGACCTTGCTGGTTTTCGTGCCGCTCGTTATCGTTATTGCGGTTGCGCAGCTGTCGACCTCAAGATTGCAGAAGTACCGCGCGGCGAGTCGCGAAGCGACTTCTCATGTGACGGGGGCGATCAGCGAGATGTTCGGCAATGTGCAGGCCATTCAGATTGCAGGCGCTGAAGAACGTGTCATTGAGCGGTTCCGGAAGTTTAATGATACGAGGCGCCAAACGATGCTGAAGGATAAGCTGATGGGCGAGGCGCTGGATTCCATCTTTACGAATTCCGTGAACCTTGGCATCGGACTCATCCTCCTGCTGGCTGGTCAGAAGCTGCGGGGAGGTACCTTCACCGTCGGTGATTTCTCGTTGTTTGTCTACTACTTGACGTTCGTTACCTCAATCATCACGAATGTGGGCAAATTCATCACGTATTTCAAGCAGATGGGTGTAGCACTGGATCGGCTAAAGGGGCTGCTTCAAGGCGCGCCGGCTGGTGTGCTTATACTGAAGGAAGGCCTGCGGCTCGGTAAAGGGAGCGCGATGAAGGAGAATACTGCAGCGGCAGCGGTGAAGGTAGAGGCTGATAATGCTGTTAGTGAGCCGCTGCGTACTTTGGAGGTCGAAGGTTTAACCTACCGGTTTCCGGAGACGGGCAGAGGGATCGAGGACATTCGGCTCGCGCTGAAGGGCGGATCGTTCACCGTTGTGACCGGCGCAATCGGTTCCGGGAAGACCACACTTGTCCGCACGTTGCTGGGGTTGCTGCCGAAGGATGAAGGGACGATTACGTGGAATGGGAAGCCGGTTCACGATTCGGGGGCCTTCTTCACCCCGTCGAACAGTGCATATTCGGCCCAAATCCCTCGTATGTACAGCGATACGCTGCGCAACAATATTTTGCTCGGACAGCAGGAGCAAGGGGATGACTTGCAGCAGGCGATTCATACGGCCGTGATGGAGTATGACCTCGACCATTTGCAGAACGGCCTGGAGACGATGATCGGCCCGCGCGGCGTGAAGCTCTCCGGCGGACAGATGCAGCGGACGGCAGCCGCGCGCATGCTCGTGCGCGACGCACAGCTTTATGTGTTCGACGACGTATCGAGTGCGCTCGACGTCGAGACCGAGCAGAAGCTGTGGGAGCGGCTGTTCCAGAGCAGAGGCGACGCGACCTGCTTGGTCGTTTCGCACCGCAGAGCGGCATTGACGCATGCCGATCATATTATCGTCATGAAGGACGGCCGCATCGAAGCGGAAGGCACAGCCGAAGAGCTGCTGCGCACAAGCGCGACCTTCCAGGAGCTGTGGAGCGGCGATGAGCGAACGGCGGATGCCGCCTTACCCGCCGATGCAACGGAAGGCGTTGCTGCGCTCCAGTCGAAAACATAAGAAAAGCCTCTGCAGACGGCAAGTTGCCGTAGCTGCAGAGGCTTTTTTTTCTCACCCGCGGCAGAACCCGCGGCGTAGCTTGTCGCATTGGCCATTAGAATTCACTAAAACTGCCTTCTCAACACACGCGGCACAATTGTTGCGGAATATGCAACATTCCAGCTGTTTTATCGATTATCCAGCATCATTGTTGCTTAAACTGCAACATTCCATGGCCTTATCCCCGAATAAGCCTGCTCGTGCGCCGAAATCTTGCTTTTTGAGCAGCATTTCAAGAAATCAGCATCATACTGAGCAATAATGCTGCACATTTTGCAACATTGTCCCCATAAGGAGAGATGCGCTACTGAAGCGTGCATCCCTCCTTCCGGCTAGATCGACATTTCTTTGCCTGTGTAGTCCACGAATTGAAAACGGAGCGCTTCCGGGACTATGCGACGCTCCAATAAGTCCACGATGCCGCGGGCACTGGCACGTGGGTCGGTCGGGGCGTTTTCGCCGCCCATATCGGTCTTCATCCAGCCGGGGTGAATGCTGAGCACCTGAATAGGGCGATTCATCAAATAGCGATGAAGCTGCTGCGAGAACATATTGAGCGCCGTCTTCGAGATGCTGTAGGGGTAGTCTCCCGGATAGGCGTTCGTAATGCTGCCTGCTTCGGAAGAGATATTTAGAAGCGCGCCATTCTCCTCCGTAAGCAGAGGCAGAAAATGCTTCACCACCCGCATAGGCCCATACAAATTAATTTCGAATGCTTGCGCGACATCGTTCATATCGAGCTCTTCAATTTGAGTGTTGCGCGCATTGAGTATGGCTGCGTTGTTAACGATTGCGCCGAGTGTTCGGCCTTCACGCTTCAATGTGGAAGCCAACTGAGCCACACTCTCTTCGCTGGCAACATCGAGCTCAGCGATCGTAAGTCGCTCTCCATATGCTGCCCCGAGAGCTGCCAGCTTCTCGCTGCCCACATCGCGAACCCCGGCAATAACAGCATGTCCGCGCTCTAGTGCTTCGGCGGCCATCGCTAAACCAAGTCCGCGACTAGCGCCAGTTAGTAGTATATTCATGCTCATTGATCACTCCTATTTGTCGTTCTCGAGCAGCTCCACGAGCACCTTCAGTGCCGGAATGGTATCGATATAAGCATACCGTCCGCCTGTATATTCACCCTTTTGCTGAAGCGGGAAACCCTTACCCTCCAGCAGCATAATCTTCTCTTTCATGCCTTCAATTTCAAAAGCGATATGATGCGGCCCCTCACCATGCTCGTCCAAATAATTTCGCCACGTGCTCGGATGTTCATCCGGTTCGATTAGTTCAAGCTGCAAGGAGCCCATATCGATAAAAGCAAGCTTAGCCCGAGCAAGAGTAGGAGCACCGTTAAATTCCGTCTGCGCTTTATCCAGCGTGTCCGTAATGATGGCCTGCGGTTTCTCAATCCCAAAAAAATCCGCATAAGCCTGACTCACTTTGTCGATATCGTTAACGAGTATGCCGATTTGCGTAATGACTTTATTGCCGAGTAGTCCTGACAACAGCGAACACATCCTCTCCATAGTGGTGAATCAGACGTAGACTCTTACACAATTTCCCACAACCCTTACTCAGCTATCTTATCCAATCGGCAAAATGAGTGTCAATCCGCACAACCGCTCACTTTCGCACTTTGCTTGCCGTGGAAACGAAGGAAATAGCACACGACGGAGTAACCCCAAGAGCGCCACAATGGTGGGAAAGCGACGAAAGCAGCCCAAGAGTAGTCCCCAGAACCACACATTAGCGAGAAAACACCGAAAGTAGCCCAAGAGTAGTCCCCAGAACCACACATTGGCGAGAAAACACCAAAAGTAGTCCAAGAGTAGTCCCCAGAACCACACATTGGCGAGAAAACACCAAAAGTAGTCCAAGAGTAGTCCCCAGAACCACACATTATTGGATGCGATCGCAATGTGAGGTACCAGTTATCGTTCCTTGGACGAAATAGAGCCATTTAGCTTGAGGAGAGGTGCCGGTTACCGTTCATTGAGCGGAAATCCACGAATTTAGCTTAAGTGGGGTACTGGATACCGCTCATAGAATATTGGAGGTTAGTAAGAGGATTGTAGGTGGCAGCATATGAGCCAAATGCGAGTTTTCGAGCCAAGAAGCTTATGAGGAGGTCTACATGCGAGCCAAATGCGGGTTTTCGAGTCAAGAAGCGCACGAGGAGGTCTACATACAGGCCAAATGCGAGTTTTCGAGCCAAGAAGCGCACGAGGAGGTCTACATGAGAGCCAATGCGGGTTTTCGAGTCAAGAAGCGCACGAGGAGGTCTACATGAGAGCCAAATGCGAGTTTTCGAGCCAAGAAGCGCAAGAGGAGGTCTACATCGGAGCAGAATGCGGTTTTTCGAGCAAAGAAGCGTACGAGGAGGTCTACATCGGAGCAGAATGCGGTTTTTCGAGCCAAGAAGCGCATGAGGAGGTCTACATGCGAGCCAAATGCGAGTTTTCGAGCAAAGAAGCGCACGAGGAAGTCTACATCGGAGCAGAATGCGGTTTTTCGAGCTAAGAAGCGCATGAGGAAGTCTACATCGGAGCAGAATGCGGTTTTTCGAGCTAAGAAGCGCATGAGGAGGTTTACATCCGAGCCAAATGCGAGTTTTCGAGCAAAGAAGCGCATGAGGAGGTCTACATCCGAGCCAAATGCGGTTTTTCGAGCCAAGAAGCGTATGAGGAGGTCTACATGCGAGCCAAATGCGGGTTTTCGAGTCAAGAAGCGCACGAGGAGGTCTACATGAGAGCCAAATGCGAGTTTTCGAGCCAAGAAGCGCACGAGGAGGTCTACATAGGAGCCAAATGCGAGTTTTCGAGCAAAGAAGCGCATGAGGAGGTCTACATCCGAGCCAAATGCGGTTTTTCGAGCCAAGAAGCGTACGAGGAGGTCTACATGCGAGTGCAACGCCTGAATTCGTACGAAGAAGCGTACGACATGCGTTCGAAAGTGCCTAACGGCACAAAAAAAGAGCTGCTTCATACCATCCGAGAACCCGGATGACGAAGCAACTCTTTTCCACCGCGGCTAGTCCCCGCAGCACCGCACCGCGGGTCCCTTAACCCGCGGCTAGCCTCCGGGCTGCACCGTAGCGGCCCCCGCAAACCCGCGGCAAGCCCCATCGCAGCGGCCAAGCGGCGCGATCCGCTCCCCAAGCGCTAATTCGACCACCAGCGCTTGAGGTGCTTCCACCAGTGGCGCGTCTGCTCGGCTTGCGCGCCGTCGTCCGTCGAACCCGCAGCATCGCCTTCGCCGTGAACGCCGCACACCTCTACCGGCTCGGTGCCGCTGACGAATGATTCGAGCCGCCGGTCCGGGCAAGACTTCCCGGCGAGTTTGCCGCTCTGCGGATCGATGTAGACGGATACGACGCCATCCGGCAGCGGGAAGATCTTCGGCGGAATGGCGGACAGCGCAGCTTCCGTATAGGAGGCGAAGATCGGCGCGGCACGGCGCGCTTCTACAGGCGTCAGCTTGCGGCCTTTATCGTAGCCGACCCATACCGCGGTGGCCAGCTCCGGCGTATAGCCGACGAGCCAAGCGTCCGTCGCGGTCGTGCCGGTTTTGCCGGCGACAGGGCGCTTAATCATCGCCGATACGCGGTTGCCGGTTCCGCCGGTTTCGAACACGCTCTCCATCAGGCTGGTGAGCACATAAGCATGCGCGGCATCGACTACGGTGGAGGAAGCGGGCTGCGCTTCATACAGCACCTCGCCTTTGGCATCCTCAATGCGCAGGATTGCCGTTGGCTCCATGCGTACACCGCCGTTAGCGAACGCGCTGAAGGCTGACGCCATCTCGAAGGGACTTACAGGGAATGTGCCGAGCGCTAAGGATGGAACCGGCTTCATCGGGCTCTCGATGCCAAGCTTCCGAGCCATGGCGATGACCTTCTCCGGTCCGACGGTCATGATGGAATTGACCGCATAGATGTTGTCGGAGCTTGCGATGGCCTGACGCATATTAATGAAATCGCCGACGTATTTGCTGTTGTAGTTGCTCGGCGAATACGTCTTACGGCCTTCATCATAGGTGAAGATTGTAGGTGTGCTTTTATACTGCGAAACAGGCGTCAACACACCTTCTTGCAAGGCAGTCAGATATAGGATCGGTTTAAAAGCCGACCCCGGCTGCCGCGTCTTGGCAAAAACCCGATTATACTGATTGGTCCTATAATCGCGGCCGCCGACCATCGCCTTGATGTAGCCGGTACGCGGATCGACGGAGACGAGCGCAGCCTGCTGCTCGGAATCCGCCGGTATTCCGGAAGCGACAGCCTCTTCCGCCGCACGCTGCGCATCGGGATCCAGCGTCGTATAGATGCGAATGCCGCCTTCGCTCATCGTCCGCTCGTCGATGCCAAGCTTATCGACCGCCATATACCGTACATAATCGCGGAAGTATGGCGCAGTTCCGGCTTGCTTGCTCGCTCCGAGCGGCACGAACCGAAGCAGCTCGGCGCCTGCCGCTTCAGCATCAGGCTGCAGCAGAATCCCTTGATCCACCATCGTTTGGAGGATGGTGCGCTGCCTATCCTTCGCGTTCTTCATATCCATATAGGGAGAGTAGTATTTAGGGCCTTTCGGAATACCCGCAAGCATCGCGCTTTCGGCTAAAGTAAGCTCCGACGCGTGTTTCCCGTAATACAGCTCCGCTGCGGCTTCTGCGCCATAGGCACCGTGACCGTAATAGATTTGGTTCAAATACAGCGCCAAAATCTCATCCTTCGAGTAATGCATCTCCAGCTGAATCGTGTACATGGCTTCCTTCAGCTTGCGCGACCAGGTCCGCTCATGCGTCAAATACAGGTTGCGGGCGAGCTGCTGAGTCAGCGTGCTGGCCCCTTGCTTGCGTGACATATTCTCTACGTTAACCAGCGCTGCACGGGCCATCCCTTTCATATCAAAGCCGAGATGATCGTAGAATCGCTGATCTTCAATAGCGAGCGTCGCCTCGACGAGATAGGGCGAAATTTGCTTCAGCGGCACCGACTCGCGGTTCTCACCGGCATGAAACGTGTCGATGATATGGCCCTGCGCGTCGAGCATTTGCGAAGTTTGGCTGATCGCCGAAGCGGGAAGTGCTTGTTCCCGCAAATAATAGAGGAAGCCGAAGGCGCATATAAACAGCAGCAGCAGCGCCGCTCCCGAATAAATGAGCCACCGTTTCACATGCTTCAGCAGCGGCATCCATTTTTCCAATTGAATAGAAACAGGCAGTCGACGCTTCATAACGCCGCCCTGCCTGTATACATGTTTCATCCATCTTTTCATGTGCAAGTCTCCTAACCGAAAGAAAGTCCGCTTTATCCAACTAGTATGGAAAACAATGGGACACCCTATTCAGAAAGAGGGTTTGCGTAATATGAAATTTTTGTGCGACGCTGGCAAAAGGTTGCTTTTTCCCCCCGTTAACTTATAATACAGATTGAAACATTGGACCATATGATCAATAGCACCACTACATAAACGAAAGTAGGGACTTAACAATGGAATTGTGGTACACGGAGAAACAGACCCCGACTTATGGGATTACGATGAAAGTAAAAGAAACGTATGTCAGCGAGCAAACGGAATTCCAACAGCTCGATATGATCGAGACGGAAGAGTTCGGTACGATGCTTGTTCTGGACGGCATGGTTATGACAACAGATAAAGACGAGTGGGTTTATCACGAAATGGTTGCTCACCCGGTTCTATACACGCATCCGAATCCGCGCAAAGTGCTTGTTGTTGGCGGCGGCGACGGCGGCGTAATCCGCGAAATCCTGAAACACCCGAGCGTAGAGAAGGCTGTTCTGGTTGACATCGATGGCAAAGTAATCGAATACTCCAAGAAGTACCTTCCACAAATCGCTTGCGGTCTGGACGACCCTCGTGTAGAAGTGATCGTTAACGACGGCTTCATGCACATCCACGATCACAAGAACGAGTACGATGTGGTTATGGTTGACTCCACGGAGCCGGTTGGCCCTGCGGTAAACCTGTTTACACGCGGCTTCTACCAAGGCATCTACGATGCACTGAAGGAAGACGGTATTTTCGTAGCACAAACGGACAATCCTTGGTTTACACCGGAGCTGATCTCGAACGTAAACCGCGATGTGAAAGAAGTGTTCCCGATCGTCCGCGTATACTGGGCTAACGTGCCAACGTACCCGAGCGGCCTGTGGACATTCACAATGGGCAGCAAGAAATACGATCCGCTTGAAGTGGACGAGTCCAGCATCCCGGAGATCGACACTAAATATTACTCCCCACGTCTGCACAAAGCGGCTTTCGTTCTGCCGAAATTTGTGGAAGACCTGGTGAAGTAAGAGGAGACCTACACAACCTATGAAACTCGATCAAAAATATTCCGGCAACGTGTTTATCCTTAGCTCGGATGACTATAACACGTCCAAAGCCGTTATTTACGGTATGCCGATGGACTTTACCGTATCGTTCCGCCCAGGCTCCCGTTTCGGCCCTCCGCGTATTCGCGAAGTGTCGATCGGTCTGGAAGAGTACAGCCCGTACCTGGATCGCAGTTTAGAAGATATCGAATATTTCGACGCAGGCGATTTGCTGCTGCCTTTCGGCAACGCGGCTCGCTCGCTTGAGGTGATCGGTGAATTCGTTCGCGGCGTGTTGGATGACGGCAAAATGCCTGTAGGACTTGGCGGCGAGCATCTCGTTTCGTGGCCGATTTTCCAAGAGGTATACAAGAAGTACCCGGACATGGCAATCATTCACTTTGATGCCCATGCGGATCTGCGCGAGTCGTACGAAGGCGAACCGCTTTCGCACTCCACACCGCTTCGCAAAGCAGCCGGCCTAATCGGCGGCAAGAACGTCTACCAATTCGGTATCCGTTCCGGCTCCCGCGAAGAGTGGCAATTTGCGCGCGAGAACATCAATTTCCACCCGTTCGAAGTGCTTGAGCCACTGAAGAAAGTACTGCCTGAGCTTGAAGGCCGTCCTGTCTATCTGACGATCGACATCGACGTGCTGGATCCATCGGCAGCACCGGGAACAGGTACGGCGGAAGCCGGCGGCATCACGTCGAAGGAATTGATCGATGCGGTTCACGCGATCGCTCGTTCCGGCGTTAACATTGTCGGCTGTGACCTTGTTGAGGTAGCACCGGCCTACGACCCGACAGAACAAACACAAATCGTCGCGGCGAAAGTCATCCGCGAAATGCTGCTTGGCTTTATTAAATAATAGCGAAGGATGGGGGCGATGCTCCCGTCCTTTTTTGTTGGTTAGAAAATGAGGGGCTCCTAGCATGGGCTGCATGCGGGTTGTGGATCGCGAATACGCTAACGACCGTACAGGTGCTATTTGTCGAATAGAGCATCGAGAAAATTCTAACGAACCGTACAGGCCTTATTTGCCCGAAAAAAGCCTTGAGAAAATTCTAACGAACCGTACAGGCCTTATTTGAAGGTTTTGAGTATATTGGAGCCGATTATCCCAGAATAAGACCCCTACGGTTCGTTAGATTATAGAAATCGCGAATATCGGCCGAATAAGGCTACTACGATTCGTTAGATTTTCTCGGCAAGCTTTATTGCTCCCTCAATCCATTCCTTTATCCATTCCTTGAATCACCCCTATAATCGCTCCTGAATTCGCACGCTAAATCCCCATAATCCGCCCGTAATCACCTCCCAAATCAGGCTTCTTCTTTTTCGGCGGTCAAGTTTCAGAGTGCCGGAATCAGCTATAAAATAACAATAAAGCAGCTCTGGTTAGAGTACTACCGTATGCCCACCGCTTAGGGCTTCATTTTTTGGTCATAATGAATAGTAGTAGTCTAACAATTGAGGGGGCGAGCAAGTTATGAGCTTATTGCCAATTCACGAGCGGCTCGCGGAGCTGTGGACGGTACGTAGCAAGAGGCAACTCTCGGCGGAAGAGCTGGCGGATTTTGAGCATTGCTTGGCGGTGAACGCGATGATTTGCCGACAAGTTGCGAATTTGTACAATCTCTCGCTGCTGGCTTCGATGACAGGCGATACGGAGTGGCAGCATGATATATGTCGCAAAATAGAACGGCTGACCGGCACGCCGCCGGCATCGCCCCAGCTCTAGATGGGGCTTGATTAATACGTCTCTTTCTGTTTTCCTATGGAGAAGAGGGGGAGGGACTGCTTCATGAGAGTACATTCATTTCCGCCGGAGATCGGCGCTCGTGCGCGGGTGCTTGTCCTTGGCAGCATGCCTGGAACGGCTTCGCTTGCGAAGCATCAATATTACGCTCATCCGCGCAATCATCTATGGCCGGTGGTGTATGGCTTGTTCGGCCAAACGCCGGCTGAAGAATACGAGGAACGGCTCGCTTTTGCCAAGGCTCGTGGAATTGCGCTCTGGGATGTAATTGCCTCTTGCCAGCGAGAGGGCAGCCTCGACGTGAACATTCGCGAGGAACAGCCCAATGACATTCCGGGCTTGCTTGCGGAATATCCGGAGATTAGCTGCATTGTGTGTAACGGGGCCAAGTCGCATGACACGTTCTTAAAGTATTTCCGGAGCTTGCCCGAACTCAGCAGGATCACGCTGCTCAAGCTGCCGTCGACCAGTCCGATACCAACGGCTGCGATGCGCTCGACTGCAGATCGGATCGAAGCTTGGCGGATAGTGCTGCCTTATTTAATTCCGCTCGAGCAGACCTAGGCAAACCTCATAAAGAGGCTTGCTTTTTTGGCGAGGTTGCATATAATAGGGGAAATACAGTCAGTTATAACAGCTACATACGATGAACGGGACAGTACCTTGCAGATCGGTGCTAGCAGCGAGCCGGGCTGGATGAGCGAATCATCCTTGGTGAAAGCCGGCGCAGCGGCGTAAGGGAAGCGGACCCGGGAGTAGATTCATTGAATCATGCAGTGCGGCGGCTCGATTGAAGTGCATACGCCTCTGTCTCTGTAAGTAGATGAATCCGGTCACCCCGTTATCGTGCTTGAGAGGTTTTCGGCATGGCCGCCGCTGTTTGCAGTTCGTTGTTCGTGCAGCCATAATGAAAACCAGAAGAGTGGTACCGCGGAAATCAACCTCCGTCTCTTTATTAGAGACGGGGGTTTTATTTGTCTCAAGAGGGTTGTGACCACATTCGGGGAGGATGATCATGATGAACCTGTTATTGCAGTGGACCGCTGCACAGCTGCAGCCGTATGTACCGACGCTGACTTACGAAGACATCGTATCGCTGCTGGAGCTCCCGCCAAATCCGGAGCTTGGTGATGTCGCATTCCCTTGCTTTGCCCTATCGCGTGAACTGAAGCGCGCGCCGGCGGCAATAGCTACACAGCTCGCGGAGCGGATCGGCGGTGCCGGTGCCGGCACGGGCGTGTCACCGACTTTTCGCGCCGAAGCCAAGGGCCCTTACTTGAATCTCTTCCTCGTACGGGAAGAGTGGGCACCGAGGCTCCTTGCGCCGCTGCTGCTTGCCGACTTCGGGCAATCGCAGATCGGGGCAGGTCAGCGCGTCATCATGGATATGTCCTCTCCGAATATTGCCAAACCTTTCGGCGTCGGTCACCTGCGTTCTACGATGATCGGCAATGCGCTCGCTCAGATGTACCGCAGCTGTGGCTATGAGGTTATCACCGTCAATCATATCGGCGACTGGGGCACGCAATTCGGCAAGCTGATGGAAGCGTATATGCGCTGGGGCGACGAAGCGAAGCTTAAGGAAGAGCCGATTCGTGAGAGCTTGCGTTTGTACGTCAAGTTCCATGAGGAAGCGGAGAAGGACCCGACTTTGGAAGAAAAGGCGCGCCACTGGTTCTGGAAGCTGGAGAACGACGATGAGGAAGCGCACCGATTGTGGCGTTATTTTGTATCGTTCAGCATGGAGGAATTTGACCGTGTGTACAGTCGTCTTGGTGTGCAGTTCGACTATACGCTGGGTGAGAGCTTCTATAACGACAAGATGGCTGCTGTCGTCTCTCGCTTGCAAGAGCTAGAGCTCCTTGAAGAAAGCGACGGTGCGCAGGTGGTCCGTTTGGAAGAGGAAGGCTTGCCGCCATGCCTCATCCTGAAGTCGGACGGCACGACCATCTACCCTACGCGCGATCTCGCTACGGCGCTCTATCGGAAGAAGGAGATGGGCGGGGATTTGCTGCTGTATGTGGTAGGCGCGGAGCAGAAGCTGCATTTTCAACAAGTGTTCGCCGTCTTGAAGCGTATGGGTGAAGAAGTGGCAGACCAGTGCCGCCATCTGGCATTTGGGCTGATGAAATTCGAAGGCCGTAAGATGTCCACGCGCAGAGGTCAGGTTATCTTCCTGGATGAGGTGCTGGACGAGGCGGTATCCAAGGCTGCGGCGATTATTGCAGAGAAAAATCCGGATCTGGCGGATGCACAGGATACCGCTGAGGCAGTGGGTATTGGTGCGATTGTGTTCGGTGACTTGCTTCACCATCGGATGCTGGAGGTGGATTTCTCGCTGGATGAAGCGCTTCGCTTCGAAGGGGAAACCGGTCCGTATGTGCAGTACACCGCGGCAAGAGCATTCAAGCTGCTGGCCAAAGGGAAGCTGACGCTGGCGGAAACCGAATCGCGCAGCTTATCCGGGGCAGTTACCGGCAGTGAGCTGGCCAGCTATCTCTCGGGGTCGGCGGCATGGGAGTGCATGAAGCTGCTGGCCGCCTATCCCGAAGCGATTGCCGGCGCGCTTCGCCAGAATGAACCGGCGGTTGTGGCACGTTTCCTGCTCGATGCGGCCAAACGCTTCAATCGTTTCTATCACCAGGAACGCATTCTGACAGATGACCCAGCGGAAACCGAAGCGAAGCTGCTGCTGACTGCGGCGGTTGCAGGCGTACTGCGTTCAGGGCTGGCCCTGCTCGGGTTACGGACGCCGGAACAGATCTAGAAGCGCTTGTCCATAGGCGCAGGCATTGAAATTAGAGGTGCTCCTGTATATAGTGAGGACATAAGCATTTCAGGCGACGGGAGACCGTGATCATGACAGACAGAGCGAATGTAACGATATCACTGAGAAGCGACATCGATGGGGAAGTGGAACAGAATACGTTTAGCGGTGAGTGGTTTCGCAAAGGCTCCTCTGTATTTGTCCGATACGAGGAAACGAGCGATGGTGAAGGCGACAGCGTCGTGCGGACGATTATTCGCTATCGCGACGGCGAGCTTAGTGTCACGCGCCGCGGCGATGTGGAGTCGCTGCAGACATTTGTCGCAGGCACCAAGCGTACCGGTCATTATGAATCGGCGCATGCCGCCTTTCATTTGGAGACGGAGACGAAGCTGCTCTGGGTTCAGTTTGGCGATTTGACTAAGCCCGGACCGAGCGACGGCGAGTTAAAGCCGGATCTGCCGATGCTGCTCGAATGGCATTATACACTGCTTGTTAATGATGAACCGACAGGCGAGTTCCAGCTTCGGCTGCAAGCGCAAGAGCAGGAGCAGAAGCCGTTGACCTAGATTGATTTTTTTCGAATGAATGATTGAAAGATTGATGAATTGAATGTTTGATAAGCGAACCAGGGGGATTGAAGACTTACATGACAACGAATGTGATAGTACAGCTGCATGAGCAGGTGAAACAAGCGATCGCGGATGCGGTCGTAACAGCAGGGCTAGCAGCCCGGGAAGAGCTTCCGGTATTTGTGCTGGAAGTACCGAAGGATAAGGCGCATGGCGATCTCGCCACCAATGCGGCGATGCAGCTGACGAAGCTGGCGAAGAAGAACCCGCGTCAAATCGCTGAAGCGATCATTGCGAACCTGGATATGAAGAAGGCTTCTATTCAAGGCGCCGAAATCGCCGGTCCCGGCTTCATTAACTTCCGGATGGACCGCAGCTACTTGTATCCGGTTGTCGGTCAAGTGCTTGAGCAAGGTGCCGACTACGGACGCATAGATACTGGGGCAGGAGAAAAGGTGCAAGTAGAGTTCGTCAGTGCCAATCCGACAGGCAGCCTGCATTTGGGTCATGCTCGTGGTGCGGCGGTTGGCGACGCACTATGTAATGTGCTTGATTTTGCAGGGTACAAGGTTACGAGAGAGTACTACATTAACGATGCGGGCAACCAGGTAGCTAATCTGGCACTTTCTATTGAGGCACGTTACAAGCAGGCGCTTGGCCAAGATGCGGCAATGCCGGAAGACGGTTACCACGGCGAAGACATCAAGGGCTTCGCGAAGGAACTCGCCGATTCCGAAGGAGACCGTCTGCTGTCGCTGTCCGACGAAGAGCGTTTCACCTTCTTCCGTGACTACGGCTTGGAGCGTGAGCTGAATAAGATCAAACGCGACCTCGGCGACTTCCGCGTGGAATTCGACGAATGGTTCAGCGAGACGTCACTCTACAAGTCCGGCCAAGTCGAGCAGGCGCTGGCAGCGCTCCGCGAGCGCGGTCAAGTATTCGAAGAAGGCGGCGCTACGTGGCTGAACACGATGGCTTACGGAGACGACAAGAATCGCGTGCTTGTGAAGAATGACGGATCGTACACGTATTTGACGCCGGACATCGCCTACCACCGCGACAAATTCGGCCGGGGCTTCGACAAAATGATCAACATTTGGGGCGCCGACCACCACGGCTACATTCCGCGTGTGAAAGCGGCAATGGAAGCACTGGGCAACGATCCGCAGAAGCTGGTCGTTCTGATCGCACAGATGGTGAGCTTGTTCCAGAATGGCGAGAAGGTCAAAATGTCCAAGCGGACAGGCAAAGCCGTTACGATGGAGGATCTGCGCGAAGAAGTCGGCATCGACGCCATTCGTTACTTCTTCACGATGCGTTCGATGGACTCCCATCTTGATTTTGATATGGATCTCGCGATCTCGACTTCCAATGAGAATCCGGTATTCTATGTGCAGTACGCACATGCGCGGATCTGCAGCATTTTCCGTCAGGCCGAAGAGCAAGGCATTGCGATCCTGCCGCTTGCGGAAGTGGATCTGAGCCAGCTGACCACGGAACATGAATTCGATCTTCTACGCAAAATCGGCGAGCTGCCGCAGGAAATCGCGGATGCCGCTTCGCAATACGCACCGCATCGCCTGATTCGCTACGTCTATGAACTGGCGTCGCTGTTCCACAGCTATTACCGTGCAGATCGCGTCATTACCGAAGACGCGGCTCAAACGCAAGCGCGCTTCGCCCTGCTTGGTGCGACTCGTACAGCTATTGCGAACGTACTGCGTCTTGTCGGCGTTTCCGCGCCGGAGCGCATGTAGCCTATTCAACAATCAAGGCCGCGAACCTTATCGGTCCCCGGCCTGAAGCATTCGCATTACATCGAGCTCTCCGGTTATCCGGGGAGCTTTTGTGCCCCTTAAAGGCAGCATGGATCGTTTGACGACAGCCTTAATGTCGCTTGGCGACATTCCTGGCCGATGAGCAAGCAGCAAAGCGATGGCGCCGCTCACATGCGAGGTGGCCATGGAGGTGCCGCTCATCTCGTTGTATTTGCCTCGCAGCCAAGAGGAGAGAATCTTGTCGCCCGGAGCGTACACGTCGATATACAATCCGCGGTTGCTGAACGGGGCGATCCTTCGCAGCCGGTTCGTTGCACCGACGGCAATGGTTTGCGGGTAACGTGCCGGATAGTCGATCGACTTCCGTTTACCATCGTTTCCGGATGAAGCGACGATAATGACACCTGCATTGTAAGCGTTGGTTACGGCGGTCAGCAGCGACTTGCTCCGTGTTTTCATGCCGAAGCTCATATTCACGATGTCCATATTGTTGCGCACGCACCAATCGATACCGAGTACGATATCAGAGACAAAGGCGCTTCCATTCTGATCGAACGCTTTCACGGGATAGACTGTCGCACGCGGAGCTACGCCGATCATGCCATGCACTTGATTAGCCGCTGCGATGGTGCCGGCAATATGGGTGCCGTGTCCGTTGTCATCATGCGGAAGCGACCCGCGATTAAGCAGGTTGATGCCCCGGCCCAGCGATTGCTTCAAATCCGGATGGCTGAAATCAACGCCGGTATCAATGACGCCGACCTTCACGCGGTGCCCGGTGGTTGTACTCCAAGCAAGCGGCGCTTTAATTTCCTGGACGCCCCAAGGGATACCTTTCTCACGGATCACCGGTTTATATATGGAGGAGGAATGCACCGTTAGGAGCGGGTCATTCTCGATCCAAATTCCGTCATGGGTATGAGAGCGAAGCAGGTCATTCGGCACGCGCAAAGAGAAGCCTTGGATGAATGGCAAATGACGGATGGCATCGGCCGCATTCGCCGCGGTTTTGTCGATATTCGACCATTCTTGAAGGAAGCGCTCATAGTCGCTCTTTTGCCGGAAGCGGACGATTCGTCGCTTGGCGGCTGACGTGGTATGAGTTAATGCGCTGTGCAGCAGGCGGAGAACTGCGGATCTGTCCAAGTTGGCTTCCCCTCCATGGCGAATCATGCTGCAGTATTGTATGAACGAGCGCAACAAGCTGTATGAGCAACTTGCCTTTTTTCACATAATTAGGCTGCAAACCGTGTCATTCGCCGTACGGGCACATAGTATAGACCAAGAGTCATTAACGGGCTCTTATAACCGGAAACAGCGGCAACGCCTCATCCGGAAGGATACAGTCAAAGCGAAGGCGCCTCCTTCGCTTTTTCTTTTTGCTCTCATAGGCGGGGGCGCTTGCTTTTTCCAAAGAAATAGGTTTTACTATAATTTGATAATGGATTGCTAACGCACAAACGATTTCTCCTGCTAGGACAGCGAAGTCGGTTTTCTAGCGTTCAAGCAGTTTGACATGAGAGGAAGTGTCCGAAATGAGCAGCGAGATTGTCTTGAAAATCGATTCTGAGCGCATCAAGGAAATGCCGATGGTTGATTTGGCATTTGAATTGCTGAAAGCGGCTAATACGCCGTTTTACTATCGCGACCTAATGATGGAGATTGCCAAAGTTCGGGGCTTTTCCCAAGATCAAATCAACCAAGTGATTGCGCAAGTATATACAGAAATTAATATCGACGGACGTTTCGCGTGCGTCGGCAGCAATATGTGGGGATTGAAACGCTGGTATCCGGTTGAGAAGAACGAGGATCCGGTCGGTAATGCGAAGCGTTCCCGTATCATCAATGATGAAGAGGACGACGACGATCTCTATCCGGATGAGGAAGAGGAAACTTACGCTGCAGAAGAAGATGACTTCGATTCTTATGATGAGGATCAAGAGCTCTTCGACGAAGCTGAAGAAGAAGCGGAAGTAGACGAAGAAGTTGTCATCGACGACGAAGAAATTGAAGAAGACGGCATTGAAGACGGAGAAGGCGCAGATGGAGCGGCTGACGAAGAAGATGCTGAGGATGACTTCGACGAGGAAGAAGAAGAAGACAAATAGATTCGAATCTGCGGGACCCCTGAGTCTCTTGACATGGGGTATCTGCGCAGAGTAAACTATTGCATGGGCTTCAAGTTCGGACATGCAGGCAATAAGCCAAAAACAGAAAGTGCCCCGTTTATACGGGTGTCACTTTTTTCTTTTTTATCGACCATTTTTCTTCGGAAATTGGAGAACCTATACTTAACATACAGGCGTGGAGGGTATCATCAGTGACTAAGTACATTTTCGTAACAGGCGGTGTTGTATCATCGCTGGGCAAAGGGATCACGGCCGCATCTCTCGGACGTTTGCTCAAGAATCGCGGTCTGAAAGTGACGATCCAGAAGTTCGACCCGTACATCAACGTGGACCCGGGAACGATGAGTCCATACCAGCACGGTGAAGTTTTCGTAACGGACGATGGTGCCGAGACGGATTTGGATTTGGGTCACTATGAGCGATTCATTGACATCAATCTGTCGAAGAACAGCAACGTGACGACGGGCAAAATCTACTCCACCGTTATTTCGAAAGAACGTCGCGGTGAGTATTTGGGCGGAACGGTTCAAGTTATTCCCCACATCACGAACGAGATCAAGGATCGCGTATTCCGTGCAGGCAAAGAAACAGGCGCGGACGTCGTTATTACGGAGATCGGCGGTACCGTAGGCGATATCGAGAGCCTTCCGTTCTTGGAAGCGATTCGTCAAATTAAGAGCGATATCGGTCGGGATAACGTGATGTACATTCACGTTACGCTGATTCCGTTCATTAAAGCAGCCGGCGAAGTAAAGACCAAACCGACACAGCATAGCGTGAAGGAACTGAGAAGCATCGGCATTCAGCCGAATGTGATCGTTTGTCGTACGGAGCATGAGCTGGCAGACGATTTGAAACGCAAAATCGCGTTGTTCTGCGATATTGATGCGAATGCCGTCGTGGAATGCCGCGATGCATCGACACTCTACGAAGTGCCGCTGAATCTACGAGAGCAAGGACTCGATGATATCGTTGTTAATCACTTGAAGCTGACAACCACGCCTCCTGATATGACGGAATGGGAAGCACTCGTTCGCCGTGTGAAGCAGCTTAGCCGTACAACTGAAATCGCGATTGTCGGTAAGTACGTTGCGCTTCATGATGCATACTTGAGTATTGTAGAATCGCTAAGCCATGCAGGCTTCGACGCGGATGCGGATGTGAAGTTGCGCTGGGTGAATGCAGAAGAATTGACCGATCAGAACGTTGCAGATAAATTGCACGGTGTGCACGGCGTATTGGTACCGGGCGGCTTCGGCGATCGCGGTATCGAAGGCAAAATCATTGCGATTCGTTATGCGCGTGAGAATGCAGTACCGTTCTTCGGTATTTGCTTGGGCATGCAAGTAGCAGTCATTGAATATGCACGAAATGTATCGGGATTAAAGGATGCGAACAGCTCCGAAATTAACCCGCTTACGCAATATCCGGTTATTGACCTGCTTCCGGAGCAGAAGGACATTGAAGATATGGGCGGCACGATGCGCCTTGGACTATACCCTTGTAAACTGACACCCGGCTCCTTGTCCGCGCGTGAGTATGATGATGAGCTTGTATACGAGCGTCACCGCCACCGTTATGAGTTCAACAATGAATACCGTGAAACGATCGAATCCGCAGGTCTGCGCATTACGGGTACATCCCCGGATGGCCGTCTTGTTGAGATGGTTGAGCTTCCGGGACACCCTTGGTTCCTGGCCGTTCAATTCCATCCTGAGTTTACTTCCCGTCCGAACAGACCGCAGCCATTGTTCCGTGGTTTCGTAAGAGCGGCGCTGGAGAAAGCAGAGAATTAATCGTTTTGAAGTTTTTTTCCAGCAAAAGCAGGAATATGAGTGCCATGGCTCGAAATCATTAACGAATATGGAATTCAAATCCAATCGTGACGATGGTTGTCGTACATTCATAGGAGGGTTTCAAGTTGGAAAACAAGAAAGTCTTAATTGTCGATGATCAGAATGGTATTCGTATTTTGCTGATGGAAGTGTTCAGCAGCGAGGGCTACACAACGTTCCAAGCGCCTAACGGCAAGTTGGCACTGGAAATTGTGAGAAACGAAGCACCGGATCTCGTATTGCTTGATATGAAAATTCCGGGTATGGACGGATTGGAAATATTAAAGCATGTCAAAGCGATCAATAAAGACATCAAAGTCATCATGATGACCGCTTATGGCGAGCTTGACATGATTAAAGAAGCGACTGATCACGGCGCGCTTATGCATTTCACTAAGCCGTTCGATATTGATGAGATGCGAATGGCGGTTAACTTACAACTGCGCAGCGAAGAAGCTGGCGGCTGGTATGCAGTAGGATCCTAAGCACAAGGGTCCTGCTGCTTTTTTTTGTCCGCGTTACAGACTGTACGAAGCATCGATTTCCAAGACTTGTACCAAACGATTCATGATTGTGTTATAATCATTTGGTGCGATATTTGAAGCGTGTTTTCGTTATATAAGCGCATGTCTTCAATGCCGGTTGTCGGCACTCGTGCTGAGGCGGTTTTGCGAAGCGTCGCATATCAAAGACAAATTTATGAAGCGGTAAGCTTCATAAAACACTAGGAGGAGTAGAGAACCATGCCACTCGTTTCGATGAATGAATTCCTGCCAAAGGCAAAAGCAAACAAATTCGCGGTCGGCCAGTTCAACATGAACAACCTGGAGTTCGCGCAAGCGATCACAGAAGCCGCAATGGAAGAAAACTCGCCATTTATTTTTGGTGTATCTGAAGGCGCCCTTAAATATATGGGTATTGAGTACACAGTTGCTATTGCTGAAGCAGCAGCGAAGAAATCCGGTTTGCCAATCGCACTTCACCTGGATCACGGCAGCAGCTTTGAAGTTGCGATGAAATGTATCCGAGCAGGATTCTCTTCCGTTATGTTTGACGGTTCCCACTACGGACTAGAAGAAAATATCGAATTGACTAAACAAGTGGTTAAAGCGGCTCGCGCTATGGGCGTATCCGTTGAGGGTGAGCTTGGCACAATCGGCGGCGTTGAGGATGATATCAGCGTTGACGAAGAAGATGCATCGCTTGCTAAGCCGGCTGAAGCAATCCGTTTCTACGAAGAAACAGGCGTTGACTGCTTGGCTATCGCTGTAGGTACTGCTCATGGTATGTACAAAGGCGACCCAAAAATCCATTATGATATCATTCAAAAAGTATCGGATGCTATTCCGGTACCTGTTGTATTGCACGGCGGTTCCGGCGTACCAGACGAAGCGATTCGTTTGTCCATCGCTGCAGGCGTAGGCAAAATCAACGTAAATACAGAGAACCAAGTGGCTTGCACAAACGCGATCCGCGAAGTGCTTGGCGCAAGTGCATCGGTGTACGATCCGCGTAAATACTTGGTACCAGCTCGTTCCGCAATGAAAGCAGTCGTTCAAGAGAAAATCCGGTTGTTCGGCAGCAGCAACCAGGCTTAACTTCCGAAAGCTATAGAATCGAACAGCCGCGTTTAGCGCGAATCAGAAGCAGGCGCTCCCGTCCGTCAAGAAATCTCTTGATAGAAGGAGCGCTTGCTTTGTGGCATATAGGGTTTATGTTATGTACTGGATAGCGGCTGCTCGTTTTGTTGCTCTCTTCCGGATGGGAGGATAATAAGAACTGATGGATAAATTAATGATCCGCGGCGGACGTCCGCTGCGCGGCACCGTGCAAATCAGCGGCGCGAAGAATAGTGCAGTTGCCTTACTACCTGCGGCAATATTGGCGGAATCAACGGTCACGCTTGATAATTTGCCTCACCTTAGCGATGTCGCCGTATACAGTGAAATCTTAGAAGAGCTTGGTGGACATGTACATTGGAGCGGGGACTCTATCGTCATTGATCCTTCCGCCATGCAATCCATTCCGATGCCCAACGGGAAAGTAAAGCTGCTTCGTGCATCGTATTACTTGATGGGTGCGCTGCTTGGCCGATTTGGCGAAGCGACAATCGGTTTGCCGGGCGGCTGTAATTTCGAGCCTCGCCCAATCGATCAGCATATTAAAGGCTTTGAAGCGCTTGGTGCACAAGTAACCAACGACCACGGCTCCGTACGGATTGTGGCGAAGGAACTGCGCGGCGCGAAGATTTACCTCGATGTTGTAAGTGTCGGGGCGACGATCAATATTATGCTTGCGGCCTCCCGGGCCAAGGGCTCTACCATTATCGAAAACGCGGCAAAAGAGCCTGAAATCATAGATGTAGCTACGCTTCTAAGCGCGATGGGTGCCAAGATCAAAGGTGCCGGAACAGAAACGATTCGTATCGAAGGTGTTGAACGGCTGCATGGCTGCAGACACTCCATCATACCTGACCGAATTCAAGCAGGCACTTACATGATTGCCGCCGCGGCAACGCGCGGTGACGTATTAATTGATAATGTCATTCCGAAGCATATGGAAGCAGTAACGGCAAAGCTGCAAGAAATGGGTGTTCATGTGTATGAAATGGACGAGTCCATTCGTATTGTAGGACAACCGAAGTATGAAGCAATCGATGTGAAAGCCCTTGTGTACCCCGGCTTCGCCACGGATTTGCAATCCCCTATGACCAGCCTGTTGACACAGACTTCGGGAGTAAGCATCTTAAGTGACTATGTTTATAGCAATCGCTTCAAGCATGTCCCGGAATTAACGCGAATGGGCGCTAACATTCGGGTGGAAGGCCGTTCGGCTATTGTCGAAGGCGGTGCGCTGAATGCGGCGAAAGTGCGTGCAGCTGATTTGCGTGCAGGCGCGGCGCTTGTGGTGGCGGCATTAACTGTGAGCGAAGGCGTTACGGAGATAACGGGCGTGGAATATATTGACCGTGGTTATGACAATTTAGTCGAGAATTTGCGGATGCTCGGCGCAGACGTTTGGCGCGAGTAGCCGGAATGGGAGAATAGCAGGATGCTATTCTGCTATAGGAATCAGCCGATGGAATAGAGTAGGCTGATTCCGGCAATGATGGATGAGGCTTGGAAATATTTGCACGGAGTGAAATGCGCTGCGCCGCCATTACGACAGCGATAGCCGTTTCACCTTGAACCTTGATAAAAGTGGTGATATTATGTCTGAACTTCAGATCGCGGATCTTGAAGTGATGAAGCTCACGGAGCTTTATAAACTGGCCAAACAGCATCAAATTCAGGGCTATGGCCAGCTGAAGAAGAGAGAATTGATTTTTGCAATACTGCGCGCGCAAGCGGAGCAGAGCGGACTTATGTTTATGCAGGGAGTACTTGAGATTTTACCGGAAGGTTTCGGATTTCTACGACCGATTAACTACTTACCAAGTCCAGAGGACATCTACATCTCAGCCTCGCAAATCCGCAAGTTTGACCTCCGTACAGGAGATTTAGTTTCAGGCAAATGCCGAGCTCCCAAAGAAAACGAACGCTTTTTTGGATTACTTCAAGTAAATGCCGTTAATGGAGAAAGCCCCGAACATGCTGCAGAACGCCTTCATTTTCCAGCCCTTACTCCTCTCTATCCCGAAAAGAAATTAGTTCTCGAAACCGCCCAGCCTAAATTATCTACACGGATTATGGATTTACTTGCGCCTGTTGGCCTTGGCCAGCGCGGACTTATCGTAGCGCCGCCTAAAGCGGGGAAAACATTGCTGCTTAAAGAAATTGCCAATAGCATTTCCACCAATAATCCGGAAATCGAATTATTTGTACTGCTCATTGATGAGCGCCCGGAGGAAGTAACGGATATGTCTCGTTCTGTGAAAGGCGAGGTTGTCGCTTCGACGTTCGATGAATTGCCGGAAAATCATATTAAAGTAGCGGAATTGGTGCTGGAGCGTGCTTTGCGACTTGTGGAGCATAAGAAAGATGTCGTAATTTTGCTGGATAGCATCACGCGTCTTGCTCGTGCATACAACTTGGTTGTACCTGCATCAGGACGTACGCTTAGCGGTGGTATTGATCCGGCGGCATTCCACCGTCCGAAGCGGTTTTTCGGTTCTGCGCGTAATGTGGAGGAAGGCGGCAGCTTGACGATTCTGGCAACTGCGCTTATCGAAACGGGCTCGCGTATGGATGATATTATTTATGAAGAATTTAAAGGTACGGGCAATATGGAGCTTCATCTGGATCGTAAGCTTGCAGAACGCCGTATTTTCCCTGCACTGGATATTCGCCGCTCGGGAACGCGCCGCGAAGAGATGCTCTTGACCAAAGAGCAGCTGGATAAAGTATGGGCGATTCGTAAGAACATGAACGATTCCATGGAGTTTGTAGATGGCTTCTTGAAGAAGCTAGCGGATACGAAGGATAACGAGGAGTTCCTGGCCTCACTGGACACTTCTGCTGTTACGCCGCCACCTGCGCCGAGAAACAGACCCAGCACAAGTTCAAGTGGCAGCAGACCGAGCTCAGGCTCGAGCAGCAGTGCCACAAGCGCATCGAGAAGACCGTCAACACGCACGACACCTGTAACATAGATTGGAAGTCGTTTTGCTCACGCAGTATTTCATTAAGCGTGCGGCAAAACTTTTAGGAGGTACACCATGAATCTCGTTTACGCAGACGAACACGGTAATTTGTTCGATCATCCCGATTGGACGGGTCTTGGCCGCAGCGGCGATATGATTGTTGAGCTGATGGAGGATGAGCTGATTCCTCTTCCTGAGGGTGCAACGATGGTCGGACTGCCGCATACGCGGCCGATCGGCATTCATAATGCGTCCGGTGAGATGCGTCCGCTGCCGGGCAATGTGCAGGCGGTTGGAGCACTTTTGCCACAGGGCTATACTCGTTTATGCATCCCGGGTTATATGAAAAGTGACAAAACACAGAAGCTGCCGCTCTTTGGTTATTCTGCTGTCGTTTGGAAGGAAGACGGCTTCTATGTGACTGCGCAGAAATCCGACGATCCGGAACGCTGGAATCCGCTCAACTGCGACACGAATGAACTGAATGTCGGTGTCGAGCGACTGCTTGCCAAATATCCGGAGAACCGGCTCTACAAGCATCTGTCGAATTGCGCGCTTGGCTATGAGTGCCTAACGGCATCCAATACTTTCTTGCAGCGCTGGGAAGGTGCAGTTCCTGTTTCCTTCTCCTGCAATGCCGGCTGCTATGGCTGTATCTCGGAGCAACCCGACGATAGCGGCTTCGTAGCACCGCAAACACGCATGAACTTTAAGCCGACGGTAGAAGAAATCGTTGACGTGATGATGGAGCATCTCATTGCTCCGGAGTCCATCATCAGCTTCGGACAAGGCTGCGAAGGCGAGCCGTCGACGCAAGCCAGAATTATTATCGACGCTATGCGCGAAGTCCGCAAACGGACCTCGATGGGCTATATTAATATCAATACCAATGCGGGTCTGACGGATCACATCCGCGGCATCGTTGATGCGGGTCTTAATCTGATGCGCGTCAGTACCATCAGTGCGCTCGATGATCACTATAACGCATATTACAAGCCTCGCGGCTATAACCTGGCGAATGTCGAGAAATCACTTCGCTACGCAACGGATAAAGGTGTGTACACATCCATCAACTATCTTATTTTCCCTGGTGTTACGGATCGTGAGGAAGAGATCGAAGCGATGCTCGGTTTCGTCAAACGCACAGGCTTGAAGCTCATCCAAATGCGAAATTTGAATATCGATCCGGAAAGCTACCTGGAGCTTATTCCGAAACCGCAAGGGGAGATCTACGGCATGAAGCAGATGCTGGAAATCTTTGCGGATGAACTGCCCGATGTTGTGATTGGCTCCTATACCCACGTGCCTCCGGCGCCGGTAAAGCAGTCCTAATAGTGCTCGCTTGGTAAGCTGTGGGCGGCCCACAAAAGCATTGCTTTTCAGAAGACGGCCATGCTATACTCTTCTTATGTTTGTAACACACTCTGGATCCACATGTTGATTCAGGGCAGAAAGAGGTGAACGAGATGAAACAAGGTATTCATCCGACATACCACATCACAACGGTAACTTGCGCTTGCGGCAATAGCTTCGAGTCTGGTTCGATCAAACAGAACCTGCGCGTAGAGATTTGCTCCAATTGTCACCCATTCTTCACGGGTAAGCAGAAGTTCCTGGATGCTGGCGGTCGCGTCGACAAATTCAAAAAGAAATACGGTATCTAAGCCTTGTTGGCCGGGATTTCCGGAAATTAGCAGAATACAAGAACCTCCCTCAGCCATCCTATTGGTTAAAGGGAGGTTTTTTTATGCGAAAGAAGCATGTTCTGCTTAGCGCGCTAACACTCATGACTGCGATTTCGATATCCGCATGCGGACACAATAAAGACGCGACCAACAATTATAATTCGAACTCGTATGGTCATGACGGCTACATGGGGCTTTCCAACAGCAACCCACATCTGCCGAACCGCAATGGTCAATTCTTGAATTATGATAGTGACGGGGATTTTGCGCAGCAGCAGCTGAAGAAGGTCAGTGGCATTGAAAGAACCAACATTATGTTCCAAGGACCTGAAATGTACGTGAACATCAAGGCTAAACCTGGTGTAGATAAAGAGAAACTGCGGGTAAAATCACTTGCCGTATTGCGGGATAATTTCCCTCGCTATAAGGTGCATGTCCGAATGGCGGGGTAGCGGCAGGTTGACTCCAATGACAACCCAGTGACAACTTCCATCCAATAGGCGGTTGCACTTTGAGATAGAACAAGCTATACTTATTTTTGCCGTGCTAGACGGGGAGGTAGCGGTGCCCTGTAGCTCGCAATCCGCTGTAGCGAGGTTGAATCCCTTTTCTGAGGTTATGCTGATGTGGGGCTGGTGTTCATGAACAGTGTTGACGGTTGGGTCCTCCGCAATGGGCGCTTGTGAACGGGTCAGGTCCGGAAGGAAGCAGCCATAAGCAGGTTAGCTCATGTGCCGGAGGAGTGCTTGACCAGAGCTGGGAGTGGAAGTGCCGTCCATGTCACATTAATCGAAGTTAGGTGCACGGTCCTAACAACAACAAACGACATCCATGGTTGACTCTTAACGAGTCAATATGGATGTTTTTTTATGTTCTGGCAGGATTATCAACTTTTGTGGACGAAAGGAATAGAGACGGATTGGATCTACGTAAAGGGGATAACGCATGTACGATATACCATCTGCTTCTATTGTTCACTTGAGTCTGCAGGCGCTTGATAATTATTGTGCGCAGTTCGCTGGTACAATGATTGTTGTGTTGGATGAGTCCGCCAGAATGGTCCATGTTAATACACAGTTTTTGAAAGAAACGGGCTATACGGAGTCGGACTTGCTTCATTCTGCTTTCCGCGGCATTGCGGAGAGCAAGCTCTTTCGTTCTGAACCTGAACATTCTATAGAAGCAATCGTGAAGCATCTGCTTCTTCCTTCTCGAGATTCCATTTCGATACATATACGCAAAGCCGGCGGCACTGTCATGCATGCCACGGCCGCACCTATAATTGCACAAACAGAGCAGGGAATTCGTTGTCTGCTCTTCATATATAATCAAGAAGCCGGGCAAGGCACTAGCCTCATTGAACGTTTTGGGGAAACCATGCTGCAGGATGAGCATATCGGCGTGATCCTGCTTCACCCGGAGACACTGCAAATTTTCGATATCAGTCCTCTTGCTTGTCAATTGCTTGGCGTTGCGAAGTCAGCTCTCGTTAATGAACAGCTGTCGTCATTTTTCGCAAGCGCGGAGAAGGAATATGCACTTATTTGTCAGGCGCTGGAGAGTGGGGAACCGGTTCGGAACTATCCGATCACCTGGATTCACGACGACAAGCGAAGCGATCTGCTCATGGATGTTGGCTTGCTTCGCAGTTGTGGAGAAGGCCGAGAAGGTGCTTATATCATATTCAAGGATGTCACCAATTTGCGGTCGCTCGAGACGCAGGTGCAGCGAAGTGATCGACTCGCCATGATTGGCCAAATTGCGGCGGGGGCTGCGCACGAGATCCGAAATCCGCTGACGGCGATTCGAGGGTTTCTGCAAATGTTCCGCAAAACGATGATCGAACGCGAAATGAACAAAGAAAAGGAGTACACGGACATCATGTTAGGAGAACTGGATCGGATCAATCATCTTGTCGGCGAGTTTCTTCTGCTGAGTAAACCGAAGGAAGTGATGACAAGCTCTGTGCAAGTGGGATCCGTGCTGCGCGATATTATGCCTGTTGTAGCAAGTGAGGCGCTCCTTCATAATGTAAACGTAATCTGGGATGAGGAGCTGGAACTGCCGAGGGTGCTGGCGGATGCAGAAATGCTCAAGCAGGTGTTTCTGAACTTATGCAAGAACGGCATTGAAGCGATGGAGGCAGGGGGTACGCTCACGGTAAGAGGCACTGTTGTGCGGGAAGGCAGGAAATCGCACCTGCTTATTGAAATTGAAGATACAGGTCCGGGCATACCGGCTGCTCTGATTGATAAAATATTCGATCCCTTCGTTACGACGAAACAGAACGGAACTGGGCTTGGGCTTTCGGTTTGCCAGCGAATTTTGCATGACTTTGGCGGAAGTGTCACAGCAGCGGACAGACAGACAGGAGCACTTCTGCAGGTTGTGCTTCCTTGCTAAACCTCACTTTGAGTGCCTTCTGCTAAGGGGAAGGAAGAAACGTGCAGGAGAACGGTTTTTTTGGCTGGCGGCATCGTGTATAATAGAAGGGGCTGGCATTTCAGCCCCGCGAACGAAAGCAGCCGAAAGGAACGGAACGTATGTCACATATCGCCTTATATCGTGCCTGGCGTCCGCAGACGTTCCAGGACATGGTCGGCCAGCAGCATATCATTCAAACTTTACAGAATGCGATACGCGAAGATCGTGTATCCCATGCCTATTTATTTAACGGTCCAAGAGGAACGGGGAAAACAACCGCGGCTAAAGTTTTGGCCAAAGCCATCAACTGTGAACGAGGACCGACGACCGAGCCTTGCAACGTCTGTGACGCGTGCCGGGGCATAACGGCCGGAACGATTATGGATGTTGTGGAGATCGATGCGGCGTCCAACCGCGGTATAGACGAAATAAGGGATATTCGAGACAAGGTTCGCTATGCCCCTTCTGAAGTACGCTTCAAAGTGTATATTATCGATGAAGTGCACATGCTGACGACCGAAGCGTTCAACGCCCTGCTGAAGACACTCGAGGAGCCGCCGGCTCATGTCATCTTCATCTTGGCGACGACGGAACCGCATAAGCTGCCGGCTACGATTATTTCACGCTGTCAGCGGTTCGATTTCCGTCAAGTCTCTTTGCCGGAGCAGACAGAACGTCTCCGCCAAATTTGTACCGAAGAAGGCATTGAAGCCGAAGACGATGCAATCGCTTATATTGCGAGACTGTCGGACGGCGGGATGCGGGATGCGATCAGCTTGCTCGAGCAGGTGTCGGCTTACAGCGGTGAACGAATTACGCTGAATGCTGCCGTCGATGTTACCGGTGGACTAGCTGCGGAACAGTTCGAGCAATTAGCAGATGCAATCAGAGCACGAGATGCCGGGGCGGTAATGCCTTTGGTGGAAGGGCTAATGCAAGCCGGCAAGAGTGCAGATAAGTGTCTGGAGAACTTAATATACTATTTCAGGGACCTGCTCGTGTTGAAGCTTGCTCCGCAAGGGAAAGCCGCAACAGAGCGAATCGTCGATCAGGCCAAATACCGTGAGGTTGCCGAAGCGTTCAGCGCTGAGCTGCTGTTTCGCATGATAGACGTGCTTAACGGCTATCAGCTTGAGATTAAGCATGCTGCGCTGCCGCAAACGATATTCGAGATCGCCCTGATGAAAATCTGCACGATGCAGGAGGCAGGTAGTGCGCAGGTTACTGCGTCTGTTGTCTCTGATGCTGCTGCTGGCGGTGCTCCTTCCGGAGAAGTGCAGCGCCTGCAGCAGCGTATTGATGCACTGGAGCGCAAGATTGAACAGCTCGTGGCCAGCGGCGTGCGTCCTGAGGGTGGCGCTGCGGCCAGCGGCGATCAGGCCGGAGCGGCGCAGCGCGGCGCGCGAGGTGCTTCGAACTTCGGCAAGGGCGGTGCAGCCGGCGGGGGCACAAGCTCGATAGCCCGCGTCAAGCTGGATCCATTCCTTGCTGCGGCGGAGAGCCAAGCGACAGGGCAGGTGCGCATGAGATGGAGCGACATTTTGCAGCGTGTGAAAGGGAATAATATTTCGACACATGCTTGGTTTGTGAATGGAGATCCCGTCTCGGCCGCTGATAATACAATCCTTGTTGCATTCAAGAACTCCATCCACCGGGAAACGACAGAGAAGCCTGCCAATCGCGAGGTTATCGAACGGGCTCTGCATGAGGCGTTTAATCGCCCGATCCGTCTGGCTACCGTCATGCTGAAAGAATGGCAGACGGCAGCCGAGAACGGGCCTGCGCCTGCAGGCGAGCTGCTAATGCTTCAACAAGATGAAGCAGGTGCGGCACCGGCCGAACCGGAATGGGTGGAAGAAGCAGTTAAGCTGTTTGGCGAAGACCTTGTCGTTATTGAAGACAACTGATGTCATCCCAAGCAAATGGGTATACGAATCTAACTATAATTGAGGAGTGACTTTCACGATGAACAACATGAACCAGATGATGAAGCAAGTTAAGAAAATGCAGGAGCAAATGCTTAAAGCACAAGAGGAGCTTGGAACGAAGCTGATCGAAGGTTCTGCAGGCGGCGGTGTCGTTACTGTACAAATAAACGGACATAAGAACGTGCAAAGCATCGTCATCAAGCCGGAAGCTGTAGATCCAGACGATATCGAAATGCTGCAAGACCTTGTCCTGACAGCGGTTAACGATGCACTGACTAAAGCAGATGAGCTGGCAAACAAAGATATGGGCAAATTTACGGGCGGCATGAAGATCCCGGGCCTATTCTAACGTTCCAAACGAGTAGAGGAGCTGCGCCTTGTATTATCCCGAACCGATAGCCAAACTTATCGATGCCTTCAGCCGATTGCCGGGCATCGGTCCGAAAACGGCGGCCAGACTGGCTTTTCATGTGTTGAAAATGAAGGAAGACGATGTCATAGATTTCGCGAAGGCGCTGGTCAGCGTCAAGCGCAACCTGCATTACTGCTCCGTATGCTGCAACATTACCGATACCGATCCTTGCCGAATTTGCCAGGACAAGAGCAGAGATAACTCTGTTATCTGTGTCGTTCAGGAATCGCGGGATCTGGTTGCAATGGAGCGTACGAAGGAGTTTCAGGGACAATATCATGTCCTCCAAGGAGCGATATCGCCGATGGAGGGGATTGGCCCTGACGAGATTCGCATTGCTGAATTATTGAGACGATTAAGCGACGAACGTGTGCAAGAGATGATTCTCGCAACGAATCCCAATATAGAAGGCGAAGCGACAGCGATGTACTTATCGCGGCTAGTCAAACCGTTTGGCATCAAAGTCACCCGTATTGCGCATGGGCTCCCCGTGGGGGGCGATTTGGAATATGCCGATGAGGTTACTTTGTCCAAGGCGCTTGAAGGCCGCAGGGAATTAGGATAATCGTGTTGTAAGAAAAGCCCCGTGAGAGATTGCTCTCACGGGGCTTTTCTTTGGACTGCGATTGAACGCGGGATAGGAAGCTTGTTCTAATTCTCTTTCTCTTTCATACATTTCAACTATATGCCGTGCAAATTGCGAGCTATAAGGGAAACAGGAATGAGCGAGGAGTGATTGCGATGTGGGCCAAATGGCTGCGTACGAAGAAACAGGCTGCAGCACTGAAGTTAAAGAAGAGTGAGCAGGATGAGCAGGTGGAACTTTATGCAGAGATTAAGACAGCAAAGCAAGAGTGGGATAATGCATACCGGTACTTCGACAATGCACTCGGCAAAGATCAAATCGACTATGCCATATTTGCGATAGGTGCGGCTGAGAAGCGTTACGAAATGCTAATCAGAAAAGCGAAACGATTGCCGGTAGAATGGTCGGCTTTAAAAGGAGGACTTAGTGGATGAAAATCATTTGGCTGGTTAGTCTAATTGTATCTTCCTTGCTCTTAATTACTGTTATGCTGAGGCATCGATTGCCGCTGCAGTGGGTGAGGCGATTTGCTTTGCATCTCATTGCGGCAGCATTGACGTTGTACGTTCTGAATTATTCGGGGTTGATCTCAGGTCTGGAAGTACCGCTGAACCCGATAACGATCGGGACGACAGTGCTGCTCGGAATCCCTGGCATAGCATTAATTTTGGGGCTGCAAATGACATTGTTGTGAGTGGATCACATTAGTAAACGATAAAAGTAAAAGAACACTTGACCGGGGGCTCGCGTATATGTTAAATTAGTTCTCGCGTCACTCGAAGGTACATGAGTTGCAAAAACAAATTTAAAAAAAGTGCTTGCAATTGAATGACCGAATGTGATATATTAATCAAGTCGCCGCTGAGACATGGGCGCACAAACACGAAGTATTTGTTCTTTGAAAACTGAACAATGAGCGACCAGTCAAATGGTCATAAATCGCGAAACTAACGTTTCGCAAAGCTAGTTTTTTGAATGAGCTAACAAGCG
>NZ_JBWDNS010000008.1:0-226883 GCF_056269305.1 Paenibacillus sp. J22R3 | reverse complement strand
GAATTCGATCTAGAATTTGATGAAGAAGGCGAATTCGTTCTGACTCAAGATGACAATTCGTTGGATGGTCAATCGTTGATTTTTGAAGAAGATTCAGATGATGAGGCAAACAATGCTGAGTTTCAACCAGATGGAGTTTCTGCTGGGTCAATAGAACAACCAGCTCCACCAAACCTTCCCTATGAGGTGGCAGCTGTTATTGTCGGTGAAAATCCTACTGATCCTCTAGCAGAAAGCGAGATTGAGAGCGAGGGATCGGAATTACTCGCTGAAGGTCTTGACTGCAATCCAGAGTCCGAAGTGGACGAGTCGGTTGATCAAGAAGAATCTCAAGATTCTCTGCAGCTGCATATTGTTGATCACAGTAATAGAAAACATTACGCAGTGGCAGGACAACTTTCGTTCTTTTAATTAGTCGAATCCCCCTAATTATCTAGGGGGATTCTTTACTTTTTCGACATTGAATGGTAAAATATACCCATACTATTTCATTTTTTGATGCTCCTGCCAAGCGGCTCATGGAGTTATGTGGTTTTGAAGGATCCGTTTATCTGCATTTACGGGAATAGTATGCACATTTCGTGTAAAACACCGCCATTAGGTGCATGTAGGATTAATCCTCAGCATAATAGTGGTTTTTTTATGCCCATTTTTCCAAAACGCCCAGTAGGGAAGAGAGTAAGTCTTCGGACAGAATCCTCTTTTCTACTGGGCGTTTTTTATATAGATTATTACGTTCACGAATGGAGAGAGAGGATATTATGAGCAAAATTCGGTTTTTTCTAGGGGAGTATGTTTCTTTGAGGAATGGCTTGTCGGAATTGGAATCCGACTTTTTGAGTATGGAGCTGAATAAAAATCCGTTTCGTTCGAGCTCCGAATTAAGGATGGCAGCAAAGCGTCATGCTTCTACACAGAAGGTGAAGTGGGCGCTGCAGGATACGATGCTCGCTGCAGGTATTGCGTCCGTCATGTTCGGCGTGGTAGGCATTATCGTCATTCTGATGGTGTAATCGTATGGCGAGCATAGCTTATTGGATCTTAGGCGTCTTAGTCGTAGGGATGGTTATAGGGCTGGTAAACTATGCTTTCACTCCAAGGAGTGAATCGAGTTTTCCGAAGCACATGACTTACCAAGAGTTATTACAGGTAGAGGCAGAAATGGTCATTACCGTTCCTGCTGCACAGTTCAATGTATCTCTTCCAGTGTCTGATAGATTCGATGAAGTGGAAGTATTGGATTCATATGAATCTGTCGCCGTAGAAGTGCAGACCGGCTATTCAGTTTCCGATATTCCTTCGGATATGGAAGGTTCGATCTCTGAGTTATTTGCCGCTTTAGGTTCGACTGTAGTTGAAGATGTACCACAAGTAGATTCTTCGGATAATCCCGCGGAATCTTCTGAAGCACTTGATGTCGATATGGTTATTCCGTATTGGGTATTAGCCGCAGAATTAGAGGCTTCGGAGGAAACATATCCGGACAAAGTAATTAATACGACCGGTACAACTTATGCAACAGGCGATATCATGCCTGTGCATGACTATGAGCTTGCTGGATTTGAAGCTCCCGCTTCCGAAATGGCGGAACATGATGGGTATGATGAGATTGCGCTCATGATGGAGGATCTGGAGGAAGCCATAAGACTCCCCAATGCTTTATCCAGCACGATTAATAAACCCAAAGGGAATGTCATACTATTTCCTGGCGCTATGGATTCCATTAATGTTCCGGATCAGGCGCCATACCATATTCCAAGTGCTGACTACAGGCACATCCGCCGGCTGTATGGGGATCTAGCAGATAGAGTGACAACCACTCCAGCGTTAGGACCAAGATTTGCTGAAGATGTGATGCTAGGTACTGTAGTGGAGGAGTGTGGCATTGTATATCTGGAATTTAGGGGAAGTAAAATTCCTGTTTCCAAAAACGCCAGGTCTTTTAAAGGGGAGACGGTATTTGTGTCCGGGCAATTTGTCTCGGAACAAAATTTCTTAACATCCAGAATTCAACTAGCTCAAGAGGCTGCAAAAGTTCAGCAAGTTATATAAGGATTACGGGGAACCCCGTTTTCCTTACAAGAAATATAGGTCTTTAGAACCTATGTTTCTTGTAAGGAGTGCGGGATTATAGTCCTGATTATCATTATAAGGGGGTGGAAATTGTTATTATATGAAAATTTCATGTTTCATAAAGTTGAAATTTTTGGTAGAATTCAATTTGTCGAAAGTTGAATGAACGTAGCGAAGGAGTGTCATATGTACCAAGGTTATAAGCCAAATGTACCTGTGCCGGCTTCAAATACACAACTTATCTCTCAAATGAAACTTAATATACTTGAAGTTGGGTCTAATTACTTAGGACGAAACAAGCAAGGCCAATTAACCTTCTTTGCGAAAGACGGGTCAATTAGGACTTTCTTCAGACCTGAATACGTTGAGCTGGTAAATGAGTATGATGATTTGCCAGGGGGACTATCACGCAGCGGAATGGTAGAAATGCTGAAAAACCTCGAAGATGCGTTGAAGAAGAGGCCGACTGTTCTCTATGCGGATATCATAGTCGATTATGAAGCAGATGATGATGGTTCACTAGCATATTTGAAATTAAATATTCGCAACCAAGAACATTTCGCTTTTCGCTGAGTTCCGCTATCTACATACTGACTACTTAAATTATGAAGAAAAAATAGAAGAGATGGTGGGATCGTTTGGTTCAATCTAGCCATGTAATCGAAAACTTACAATTAAATTCGCTGCTTCCGGTCTTCATCAAGGGAGTTAACGTAATATCGACTAAGGAGAGTGGCACGAATGTCACAAAATGAGGTATTGTTTCAAGAGATAGAAACGTTGGTCAGAAGTACATATTTCGAGAAAATCTTGTCGAAGCAGTCTGAATGCGTTCTGGAGTTCAAAACTCGTAATGGCCATCTCTCCATGAGATATAACGATGATGTTGAAGTCCTTGTTGGCGGAATGGAAAAGAAGCTTGTTGAAGGAATGGATCCCTCGCAGCTAGATTATTTCTTAGACCTGCTCCATACCGGGTTATCTCGTCATCCTGCAATTAATATTAGTGATGTTGCCATCCATTCAATAACGAAAAAAGGTAAAATTATATATTTCACGCTCAGCGTGAAAGAGCATGTAAAAATGGGCTTTTAATCTCATTAAATTAATAGAAATTCAGCGGCAAGAATTGATAATTCTTGACATTATCGGAGTTATTTCTGATAATAAAGCTATCATCTATATTGAACGAGGTCCACGGAAGCACCGTTGGATTAGGCCCTCTTTTGGCCTAATACCAGCGGTGCTTTTTTTTCGTTCAGTAAGAGATCGATCGAACTACATACATTTCTAGGAGGATGTCGAAAAAATGAAACAAAGTAAAAAGAAACTATTCGCATCGTTAGGGGCCGCCATGCCTCTCATGGTGCTTAGCGCTCAATCTGCATTTGCTGCACCAGACAAATCGATGTATGGGGGCTCTACAGGAAACACGCAACTTGATAACGCTGGGAACACCATTTTGAAGATAGTTGGTGGTGGAGGGGCTACGGTTTTCGCATTGGCTTTCATGTCTATCGGTCTCTTTCTTGCTTTTGGCTCTTTGAACCCCCAAAAGTCCGCTGTACTTTGGAAGGCTTTCTTCGTTTGCGGAGGTGCGGCTTTCATCTTTTTCATGGCATATGCTTTCCCTGGTATCTTCAAGAGCTTGGCGGGAGCGGCCTAATTGCAAGTAAGGTAATTACCAATGAGAAGGGTGGGCTGCCACCCTTCTTTTTAGTAAGGGAGGTTATATACAGCGATGAACGAAATTCTTGTTCCGATTGATATTACACAAGAGGAAAAGTCGATTCTTGCGATCTTCTCGATGCGACAGTTCTTCTTTGTTGCGCCGGCTGCGGTGTTTACGTTCGTTTATTTGATGTGGGGATTTATTCCTTTTGTTAATGGCTTCTCCGGGTTTATTTTTCGCGCGGTGATTTGCCTGTTACTGGACTTATTTGCAGTAGCTTGTGCCTTCCTTAAGATCGAGAAGTATGAACAGTACTTTAATGAGTTCCTGCTTACGCAGATCCGGTTTAAAAAGTCCCAAAAGTTGTACTTTTAAGAAAGGCGGCGTATAAACATTGGACATATTTATGTTCGTTTTGTTTGGCTTCATGGTGCTATTCAGTATATTTATCTTTTTTGCAAAGCAACGACGGGATCGGAATGAGCCGATTTTTGGGTGGCAACGGAAGCAACATCTTCAGGAAACCGGGCAACTCAATAGCGACGGGAAACAGACAAATAAGAATTCCAAGGAGAAGGGAATGGAGTCCCTCAAGGATCTCGTTGGAATTGAAAAAATTGAGTATGGAATCTTCCGAAAGAAACACAACGAATTCTGCGTGGTTGTAGAAGCGGATTCCGTCAATTATGACCTGTTAAGTGATGGCGCTCGACAAGGTATTATCATGGGATATAATTCGTTGTTTAAGGTGATTAAGTTCCCAATACAAATCCTAGGTCAGGCAGTTACCCAGGATTTGCGAAAAGAGGAGTTACGTTTTAAGGCGAATTTAGCGAAAACCAATGAACATGTACGAGACTATAACCAACGTGTAATCAAGCACATTAAGAATAGGTCCGAAGTGGAGTTCCGGGTTACACGCAAAGTGTACTACGTTATTCCTTTTATCCCTCAACCGAGTAAGATGGGAGCCTTATCACCAGAAAAACGTGACGAGATGATCCGATCAAACTTGCAGCAGCGTGCTTGGACGATTATTAGCATGCTGCGTCAGTGTGAAATCGAAGCAAGACTACTGGATAGTTTGAAAGCAATGGAAGTCGTGAAGCGTGCTCTGAACCGTGATCGTATGTTGGCACATCCAATTGATCGTGTTGTCGAGGATGAAAAATTATCTTCCTACGTCACATGGGACTTCACTACAGTACCGGGCTATGAAGATCTGGTGAATGATGTTGAGGAGGTGCGTTCGGTTGTTGAAGACATTCTTGAAAAAGAGGAAGAAAGAGAACGAGAAGACCGATCTGTTGCAGCAGGGAAATAAAGAGGAACGAGAGTTCGAGTATCCAACCCTTGTCGATAACATGCTGAACGATGGCCTGACATTTCACAGGGATCATTTCGTTATACAGACCGGACTTGGCAATCTCAAGTACGCCCGATCCTTTTTTGTAAAACCATCCGGGTATCCGCGGACCGTGCGTATTGGATGGCTGGAGAATCTATTCTCAGGGGATGATGTTGACGTTTCAGTTCATATTGACCCGCTCGATCGAAACGCGGCGATCAAGAAGTTGCAGGATAAAATCGATGAATTTGCGGTAGTCATGTACTCTTCTCAAAAACGACTCGATCAAGCTAAATACGATGATGCCTTCCAAAAGTCTGAAGATACCAAGATCATTCAGCGCGAAATCAAAAATAACATGAATGGATTGTTTTACGTTTCGATTCAGGCGACGGTATATGCCGACGGCTTGGATGAGTTGAATGCGAAATGCGTTGAGATTGAGAATATCGTGGGCGGCGAATCCATCGAGATTCTTAACGCCTTTGGTCGGCAAAGAGATGGTTTTATGTCATGTTTACCTCTCGGTAAAAACTATTTAGCGAAGTCCGACCGCAATCTGGACCAACGCAGCTTGACGGCAATATTCCCACACTCTTCGTCCAAACTGAACCATCAAGGGGGGTTCCCGATAGGGCGTTCGGGCAGAGATTTCGTCTACTATAACAACTTTGACCCGAGCTTGAACAATTATTCTGTGGGCATTTTCGGCGCATCCGGTTCAGGTAAGTCGGTGCTTGTTAAGCAGTTTATTGCTCGCGGATTTGCCGACGGTATTTCTAAAAACGTAATTATCGATGTTGAGCCGGAGTATGTAGAATTAACTAAAGCTCTCGGCGGAGTTGTCGTCCCAATTTATCCTTCGAATGCGGAGTTTGCAAGCCGGATTAACCCGCTAGATATTTATTCTGAGAAAGAAGTCTTTAATAAAGGCACTCCTGAAGAGTACGTTGTCGATAAGGTGAATATCAACGAGAAGGTCAAGGAAGCCATTGAGTTCTTTAAAATCATGAAGCAATCGGTCAACGGCCCTGGAGCGATGCTAGGTGCTGTGGAGTTGGGTGTCCTCAACGATATCCTCTTAGATGCTTATAAAAGCCGCGGAATAACCGAGGATCCGGATTCGATCTACCAGCAGGTTCAGTCGATTGATGATTTTGGAAGGATTACATACGAGAAGAAGTACCTTGAAATGCCAACGATTACTGAAATCCATCATGCACTCAAGGGGTATTTGGACAAAGGATACGCAGAGCTGAAAGAACTCACGATGATTGTTGAGCTCTTTACTGCCGGCCGGGCTTTCGGGATGTTTGATGGACTGACCCATATTGTCTCTGAAGGAAATAATGTATCTTTGGACGAGGCTCCTGTCATCACTTTCGATATAAGCCGTCTATCTCAAAACGGTATTGAGCGTCCACTTGCTATGCACGTGATAACAACTTGGGTTTGGGGACGCTTTATCACGTCAAATCCGAAAGCGAAGAAGCGGGTACTCATCGACGAGGCATGGCAGCAGATCCCATATAAGGCAATGATGGAATGGCTCAAAGTGCTTTCGTTACGCGGCCGGAAGTGGAATACATCTCTCACCCTTGTTTCACAGCGTTATGAGATGTTCGACCGGGACGAAACCGCACGAGATGTCGTTTCTCAATTCGACACGATTTGTTTCCTTCGTCAGGCGGACCAAGACATTGATCCGATCCTTCGTACTTTCCGTCTTTCAGGGGGCGTAGGTGAAATGATTCGGACTTTCTCAACCGGTGAGGTGTTGATGAAAGCCAATAAGCAGATCGTTCACTTCCAAAGTGAACCGACACCGGAAGAATGGGTTTATCTCAATACCAACCAGAATATTCAAGTTGGACGTGTTCGAGCCGAGCGTAAAGATGGTGTTGCGTCTTGAGCATGACCACGAAACAAATCGGTTCGAAGTGGAGAAGACGCTTCGCGCTCTCCTTCCTATTATGTCTCTTGATGATGTTCATATTTAGCGCAGTGGCGTTCGCCGCAGATACGATTGGTAGCGGTGCAACTACAACAACGTTTCAGGATTCTTCTTTTCAGGCTCAGATGGAGAAATCCATGGATGAGGCGAACTTTTTCGAACGAGCAGTAATGAAGATCATCAACGGATTATTCAAACTTTCGGGAATATCCCCGATTCCTGATCTCATATTCGGGAACCCGTACAAGTATTGGGGTGTTACCGATGGCGGGGAGTTGCAGTATGGGCTCTTCTATCAAAAGGAATTGGACCAGATTATATATCCGCTGATAGGTGCATTTGCCTCCGCATACGTAACTTTTGTGGCTCTTTCAATGATGCTCTCCAGCCTTAAACTTGGGGTAAAAGCCCACAGCCCTCAGGCAAGGGCGGATTTTTGGCAAGACCTCCAGATGTGGATTTTTTCCGCACTATTCATGGCTTCGTTTTGGTTTCTATTCAAATCAGTGATTGCTATGAGTGATGCGATAACGGGCACGATTGCAGACACGATGGTATTAAATGGGTTAAAGAGCAATAGTGTTTCCGTAATCGCGGCAGCCAGTACAAATAGTGGTTTTTTCGGACTTGGAGATATCATTATTTTCTTGGGTGAATGGGTATTGACGGTAATGCTCAATTTCATCTATATCTCACGAAAGATCATCATCATCTTCTTAGTGCTGTTGGCACCATTTGCAGCTTACTCGCTCATGTTTGCACGCACTCGGCACTTCTTCGGTACGTGGATAAAAGAATTGCTGGGTAATGTCTTCCTTCCATGTATTCATGGCATGATCATTTATACGTTTGCATCGTTGTCGGCACTGGGAGCGGGAACGTTTTTCAAGCTCGGTATGTTGATTATGTTTATTCCTGCTTCTGGCATTGTTAGCCGCTGGCTGCAGCTAGGGGATAGTACTTCAAAACTTGGTGGTGCCCTCACTATGGCCGGTATGTCCGGAATCGGAGGGGCGATGGTACTCGGCCGAGGGGCTATGCAAATGGCGGGCGGTTTACGTCGCGGCAGCGGAGCAGGAGCAACTGCTGGTAGTGCAGAGAGTTTCGCAGGGTCCGGAGATGACAATAAAATCACGGGGACCACAGGAACCGTTATGGAGTCCGCCGGAAGAAGATCTACAATTGCAGCCAAAGCGATGAATTTCTCTAAAAATACCGCGGCTGTCGTTGGAGGTACTGTCGGTGCGCTTGCCGGCATGGTGGCCGGCCCGGGCGGTGCTGTAGTCGGTGGTATGGTTGGTTCGAAGGTCGGCGGTGGATTGGTTACTGCAGGTAACAACTTCGTATCAGGTGGTTTAGACGCAGGAAAAGCGGTTTTTGGCAGTGATGGTGTGATTAGTTTGGCTAAAAGCGGTGATTGGTCCACCAACCTTGCACAACGTCGTCATGCATTTGGCAATCTTGGTCAGTCACTTGGTTCAATGGTTGGTGGGCAAAGAGGCGGATCTGTCGGTCGCGCAGCAGGGAATGCACTATCTATGGCCACACGTCGTAGAATTCAGACAGAGCAATTTGGTGGTATGACTGCTCAAGATTATGCCGAGAAGTTTCCCGATGCGGATATCTTCTGGAAGGCTGATTCGAAGAACTCTGGTTTCTACATGAATCGTGGCGGAAAAGAATCGCTCATATCTACGCTTGGTGGAGGTGTCACCGGATTAAACGATCCAGTTTACGTTCCATTCAAGACCCCATCGAGAGGTGCGACTGTTACACGGATGGCTAATGGCTCTTACTCGATGTCAACGCCTAATCCATATGCAAGCGAAGCTGGCCAAGGGATGACCACTATGACGGCTGGGTTCAAGGGTTCGACGGAATCGTTTATTCGTATTGGTGATGCATATTCGATTGATAGCAAGGGACAGCGGTATAGCTTTGGTGGGTTAGATGCTTCTTCGGTTAATGTTGATTCGTATTTCAAGCACAGTGCGCCTGGATTAACAACCGGCAGCGCAGCCGGCAGGGTATTGGACAAGGCTATTGGTACTCCGTCGGTTGAGGAATTCCGCAAGAGGGAAGCATACACTGCCAAATTGGGGCAAATCGCAAAGGATCATCGCATGAAGCCAGCAGAAAACTCCCGCGTTAAAGTACCAATTTAATCCTTATCATAACGCCGAGGAGGCGAAAACAATTTCTGCTCATGAATTAGGGCAGGAGGCGGCCGGGCAAGCGGGTCACTTTGGGAAAAAAGCAGGTGGGAAACTTGCCCGAAAAGCCTCTGGAAAAGTAGCTAAAGCCATTAAGAAGTTAGTTGTTAATCTAGTGAAGAAGTTTATCGCAGCTGCTGTTAAAGCTGTTTTGGGTACGGTAGGAATCCAAGGCATAGTCATCCTCCTGGCTCTTCTGATCTTTTCAGCAATTATAATGTCTATTCCATTTTCGGATTGGGCTCTAAAGGGAGGAGAAAGAACCTCTGAAGAGGCAGCAGCCGATCTACAGTATGAACAGCGATTTAGAGATCTAGCAGAAAAAAGTGTAGAACCCATTGATTTAGAAGAGGCTAGCGATACATGGAAAAGCACGCTCAAGAACATCGTTATGCCAAGTTGGGCAATTCCAGCCTCGTTAGTGCGATACCAGATTTCTCACTCTGATTCTCGGGTTGAACTTCCAGATCAGGATGTCATTTTTGAAAGTCTTAATCCTACTTTCACCTATCAGACAATAACCGATGACATGCAGTATACGAAGCGTGTGACTAGTTGTTACCGAGATGTCCCGGTGAAGGATCAGAATGGAAAAGAATTAAAGGATGCAAACGGGAATCCCATCACAAATAAAGTATACGATCCTACCACGGAGTCCACATCATCTAGTAAAATGCCAGCAAAGCAAATAATATCACGAGTGGATCTACAATTTGGAACTACCGAGATACCGTCCGCAAAGAGGTACTATCCTGACGGAACATTTGAACCCAATGATAAATGGGAGCGCTCTGGTAGCTCAACGAGTGGAAAGTGCACTACAACGACCTATCATCGCTGGGAGAAAACGATGGTTGACGACCGTGGTATACCGGAGACTGGATTCGATGCTAGCAAGTTCAAGGAGTTCCTTCTGTTAAATGGAGTTAAGGATGGAGATTTTGATGAGTTCTTTGAATATTTAAAAGCAGCGGATCCGGACTTCCCTATCGAGTTATATTCTGGTGAGTTCGATGATGGTTCAGGGACAGATGCATACACAAACGCGGATTATACGTTTGATGGAGTGGATGTAGACGGTTGGGTATGGCCAATAGCCATTGAATACCGTGGGATCAACAGCACATTTGGTCCACGTTGGGGTAGGATGCATTACGGGGTAGATCTCGGAGGTCGTGCATGGCCCAATGTACCGATTCTAGCTGCTCGAGATGGACTCGTGATTTGGGCAAGCTCAAAAGGTACTTATGGAAATCTAGTCGTTCTTGCTCATGATGATGGTTTGCAGACTCGATATGCTCACTTAAGTGCTTTTACAGTCAAAGCAGGTGATCGAGTAGAGGCAGGCCAACAGATTGGCAAACAAGGTACTACGGGGCGAGTGACCGGCCCACATCTCCACTTTGAGATTACTATTCCGAATCAAAAGGATCCTATGGCATATTTGACCAAAGCTGTGAAGGTCTTTGATCCCATGATATTTTTGGGAGCAATAAAAGCGGGAGGTGGGTAGATCATGGAGGAATTAGATAAAGTTAGCGCAAATGTCGATAACCTCTTACAAAGTATTGTAGGTTTCATGCAGGAGTCCGGGATCAGCCTCATGGCGCTAATGGCGTTAATCGGTCTCTTGCTCTTTCTTGTTGCAGGTAAAAATCCAATAATCAAGCGCGTTGGCTTTATGATGAGCATTGTTTTTGGACTCTTTATTTTTATTTTTGCATACATGCCATTACTCTATTATTTCTATACGGGGGGAGAGCACGCTCCTGCGGATACTCAGTTGGATGATGTGTATGATAAAACAAATTCTTGGTTGTCTGGCTTTTTTGAAGTGCTAATGATAGTCGGCGTGCCAATTACAGTAACAATCATGATACTTGGCCTTATTGTCCGTGGTCTTGGGGCTAATAACCCTATGTCTAGGAGAAGAGGAGTCGGAATGGTGCTCTTATCTCCGATGATTCTGTTTATGCTGTATATCATTCCGAATATCCTCCAATTCCTGTAATCGCCATCTCATGGGATGCCTGAAAGAAAGAGTATTAGTACGATAGTCGGGCAGGGGTTGAACATGAAAAATTCGCATTATTGCTCTTGGATTGCATTGTTCTCTTTGGCAGCGCTAGCTATATCCGTTTTGATCTATTTATTCTTAGCCGACGTTACAGATTACGATGAACTGTTTACTTATATTATTCTTTTATTGTCTGTATCGAGCATCATAACTTCGATTTGTGGCTACGTAAAGAGTAGAACAATCCTTTCAAGGATAATGTTTTGGATGGTTTTATTAGCATTATTTGTATTTGTGGGAGTTATTGTTTTTCTAGCTTTAGCATTGACTAATACCAAGTTTGAATAATAGAACAGTTGTTGATGCTGCTGTTCAGCGACTCAAATCATCCTGCGTAAAACCAGTTAATATTGGACGATGTTTTTTAATAAATTGTAAGGCAGAAGGAGAGTACCCACTTGAAGAAAGTATTTATATGCACAGCAGCTGAGTGGGAATTTACTCGCTATCATACCATGATCAGCGGTGCGGACCGCGGCTATCAGAGTAAAGCTTTGTATGGTTGTCTCATTGTCATTGCATTACCAATTCTCATGTTCGCCGTATATGGCCTGCTAGCTTTATTGTTATCCGGACAAGCAGAGAAAGGCGCTGGTATTCACTGGATCAAAGACACAGCCATTGTTAGTGGTCTTGCGGGCGGTATGATTATCTTTATCCGAACCTGGCTCCGGTATCGGAAGCTTGCTTCGAATGCGAAATCTGGGGAGCAGATCCATTGGATATGGACAGATGAGCAGGGGATTGCGATTAATCAATTAAATAATTTAGATGAGAAAGCAGTACCTTTCTTCCGCTGGACATCCATTACGCGTTTGTCCTTTGATTTGACGAAAGATCTTACTAGGTATAATTCATCCCATCGGTCGATGAGTGATAAACAAGATATTTTTGACAAAATCACATCGAGACTTCCGGAATTTAATGAAACTGCTACCGATGTTTATGAAGATCGGTTTACGATGATGTTAAATTACGCGCATGCTAGTTTTACTCGTAAAGCGGCGGTCGTGTCGATTCCAAAGTCATGGTTGTATAACGGGAAATTAGCTTCACTAATCACTGAAATCGAACAACGTAGTGGTGTATCGGCCATTGCCTATAACCAAGAAGCTGGTCCGTATTTTTCGAATTGGTCAGCACGGTATAGGGGTCAAGTATCTGAGTGATTAGGTGGTGTACGTAGCGAAGCCGGTCTTCGATTGTGAAACAATTTTCGATTGTGAAACAATTGAATCATGGAAAGATATACCGATTTAAACAAAGTATTTAACGGAAGTTAAAAAATGAATACGACTGAACATTGGGAGTGGTTGTTATGAAGAAAAGTAAATTCGAGATGTGCGATCGAAAGGCTCGTCGCTTGAAGAGACGGAAGGCGCAAGGTAGAGGACCTAAAAAACTGATTGTAATCGATGAGTTTCATTTGATTTATAAAAAGTGAGATACATGTGGGGGGAATGGTATGGGGCGTAAAGTCACACCGTCCTATTGCGATAACAGGGCAGGACATTGGATCTCATTCCAAACCTATCAGGTTGGTCTCTAGAGTGTTTGTCCCGAGAACAGAAAGAGTGGCTTCAAAAATGGCTATTCGATCAGCCACGGAAATGGAATCTATTGACACCTCTCCTTACTTTGCCTTACACTTTGAAGAAAGGTAAGGCAAAGTAAGGAGAGGGTTTTTGTGTTCTATTCAAAGATAACGAGTAAAGGACAGACGACAGTTCCTATGGAGATCCGAAAGCGGTTGGGTCTTCAAGAAGGATCAATCATTAAATATTTGATCAATGATAGTGGCCAAGTGATCATAGAGAAAGATGCAGTAACAACTCTTATGGAAAAGGGGCTGCGTGTTTTTTACTCCATGGCTAATGGGCAGTACTTCGAGGTTTTCCGTGACAAGTCTCGCAGCGAGGTTGATCGTGATTGGTTATTTGATCAGCAGCAGCAGGGGAGAGAACGAAATTTCAAATCAATGGTCATCAGTGAGAATCAGCTCCAATATTTGCGGGATTCCTTAGATCAGGAAGTTCCGATTATGAATCCAGAAGCGGTATTGTTATTTCATTCCTTGGGGCTGCTTACCGATGAAGAATTTGATCTCTTTCATGAGAGGAAAAGGATACGTGATCAACGATGAGTAATCTGGAAGATCGCCGCCAGTTATTTCAGGATATATACGAAAAGCTCATTTTACCTTTTCCTCCGGGAACAGTGGAGTTTAAGAATCAAAGCCAAGCAAGTGCTCACATTCCGGTCCAAGCCTATCGGCATCGGGTTAATATGGCAGCTGGTAATCATGCATCATGGAGACTAACAACGGAACACCCAATAATTCACGAAAATGAAAAGCTGCTTGAGATGCGTGGCGTTTTGCATATTGTCGATGCGAGCTATGAAGGACAGGGGTTTGTTGAATTCGAGCGCGATGAAAAGACAAAGCGCATTAAATACTTCAACGAACGATGTAAGGCTGCCGCCAGCTTGGCGTTTGTTGATGCTTGTGACTGCTTCGAAATGGGTTGGATAGACCTGGGGAGGAAGTGGGCCAACAACCCCGGGACTGGGGTGCCTGAGCGCTCAGGATCTCCAGTAGCTGACCAGAGTAACGCCGACATTGATACGAGGCGTAAGTGCATGTATCCAGGTTGTGATAAATACGTTGATGAAAAACTCTTGAAGATGTACCAATGGAATAACGTTCAATGTGAGACCCATATACCGGGTCACGTAAAGCGGAAGTATCTAAATCGAAAGGAGGATCAAGCGAATGGGCGATCCTAGTAAACGACCGTTGATACCCTCTTGCTCATTGTGTGCCCGCTTCGATTCGTTGAGAGGCGAATGTGGGATAACCGGCGAGAATAAAGAGGTTTTCGATACAGAAAGCGCAATTTCGTGCCAGATAGAAGGTTTATTTCTTCGCTACATCCACGCGCTGCCAAGCAGTTACAATTTTTATGGCCTGGATGAGGAGATACCAGCGGTATTCAAACCGTCGCTTTCCCGAATTCCTCACGATGCGAAGGGGCTTCCATTGGTCGTCAAAACGAATCGTGGCCTTGAACGGGCGATACCCGCCTACGATGGCCTCTCGCTGCGCGTAGACCCGGTTTTTGGTGAGGTGCCAGCTATATACACCTATCAGGGGCAAAGGGAGCTCATTCATCGTCTTGGAGTCCATTTGGCGAAGCGGGTCGCAGATCGTGAAGACGTCCGCCTAGTGGTTCTTCCTGAAGAAGAGGGCGCCGAAGGATATCCTGAGTATATTAATGATTTCATGGAGGAAGAGCGGATTCGTGAATCGGTCAGAAGCCGAGGCAGGGAGAGAGAAAGGTGGGACTGGTGATGGAGAGAGAGTTTGCGATTAACGCAGCTCGATCGGCTATGATCAACGGCTTGCTGGAGGCGTATAAACATCTTCATGAAGCGGCGGTTGAGCGGGAAGAATGGTTTGAAAACCTGAAACTTACCTACAACCTTGTCGATGGTCTTAAGATAGCTGGTGCGATCGATGTCATTTGTGTACGTGGATATGCTTATGATTCTGTGGATCTCGGAAGCGGATTTGAGAGAAGTTCCCATTTTCCGAGAGAGTTGTTAGTTAGGCTTGGATTGAATAAATTCAACTAATGGCGTGTGCTTGAGTGGACTGTAATGAGAAATTAGACTACTGGTTAGTGCAGTTTTAAATGAACAGGTATGAAACTATTATAGGAGAGTCCTAAATGAAAAAGAAAATGAACTATTTAGTCTTACTGTTAATGATCATCTTAATGGTTGGTTGTACCAATGCAGAAAATTTAACTATTACAAATACAGAAGATGCTCAACAAGAAGTAACCACAGTTGATAAAGAACCTGAAGAAACTATTACCGAGGTCATTGAAGAGACAGAAGGAGAAGAAACTACCCAGACGGTTGTTGACGAAACGGTAGCCGAGGAAACACCAGCCCAATCAAATAACGAACTATTCTCAGGATACAAACGTATTGAAGTGGATGGTTGTGATTTGTCTGGGCATCGTGAACCTAATGTCGTTGTGGATGTTGGTTACGGGGACCGTGAATACTGGGCATTTACAAACGAACACGGGCAACTAGTGCGTGTCATTGCTGACGAAATCATTCTACAAGATGACAGTAACGAGTCTGTCTCATCGTCTGGTAGATATTGCTTTGATGAGGCGAAAGTCCCTGGTGTCGAAAGCGATGTATTAGATGAGGGACATGTCATTGCCGATTCTCTCGGAGGGGTATCGAATGCTTATAATATCACCCCTCAAGATAGTACACTCAACCGACATGGTGATCAAGCATATATGGAAGATGCGATACGCAAAGCAGGCGGAGCTAATGATTTCGAAGCAATTATCACATACCCGAATACAGAAACTCAGATTCCTTCAAATTATCAGTATACCTATTCGTTAAAGGGTAACGTAATTGTTGATACATTTGATAATGTGAACCCGGATGAAGTAAACGCATCACTCGGATTAACAGGCAGTGATTCTTCTGATTCAACTAGTTCAGAGGATCTTTCTAGTGTCGATACAAACGGAAACGGAAAGGTAACGATTAAAGAAGCAAAGGCAGCCGGTTATAGTATGCCAATAACGAGTGACCACTGGCTGTACAAATATATGGATGATCGTGATGGTGACGGCATGGTAGGTGAATAAGACTAAAATAAATGAACAAAAGAACAGAACACTTTACTCGTTGGACGATTTATTACAATTTGCAAATGGGTGTCTATTTATGGTGTTCGCTGCAAGTTTCAAAGCTGGTCCCTGCGGGGCGTTCAGAACATCTTATATTCGTTATTGATGAACTTGAAGATAAGTAATTGAGAGATAAGGGTTAATAGGAGTTGGACTCTTATAAAATTGTTTAGTTCAAACAAGAATATACCCTTATAATTTGAGTTAATAGCTCGCATAGAAAGGGTTGTATTAATTGATGTATATCGATAAAGCTTGTGATAGATGTAGAGAATTTGTTGTTGTGAGCTTATTAATTGAAAACCCTCCTACAGTAAATGAGGAGGGCTTAAAGGAATTTAAAATGGAAATGTGTGTTGGTGGGGCGGATGATCCGGTAAACTTCATTCCATTTTTTCTACTCGCTGAGCAAGCTCAAGTAAATTAAGATTCATGTACCACATCTCATTAGAATGAACGGAGTCCCCGTCACCATGATCATCGAGCATCATGATCATTGGGATACTTTTAATCATTATTTCGTCACCGCTACTGAACTTCAAGATCACATCATGATTAACCATGTTATCTTTTTGATTATTAGGTGAGGAGATTATTACTTTGCTGAGAGACTTCTTCTTTGTAATTCTGCTCGCAAAGGCCTCTGACTCTTTAATGATGTTCGCTACCTTTTTACTGTCATAGTCAGAATATGACAGATCCGGGTTAACGAAGCTTGAAGCAATTGTAGGATCACCAAGCTGCAGCTGCGCAAATAGGGACATCAATTGGTAGGCGGATGTAAACTCAGGCTCTCCTAATTCTTCGTCAGTGTTGTACTCGGCCTCTTCCACATATTCTTTAAATTCGGAGTTTCTCAACCATATCGGCGTTCGATAGTTCCCGTTCATCTCGTTGGTCACATCCCACTCCAGTTCGACCTCTATCTTGCCAGTATCCACCGTTGGGACGTTTTTGGGTTTGTCCTTGAAACTAAACGAATACAGTCCAATTAAACCATAAACCAGTACGAAGATAATTAAGGCTTTTTTCAATGTCATTTCAAACACCTCTCTAAAAAAATAAAAACACCAAGTCATAACGACCGGTGCTTCCGACGCCTAAGGCGGGTAATATATACTTTTCCTGTCATTTATTATACCAGAATTGAAGGTAATGTTTAAGCATTTTGCTTCAATGAAGCGGGATTTTATGTTATAGTCAGATTATAGAATTTTTCTACGGAAGTGTGAAGCACGCACGGGCCTTTGGCGCCTTTGCGTGCTCTTTTGCGTTTAAGGAGTTGATTTTCAAATGTTACCCGGAATCACTGAGATTGAAGGGAAGTCCACTACAGAAAAGCATGAAATTCTATCAAAGATGCGATCTCAACATAGTATTGGCGATCTTTGCGAAGCTTGGGGGGTCAGTTTAGGAACATATTACAACTTGATGCGTCGATGGAAAATCGATTTGTATGATGTTCGCCGGCGAAAGAGGAAATTTCAAAATGAAGTTCAGAGCACAGGTGACATCTCTGAACAAAAAGACATTTCCCTTACCAGTTTGTCGATTTTCCTACAGGAGAAAATGGATGGAGAATCCCTTCTTCATTTCCTGCAGGCTATGTGTGAACGCATCGCATCGATAAGTGGGCCGATAAGTGTAAGTATTGCCATTGAATTGTTACCACCACAAAGTAGGGATCCAGAAGATGAAGGGCTGCTGCCTCTAGATATTTTCAGATGTCTTGAGTTGGAAGAAAAGGTTCGTCTCTTAGCTAAGTGGTTAATGCATGGCCATCATAGGGATGCCTTATTACGATCCTGGCAGATTGATATCGTTCGATTTTTCGAATTGTTAGGTGAAATGAAAGTGCCGATGCACAGGGTCTTGGAGGAGAAGCAGTTACTGCATCGAGAGTTGAAGATGCACTCACAGAGATCGAAAGTGGAAGATGATGGGGATGAAGCGAAACCGGGGCGAAGAAGGCTTTATGAGCTTTCTGGGGACTGCTATACTCGCGCATCATTGGAGCGGGACTTGGTGTTCTTATTACGAGTTATCAAGCAAAGCACAGTTGTAGAGTATGGGGTCTATATCCGGATCGAAGAAATAGTAGGGGGACACTAGCATGAGGTGTCAAGACGGGAGAGATGGCAGCTCTGCAGAACAAATTCTCACAGCAGTCGAAAGGTTACGAGCTGAGCTTCATGATTTCTTCAACAAATATGGTGGGTCTTCGCCTTTGGTATTAATGAAATCCCAGGAGCTCGATGAATTGTTGAATCTATATATGGGCGTAGTTCTTGAGGCGAATCAATATTAATATAAGTCACCAACTGTACCAGGAAAAATGATCGCTCCCAGAAGCACTCAAGCCAAAATAAATTAAAATCACCACCTGAAGGAGTTAGTTTATGGAAACGATATTAATACAAAACATTTCTGTTATTGATAATTTCTTCGATGTAGTTAGTCAACGGTATCATCTTACTCCCTGCGAAAGTCAGGTTCTGCGCCAGTTGTCTCTTATAGGATCGAGTAACAAGGAACTGAGTACTACATTGAACGTATCAGAAAAAACCTTGAAGAATCATGTGGCGAACATCCAGCGTAAATTACAAGTTAGGTCTAGTCGTGAATTACAGGCCCTCATTTTTAGAGACACACTTGTTCCAATTTTCCAGATGTTCCAATACGAAAAAAAGAGTGTATTGAATAAATCCAAGTCGGATATGTCAATTAGGTGATATTCATTCATATAGGCGACCGGCCTTTCCAGAAACTATGCTGGATGCCGGTCATTTTTATCTCTTTGACAAGAACGTTTGTTCGTATATAATTAGATCACTAACAATGTCGAAATGAGGTTAGATGCGATGAAAAAAAGTGAAGGTCTCCTAAGGGATAATAATACGTTGATCGGTCAGATAGTTGAGTGTATGACGTTCGGTGATTACCGGCAGTATCTTGAGGCTCATACAGTTGGTGCTCTTATGTTTTTTGTTCGAGGTGGTCATCTGCAGAAAGCGATCATTAAGGAGAATATTGCAGTCGTGGTACGTGAAAGTCTGAAGACGGGACTTTCGGTGTCCGGCAGAAGAAGGCTGGCGATTGAGATTAGGAATACCCTTCGTGGTTATCGGCCGATTGATTATGGACATCTAAACATTATTTACAAAGCGGATTCCAACCGTGAGCTGCTGAGTACGGATATAGAGTACATGAGGGAAGTGCATTACGAGTATGCGGCCCGATAAACCGACTTTCTGCCGCCTCTAATCTTAGTCGCTGAAGGATTATGTTGGAAATTGTCGAATCAATATAATTAACTTACGAATATTTATTAGAAGGGAATGCGTTTAGTGAGTAGGAAAATGATATCTCTTCCGCTTAATCGGCTTAAAAATAATGCTATCTTCATTTCAGTCGTTATCTCAAGCTCACTCACTATTGTTGCCTCTAGACTAGCTGGTCTTGTACTAGGAGAAGTTCTTGCGCTATTTGGGGTAATGTGGAGTGGGATGTTCCTTATTAGCTTTTTCTATATGCTTAGAAATGAAATAGGGAAGAGAAGGCGGCCGGCAACTCGAGGTACAATTAGAAATGAGAACTTTCATGTGGATCGAAGGCGTAAAATAGTGTAGTAAACGGCCTAAAAATCCTCCTGCATATTTTTGGATTGCTTTGGCCAACATAATTTTATCCCATATAGAAGGAGGATTTTAAGTTGGCAAAAAACACCTTGATAGTACCGCAAGCGTCTCAAGCGCTCGACATGCTTAAGTTTGAAGTTGCACAGGAACTTGGAATTCAGCTATCTCCAGATGGGTATAACGGGAACTTAACAACGTACCATGCCGGAAAGATTGGTGGCTCAATTACGCGTCGTTTGATTCAAATCGCAGAACAGAGCTTGGGTGTCAAAGCTGGCGGTAAATAGGTAAGAGGAATAGGCAAGGCGCTCTCATTACAGAGCGCCTTTTTTGATGTTCCGCTAACAACCCAAAAATTACTATGAATTGCTGCTGTTGCTGTCGAAACAACATGGCATTGTTTGATCTGCTATACTTGAGAAAACCGAACAAATTGTTGAACAGCAAATGAAATTCGATTTTTAGTGAGTTAGAAAGGTGCTTCTCATTTCTTCCTTTTGCAGACTATGCAAGTATAAGAATGGCATGTTAATATAACTTGGACAAGGTATCATGTTCCAGCCGTACTCCAATGTGAGTACGGCCTTTTTTATAACGTTGATAGTAACCAATAACAGATATCACACCTTTACTTGGAGGCTATAAATCGTGACGACCATTTCGGTGATACCTGAATTTACATGGACACAAACTGAGAAATTAAAATATGTCATCAATCAGAGTGTTGATCTAGTAGTCACCCAATTAGCCTGCGGCCGTCTTGAACTAACCAGCGAGGCTTCCCTACAGCTCCATCTAGGAATTATTCTTCAACAATTTGGAGACATGTACTGCTTATCAAACAGTGAATCATTCCATGTGGCTCTTGAGGTTCCATTTACATCGTCTTCACCTTTGATGAAAAGTAAGACGAAGAGAGCATTAATTGATCTTGTTGTCACTTATAGAGATATAATGCATCCGGAGCAAACAGTATCTGCAGCAATCGAATTAAAACATTTTCAAGCTAAAAATCAGAGAGAACCAAACAATCGTTATGATGCTTATAGACCTCAAAAACCTCGAAACATATGTAGATGAACAACATGTCGGTTTCGGTTGTTTTGTTCTATTAACTGACCACGATCATTACATCTCTCCCAAGGTGCAATTTATAATAAAGGAGAAATCCTTTCATATCTTACAAGTACACCATATGGCGATCCCATTATGCTGACTCGGAATTATCACTTTCAGTGGACTGAAGCGGGTGACTATTACTTGCTGCTCCAATGGGTTGAATAGTAGAACGGATGTGTTTTGCCGCTGCAAGACCAGCTCCAATACCGGAGCCGGTCTTTTTCTTTTGAGTACGAATGAGCCCTGAACAATAACCAATTTTGAATCAAACAAAATTCTGTGCACGTTGGAATATCTGAAGCATCGTCTCGAAGTCTTCTTTTAACGTTTCTTCATTTATCTGCTTTGGAACGAAGCTAAGTTGCTGTAACTCATGATTCTTTACTTTCAGTTCCTCTTTTAGTTCCCTAATCTGTTTGGCCATGTTTTCAATAAGCATTTGCTGTTTATTAGCCAATTCAACGATTTGATCCGTGAGACTATACTCAAATTCATGATCAATAGAACCCACTTGCTCCTTCACAGTGGCAACAGTAACTTGCTTATTATCCTTTTCTCTTTGGAGTTGATGACGCTCCCGTTTGGCTTGAGTAATTTCGTTCTGGAAGTTTTTTCTAACTTCGGAGTTCCACCTGAATCCACAAGCACTCTCTGTTCTTCCTAATTGGCTGGCTGCTTCAGCAAACCCTGCCAATTGCGTACTCTTGTTTAGTATGTGTTTTATTACAATATTAGCTAGAAGTAAATCTTCATCTGATCTCCAACCATCTTTTCTTACCTCTTGCATAGTATTTCACCGCCTTAAACACGAATTAGTAGCCATTGTTACCTGTTCTATTATATTTATGCAAATTAAGACTATATTCATGTCTAGAATGGAAGGGGGCTTGCCACAAATCAGCCGCAGGAGGCGGAATAAAAACCGTATACTATGTTTACTCATATGGACAAGTTAGTTCAATTTGTCGTAAATTATTATTAAGGCCGAAGATCATGGCATGCAAGGCAATACTACAATGAAACAAATCCAATTAAGAATTCATCTCAGGAAGCACCTGCGATTTGGGAAGACCCATGTCCAGGTGCTTTTTTATATTCCTGGCCAATCCAGCTGTGACTTACACAAAATCGCTAAGAGGAGGCTGCAGGACAACGAATAAGCGTAGAATCTATTGTCCATGCCGGTTTTTTTCATTTCAATATTCGGAGCGCTCTGTTTCTCCTAGGGCATAGGACTGGTCGACATCATGGTAGACATCACTTTGTGTAGAGGAAGATGGAAATGATAGAAACGCTAGTAGACTTAATCAAAATCAGCGCAGTAAGTATTCTATTCTCAAATGGGCTCGGAATTTACTTTTACTTCACCTTACGATTTTCTATACGATCTCGCATACTATACAATCTGTTGTATAGACCAGTTACCATAGCCTGGATTAGCAGCTCATTTTTAATATTCGGATATATGTTACTTAGCTTCCTAGTCTTACGATTCATTGATAAAAGTTTTATTGAAGAAAGCTTTCGGATTGGTACCTATTTTTTATATTTCCTTTTACCTGCATCTCCTCTACTTGCCGTTATGGGAGGGACTGCTACTAGGCTGCGGATCAATGTCGAGTTATCCTATGAGCGCTTTGGCATACTTTCATTTTGGGGAAAGGCTACTCGTAAAATGAAAGGTCGCTGGGATTGGCGTGAGCATGTATCATGCGAACTTATTTCAGTTCTCCGTCCGGTTACAATCGGTCAGGAAATCAAAATAATCAGTCCTTCAGCTAATTCAGGGGCTGACGAGCTATACTTTGCACATGAAATTTCAAAGCGACTTGGTATAAGAGTGAATATCCTGGCCAGTGATATAGCCGTCATGGATCATGAGCCATCATATACAGATGAGTTTGTTAGTTTTCGCTATATACAGCGTGTAGATGGTTTTAAGATACGACAGTATGTGAATACACCGGTTCATGTTATTTGGGATATGAAGGGGTGTTTATGGTACTCATGGAAACGCTCGAAAGTTTTACTGACCCGCTACTACGATCTATTAATCGATGGCGGTGTGTTAGTCATTGATGCTGCAGATTGTTCGTGGTGGAGGCGTATTCTAAATTCATATTTGATTCAATGTATACCATTTATGTTTGATTTTGCTGAAGTATCAACATATAAGAAGATGAAGTATTTATTTGAAGGTAAACATTCCTGGAGTCATCTATTCGCTGTCAAGTTTGCCGGCCATGGACGGTATCGTATAGCTGTGATCCGTAAATGTTCTTACTCTAGTAAGAGTGGCCAGGAAATCCCCATGGCTCACAGTTTTTAGCGGGTTGTAATATCCCTCCGGAGAGTCGATTAATTTCAAAATAACAAGAAGGTTTTACCATTTTTTTTGTCGAATAAGCACGATTACAATCTAACATTAATCCTCCACTACAGTGATGGGCAAAGGAGAAGCCAAGCCTTAACAGAGGGCTTATCCGTTTTTGCAAAGATGGTGTGGTAGAAGAACACGCCGGCGCACTCCAGAAGTTAACGGATGCTTCTTTAGAAATTAGTAGACTATGGAGTGAGAAGAGGGCTTTTAATTCTCTTAATACGAGAAAATTAACTAGGGTAATAGTTGGCAATGGCTCGTATAAATTGTTGCAGTCTAAGACTTTAATATTGTATGAAAAAGTGCTATAATAAGAATTGCAAACGCGCGAACGTATGTTCTTGATTGAGGAGTGATAAATTATTTATATCCTTGATGCTGAGCAGCTTAGACAAAAGACGGTTAGAAAAATGGAAGCAGATTTAGATAATGAAATTGAAGATGCTGTACGAATGTATAAGAAGGGCTATACACTTGTTGAGATTGCACAGAATATGCATTACAATATCGATGAGCTTTTAGATTATCTGAGGATTCATCATTACATTGATGTTGATCCAAAAGATATTGCTGATGCACGTAAATTTGCTGAGTATGAAGATGAAGTAAAAGTCCTGTTGGGGCCTGAAGATGATGAAGATGAAGATTAATTAGAATGTAACAGACTCCGCTTTTAGTGGAGTCTTTTTAGTTAACTATCAATATCAATATTTGATAATAACAGTTAATTCTTTCCTTTATGTCGAAATGTGTAGGACAAAAGGTGGGGAATTCCTCAATCAACTTGCTTTAAATTTATGTACTAAACGTATACATTTATCATTAAATGTGGCATAATATATAGAATTAAAGAGATCGTTTGTTCGTTTTTTTTGATTTGTATGGAAAAGTTATCAGGAGGTGAAAAGATGTACACAGCACAAGATGTTGCGAAGTGGTTCTTGTTCAATGTTGATCGTGAAGCTGGTGAATCCATTACGCATCTGAAGTTGCAAAAGCTTCTTTATTATGCCCAATCCTGGAACTTAGTACTACAAGGAAGTCCGATGTTTGGTAACCGAATTGAAGCTTGGGCACACGGGCCTGTTGTTCCAGATGTTTATCAAATTTACTCAGAATATAAATATGATGCCATCGGAGAGCCTGATGATTACCCAGAGTTTGACGATAACACCGAGCATGTGCTGAGCGAGATACACAAGATTTATGGTAAATTTGATGCCAAGTACTTAGAGAAATTAACTCACCAAGAAGATCCTTGGATTCATGCTAGAGGTGATCTTCCTCCAGAAGCAAGATGTAATGAGGAGATCACTTGGGAAGCAATGAAGGAATTCTATACGCAGATGCAAAATTCATAGTGTGTAGGTGATCGTCATTGAAAGTAAATGCAAAAACGGATTTAAAAACTCATCAAGCAGTAACTCTTACGAATGTTGAAGTGAAAATTTTAGGCTTAACAACTAAGAATGGCAGCGATAATGACGATCAGGAAGCTTACGTTGCACTTAAATACTTTGATGATAGTTACCAATGTTTTTCAGATTGGGATAAAAGTGAGTTAAAAGAGTTTAGTTCTTTCGTAAAGAAAGTAAGCAGTATGACTTGGAATCAGATTTATAAAACAGGTGGTAGTCGGGGAGCAAAAACCGGATTAGGTTACACTAAGCATAAGAATGCTAATAAACTGCCCAATAAAGCCCTGAGGGAAAAAATTAGCGAAGAATTAACTTTCTTCGAGCTTAGGGTTACAGGAGAAGCAAGAGTTCACGGATTTAGGTCTAAGAATACCTTTTTCTTAATGTGGCTTGATCGAGGACATGATATTTATCCTGAATAATATTTAACAATTAACAAAGTCACCTCTCCTACAAAGGAAAGGAGGCTTTTTTTTGTCTAGAAAATAAAAATGTCGGGTGACAAGAACATATATCGTTAGCAGACTTAGGACAAGAACATGCATTGTTACCCGCGGTAAAAATCAATTCTTAATGAGATGGACTTTTGAAAGGTGCGGAAGATGGTGAAGAACATCGACTTTTCTTCGCTCCGCTTCGAAAGTAGGGACGTCGGGGACGCCGACTTGGCGGAGGGAGGTAACGGCTCCAGTACCTATAGGCAGAAAAGCGTCAATTCTCTGCATTTGTGCTGCAGATACACTGCCCTGGATGCGATTCAGTGCTTACTCAGCTGCGCGAGTTGAGGTAGATCGTCGCTTCTATTCTCTTGAAAGAAACAAATACTACGAAATTGAGGTATCGCTATTGTTAAAAATGAAGTGCTTTACGATATTAATTATATATAGATAATTTTTTCCAAAAAGAGGGAGAGTCATTCTCATGGGAACTTTGGTTGTAAGTGTTGAGAATCAGATTTTGGCAACAATCGGTCTATTTTCTGCTATCCTGACTGCTTCGTTAGCCGCGAACGGCATCGTCATTGCTGTATTTACGTTTAAAAAGGGTGAACAAAAAGGTACCACCAAAACCAGAAAATTAAAAAAAATGCTTGGCTTGCTTGATTTTAGTTTCGCAATGCTCTTTAGTCCTGCACTCATTTGTACGTTAGTCATTGTGGCAGCAATGACTGGTGTTATGATGGATGATCATAAAATGTTTGTAATGGAAGGTACATACTTGGGGTACATTTTGTTTGGCTATATTATACTTTTTAATCTAGCGATGTTATTTCTAATACGTATTGAGGCGAAAGAGAAGGAACTAAAATTCATTATCGAAAAAATACTGTCTTGGCTTATGGTTTTAATTTCAATTTTCTTTATGTACCTTGTCTTTAGGTCTGATGAGCTTTACTTGCTCACTGTCCTTTTTGTTTGTGTGATTCAATTAATCTTTGGTATGCTTCAACTATGGCATATTATGGTGAAAGAAACGAAGTCAAAAAAAGACGATCCAGCTGTTTCCGTAGACGGATCGCGACCGAAGAGAAGTGCATATACTTAATTTGTCTGATCATGTATTCTATTCAGAAGAGTGTGGCATATAGCGGCTCTTCGTATTATTAGGTCAATCAGAATATACTGGTTAGCCTATTTTTTAGGTAAATTATGATGGCGGTAGCTTCTGCACTATATTCTCAGCCGAGCTAGCCATTACATATATCATGTTCCACCACCGCATGATATGGTCATGGGTGGAGGTTATTGCTTATGCTTAATCAACCGATAAAACCAATGCTGCTACAACCTTTGACGCCGGAGAAGATTAAATCAAACTGGCTGTCGAGTCTGAAATGGGATGGATTTCGCGTCCTGATTCACTATTCCGCCGGTAATGTGCGACGAGTGTTCACTCGTCACGGCACAGAAGTAACCGATCGCTTTCCGGAGCTCCAGCAAATCAAATTAAATGCTAAGTCAGCGATACTTGATGGAGAATGCATTGCATTCGATCTTACCCAGACTGCCGATCAGACAAAATATTGGTGGGACGACGCAATGACGCGATTTAATACAAAGAAACCTGCAGCAGTTCAGCAAATCTGCCGGTCTTTAACGGCCCATTTCCCAGTCTGGGACATTCTATGGGTGAATGGCGAGTCTGTCATACAGAAGCCATTTCTGCAGCGCAGAGAACGTCTTCAGGCGATCGTACCTCCATCAGATGTTGTCTCTGTCACACCCTTATATGAAAACGGCGAGCTGCTGTTCTTAAACGCGCAACAGCAGGGGCTAGAGGGCAGGGCATTGTTCAATACAATGGGGAGTCGCCATATTACATGGGTTCACGGCCGCAAGACGTCATCGTAAAAGTGAAGGCTTATCAATACGCGACATGCCAGATTTCCTCGATTCGAAAGAGCGAATTTGGCTGGGGCTTGCAGATGGATGGGAAATATGTTGGCGTTATTGAGTTTCCTCCACACCGAGACATGATTCGGGCGTTCCATGCTATATCGAAGCAACTCATAAAAGGGGAGAACAAGGACTGGATCTTTATTGATCCACTCTTAAGCTGCCGCGTTAAGTTTCAGTGTTTTTCAAAAGAAGGAAAGCTTCGTTCTCCAAAGTTTGAAGAGGAGGAGGAGTTCTCCTTTGCGACAAATATCAATCAAAGGGAAGTTGTCGGGTCTTAACTTGTGATCCAGCGTTTTTTTATCTTCATTTGCCGGGAGCTGAAGCTTCCGGCTTCTTTATTATCTGCGCTGCACGCCATAAAATCCAATAAACTGGACAACAAGATGGTAGTAGGGGGCGGTGTTTTTATGGAAAATCTCGAATATTTATCAGAAATTCAGAACCGGCTGCGCAAAACGAGAGGAGCGATCCGGGAGCGGATTGATAATGCAGAAGAGCTCTTAAAACTTCTAGACGATCTTCCTTACGAGCATAAGAACTTTTTCGAAGATAGCATCATGGTCTTATTATTCCGGCTTCAACGTCATTACGACGTTTGGCAAAAAATATTAACCGAGCGTCGGAGAAGAATGGTGCAACCGCCAATAAGACGTATCAAGTAAGAATGGGCAGCGGAGTGTACCCCCTGCCTCCTATATTAGGTCGTGAAGGCCTACTGCTCTTGTTGAGTCAGTTTCACTTGGAGATGCTAGTAATACCATTTTTAATACTGACTTAATTGAGGAAACCATAAATGTAACAGAGAATGATATTATTAATAATACAAGTGTGTAAGCCAGTTTTTCACTCAATGAATTCCCACTGTCTATCATAACCCCGACGAGTTCGCTCCAAACAGGGAAACAAATCACTGCAGTTAATGTGACTGGTCCCCATTTTTTCACCGAAATATCCTCACTTAAACTCTTGTAGTACTCGATTAGTTCTTCTAGATGTAACTCATCTAATTGCAGATCAATAATTTCTCTCTTATTTTGTCGGTACGATAAGCTCTTAAAAATCTTAATTTGTTTGTCCGATTAGATTTAGAAAGTAAAAGAGTATACTCAGGATAATGTAACCGAGCATATTGAAATGCGTAATAATCATCTGATAGAAGAATAGTGTCGGATGACAAGAACATATATGCTTAAGAAGCCGCTAACTGCGGCTTTTTTCAATTTAACGATAGAAGTTCTTGTCAAAACCCAGTGACAAGAACTTCTATCGTTAGCCGACTTAGGACAAGAACATGCATTGTTACCTGTAGTTGAATAGGCTTCTCAATAAATCGATATATCTATCCGGCAATAATGGACTATACCTATGATGAAAAGGGGAATATTGAAGTAATTACGGTTACATTTCCGGACCTACGCCGGAACTTCCTTTGAGGCCGAGATAGACAGCTTTATGGTCACCGGATTATTTTCCTCCCTTTAGAAAATGTGCCAACCGCTCCAGTTTGTCCGCGAGATCCGGTCCTGTCAGCGTTACATTTAACTTATTATATCCGAATTGATCGGCTGGAACTGTGCGAAAAAGACATTAATTTTTAGTGCAATCGCATTTGCAGGTTCATCAATAATTCTAACTGCGCAAGCATCCGATAAAGATAATACATCCAGTGGAAAAACGCTTTCCCAGTTATACCTGCATCTTGTTTCCTTGTTTCTTGCTGGTCCATCAATGTTCCATGAACGATCAATTGAACTCCCCCATAACTCTTCTTCTAAAGAATTGGATACGAGTAAAAAGTTCAATCGAATTCGAGATCATGTGGTATATTTGATGTAAAGATTACCCATTTCCTAATGACCCAATATCGAACAATTGAAGCTACATTGTCGGTGGTTGGGAATAATGGGATCGAAGCCAGGCCATAAATAACAATTCTACAACGTGATCAGCGTAGAGATTTGAAGGATCTGTGATGGCTATATACAGGGGGTTAATGGATGGGTTTTAAGTCGAAGTATCGTGGTGATTCAAACATTGAAAGCCCAGAAGCGCTTTTTCATGACCTACGGAGTCGGAGCGTAGAAGGATTGTTGTCACATCAAGCCGATGTTTTAAGGGAATACAAAAAAAGTTCTGTCGGAGATCCCGAGGTTGCAATGGAACTTCCGACAGGCAGCGGTAAAACATTAATTGGCCTTTTAGTCGGAGAATGGCGTCGGCGTCAATTGCAGGAACGAGTTGTATACCTATGCCCTACTAAACAACTTGTTCACCAGGTTGTTGATGAAGCGAGATCAAAATTCGGGATACATACACTTGCATTCACCGGATCACAACGTGATTATGATCCAAAAGCGAAAGCTGAATATAATCAAGGTGAAGCGATCGCTGTAACGACTTACAGTAGTCTGTTCAATACAAACCCATTCTTTTATAATCCAAACTTTATTGTACTTGATGATGCGCATGCAGCAGAGAACTACATTGTTAAACATTGGTCCCTCAATATTTCTCGATATGAATTCCCTGTAATCTACACCCAACTGCTTGAGATATTAAAAAACGGTTTAGAACCTGAGCAGTATCAGCGGATGCTAGCCGACTCTGCCTCTCCAAATGATAAAGCATGGGTCGAAAAAATACCGACCCCAAAATTCATTTCACAATTACATCAAGTGATTCCATATTTGGACGAAGCCGTACAAGGGAATGAATCACTCAAGCACAATTGGTCTGTTTTAAGGGAACACCTCAGAGCATGCCATGTATATGTGAATTATGGGTCAATACTGATCAGACCAATCATTCCACCAACTCTTACACACCCGGCATTCTCACACGCCAAACAGCGACTCTATTTGTCCGCTACACTCGGACTTGGTGGTGAGTTGGAGCGAATCACTGGCCGTGACAAGATTAAACGTATAAAAGCTCCTGAGGGGTGGGAAAAACATGGTGTCGGCAGAAGACTATTTTTCTTCCCAGGTGTTGCTCTTAATGATGCGCAAACGAACAGCCTTGTTCATTCTTTAATAAAGGAATCGTCTCGCTCACTTACATTGGTACCGGATCAACAATCAGCCGATGATCTTATTGCTGAAATTTCAAAATTTAGTAACAAGGACATCTATCAAGCAGGAGATATTGAGCATTCCAAGCATGTATTTACAAAGAGCGAAAACGCAGCAGCGGTCCTTGCTAACCGGTATGATGGCATTAATCTTATCGGCGATGAGTGCCGTCTAGAAATTATTCAAGGGCTACCGTCAGCTGCAAATTTACATGAACGATTCTTAGAATCCAGAATGGCAGCTTCGCTTCTACTTAGAGATCGTATTCGCACACGAATTGTACAAGCCGTTGGCCGTTGTACAAGAAGCGCAACAGACTACTCAGCAGTCTGCATAGTTGGTGACGAGCTACAAGATCGGTTGCTCCAAAGAGAGAACATTCGACTTTATCATCCTGAAATGCAAGCTGAGTTACTATTTGGTTATGAAGAATCAAAAGCTGCAACTGGAGTCGTTGACTTCATGGAGATGTACCGTATTTTTTTAGCACAAGATGATGATTGGAACGATGCTGACGCTCAAATACTTGCTCGACGTCAAGATTATGAACAAAAGCCAGATCCGCTGATGGATAAACTCCAACAAGCTGCATCGTATGAACTGTACTACCAAAGGGACATGTGGGCCGGCGACTACCAAGGCGCGTTAAATCATGCCAACAATATTGCTTCACTGCTCGATGGTAACGATTTAAAAGGTTATCGCGGATTATGGTATTATCTTGCGGGTAGCGCGGCATGGCTTGCTGCACAAAGTAATGAAAGCTTCACAGCAATAGCTCGCAGTCGGTTCGATCAAGCCGCTCATTGCACTAATTCTGTAACTTGGCTGCGAAAGTTAATGCCCGAATCCTCAAGATCGGAAAAATTTGAAGTAGACGACAATCACCTTTCATTCCTAATTGAACGTTTAGAGGTACAACTCACTAAATTAGGCACTAGTAGTGATCGTAAATACAATAAATTAGCCCAGGAAATCCTGAGTGGACTCGCTTCAAATGCTGATGGGAATGCATTTGAACTATCCCACGTGAAACTCGGAAACCTACTAGGATACGATGCGGGGAATACTGAGGAAACAGGCGGTCCAGATCCATGGTGGATTTGTGGAAATGACTTTTGTCTTGTTTCAGAAGATTACACAGAAACGGACGGAACTAAAGCTATACCGTTATATAAGGTCCGCCAACTGACAACACATCCGACTTATATTCGGACCCATGTTGGAGGTCTTACTGCAAATGCTGAATATGTGAGAGTATTTATTTCTCCTTCAGCAACAATTGAAGATTCAGCAGTGACATATGCAAATGAACTCGCTTTCTGGCATCAACCAGCGCTCCTTGATTGGGCAAACCAGGCTATTAATGTTATTCGAAATTTACGTTTAGATTTTACTGAGGCAGGTAATGAGCAATGGAGAGCTAAAGCAATGGATGCATATCGCGAAGCTAGACTAAATCCTATAGGTATGAAATCGCTATTTTCGCAATTATCTACTCTCCCTTCTAGAGTAGGCAATACCGAATCTGCTGATGATACAACAGGATAATGAAGAAGTTCAATTATGATACATTGTTATGTAACCCCGTTATCCGGAAATGCGCCCATACCAAGCACGACGAACTAGTTAGTGCCTAAAGCCAAATAGAGAAAGCGTGGGAACGTTTGCCGGTGAAGGGTCCAAGGGGATTTAGCGATCTTATAGCACAGTCCTATTTATTCGCTATACTGTCGGACCCCGAATTATCCCTATATCAGACGATGACGCTCATTGAGCGTCTTTTTTGCTTCATGCCTTATCACGAGGAGGCGGTTAATTGGCCGTCTCTCGCTAACGGCGGTGTGCAGGGGGTAAATAAAAAAGCTCTGAGGAGGAAGCAAATATGCAAGAAACGAGCAGCACGATTACGATCAAAGATCTCGTGAAGCTCGATAAAAGGGTCAGCACCATCATCGCGGCGGAGCCGTTCCCAGAAGCGCGGAGGCCGGCGATCAAACTGAGCATTGACTTCGGCGATCTCGGGATCAAAGCGCCTCCCGGATTTGGCACAGTGGAAGGCACTACTTGATCAGGGAAGGCCCTCCGATTTCCTAAAGGACGACTCAGTGTTTATTTGACCATTCGTACCAGCCCGATTTCACCACATCCGAGCTCAGTCTGTTCCGGCTCGATATCATTCAGTTTGTACACGCCTAACTTAAGTCGAAGGGCATTCAAGCGCATCATCCTATTCGGGGAAACCACTCGAACAGTTGTTAGCCCATTCAATATACTCCCTTGAGGATATGGAGGGATATCTGCGCAGCATGGTCAACACCGCTATGGAATACTGTGTCCTTCAGGAGCAACCTAAGTATGCTGGATTAGAAAATAAGCAGTATATACATTCCCAATATGGAGAGGATCCGGCACGCAACAACTTAGCCGACGTCATCTATCTCCATCCAGGCTACCTAGCCCGATTGTTCAAGAAGGATACCGGCGTATCGCCGTCCTCGAAAGCGCTATGTGGCTGATTCGATCCTCCTGGCAGCGGAAGATCCGAGAGATCGTGACACCGGTATGCTGCCTGCTACTCTATTATGTACTGACTGTCTGGACGACTATCCAGACAGGTACGCGATGCTGGCGCACCGCTGCTGAAGCTCCATTCTCTCTTGGCCGACACATAGATCCTGACGTACGTGCGGTGCTGCTCCATTCTCTTCTGGCTCGCAGACCGCTACGTCATCACCGTCGCATTGCTGCTGCAGCTCAAACCGAAACCTATTTTTCATTAAACATTTCTTTTCTTTAACCCATACCAAACATAACCGAGCTACTTTCGCGCTCCCGGCGGCCGGGTAGAGCAGACTAACCGGACGAAATCCGGGCTTCGCGATCGGCATTCCAGCGGTGAGATAGAGCAGTTGCAGTTCGTGCTCCTGGTTGTTCGGGCGAACGGCGGTGGGATCGAGCAGCTGTAGCTCGCGCTTTTTTATTGTGTAAATACAATCTTATTGTATTTTACGAGGCATTCATTCTTCTCATTTTTCTGACTGATCCAAAATCAGGTTAACAGGATCACTGAGAGCCCCGTGATTGAGTGCGTTGGTGTCGGTTGATAAGAAAATTGTCAGAATGAAGTCCGCGCAAATCGCGGGCTTCTTTAGTTATCGGATCAAGTTCTTGTCATTTTGTATTGACAAGAACTTGATCCGATTCCCGATTGCTGACAAGAACATTGTCCGATTCCCGACAATCAGCCGGCTTGCCTTGCATGCGAAAGATACATCATCAAACAGTTATACCACCTTTTCCGTTTCTTTAACCGGTATAGGTCTGCGAAAAAGGTTGCTAAAGCTGAATTACCCGCATCTTGTCTCAACCGGGGGAGTAATCGACGTAGAGACGTAAGATGCCTGCGTGTACGAAAAAAAATGAATTTAGGAAAATTCAGGCGCAATACCCAAAAAGACACCAGTAGACGATTTGAATATTTTTCTTTAGGCTTAATTTATCTGAAATTGACAGGAGGTGGCGTATCAGAGTGGAACAATGGTTCGTTTACGGAACCGCTGTTGCTGGTATCATAGGTGGACTGTATCCCATATTGAAAGACGTGGTGATATGGTTGAACCAAAAGACGAAAGCGAAGCGGACAACAAAACGAAAACGAACTACAAAACGCAGGCATACCTTCCAGGGCAACCGCTAGCGCAATGTAGTCCGTTTTGGTGGGTCAAGGGAACCTTCGGGTTCCCAACAACCTATAATCCATTATAACCATTCCATCTGATATTTGTCACATTGGTATATATAAAATATACACGAAGGAGGTCAAAACAAAGTTGAAATTAAACTACTTGATTGTAAGTTTAATCAATGCATTATTGTTGTTAGTTAGTAATAGTATATGGCTTACATCACTCTTAATTATTGCAGTAGTCTTAAACTTATATACTGGAGTTAAAAAATATCGAGAGAGACAAGTTATTTAGTGATTATTGATTAGTATATGTAAGAGGATAAAAAATAAGAAAAGTGTATTGAAGTAATTTATTGTTGTAGGTGGTAGTGAGATGATTGTTTAGAGTTCTATCAAGAGATGTATTTAAACCGTTATAAAATAAGACACTAAGCTTTGATAGTCAGTAATAGCTCTCCTAAAAGGATCAGTAAGGATAGGTTCTTCAATTAATGGAAAGTGATGAATGACAACACTCTTATCCTATATGTCATACTGAAGTGCAAGAAAAAATCAAAATAGTAGGGGACGCTCTCAGCTAATTGGAAGCGTCCCTTTTGTTACTTTATCGGCAGTTTATCAAATCGCGTATTGCAAGAGAGGGGTGGTTGGTGGTGGTTTGGTGTAGGGAATACACTCGAGAATTCATCTCACTGACACAGATGCTGAATCGAAAACGATAACGTTCAATGACATGCTATATCATGAGAATCGCATTTCAGTAAACTCGACTAAACAACGTGAACAACTTTTAGCTCAGAACAAAATGTTGGTAAGAATCGCAAAAATTCAGTAGATCAGTTTATTAACGCAGGCAATAACAGCCACTTTAAATGGCTTGACCTGGTGTCGAATGATGTCGAACGTATGTTCTAAAAAAGTCTTTTATTGTATCAATAGATATGATATATTGGATTTGTTAGCACTCGTCCGTGTAGAGTGCCAATAATATGAGGGCGAGTGATTAGTGGAATGCATGAATACTCTGTGATAGGGCATCCAAGAAAGACAATAATATTGGTACTTGCTCTTGTATCGGGAGCTATTAGTAAGGCGATTACATACTTGTTTGAAACAAGGATTGTAGAGAAGTTCGATTTAGTAGTCGGCTTTTCTATCAGTACATTTACTGTATTTGGTCTTCTGTATTTACTATTTAATCATGTGCTGTGGAAATTGAAAGTTTTCTCTAAGTTGCTTCATTTCCCTGATTTAAATGGAGAATGGGAGTGCATTGGTTTAAGCAACAATATTAAACAACAAAAACAGTATCCCTGGAATGGCACCTTAGTAATTAAACAGACATGGGATAAAATGCTAGTTTCAATAAAGACAAGCACATCAACCTCGCATTCTATTAGTCTAACTGGGGGAATAAAGCATTTCCCAGGATTAGGATACAAAATGTCATATCACTTTGAGAACATTCCCAATGTGTCTGAAACTGAACTCAAGAAGCATGAAGGGTTTTGTATTCTAACATTCGATGAAGAAATATTAGGTGCAACCGGTTGTTACTTCAACAATATTAAGGATCGAGCGACTTATGGAGAAATGAATCTAAGAAGGAGAGAAGAAAATGGCGAAGTTGGATTACTCAAAGAGGCTTGAAAATCTGCAAAAGAGAAGACATGATGACGAGCTGATAAAGAAGTCCTTTGCTGGGAAGTACGAAGTTCTAACGGAATCGTATGAGCAGCTTAAGGAAGGTTCGACAGTCAAATATGTCATTGGTGCAATGTTACCAGTCGGTGAAAAGTACACAAAGAATACTCTTGCTGAAGCGGATAGGGTTCAAAATCATCTTCAGGGATTAAAAGATAAAGGATATCACATTGAATTTAAACATCAGGGTTCAGTTACAAACGATACTCATATTAGGGCTCATAGTGACATCGACATTTTGACATTACATTTAGGATTTATTAGTCTCGAACCTCCTCAGATAGCTTCCTCTCCATATAAGGGGAACCCTGTAGAAGCACTAATTAAATTGAGAGATGACTGCTATAACATTCTTCGTGATGCTTTCCCAACCGCTGATGTCGATAACACCGGCGCAAAATCGATAAGCATACAAGGTGGGTCATTAAGAAGGAAAGTTGATGTGGTACCTTCAAATTGGTACAACACGGTACTCTATACGCAGACAAAGTTAAATTATTATCGTGGAGTCATGGTTTTGGATTATAAAGAAAAAAAGCAATTACCAAATACTCCGTTCTATCATAATAAATTGTTGAATGATAAAGATACAGCAACTTCGAGTAATTATAAAAAAGTGATCAGGCTCTTAAAGACCATAAAGGCGGATTCAGATTCTGCCATTGATCTCAGCAGTTATGACATTGCTGCACTAATATACCATATGGAGAATTATGATCTATTGATCGGCAAATCTCCACTTAAACTAATTAGCAACTCACTTAAATATTTGAAGTACGCATTAGAAAATGATAATTTTAGAAGCGGCTTACTCGTCCCTGATAAATCAAGAAAGATTTTTGAGCCGAATAGGGCATCTAGTAGTGGTTTGAAGCAGCTGATTATCGAGTTGGAAACGATTCACCAAGACTTGTTAGATGATTTGAAATTATTTAATGGAACCATTAGTAAAGAGATAATTGCATAGTAAGTGTGTGCGGGCTATAACAACTTTATTATTGCTCGCATTTTTTAATTAGTTTCTCTTATTAATAGTAAATTAAGTTCATTTGTGGTCGGCTGGTGAAGACGTGTCGGTTGACAAGAATATTGTCCGAATGAAGTCCGCGTAAATCGCGGGTTTCTTTTATGTATCAAGTATATTAGGAATAGACATTGATTATCTAATGGAAAAAATCGATTCCAAGAAGCAAGAGCTTTATGTTGATGAACCGGATTATGATGATGACCGCTGGCGAGATTATGATAGAGATCAAGACAATAACGATTATGATATTGATACTTTATTCGACAGTTTAAGGGAATAGTTAATTTATCTTTACCAAAGTGAATGTTTATGCTGACGCTGCTCCGAGTTGAAAGTATGTCACTGAATCTTTAATCCGATTTGTGACAATTGTAAATCAAAGCAGTGACAATAAACTTTAAAGCTGCCGTCAATTGCCGGCAGCTTTATTTGTGCAAAGAATAACTGAACTCTTTAACCGGCAGCAGCGTTCGGCTGACGTTTCGCTCTGACATCTGTCCGATATATTCAACTATTGGCAGGCTATAGTTATTAACGATGTTCAGAAGTCTTTTCTCGATCGACTGCACCAGTTAAACGAGGAAAGGGCGGTGGAAAGCAAGCGAAATGCTGTATGTAATACGATGCTCGGGACGATTAATGAAAATATCGTTTCGATTGGAACGGCGCTTATGCTGCTGCTTGCGAGCTATAAAATTCGAGATGGTAGCTTCACTGTTGGCAGTTTATCATTGTTTGTTTATTTTCTAGGATACGTGTCAGGTTTTACCCGTCTGCTCGGTAGCACGCTTTCCGGATTCAGAAGTGCAGTCGTCTCGCTCGCGCGCATGCGAGAGGTTATCGGAGACAGTGATGTCGAGAAGCTGACGAGCAACGACCCGCTCTATTTGAAAGAGTGGTTGCCGGAAGAGGCGGTGGCGGTAAATCGAGTAAGATTGGAACAGATCGACGTTGGCTGATTAAGCTGTATTTTTCCGGAGTCGGGACGTGGTAAGGGACATCACATTCTTCATGCCGCTTGGTTCGATCACCGTCATTACAGGCAAAATCGGCTCCGGTAAATCGACTCTGCTACCCATAGCTTCCGGTCAAATCCGGTGGAATGGGGAGCTGCACTTCTTATTTCGTTTATTGATATTACCGTTAGGATAATTTAATGATTTGGAGCCACTGAAATACATGTTTGACAGATTTGATTTAAGCCGCCATTAGAGATGCACAGTCTCAATAATCCGCAATAACTTTCAAAAGAATCTAATACCTATGATAAGCTGCCGGCAACTGTCTGGTGACAAGACCATTGTTCAAAAGAAGTCCAGTAAACGTGGGCTTTTTTATTTACGTATAGAAAAGGCGCTAATTTCTGGAGAAAATAAATGATAAAAATAAATGGAAGGTTGTTTTTTTTGATTCATCATCCACCTTTTATATATAAGCATTCAATTACAGATCGGTTCAGGATGTAATAGTGAGGCTGCGAGTCTACTGTTTCTATTACAAAATCAGCTAAAATATACGTCTCTCACTTTTCTTTGATAAAACTTAGACTGTTTCGACAAGATTCTTATATATTTGCTATTGAGTGATCTTCAGGTAGAAAATACAATAATAGTGTAATTGTATTATAACATCTGGTTCAACTTCAAAAAAAACCCATTTTTAACTTTGGAAGGAGGGGGATGGACATGTTCTCAAAGCTATTTGGAATTGAGCCTCAGGGTCCAGCATGTAGCTGTAAAACTGTAGGCGGCACTTGGTGTGGTCCAGCTGCTCCGGGCACTTCTTGTGAGCCAGATGGAACGGTATATGCAGATTTAATTGACTGCTACACTCGTGATTTTTGTACTACTCAAGCGACAGGTCAATGCTGCGCCGGCTAAAAAAGGAAAACTAGAGGAGCTACACTTAATGTGTAGTTCCTCTTCCTAATTATAGTGATCCTAAGGAGAATAATCATCCATGCCTGAAATTATCATTATCATTTGTTTATTATTAATTTGGATAATCTCAATTTCTCTATCTTACCAGGTTTTAAAGTTCTTTAATAAAGAAGTAGGCAGTTTGCTAAGAAAAAATAATATGCCTATAAACAAAGAATTGAAGATAAGCAAAATAAATGATCTACTAATGACACCCAATTATTTTGGCGAAAATGGAGGTATGGTGGCCTTTTCTTCTCCAACATGTGCCCCTTGTTATGATGGTATAGAAAGGTTTATAAATAAACTTAAAATTGAAAGTATGGCTGGGGTTTGTTTTGCAGTAATGGAAAATACAGAACAATACAACAACTTCTTTGAAAAGTTTTCAAGTGAAATTAAAATTCTACCAATTTCAAGTCAACAACTAACTACATTTGGAGTGAATAGATTTCCAAGCTATTATCACATTAGTAAAGATGGCGTAGTTAGTGAAAATAATATCCTGTAAAGGAGCCTGTGTAGGAAGGAGTTAATCATGATTGAATAGTACAAAGCTTTTAAAAGTAGGAACACTCTTCATATTAAAAAACGCAAAATATTTTATACTTCTTTCACTTATATATTCGATAGTTTTAGGATTTACTCCATACATATCTTTATTAGTTTCCGAAAAATTAATCGATGAAGTTTCGAAAGTAATTAATAATGGAACGAACAATTATAAAAAATTCGTTTCTATATTTTTATTGCAGGTAGGTATTATAATTTTATCATCGGGGATATCTAGATTTAATGAATTAAAAAATAAGCATTTCGGAAACAAGTTTGATTATATATTGCAAAAATTGGTTCTGAAAAAGAGTACAACTATCCCACTGTTAGCTTTTGAAAACCAAAAGTTTAATGAACAACTGATTATATCAAAGCAAAATATAGGAAGTGTCTTCTCATTATACCAAGGGGTTTTTAATATTCTGGTCTCATTAATTAGAACTAGTACACTTAGTTACTATCTTTTTCAAATTAGTTGGTACTTATGTGGAATTGCTCTACTAATTCCAATTCCATCATTAGTGTTCAACTTTGTTTCAGGAAAGCAGAGATATAAACTAGTTACCAAAATGGTTAGTATAGTTAAGGAAAGTAATTATTTAAATCGAATATTATCAGATCGGAATAACGCAAAAGAAATTCGTATTTTTAATATCGGTGACTTTTACATATCAAAATGGTCTACTAAATTTTTATTTAATCAGAAAGAACAATTTAACCATTATAAAAAACAAAAGATCATAGACTTTACAATTGAAATAGCAATTACATTATTATATGGCCTTTCATTATTAGTAATGATTTTCTTGTTTAAAAGTAAGAGTCTTACTGTTGGTGCGTTTGTTGCAACCAGTCAGGCAATTCAAAACTTCAAAAGTTCAATTGATCAATTAATAATAGAATCAGCTAAATTATATGAAGATTCACTTCATTTTAAAAACTTGTTTAATTTTATTGATGATCAAACAGCGCCACTAGGAAATAGAACAGAGGATGAACTCGATTTTATTGATGAATGTGAAATTTGTTTGAAGGATATTTCTTTTACATACCCGGGTAGTAATAAAAAAGCATTAGATCGCATCAACTTAAAGATACATAAAAACGAGAGAGTGGTAATCATCGGAGAAAACGGTTCAGGAAAAAGCACATTAATTAAATGTATCACTGGGCTATTTCCTGTTGACGAAGGTGAAGTGATAATCGGTGGACAAAATATTAATTTGATTGAAAAACAAAAATTATGGAACAAATTTTCGGTTATGTTTCAGGATTTTATTAGATATCCCTACTCTGTTGAAGAAAATATCTCACTATTGGATTCATCCAATAAAGATAAAAAGCGACTAGTATCAATATCTAGAAGAATCGGTGTTCACAAGTTCGTTGAACAATTTAATGAGGGATATAGCACTAAATTAGGAAAGATACTATTTGACGGTGAAGATATATCAGGAGGGCAATGGCAGAAAGTGGGGATTACTCGTTCGTTATATAAGGATTCAAAAATAATAATTTTAGATGAACCGACATCCGCAATTGATAGTCAATCAGAAATGGAAATATTCGAAACTATTGACTTTTTTGCCAAAGAAAGAACGGTCATATACGTTACACACAGACTGGCATCTCTAAAATTCGCGGATAGAATAGTTATTATGGAAAATGGGAACATCAAGGAAATGGGCACGCATGATGAACTGATGTTATTAAAGAGCAACTATTATAAGTTGATTAATTCTAACTTAAAATCTGAAGTAGGAGTTGGTTAGAATAGACAGTTTATTGTATATTCTGAAACTGATATTAGGAACAGTATTTTTATTTTCAGGTATCGATAAAATAAGAAATTTAGAGTATCATTTTGCAATTGTTAAAGAATACGACATTCTCCCAAGAAAATGGGTTAATTATTTTGTTCGTTTAGAAGTTTGTTTAGAAATAGCATGTGGGATATTCATGCTATTGGGTTTATTCATTAATGTAGTTTCATCGATTTTGATTCTTCTACTCATAATTTATACTGTCGCAATCACAGTCAATTTATTCCGAGGTCAAGTAGAGATTTCATGTGGTTGCGGAGGACTACTCGGATCTCATAGAATTTCGTGGTTGTTAGTTACTAGAAACATCTTATTAATACTAGTGTTATTTTCACTCCATTTTATGCATACTTCACTAGGATCTCTTGAGGATTTATATCACGGTAATGATATTTCTTCAATATACAACATTAAGATGGCTATATTAACTCTCATCTCAATTACATCCATTTTGTTAGTATTGGTATTTAACCAAGTATCTGAAATAAGAGGTCGGAGTAAAAAGATAATTTCTGAAGGGAGCACGTTATGAAAATATTAGTTATTTCTAATATAGCTCTTTGGATTGCAATAATTATTCAAACATTCTTTCTTTATTCGCTAGGAAAAACTGTCGCTCATTTTCTAAACAGAATACGCATCGAAAATAGAAAAATAGAATATAACGGACCAAGTGTCGGTGATTATGCACCTCTTTTTAGAGCACATGATCAACACGGCAATTTGTTAAAATCTCAGCCCAATAACAGCATGACGCTGCTTATTTTTACTAGCCCTTCTTGTGGAATATGTGGTGAAATAGTACCTAAGATTAATACTATACCATCTCTCGACAGCCAACTACGGATTATTGTAGTAGCAAAAAAAGGTGGTTTTAAAGAGAATCTTACATATTTAATAGATGGTGTTTCTTTTATTGAATCGGATGATCTATTCGATAACTACATCATCAAAACGGTTCCAACTGCGGTACTAATTGATTCTGAGAACAAAATTTTGTCTATTAAATCAATAGTTAGTGTAAATGATTTAAAAGGAATGATCTATAATCTCAAAAGTGCTTAGAAAAAAAGAATATGGAAGGCGCACAGCGCTGGCGGAGGGCAACGAATGAACGAAGATATTCGGTTGATCGGCATCGGCAAGACTTTCGCGAGCGGAAATGTTGAGACGGCGGTGCTGGAGGAAATCGATTTGACCATACGTCGCAAATCATTCACTTCTATTATTGGCCCTTCAGGTTCGGGCAAATCCACATTGCTCAGCTTAATCGGAATTTTGGATCAGCCGACGTCTGGCCATGTGTTTTACGGGGAATCGGATACGACCAGTTTGAAAGCAGATCAATTAGCAGATTTTCGTTTTGAACAGATCGGGCTTGTCTTTCAACATTTTCATTTACTGCCAGCCTTAACGTCCTTAGAGAATGTAATGTCGCCTTTCTTTGGACGCCGACGTAGCGATGTCAAAGCGAGGGCTGTGAAGTTGCTTGAACGATTAGGTCTCTCAAACAAGCTACATTCGCTTCCGTCACAACTCTCCGGCGGGGAGCAACAACGTGTAGCTATTGCTCGGGCCTTAATTAATAACCCCAGCTGGCTTCTGGCTGACGAACCGACAGGAAATCTGGACTCTAGGAACGCCGACCTCATTTTCGAATTATTGCAGGAACTGAAGACTGAAACTGGTTGTGGTATCATTTTAGTTACTCATGACTTACAGTTAGCGGGTAAGTCTGATCGAATTGTCGAGATTAAGGACGGACATATCGTTGGAGATAGAGATTTACCCGGAGTGAGCGTATGCTGAGCTTAATTTGGACGAACTGGTGGCGTCATAAAGAGCGACTACTTATTATGTTGCTTGGCATTGTAATCGTATGCAGCGGATTGGCACTTTTGTTCACACTCACTTCATCAAATAAGTTGACCGTTATGGAGACTCTGCAAAACAAATGGAAGGTTTCCTATGACATCGCTGTCCGTCCTCCTGGAACAAGCTTCGGCGACAAAGCTGCTGGGTTAATGGAACCTAACTTTCAAGATGGAATTGACGGTGGTATCAGTTTGAAGCAATTGGAGCAAATCAAGCAGATGCCTGGAGTAATTGTTGCTGCGCCACTTGCAGTTCTTGGCTACACGGACTTTGGTACTTTACTGGACCGTAAAATAGAGTTCGAAGACTATGGTGTTTACCGGCTGAAGAATCAAGTAAGTGCGAGCAACGGAGTACAAAACATGATTTCTACTCCTAAAACAACCTATTTTAGGTATGGGCCCTCAAACAGCGGTGGTATGGTAATACAACTGACAAGTTATGACCCTGCATTGTTGGTTGGCATTGATCCTATTCAGGAAGCGAAGTTGGTTGGACTAGACCGCGCTGTTTTACCTTCTTCACATTACTTTAGTTCAACAGAGACGCAAGTAATAGAAAAACCATTAAACGGCAGGACCACGATTTCGAATATCCCGATATTAGTCAGTAATCAAGACCAGGTGGATCGGACCTATACCTTTCAATATGAGAGACTGGATATTCCATATGAGACGCCCGAGCAGGAGACTGAGTTGTCGGTTAAGCTGAAGGCCGCAGGCGGGTATGATGTTTTAGACGATGTTCGGGCTGTTATGAGCAAAACTGTAAAGGTTAATGGAAAGTCGGCTGTGGCTGATTTGCAAGAAAAAATGCTAAGGTTACAGTCAGCTAACGGTTATTTGGTTTTGAAAGAAAGACCTCAGCCACTTGCCTACGAGACTGCTCATAGCCCATACCCCGATCGTTGGCAGGTCGCTTACCGGTTAAAGGTATATGACGCACAAGCTAGCTCCTATTTTGGGAAATTTCCAGAATTTTATCGTCCATTGGAGAGTATTAAGGATCCAAAGCACCCAGACTCCGACTATGGAATCGGCTTGTTTGCAAACTATATTGGTCTGTACGATCCAACAAAGCTTCAGGTATCTAAGGACGTCGAATCACTATTCCCAATGGATACGTACAGGAAGCCCTCCGCCAAGCTAATCGTCGATTCAGCAGGACGTCTTGTCAATCCGCAGGTGACTATAAAGTCGATGAACAATCCACTAGACCTTTTGACGAGCCCACCGACGATGCTGACGACGATGGAGGCTGCAGCAAAGATCGCCGGCGATAAGCCGATTTCAATGGTACGGATTAAAGTTGCCGGCCTCGACGAAGTATCAGATACCAGGCAAGCCGAACTGGAGCAGATAGCGCAAGAAATTAGACAACGGACTGGATTAGAGGCAGATATATTGCTAGGCTCCTCGCCTCAGCCTGTGCTTGTCCAAGTGCCGAAGAGTGGTGCTCAAACGGAAATCGGTTGGATGGAGCAGGAGTGGATTAAACTAGGGGCTGCACTAACACTTGTGAACGAGGTTAAGCTGGGCTTTTCCGGGATGTTGCTGCTGGTCATCTTAATAGCTGTTATGTATGTGATCGCGACGAACATGGTTTCGTTCTTCGTGCGTAAGAAGGAATATGCTGTTCTCATGGCGCTCGGGTGGCGAACATCACGAATTCGCGGATTGATTCTCCTCGAATCCGCGTTCATTGGAGTATTTGCAGCACTGGCTACGTGGGGGGTAGAAGCTTGCTTTATCCTGATGAACATGACGACTATGACTGCTATGCAGCTTGTTGCGACTGGCGCCAGTGCTTTCGGAATTTTCGTACTCGGTAGCGCTTTGCCGGTTATTCAGGCAAGTAGAATTGTACCACTTGCTGCCATACGCACTGGCGAGTACGGATCTATCATATGGCGCGTGGTGCCAACACGCGGTTTGTTCGGTTTAACGACGGCAAACTTTGTCGGTAAATGGAGACGTAATATACTAGCAGTTTTGTCAATGGCTGTACCTACCTCGTTGTTGATTTTTTTCGTGTTTGTTACATTTCGGTTGAATGGTGTGTTTTATACGTCCTGGTTGGGCCAGTACGTCGCTGGGGAAATCGGGTTTCGGCACTATCTCGCGATTGGAGTCAGCCTGCTGATATCCGTTCTGACCACGGCTGAGCTTATGTGGCAAAATGTCTCCGAGCGCAAAATGGAGTTAGCGCTGTTGAAATCCATCGGATGGCGAAATCGCTCAATTCGGCGGCTGATCTTATTGGAAGGTGCTGTGGTCGGGATCTTGGCGAGCACTGTGGCATTAGTATTGGGAGTGGTAATAATCTCAATACTGTACCATCAGTTCCCTTTTCGAGAAATGGGTTACCTCTTTATGGTTTGTGCGGTGCCCATATTTGCAGGCATTATTGGATCTTTGCTGCCTGCGCAGACGGCTGTCTCTTTATCGCCTGCGGCAGGCATGGGTGGCGGGTATGTTTTGGCTAAAAAGGCATAAGCCCATAAAAATAAGCATCAGCTTCAAGTTTCTACCGGCGCTTAATGAGGAAGGACGATTTCGTAACCGTTCCTTTTTCGCGTTCTCTTGCGCAAGGCGGAGGTTAAGTATGGCCGGAAATATCCGTTTCAGGTTCGGCATTTACGGACGACAACTACTTCACAAAATCGGGATTTTATAACAAAAAACCTCTAGTCTGAAAATAGGCTAGAGATTTTTTTGCTTATTTTTTTTCCTTTTTTCTACTAATTTACTAACTCCCCATGTAATTAAGCCGCCGATTCCTACAACTCCCACTCCAACCCCAACTCCAACCCCAATCTTCTTTCTTAGCCTATTCATTTCAAGAGGAGTAAGGGTATATTGAGGTGGGTTTGCCAAGTGTTCAGTATTCCAACCTGACCTTAAGATAGCATTTACATCATCAGGCGACCTAAGAAGTCCCTCAACATATTGATAACCTCTAGCGAATAGTTTTTTTACTTCTTCATTTGAAATGACTTCACCGTATTCGTTTCGTGACACAATCTCACCCTTTTTAAATAGATAATTTATAAAAATAAAAAACTTGTCTATACCTTGAAATTCTGTCAGCCTTGGAGGCTGCGCGCAACTGCTATATGTCCGCTAATCAAGCTAAGATAAAAAGGACCCCCGAGTAGGGGGCATTTTTTATCTGGCATTTATAATATCGATAATTTCCGCTTTTGATAGGTTATATCTTTGTTCCATCGCTTTCCAAACTTCAAGCATTGTGCGGTATTGAGGGATCATGCGGCGGTGGCTATTATAGCTGCCATGTCCTTCTTGATGGAGCTCGTCGAATCTTCCCAGATCGTGCAGAAAGAACCTTGTGTACCCCAATTCGGTTGTTTCATTATTACCATCAAAGCCTGGGAATGATATGCGATGTTCTTCGATGCCTGACTTATCATCCAAACGATTATATGAGTTAAGAAGACAACTATACATGTCCAAGACATCAACAACCAGTTCTGAAGCACCCTCACTCATTTCGTCAGAGAACCATTCAACCATATCGTCATAACGAGACTTGTACCCATTACTCAAGATTGTTTTGAAATTGCGATACGTCTCAGCTTCATCTGGATTTAAACGCTCGAGAATATCGTACTGATTGAACAATATTAATCTTTCCTGTTTAGATAGATTCATCGGATCATCTCCTATTCGCGAGTAGAATGCCTTATTATACCATTTTGGAAAATAAATGCACAGTGGTAGAGTCAGCGACTATCGGAGCATGGCTGCACGAAGAAGGGAAAGCCGAGCAGTGGGCAGCAGCACAGTGCCCAATCATGCCATGCGGCGTTATTAGCGTGAAGAAGTAGGATCACTGCGGCTATGAAGCGTAGAGGTAGTATCGAGCATAGCGAAGAAACGGCGGTAACGATACGCTATGACGACCGATACGACCTGCTGCAAGCGCAAGTCGCGCAGCTGCTAGCCATGCAACAGAGCGCAGCGGCTGCGCTGCCTAGCCCGGCAGATCGTCGGCGGGAACGGATCGAGGATATGCAGCTGCAACATAAGATCAAGCAGCAGCTAAAGCGTGAAGCCTTGCAAAAGTGGTCTGAGCTGCCGGAGAAGGAACGGACAAAGAAGAAAGGTCTGTTCGGTCGAGAGGAAGACGAAGCGAAACGCGATCGCTTCATCCAGGACTATTACGACGATCATTACCTGGATCGGCTGCGGGGCGAGTTCGAAAGCTAATTCGTAAAAAAAACACAGCCTATGATAGAGGGAAGCAATTCTGGCTCTCTAAATAAATCATAGGAGTGGAAGAACAATGGAAATGGAAAACTCATTAAAGGAAAATTTGGTCGAAACAGCTACGGAATTAAAGGAAGAATTAAAGGAAAATAATTTTAAATTGGGCGAAAGATTGATGACGTGGGCCGAGAAAAACCCAACAGAAGCAACATTCATCGTTCTTGGTGCGACATTGCTTGGTGGATTTCTTGCTCATCAAGCGATGAACAGTTCTAAAAAAGTCAGTATTGGAGTGGGAAAATTTAAATTTCAAGTTGGAAGTAAGGATGATTACATAGAAGATGATCAGGCATAGCTTCATCGTTTCCAACACAAACTATTGTTACAACTGAATATAGGATCAGCCCCAGGTGATGCTGCCCGGCTGATCCTTTTTATGTGCCTTCTGACGGCGATCGCAATAAAAAAAACGCCGATCCGTAGATTAGCGCCTTTTCCTCAGCTCCTTTACTAGCTTTTGGATCCAGTGTCGGGGTTCAATACGACGGTAAAGAGTGGGGAGCGGGTAATCTCCATTCCTAGCTATCGGCTTTATTAACAGATGCCCGTCGGTCTTCTTGACCAATATGGGTATATATCATAGTTGTATTCATATCCTCGTGCCCGAGCTGCTCTTTAAGTTTTGCGAGATCGTTATTTTCTTGATGAAACCTGGTTGCAAATGTATGCCGCAGCTTGTGGATCGTTAATGCGGGCTTACCAAATGAATCAACGTAGCGGTCAAGCATTTTCTGGGCCGATCTCACAGTTAATCGACCAACAGCACCGCGTGGTCCTGTAGGCAGAGATAGAAAGAGAGCCGGCTGATTGTCGCCTACATGGTAACGGGATTTTCGAACGCTCAAATATGCCTGGAGATCTGCCATCGCAATATCACTAATGGTTACGGAGTCTTTTTTGTTGCCTTTTCTCGTTACTGAAACTTTATTCTTTAGTGAATCAACATCATCAAGATCAAGAGAGAGGGCTTCTGATATCCGTAGTCCCGAGCCTAGTATCAAGCTAACCAGCGCAAGGTCACGTTCTTTGTTCTTAATATGGGAGTTATAAATGCGCTTGTTTTCAACACAAGTTTGTTGGTACCCTTCAGCAACGAATACTCGAAACTCAAAGATTTCATCATCGCGCAAGATTTTATCCTCAATCCGGCTAGCTTTCTCCTCAACGGTCAGCTTTTCTTTTTCGACTGGCAGTACTTTTACCATCACATTGCGCTTTAAATATGGGTAGTTATTTTCATCTTCAGCGACTTGGGATAAATAATGGAACAGCGACTTGAGTGAAGCGAACTTACGAGCGATTGTATCAGGCGAATTACCATGATCAATGGCAAGGAAGTCTCCAAAACGCTCAACATCCGCTGCGCGAAGGTTTTCAAGAACCTGAAGCGGAATCTGCCCGCGTTCGCCGCTGCATAATCCCTCAGACAGCAGCCAGTCAAAAAATGAGATATAATCAAGGCAATAGTTTAATAATGTATTAGGCGACTTTCTGCGCTTGTTACGTTCTATGTATTCTTGCGCGTACCACGGCAGCTCGATCATCTTTATATCGGTTTTCTTATATAGTCGTTTCCGTTCATCGATATGCATAAAGGCTGGCCCCCAGATACTTTAAATTGCGTATAATGAGATTACTATGAAATTAATTAATGGCATGAAATAGTAGTGATTGATAGAACTATTATACCAAACATTTGTTCTCTGGTCCATGATTTCGTCTAACTAGAGTTATGCGTAATTTAGTAGCTTTCTATTTCTCACTCTTCTTTTCACGGAAATTCTATACAAAAACGACAAGAACTTCTATACATAAATGTAAATGCTTTTCTTCTCGATCCGAAAACAAAAATCAGCGTTGCCGAATTAAAACGGTAACGCTGATTTTTGTTTTATATTCTTAATCGTGCTACATACTGGTCTACGTATTTTTTATATTGTTTGTATTGAGATTGGTTTTAATCTGTCGTTGTTGTCGGAGGACAAGAACATCCGAAGGATCCCTGCGAACGGAAACTTGAAGTCAGCAAGCATATCACTATAAAACTTGATTTCTGTTGGACTCTTATAGAATTTTGTGTTTACAATCAATAGTGGTAATGAAACACCTAATTGATTGGGGTGGTAATCAATTGCAAATTTAACAGCAGATGATTTCCCTAGCCATGGACGACCGAAAACGTTTTATGCGGACTTCATTCGGACAATGTTCTTGTCAACCGACAGTATTTCTTTAATTTCGTGCAATTAGATTTCTCCTCCTCCCCTCCCCCCGCTGCTCAAATCGTCCGCAATTAATACAAACGCATGTCGTGCAAAATAAAAAACGGATATCACAGTATATATATGCGATATCCGTTTCCTTTATCTATATATCAGCCCGGATTTAATTTCATAAAACCCAACAAGATCCTCATTAATTGGATCATCTAAAAATCCTAATACAGTATCATAAGGTTCAATAATAAAATTCTCCAAACCACCTATATTCTTCACAATTGGAAAATCACCAGAGCGCTCTTCCCACACTCCATCAAACTTATCTACAAATACTTGCCCCAGAATATAAGAAGCGAACCAAATCATATTATCCGATCGATCCATTTTGAGCAGGCTTTCCAAAGATCCGATTATTTCTGGATTATGTGTGTTCAATCCTTTCATAGTAATAAAATCGTTTGCTTTGGTCACAAATTCTTCATTAAAAACAAAACCTAATGGCCGCGCCTTAATAGTACTGTTCGCATCTAACCAATCAATTGCTTTATTCTTGGTAATTTCTAGAATTTGAAGAAGAACTCTTTGAAGCTCTTCTTCATTTTCGTAAAAGTACCATTCCTTATCCCATTCATTAAATAAACCAAAACCGCTAATCACCTTTTCAGGTGTGTAGTACATAACACGAAGTGCGTTTGGTTGCCAATTACTCTTCTCTAGAGAGATACTTTGCACATCATTTTGAAATACACGTTCAAATTGATATATTCCATTCTGTGCGATTTTAAGATCGAATCCTAATTTACTTAATGGTGGACCAAGTATTTCTTTTATTAGTTTACTTAGACTCATTGATGTATACTCTCCCTTTAATTAAGGTAGTATCGGAAGTGGAAAACCTGGAATTGGTATTCCTGGAACGGGAATTGGAAACAATCCACCTGACCCTCCCTGTTTTCCACCATTTGTCGGAGGCCCTGGCATCGGGCTACCTTTTGGATAAAAACGAGCCCCAAATATCTCAGATACCCAATCCCAAACATCACTTGTTTTAGGTTCCGGTTCATCTACTTTTTTCTTATTACCTTTTTCTCTATCCCAATAATATATCATTCCAGGATCATCGGGATATGTTATATAGACAATTTCACGTTTTGGATTAAAAGGACTTGGCACTGTTATTTCAATTGGAAAAATGTTTGGTCCTGCACTCGCTCGTGCTTTTCGATTTCCAAGGAACCCATGAACGTTTATGCCATCAATGTAACCTTGCATCTGTTTCCTTCCTGACTTATGCAATTCAGCATTCTTCCTCCAAGAGACAGGTTTTAGTTCAAATACATCATACGAATTTGCATTCTTCGCAATTTTATTTACTACATAATCTGCTCTTCCTCGAGATCCATTTTTCAAAATAATCGGAGGCTCCACAAAAGCAACTTTTTGTTTCGCAGCTACATTTAACGCTTGGAAAATCCCTCCAAGAATAATGTGTGCTTGCGTACCAAATCTACAACTTCCGAAAACAGGCGTTCCAGGCTCTACTGCACAGTTACCTGATGGATCAACTTTTATTAGTGGATTATTCTCTACATAAGTATAAGAATTCAATGAAAGCGGATTATCGAGTACACCACCCACTGTGTCTCGTGTAATGAATCTTCCAGTTTCAGAACTATAATATCTCGCCTTTAGATAATACATTCCAGTACTATCATCATAGCGATAACCTGCGTAACGATACGGATTAACCGTAGCCATGGTACCTGTATGAGAAATGATATTTCCCCATGCATCGTATTGATATTTAGCAACTATAATTCCTTGATCATCTGTTAGTGAGATTACATCCCCGTGGCCATTTAAATTATAATAATACGTCCTACCATCTTTCGTAATGGTAACAGGATTACCTAGTTCATCCCATGTATACTGGGAGGTAATTTCATTATCTGAGTTCGTCTCATATAAAACATGATCGCCTTCATAATAATAATTTGTAATTACTCCAGAAGTTGCTGTCTGAATTCGTTTTCCGCTTTCATCATACTTAGCAATGAAGATAGTTTGATTATTGTTATCTTTGACCTCCACAAGTTGATCTAACTCGTTATAAACATATGATCTTAAACCATCATTAACTAAATTTCCATCTGCATCATAAGTGTATTGATTACCGTTTACCTGTGAAATTTCATTGGCACCATTATACACATAATTAGTCGTGACAGTATCTTCATCTGTAGTGACTGTCTTTTTCTCGCGATTACCTACGCTATCATAGCTATAAGAAATTAGTGTTCCATCTTCTAGAGTTTCTTTTTGGAGTTGATTTAACTTGTCATACTCAAATTTAGTTATGCCGGTAATCGTTTGAATAGTATCAATGTTATCATTGACATCATAATTATAAATCTCTGAATTAATTATAGATCCATTTGAATTATAATTTATGAATGATAAAATTTTATCGACATTCTCTGGATCGTAAATAATATTTGTGTATGTTCCATTATTCTTGGTCACACTTTCTAACTTATTGTTGTCATTAAATTTGAAATTAGCCAGCTGCACTCCATTTCTTTTAATGACATTCATCTGATCAGAAGGAGTATACTCATAATTTAGAGTATTACCATTTTCACCAATTGAATAAGTTAATTGATCGACAAAGTTGTTTTCTGAATCTTTATAATGATACTCTTTTTCATTACTACGATCGGTTTCTTTTTTTAGCAAACCACTATCCGGATAATACTCAAAGCTCTTTGTAATTTGTCCATTGTTGGTAACAGATTTTACGAACTCATTTCGTTCTGGATCGAACTCAAATTCCCAACTTGGTTTTCCATTAATACTTGTAGTAACTTTGTTTAAATTCTCTTGTTCTATATATTCATTTAATATTGTATTACCATTTGCAGTTTTAACATTAAGCAATTTCTCATTCACAGGATCATAAGTATTCTCCCACTCATTTAATGATTGATCCCTTGTTATTTGCTTATCTCCTATTGAGGAATAGGTAACCGAATTATTCTTTGCATTTGTAACCTTGGTTATATTACCAGAAGTATCATAGTCATATGAAGTGACATTGTTGTTTGAATCAATAACTTTAACTAATTGACCCGCACTATTGTATTCATATTTTGTTTCATTATTTTTCTTATCAGTCTTACTAATAATTCTTCCAATTGGGTCAGTAATCGATTTTGTTGTATTACCATTTTTATCTGTAGTTTCAGTAACCAAATTCCGATTCGCATCATAACTAAACTTTTCAGTAGTTAAATCCGGATGCTTAATTGACTCGAGATTCCCGTAAATATCATAAGTTAATAAAGTTTGATCTGTGGTGTTATCAGTAATCGTTACCAAGTCACCTTTTGAGTTATATTCATAGGAAGTCTGAGTACCATCGTAATCATTAAATGAATTGACGTTACTGAATTGATCGTATGTGTATGTTTGCGTTTTATTCTCTGTATTCGTATTAAATAACAAATTTCCGTATAAATCATATGTGCTAGATGTCTTTGAACCGTCAGGGTAAGTTATGGACTTTTTATTGTAGTTCTCATCCAATTCGATCTTTGTTTCTTTTAAATTATTATCTAATGATCGAGTTTCTACATTGTTAGCATTCAAATATCTTGTTGTTTTAGAGCCCTGGGAGTTTGTTACTGTTGCTATATGATTTGTAAGATCAAATGTGTAACTTGTTCCCGGTCTCGTTGAAGAATCATTACCAGATGGATCGTCTACTGGTATCTGCACCTTCGCAATCAGTTCTTGATCGTACGTAAAATCAGTTTTACGCCCATTTGGATCAATTATAGTAACAATACGCTTATCAGAATTGTAAACAAACTGTGTTCTGTTATAGGAAGTTGCATCACTATATTGATCTAGTGTTATTAATTTCCCGGTAGAATCGTATCCATAATCAGTTTTTAGAATACCGTTTAATGAATAGTCTACTCTTCCGTTGGAATCATAAACAAATGTGACTTGTTCGCCAGCTGCATCAGCAATTCCGGTCAACTTACCGGCAGAATCATAAATATATTGATTTTTATTGCCATGTCGATCTACTACATAACTAATTCTTGCCTTAGTTATATTTGCTGTAATATCTACTGCAATTTTATCGAAATGAGTAGTAATTCCATACTTATCAGTTATATCGTATCCAGTAATATTTGAACCACTCTTTATAACTTTTAATGATAAATATTTTCCCAATGGCGATTTGTATTTGCCTGTTATTGAATCATATTGAAATTCGTGAGAAGTTCCATCATCCTCTGTATAAAGAATAATACCATCACGATTAGCATCGATTACCGTTTCTGATCCTGAGTACGACCATCCATAACCAAAGGGCGAGTTCTCAGTAGATTTGGAATTATACGTACGAGTAAAATCAATTCCAAATTTCCCTCGACCCTTTAAGGAGTAATCAGTATATTGAATAATATTATTTCCTGTCCCTAGGTTTATATAACTATCCCCACCTACAAGATCATAATGATCATATGCCCAATAATTTTCAAAACCCAACCTACTAGCTGGATAATATGTGACACTTAAAGCCGGAGTATAATTCAGATTCACTGTATCATCACCAGAAATGAATTTCTTGTAAGTATTTACACCCTCAGTAGTACTTTTTAGTAACAGTCCTTTATTCTTCTGAGGGTCATTAATCCATTTGTCAACAATATTAGATCCAAGAGCCCAATGATAGTTAACTGATAAATCTGTTAGACTAGAAATACCTGCTACACTAGAAATCGGTGAAGATAAGTAATCACCACCTTTATTCGTCCATAGCAATCCTGCATCTGATGAGTTCCATGTTGCCGAGTATTCAGTCCAAGGAGTGGTCACCTCATGTAATGTAGCAGCTATAGATGTAGTATTAGAAACAGCAGCTAACCACAAATTCAAATCAGCTGCTAAGACTTTTGAACCTACAGGAATGTTTGAGGTATCAAACTTTAACAATGTACGAATAACATTTGTTTGTGTAGCATCTTGATATAAACCTACACCTAAAGTAGTATCAGTCGGAGCATTTGTATTTGGAAATGCACTTCTTATGTTAGTATCGGCAAGAGCATAAGTTGGTTGATATTTAATTATGGTAGGATCAACTGTGACTGGATAAACCCGACTTTTATCTTCAAGCCAACCTCTATCAGGAACAACGTCCACCAAAAGTTTATTTTCTTTTTGTTTAAGATTGTATGAAACATTGTACGATAGTGCTTCATCTGGAAATGCACTAACAGTTGGAAGCTTTTCAAATCCTTTAGGGATAAATGAGTCATACATGAAAGGTCTAGCAACGATATAAACCACTTGATTAGTTTGATTATCTAAAAGCTGAATCGATCCATCTTCAAGCTTTTTATAGTTTAAGCCATGTAAATCTAATTCAAATGTATAGATCGACGAATCCTGAGCATCTGGTTTTTTCTTAATAATAATATCTTCTTTTACTCTGTCATTTCCGACTGTGTACTTTAGATTTGTGTTTGGAAACAACTCAGAATAGGTAATGATATTATCTTTTACTGATTGTTGGCTATTCACACTCGAGTTGATTGCAATTGGGTTTAAGCCAATTTCATATCTATCCTCAGTGATACTAAGTAATGAGCTTTTTTGAGTATGTTTTTTATTAAATTTTATTTTAAAGGAATGTTTATCATTATAAATTTGAGAAGAATTTTCTAATAGTTTATTATCAATATCTAGCCATTCATTCTTGTTTTTATCTTTGTAGTGTAATGAATCTTGACTTATGTTTGTTGTAAAAGAACCATTTGCATTGCGGAATGTTTTTGATTTTTCAGTTCTTAGACTAACTATTTCCTCTTTGTCTTTAATTGTACCTAAAGTAATCTTGTTTTCCTCGTTGTTTTGTTATGCATATACTTGGCCATGATACTCCCCAGGAACCATCGTAGATAACACCGAAACTATGATAAACCAATAGACTACCTTTTCGAACCTCTTTTTAGTAAACTTCACTTCATTTCCCCTATTCTAGTATTCTCTCATTGCAACTTAACAATTCTAAATGAGAACTTTTGTGACAACAAGACACAAAAATATGGAATATAAAAACGACATTTAGCCATCGGAGTAATGAATTCAGCTTCCCACTGTTTGCTTTGAATTACGTCTAGGACAATGGGTTAGCTTCAGCTGGCAGCTAAAACATCGGGTAAGTTTGTTATCGAATAACTTAAGACCGGTTTAACCCCCGTATTACCTCCATTTCTTGGCGAAGTGCTTGAGTAACATCACGTTCAACTCTACTCATACTCCCAAAGTTCACCTAACTTACTCGGGGCTTGAGTCCAAGGGAAATCGCCCCAAAGTATCCCTACACGTGGTTTTCTTTTGTTCTACATTTCGGACACTTCCCCCAATCAATACAATACATATTAACAAGTCGGCAAGTTATCGGAACGAATGAGGCGTTTAGCACCACTTTCAGGTCTAATGTAAACATCTGTTACAATGTTGTATGAGAAATTTTAGGGGCAATACATTAATGCGGTGATTTAATGAAGAAAATGGAGAAAAGAAAGCCTGTTGAGATTTTCGGCTTGTAGCCCTGGTTCTTTAAAAATCATGAGGATTGCAAAAAATAAAATCTTGCTCTGAGACATCATTTTCTAATTAATTACATCCAAGAACAAAAGTCCATCTTATTGAGAAGCATTTTTAACCACGGGTAACAATGAAAAAAGCCGCAGTTAGCGGCTTTTTAAGCATATATGTTCTTGTCATCCGACAATACAGTGAAAGGCTTTCCTTTGCTGCTGCTCGCTCCAGGCAAACTGCAAGCATACCCTCCGAGTAGTCGCAGCCATCCACATCCAGACCATCCAGGAAGCTGATCGATCCTCCAGGCCTCGGTAATGCCTGCTGCTTTTTTATCGAGGTTAGTTTTATCCGATCGGATGCAATTAATGTTATTGATTGGAACGATTGGAGCTGACCCATACTTTATAGATAATTGACCCATCTGGAAATTCACAATCGCAATGAATATTATAACGATGTACGTGAATTGTATTACTTCTAACTAATTCAAAAACTAATGCCGATGCGATTTTTTCGTCCCTTGTAATATAGCCATCATAAAGATTGCCGATTTCATTATAAGGTCCACTATACGCCCATTCATGTGCTTCCCTCATTGTTTCAAAGTACTTATCTTCTAAATACCATTTCATATTATCGCTTTCATTGTTTGTAATACTCATTCATTTCCCCCCGTAATAGTGGATACTTGCCTCTCCTTATGTTCATTCTCCGTATAATCAGACTTTACATTCAATCTTTACAGTTCCACTTGCATATTCCCCGGAGAAACTAAAGTATAAATTAAGAATATCACCAGATGCTAAGGTGCCAGGAGTTGATGATCCAATATAATTATAAGTTCCAATACTTCCATGAAAGGAATAGTTCCACGCTTCTATATGTGGTGCATAAACAGCTGAAGGAGAAATGCTTCTTACAGTTAAATCTGGCTTCGTCACCGATCCACCAGTAGAAGCAAGAGTAATTATTGGACCAACAGTAGTACTATTAATGAAATTAATACCCCAAGCCACAGTTGGTGTAGCCGATGTTTGAGCACTAACAATAGCGAAACCCCAATCATTCGTTCCTTGGCATCGTGGAAATGTGGGATCCTTTGCTTCCGCAAAAGTAGGAAAAAAAACCGTCGATAACAACATAACTAAGGCAGTCATGGAATACAATACTTTTTTCATTACTTAACACTCCTCGGAATTAGTATTTACTATTTCAGACTACTATATTTGGAATTAATTACCATGGGTCGATTTTCCCAAAGATCATTTAGGCATATTATGCTTTTGTCGTATAATTTGTCGTATATAAAGGAAATATCTGGGGTCGGTTGCTCGCTATTGAAATTTTTTAACGCTTTGTGGATCGTAAATAACGCTGTCTTACTCGCTCTAAATCACTAAGTTTAATCTATTTGAACTTTTCTATATCCTCCATAAGCTGCTTAATAGCCTTTTTGTGTCCTAACTTCCTTTGTTGCACAAACAAAAAAATCCCCGCTGCAGTCAGAAAGTATTTCAGTTGCGGGTAACAATGCAGGTTCTTGACCTAGGTCGGCTAACGATATAAGTTCTTGTCACTGGTTTTTGACAAGAACTTATATCGTTAAAATGAAAAAAGCCGCAGTTAGCGGCTTCTTAAGCATATATGTTCTTGTCACCCGACAAATTAGTACGTATAACTCCTTTTCGCGGCAATGAATGAAACAGTTCTCTATTTTTATTTTTGTCCTCCAACCATTCAACGAATAGCAATCGGTGTGTTTATTCGCTAAATTCTCAACTTCCGTTTGGCTTATGGCCATACTGACGAGTAACACAAAAAAGCCGCGACATTCGCGGCCTTTAATGAAATAATTGTCACCCGACATTCGCTGCGGCTTTTTTGTTGTTGAAGGGCTTGTCCCAGTAAATCAGAGTAAATAAAACTATTTAATTTTTACCTGTCTATCGAATATTGGTTTAACACGTTCACCTTTAACATGCATTTCTATGAGGTTTTCTGTTTCTGCATCAATTATATATGTTTTAACAGCATTTTTGAAAAATCCTCCTCTAGTCTGTACCCCATCTGGGCAATCGATAGATATTTCCCATACCATGCGATCGTCGGAAACTTCAGGATTAGCTGTGTTTTCACCTTCGATATTATTATATTCTTTCCAGGATGTAAGTTTTTCAGAGAGTATTTTTTCTTTGTTGTGTAATTTTATTTTATTATCGATATTGCTTTTCGAGGCAAAGAGTTGGTTCTTTTTATCACTGTTACTTTTTAAAACGGGCACCATTGGTTGATTATATTTTCCAGGTACTGCTTCACTTACTGGTGGGATTTCAACTGAATTATTTACAGATATAAATGATGCTTGAGCGGTATTATCAGCCCTTCCAAACCATATTCCACCGATACTAATTGACAATACTAAAGCAAATGCAACTATTCTATCTTTTTTCATTTGTCTTATACCTCCTTTTATAATAATAGCTAGTTATTATAAGTTATTTTATTAAGTGTAGAATTATACGTATTACTCCAACCTAAATTTAAAGCTGTTGTGGTAGTTAGGTCAAACACGGAAACCCCTGTAGCACTCCAGTTTTTCCACAATGTTCCTGTTGTTGGGTAGAACTGCAGACTAGAAGCATATGTTCCATCAGTAAAAGTATTAAGTGTATCAGTACTTTCAATACCAACTGTTAGATGAATTGCTTTAGTTACACTATTAAAATGAGGTACATTAGCAATTTCAGTTGCATCTATATATACTCTCCAGACTGTACTTCCGTTGATTCGAGATATTTCAAAAGTGTGTTTTCCAGTTGGGAACTGACTTTGGAAATTACGCTCATGATAATCACCAGTGGCATCATCATTCCACGCCATAAAGTGACCGTGCCAATCAGCTATGTAGCCGTCTGAACTATCAATAGCTCCTTTTGTTGTACCTAATTCTATCCACTTAGAATCAGCATCAAATCCTAACCACATTTCTTTATTTATAAATGAAGTCGAAGTATGGTATGTCAGATCTTCTTGATCATTTGTGAAGGAAACAAAACCACCTTTCGTTTCTTCATATATTCGTTCTTGATTATACAAATCTGTTGTAGCCGCTGCATTGACGTAATGTGAAGAAGAAACCGAAATTAGTAGAACTATTGCGGCTGTACGTATTTTGAATAGTTTGCTTAGATACATATTATTCAATCCCTTCTTCGTTTTGTATGATTTAGATTTCAAATTTTAAAACTTTAATATCGGATTTACCTCCTCTAATTTGTTATTAAAACCAAATATATCTATTCAAATTTATCTTCTTTGGTAATTTATAAAAAGGTTCCAAATGACTGTATTTAAGAGCTACTAACTAGTTTTATTGTACTTAAAATTGTCTAAAATTGTAGTTTCCTGAACTTAGAAAGCTGCCGATTAATAATCGGCAGCTTTCTAAACTCTCTTTTCAAGCCCCATAATCTGTGGTTCCGCGTTACATGGGAAACGACTTGGCTTCCCGAAGTCGCCTCCGCGATTGTCTTGTGCACGAGCCACGTGTTTGAATTTTCCGATGTCTACATCGACAATTAAGCTAGAAGATGTGATTTGATTAATTCGTTCATTTGATTAAAATTCATGTTGTGTTCTCCTTGGTTTGTTTTTGAGATCCGTTCAACCGGCCAGCGTCATGGACCCCATTAACATCATACCAAGGAGTCTTTTTATTTCTCAAACCTCGTATTTATTCATAATAGGAATGCTGCCCGCTAGCCATTCATGCAAATCTTCAGCTGCACCACAAAGCCTGAAAGTTAATCCGTTCTTTCATGGTAGTTGAAGAGGCTGTTAAATATGCCAGCAGCCTCTCCGATGACTAATTCTTTTAACACATCTTCAAAACCCAACTCATTGAGAATTATTTTCAACTACGGGTATTATTGCAAGTTCTTGTCCTAATTCGGATGATGTTAACATAATTAAGCTGTCCGAATGAAGTCCGCATAAAACGCGAACTTTTTTAGTTATCGGATCAAATTCATGTCATTTTGCGATGACAAGAACTTGATCCGATTCCCAACAAGCAGCCATCTGTGGAATCACTACGTATTTGAAACATGTCAATCCACTCATAATAATCCTGAGGTGAAGTCCCATTTTTCGACCAATCCTCGTTGAAGCATCGAATACCTTCCTCCCATGCGATTCTGCAAAGGTTCTCGGCGTCTTTTCTGCAAAAATACCTAATTAAAATATGGTTGGCTCGTAATTGCATAGTAACCTCCTGCTTTTGTAATAACTTTCCCAATCTTCAACCTGTACTGAACGCAGTCTAACTTCATCATCTTGCCAATAATTTTGGTACCTCCTTACCAGTTACTCGAAAATCCATCGTCATAGCGTGTTACAGATATGTTTGGAGGTTATAGTGGAGCTACCGATAATATTTTAACAAAAATTTAGATATGGTAGTTATAATTATCTATATTTACACATAAACACTAGTTCATATTAATCATTTAAATTCCATCTATTTACTTTTGAAGCTTTATAGGGTTATATTCTACTGGAAAATTTATTAAATTATGATATTACATGGAGGTTAAGTATGGCTATTAAAAAGAAATGGCATAAGCTATCAATGGGTATAACTTGTCTTACAGTTGGAGCAATTTCATTTGCTGCCACTGTTAATGCTACAACAGAAAGTTTTCATTGGTACAATGCTCCTGGTGGGCAAGCTTTCGTTGAAACAAATGATGATAATCTTAGTACAAGCTATAAAGGTGCAGTTTATGATGCAGGACGGACGAAATGGAATGCTAGTACTGCCCATGTCCAATTTTATGATACGGCCTATACCACATCTGAAGTAGATCTATGGACCGTTCCTCAGTCAACTTGGGATGCTAACGGTTGGGGTTCTGGAGAAGCGTGGACACAAAGCTATTACAACGGAAGTCCATGTACTGATACTATGATTGATGATCCTGATGATAGATGTTCGATTGTTGATGGTGGTGCGATCTGGACAAACAGCAGTGATACGTCCTCTAATTCTGATAGAAGAAAAGCTGTTATTGCACATGAGCTGGGACATATGATTGGTCTTGCACATACTGCTTTTATTACTGAAAAGGATAACTCAATTATGACAAGTAACCTTGAAGGTGGTTACAATGTTACAACTTATGACGCAGGAGAAGTAAATACGAAGTACTAAATAAGAAATACTATCTATATATGGAGGTAACACATGAAAATCAATTATAAAAAAACTGTACTGTCTGCTTTATTGGTATGCACATGTATTTTTGCTGGTTCAGCGGTGGGCCATCTTTATACAAGCCAAACTGAATCAAGTTCTTCTCATAATGAAAGTACTGCCGTATCTGCCCGATATAGCAGTTTAGAAGAGGAACTTTGGAATGTAGGCTATGTTGTTAAGGGTAAGGTTCTAAGTGTTGGTGAATCATCCAAACGGAATTCGGGAATCACAGGCAAAAATGCTTTTTCATACGATGTAACTCCTGCAGAAATTCAAATAGATAAAGTATTGTACGGTGATATTACCGACAAAACGATCACTTTATTGCAACATGGGACTTTGGCAAACAAAAAAAAGTCGGATGGTTTTGTTAAAGAAAATGATGAAGTTGTCCTTCTTTTGGTAAAAACCAGTGATGGCAAGTACTGGTCTTATAATTTTGATGACGGTATTTGGAAGATTAAAGGGAACAAGATACAGTCCAGGACCGAATCGGTTCGACTAAATAAATTTAAAGATATAGATTCAGATAACTTTATGACTCAAATTAAAGATGCAGTAAAGCACAAGACAAAGAACCCCGATTACAAATGATAGACACGTTATAATTTTACCTGCTGCTCACTGATTTCCCAATAGTCACACTGACTTGGGAGTCGGTTGCTTAGACGCATTCCATTCATTGTCAGTATCCAAATCGCCATCTTCTATCATTGAGGTATACGCAGCGCAGCAATAATTCATAACGATCTCCGAAATGCAAAAAGAGACCCTAGCCCATTAAATGGTAAGGTCTCTTTTTTTGTTTTCGTTCACTGTTTTGTAGAAATCAGGTTTAAGATGAGCCACTGCGATTGATTGTTCGTCGGAAGTGCCCAAATTACGATTTCAGTTTAACCTTTTGTCGCTGTCTCCATTAAATCCCAGCCAGCGTTCTCGTCGTCCGTACCTTCGATGCGGAGCGAAGAAAAGTCGCTGCTCTTCACCGTTTTACACACCTTTCAAAAGTCCATCTCATTGAGAAGCCTTTTCAAGTACGTGTAACATTGCAAGTTCTTGTCCTAATTCGGCTAACGATATATGTTCTAGTCACTCGATTTTGACAAGAACATATATCGTTAGAATGAAAAAAGCCGCAGTTAGCGGCTTCTTAAGCATATATGTTCTTGTCACCCGACAAAAATAATAAAAATTTAATTTAATTCCAGTTTTCAATGCTTAATTTTATTCATTGCATCGTGTAAAAGGAGCAGCAACACGATGATTTGCCCGGTAAGCAAGACGATACCACCGAGTAAAGCAATTTGAGCAGCAGCAGCAGAGCAGAGAATAATTACAGGACCTAAATGGTCCCCAAATCCTCCCCTAGGATTTTTAACCCCATACAAAGCAAAAACATACACAATAACCCCCGCTCATTTGAGCGGGGGTTATTAATGTGTATCAGTCAGGCGGATTCGTTAAATAATTATAGATGTCATGAAGACTCTCTTCATTTTCATCATTAATAAGCAACGCTTTACCATTTTTGACTCCATATAACTGGAAGGACGTTTTCTCTTCCTCATCTTCAATAACTTTCACGCCATCCAATACACAAAATAATCCAAAAAGAGCAGAATCAACAGCTTCTTCCATCATTTTAGTCACCATACTTTTATCATCATCTTGCAGTCCATTATACCAGGCCGACAATTCCACATGTCTCTTTCTCGGTTTCCTTCCAGGTGGTTTTGTTATGAATTCAGTGGTACTAACAATAGATGAATCACGAACATACAGTTTAATAGCTTCAATAAAATTGTCTCTATTCATTCTCTATCACCTCAAGAAATTTTTCATATATGCTGATGGGTAAGCTTCTTTGGTTGACTGAACTATCTGTTTTAAAGAATTATTTGGTGTGTTAGTGTAGTTCCTTAAATCCCGAATATCTTTTGCAAGTAAATCTCTCGGTTCACCATTGTACGCACCTTTTTGAGTAGGTATAGCTTTATGCTCCTTTTCCGGTAAAACAATTGAGGGGGCCTTTTTACTATTATAATCCTTAATTACTTGAGATGCTGGTTTTTGTTGAGGAATATGATGAATGTCAAGCCCATCATATGGTCGAGAGGCTGCTTTAAGCTCATTAGCCCTACCCACTTGATATGGTATAACAGGTACCGTAGATCTACCTGCACTTGAATAACTAGCAGCACTACCAGCACCACCAACACTAGGAACAACATTACCACCTGCATACCCACCGCATCGCGGAGCACTATTGACACTAGGACAATGGCCACTTGGATCGGTAGAAATTAATGGGTTATTCTCTACATACGTATACAAGTTCAAAGTGAGCGGATTCTTGAAATCCCCTTGATACGTATCCTCATTTATAAACCGTCCAGTACTAGGATCATACCATCTAGCTCTCAGATATTGCAATGATGTAACTTCATCCCAGATCTCTCCAGAATAGCGGAAAGGATTTTCAACTGTTTCGCTTACTGTTAACGGATTTCCCCAAATGTCATACGTGTAACTATTCAGCTTTACCGCATTATTATCTCGTATCTCCACAATATCAGAGTGGCCATTTTTCAGATAATATGATCTATTACCTGAAGTGTCTTGACGTGCAATTAAGTCTGAGTTTCCACGAAGATATCTAGCCTTAAGTTGTGGTACACCATTGATAATAGTCGCTACCGCGATAACATTGGCGTCATCATAATAAAAGCGTGTAGTCAGTCCATTCTCGATCCGTTCGTACAACAGTCCATCTCCGTTATACTTATACTGCACATTATTCCCTACAGATGTGGAGGCAATCGTTAATCTATTCTGCTTATCATAAGTATAAAATGAATCTGACAGATCGAAACTTGTATCATTTTGATACGTAATTCGATTCCCTCGACTGTCATAGTCATACGTCTCACCAAACTGATCGTTAGTTAAAATCCGATTCAAAGGATCATAATTATACGAGTTTGTTTTGTCTTTATCTGACCGAGATTTCAAATTAGCATTCTCATCATAAATATATGAATAATCATTAACTACAGCTTCATTTGATAACTTATGAGTCAGATTCGTTAACCTACCATGGTCATACATAAATGAAGTCTTTATGCCATTTCTTTGTTGAATCTGCTTCATTAGTCCATTTTTGTAATATTGATATTGAGCTTCATAATCTGAAGATGTAGGAGTTTGAACTGTACTTACATCTTTAAGTTGGTGCATATTGTTGTAGCTGTAATAAAGTATCTGTCCAAACGGATCAATTAACTGTTTTCTTTTGCCCTGATTATCATATTGAAATTCAAGGTATAGAGTATCAGGCAACGTAATTTTCTTTAAATGTTTTGTGTTATCAAAATAATCATACGATGTTATACCGGTCTGATCATTCATTGACTTACGTCTGCCTGCAGTATCATATGTGAAAGTGATCGTTTCATCACTACTTACCTTGTGCCACAGCCAATCTCGACTATAATAATCAAACGTTACCATCTGATTATTACGATCAATTTGTTTGATGATATTATCATTCGCATCATAAAAGAACTTTTCAATAAGTCCTTTTTGATCCATGGTTTGAATAAGTCGCCCTAGTTCGTCATATTTTTTTTGCATTGTACTGCCATCTGCGTAGGTGATTTGTGTTAAATCCCCATTCAAACTGTAGACATATGATGTCGTTTCCTTTTTTGGATTTAAGACGCTCGTTAATTCCTCTAACGCATTATATCCATAGGTAGTAACAAAAGCTCGTCCATCTGTTTCTGTAGTAAGTTTATTAACATTATCATAGGTATATGCACCAATTGTTTTGGTTTTACTTGGATCTGAATAAACCTCCTCTTTTTTTATCAATCGGCCGAGTTTATCGTATGTTTCGAGTAACATCGTATTCTCTGCGTCGATTATAGTCTTTTTGTTATTGATATCATCGTACTCCGTTTTCAAAATACCGCCATCTGCACTCGTTATTGAAAGTTGACGATCCCAGGCATCGTAACTAAATGTAGTTGTTCCGACTGAATCCGCTACATTCGAAACTCGTCCATATAGGTCATATGACGTTTTAATATATTTATGTTTAATAGATCCGTCAATAATGTATGATTCAGAAAGCCAGCCAAGAGGAGTGAACGCGGTAACTTCCTGCACACCTGATTCGTCAGTCACCTTGAATTGATTATTAGGGTCATCATAATCAACCTTGATGAAGTTTAAATCTGGAAATGTTGTTTGTTTAATCCTGTCTAATTTATCATACTGATAGGAATAAACATTACTTTTTCCATCAGTAAACTTTGTTAGCAAACCTGATTTTGTGTCGTATTCATAATTCCTAATAATGCTGCTCAGATTGTTATCTGCATCTTTCACCTTAATTGTTTGTTTCGTTGGGAAAGCATTTAAGTAGGTAGAATTGTATTCGAGTTGAACAAGTATATCTCGTCCGGTATCGCTCAGTCTGATTGTTTGCGGATTACCATATGCATCAATATTTTCAGACGCCACTCGCTTCAATATTGCACCACTTAAGTTGCTTTCCCTAATCGTTGTCTGAGTCACCATAGAATTCCCTGCTATGCTTCGATCGTAAGTAATGTATTGAGTTTGGTTCGCACTAACAGGCTTGCTGGTTGAGGTTAACCAGTGTGTTGTAGGATCGTAAGTATTGGATACAGTCACGTTTAAGGCATTTGTGCTAGTCAGTACGTTTCCATATATATCCAGAGTTTGACTTGTAGTTACAGTCGGTGAAGTCGCTTGTGTCACGGTATTTTTACTTTGTATCGATGTCGACAATGGTATCGGGTACCGATGAATTTCATCATAGGTCATTGTCGTTGTACGTACTATATTATAACCAGGTAAGCTAGTGGCAATTGTAGTATTATAGAATGCTGGAGCTGTATTACTGTCGATATATTGTTGTTTATTAGTATATGTTGTAGCCTTACGTCCATCGGTTATTACACTAGAAAAATTAAAAGTAGCACCATATTGGCTCCCCATATCACTGATATAAGTATAATTAATGACGTTAAATGTATCAGTTGCTTGACTTGCATATGTGATATTGTTTTTGCGGGAACTAATCCGGTATGCCTGATTTACTGACGAGGTCCCCAAATATCTTTTTACTGGGTTGGTCTCATAGGTATAAATGGATCTTGCACCTGTAGGATGAACAATACTTGTCAGTAGTGCAAAGGGATCGCTTACGTTAGGAGTAGTGCCTACCAGGTTATAGCTAGCAGCAGCAATATTATAACTAAAAGTAGTGGTCCGACCTACTGGATCAACAGTAGATGTGAGGAGTTCTTTCCCATTTTGCAATGTTTTATTGAGCGTAAAGCTCTTTGTACCATTTGAAAGTACAACACTTGAAGAGGTGTATGTAATCGATAGAGTGTTACCTAGCGCATCTTTTATGCTGCTTAATAACTGACGGCCATAAATTGCATTTTGTGAGTAATAGAACTGAATCGCGTTGTTACTATAAAAATTAGATATCTGCAAAAGTTGACCATTGGAATTAAAATATTTTTTTACTCCATCTAGTGTTTTTAATACATATGAGGAGGTACTACCATTCACTGTGACACTGGTATCTGGTAAAAAGGTAAGATCGCTCCACGGATGACCGCTTAACGTACTCCCATTAATTAGATAAGTACCCTCGTTTCCAAGATGGAGATATTTCGAGCCATTCTTAATTTCAATAGATGGTATATTCCAGCTCCAGCCTTTACCAATTGGAAACATTTTCTCATTGTAAGGCATCAGGTTAGGATTACTTGTGTCTGGTTCGTTGAACTGTGATTCACCACTGCTATAACTGCGAATCAAAGAGAATGACATTCCTCCACGCCCCGGCAATGTAAAGTCCGTGTAGGACAAAGATAGATCGCCAGACAGTGTAGAAATACTCTCATTATCTGTCTCGACTGAAAATAATGAATGATTTGGTCTGATCGTAATATTGTTTAACGCTTCTGTATCGACAACCTGGGCTGTCACGTAAGCTTTATTCGGTGTAGTATCAATTGCCTCATTGCCATAATCACTTGTAATCTCGCTTTTTGCTGATGCTGAATTATTAATAATTGCAGGAGAAACATATGCTATTGCTTCCTTAAAACTAACACCGTGATCTTTCTGGTATTGAAGTGCATCTGCCACACTTTTCAAGGTATAACCTACGTTTAACTGATCTTCAATAAATTGCTCAGTCACACCATATGTGTTTATTAGCTCATCTATTTGTTTTAATGACTGTTCAGAATGAACTATTTGATTTGTTATTCTCCCAGATATAGGTTTTGAATTCACAGCTGCTGACGCATCCAGCAATCCGTATCCGAACTGATCAGCACTACCAAATGTTTGAGCTGACTGAATCAGTACTTGACGAATTTCATCGTTCGTATAATCCGGATGAAGTTGTTTAACCAGTGCAGCTACACCTGCTACATGGGGTGCAGATAATGATGTACCGCTTGCGAACTTTACACCTTCAGTAAGTGTCAGACAAGGTATATTTACCCCAGGTGCTACTAAATCCACCTCACTACCTGTATTGGAGAAACTAGCTAACTGATTTTGTTCATCTACTGCGCCAACTGCAATTACAGATGGGAATTTAGCTGGATATTTCACCACGTTACTGCCATCGTTTCCAGTTGCAGCGATTAATAATATTCCGTTGTCATGTGCCGACTGAATAGCCTCCTGCAAAGCAAGAGAAAGTTCATTTCCGCCAAATGACATTGAGATAATATCGATTTGGTGATCAATTGCCCATTCCAAAGCTTCTATGACTTGACTATAAGAACCACTACCGTCTTCATCTAACACTTTCAATGAATAGAGATCAACACTTGGAGCCACACCAAGAATACCAACATTGTTTCTTATCGCAGCTAAAATACCTGCGACCATTGTGCCATGTCCATTCGTATCCACATAAGATGTTTCCGTGGGAACAAAAGAAGCTCCTCCGAGCACCCATAAATCTGGATTTTGAGCACTAATTCCGGTGTCCATAATGGCTACCTTCACACCAGCACCTGACAAACCCTTTTTTTGGGCTTCCTCAACACGGATCTGTGTTAAGTCAGAATTAATGGAATCTGCTGACATAGTTATTGGATAATCCTGTTCAATAAAGACTACGTTTTTATCTTTTCGAAAACTGTCTACCTCAGCTAGTGATAGCGTTGTTTCTAGCATTTGCAGATGTTTAAGATTTTTGTTTATGGATTTCTTTTTGCTTTTTAAAAACTGCTCCCCTTTTTTCTTATCCTTAAATTTAATAATATATGGATCTGAATCAGATATTGCTTTTGTAGCACTTGCAAATTGCTCCGAGTAAATTGGAAACAGTGTAAGTAACAAACATATCGCAAGAAGGATGTTGAAGTATTTTTTAAGTGACTGATGCACTGAATTACCTCCCGATTTCTAGTATCAATTATCTTTCTAGCTGATAACTGTTGTAATTTTATTCTTCAAGTTACCATTGGAATCATATTGATAGTTCGTTTGGTATTTAAGAACAGTTTGGGATAATGTTAATAAATAAGGCGTAGAAGAGTTATCACCACTAGCACCTGAAACCTTAATATAATAGGTATTGCCTGCACTTAACTGGACCAACACACTTTCATTTAACCCCGATTTATGTAGGCCGGCAGCTATAATATCCATTGAAGCGTCATAAATATATACATCGTAATTTCTATCTACAGGCACTCCTAACGAAAGCTTATCGACTCCACTAGTTGGTGCCGTAAATTTATAAAAATCCACGTCAGATGCTGAATTGATTAAAGATGAGTATGATTGTTCCAAACTTGTGCTATATGCTGAATCAACTGTATCGCCTGTTTCTAATACTGGAATGATATCCTGTCTTGTTGTAACATTAATAGCGTTACTGCTAGAGGACATATTCCCTGCTTTGTCTTTAGATTTTATTGAAAAGATGTATGGTGAATTTGACGTTAAGTTAACTACAGTATAGTTTGTGTTATTTTGATTCGTAGAACCAATTAATGTTGAACCACGATAGATATCGTATCCTGCTAACCCTGAAGTGGCATCAGATGCCGATGACCAGCTTAAGTCAACGGTATTATTGGTTGTATTGGGGCTTAAAAGATTGGTTGGTGTGGTAGGAGGTATTACATCAATGTTGGTGACCGTAAAGACATATACGGAAGATTTAACATCAGATGCAAAGGCTGTGTAAGTACCATTTTGATTAATTGTGAATGTTGCATAGCCATCGTTGCCACCATTATTAGTAGCTGTAATCATGGCACTTGAAGGAAATGTGGATGTAGTGTAAACACCTAGCGCTAGGCCAATAGTGTCTACTATATCGCCATCTTGTGCATTGGAAGATGCAGATATATTAATTGTAAGCGGTGTTTGATTTGTAGGAGTTGTGTTGTAATCCACTGATATGTCCGGTGGTGATGTAATCGCTAATGTTTCCATACCATCTGCCATGGCTCCGCTGCTTGATAAAAATGTAATACAAATGACTGTCATCAAAATTAATGTGATAATTGATTTTAATCCCTTTTTTTGGACAATATGCATCAAAACATTCCCCCCCATTATATAACTACGGATCTTCTCTAGAGTTGTCATTTTGTAAAGTCTCCTTTGTATTTTTCTAAACAGTTACATACACTCTCTCACTTAAAAAACAATAATAAATGTACTTCGAAATATGAAGTTATACCTCCTTATAAGAATTTATTACTTACCAAATTGGATTTTGTCCAATTAAATTCTAATTATAGTTATTGGGATTATTTATGTATAATGTAAAAATTGTTATGATAAATAGCTTCTAATATATGAATCATATTTTTGGTTGAATTTGTGAGGAGAGAAGAGAATAAAGCCTCTTTTATCTCAATCATGGTCAAGCAATCATTAATAATCTGAAAAACTGGCTAAACGGACCCGTTCCGTTAGAAAGACCGACTCTACTCCGAAATTAGATGTGTGACGAAGGGATGAACTTTGTTCCACGCGACTATGAGGTTCATATCATTACACACTTCAAAGGACCATCTCATTGAGAAGCATTTTTCGCGGTTAACAATACATGTTCTTGTCCATGTCGGCTAACGATATATGTTCTTGTCACTGGCTTTTGACAAGAACATATATCGTTAAAAAGAAAAAAGCCGTAGTTAGCGGCTTCTTAAGCGTATATGTTCTTGTCACTCGACAATAAAGCTGCCGGTTAATCCGGCAGCTTTATTCCAGTGACTTTTCAAAATACAGCTGCCGAATGCCGGCAGCTGTATTTTGATCGATTGTTTTATCTTAGATTATGTGCTATTAAAAGCAAATCTCCTTCGTTTACTCAATATTCTGCCCTTTAGTTGAATAGTGGCGGCGGACCTCTTGGGGAGAATCCGCGCTGCAAACTCATACTAAAAAAATCGGCTTTAAAGTTATTCCTACGTTTTCCGCGGTTTCGTTGAGGTTTTTTTGGTACCTCGTTAACCAACGTTCGACAATCTACTTGCTCACAATGGCAGTTTCGGGAACTATCTAACTGTTGTTTCGGGAACAATGGAAGAATTGATCACGTCCTTGCAGCAGTGCTGGCAAAACCATAGTGTGTAGTTTCCACGTTCAATAGACGTATGGAATTCGACCGCAGCATTGATATCAGGAAAATCAAACCATCCTCCATCCCGGCGATCCTCCCGGATGCCTTTATAGGTTGTCGCTTCCTTGGATTTCTCCCAAGTACAACCAGATCGATGAACTTTTACATATCGAGTTGGCTTATCGAAATTCACCCAAATCGCTGAGTTCATTTTCCACATCTCCTTTAAGATCAGCCTAAACTTATCATATTACAGATTGGAATTTCCTTGAACCTGCGATTTAAGTGCACCAGCCCGGCGTTATGCTTTTTTCAAACTTAATTGGCTTCCCGTAGAGAAAGATTAATGCTATTCGCTTTTCGATTATAGGGTGGTACGCTCAAGAATACATAGAGCGTAACAAATGTAGAAAGTGAAAATACAATGAATCGGCGATATACTGCAAAAATTTAATAATCCCAACGCCTGGTCTTGCAATACAACTACATTATTTTTTTTGAACAACCCAGAATCTTAGAAGATCCATACTACAAATTATTGGTTCATTGCATATTTCAAGTCTTTGAATAGATTCACAGAATGTAAACTTCGCTTCAGTTATACATTTAGCTATTTCTTCATTACTTGGGAAATGACCGAATGTAAGTGTATTACCTTCATAAAATATTCTATCACCGAAATCAATTAACCTATTATCCCGTTGACCTTCATCCCACAACCTCCCTTGTTCATCCCACCAATCCTTTCCAACAATATCACGATCTTCTGGAGTGACAAAAATTAAATAGCTATTAGGTTTTAAAACACGGTAAATTTCCTTCAACGCAGAAATTCGATTAAATTTACCTGGAATAAGCATAATGCCACAGTTAGAGATAAACGCACCATCAAATGAATCATTAGGGTATTTCAAATCAAGCATATCCCCTTGATTAAATTTAATATCTACATTTAATTCTTGAGCGTATTTCTGTCCATTTTCAATTAATCTATCTGAAAGATCTATCCCTTCTATTGATGTATACCCTTTATGATATAAGCCAAAAGTACTTCTACCTGCACCACATGCAAGATCAATAATTTTATCATTAAAATTGAAATATTTTAATGCCATAATTTCTTCAGAATTCCATAATCCCACCGTTTCTACAACCTCTGTGTAAGTATCAACAACACTTTTTTTATTATATACATTTCTCATAAATTCGATATCAATTTGATTTTTCTCAGACATACTTACAACCTTCCCTTTCATTGTTAATTTTTAATTATTCTCTCTTTCTATATAATTAATTATGACAACGTCATAATCTGTTCTGGTACTGTTTTGCTATGTCATATAAAGCACTTTCGAAAATTGTTGAAATATTTTCAATTGAATATTTCGCAACAGATTGCATACACATTTCAGGCGATGGCAGAGCAATTTCATCATGAATAATTCGTTTCAATAAATAGCTGAGTTCATTTAGGTTATCTCGATTGTATAACCAGCCATTTAACTCATTTACTATTTCACGCGGACCATGAAGGCAATCACTTGATATTACTGGTATTCCCCGTGATAATGCTTCAATAAGGACTAATCCGAAAGACTCAGATTCAGACGATAGTATCAATGCTGTACACTCTTGAACAAAATCCCAAGGATTTATCTTCCAACCATGCCAAGTGATATTATTTTCAATACCTAATTGTAAGGAAAGCTCTTTTAATATTCTAAATTCATTACCATCACCAAATATATGCAATTCAAAATTATAGTTATTTAGTTTTGAAAAAGCCAAGAGAATATTATCGATTCTTTTTATTTTTTCCAACCTACCTAAAAAAAGAAATTTCGGAGTTTTAGATCGTAATACCTTTTGTGAGTGTGTAAGGTCAACTGGATTATGTATATTTATTACAATTTTCCCCTCAGAGTATAATTCTACATCTTTTTTTCCCCCTTCACTTAAAGACAAATGGCCATCAGCAAAAGTTAGATACTTCAAAGATCCTTGGTAGGTTTGTAGATTTAAATGAAGCCAACTTACAACAAATGCTTTTGATGATAATTGTATGGTAGCTAATTTTGCAATTTTTGTTGCTGCTGTTCCTAGCGTGATAATAAAATCTACAGGTTCCAACTTGAGTAATTCTTTCGAAAAAGTATTAACATAATTCGGAATCAAATGAAAAAAGAATTTTTGATTCATATTTATTGTGTTTAAACTTCTTTCCCAATACGAATCATCAGATTCCTCAATTAGAATAATATTTACTTTATTTTTTTTCGATAGTTCCTTGTAAATTAATGTAATCGATGTTTCCATTCCTCCTCTTCCAGAGACTTTCTCTATAAAAAAAACAATATTCATAAATCTCACCTCAATATATATTCAGTTTTTTATGCACCGGGCAAATACCCCCACAGTTGATGATATAGTGATTTATTTTCTTCTAGTAATTCAAAATGGTTACCCTGCTGAATGATACATCCATTTTCCATCACAATAATAGTATCTGCATTTTTAATTGATTTGATTCGATGTGCAATTACAATCACCGTTCTTTCAAGTTCTTTAGCTTCATCAAGAATGGCTTTCATTACAGCATGTTCAGTATCAGTGTCTAGAGCAGATGTAGCCTCGTCAAAGATCCAAATTGGACGGTTAATTAATAGCGCACGAGCTATTGCTAGCCTTTGTCTCTGCCCTCCAGATAGAGAATTACCTTGTTCTTGAATAGACGTATCATATCCATCTTCTAATTGTTCAATGAAATCATGTATCTGAGCCAAACGGGCTGCTTTGATCATTGAATTATCATTAATATTATTATCTCCAAGCTTTAAGTTTTCTCTAATAGTACCCGTAAACAATGTAGGGCTTTGTGGGACATATGTCACCAAATTTCTTGCGCTTTTAGCATCGTCAAGTGGGTTAAATCCTCTTATCAAAACGCTTCCCTCTTTTGGAAACAACAACCCCGATAATATCTTTCCAAGTGTAGACTTTCCTGAGCCACTTGGCCCTGTAACTGCAATAAAAGCACCCTTTCGTATTTGTAGACTTACATCATTTAGACTTGCACTATTATCAATATCTAATTTGTTTTCATAAGTAAAGTTAACTTTACTTAGTGCGATCTCAAAATCATCTGTATTTGATGAAGTTACATCAGATGATTTTGGTTCTTTATTAGCATGTAATATTGAAAAAATCCTAGAGGATGAGCCTAATGATTCATGAATTTGACCCCAGATTCCTCCAATATTTTGGAGTGGACTGTTTACTCTCCATATAAGTGTGAAGTAAATAACCATGGACCCAAGAGCAAGTGACTTATTAATATACATGTATCCAATTACCAATATAGTCCCAATTATCATTAAGTTTGAAAGCGTTGTCGTAAATAATGAGATTAATTGGTACAACCACATTCGTGTTGTATAAAGAGCGTTTAGCTTTTTCCTCTCAATTTCGAAACGACTTAGTATCCAATGATAAACTCCAAAAGCACGAATCATATCCATACTTTGCAATGAATCTTGCTGTATCTTTCGTAGTATTGATTCCTGATTTGATATTCTCCATCCAATTGTATTTAATTTTTTGCGAAGTAAGTAACTCGATAATAACATTAATGGCGAAACGGCTAAAATACACAATGCAATTTTCCAATTTACCCATAGGAGATATACTGCTGCAAGTACTAACATCACTACTTGGTCAACCAAATTCCCTAATAATAATGAGATACTCGATGTTGTCTTAGGGGTATCTACTGTAATTCGTTGAACAATGTCCGAAGAATGTATTGTCTGAACATTCTCTAAAGGTAAATTATGTGTAACATCTACAAGCTCTGTCATGATGTTAGTATTTAATTCAAATATTGTTGTAAGCTTAATGTACTCGCTTATAAGGGTTAGGATTGCTAGAATAAAAAATATTATAATAAATACAACTAGTAATGTAGGAATAGCCTTGTATTCACCAGTCTCGAGTTTATTTATTATTGTACTTACGAATAGTGGATCTAGCATCATTGATACAGCTTGAGATAAATTAATTATCATTCCAATAGTAAAAATTGTTCTTCTTGAACCCATCCGATCCCAAAGAAAGCGAATAACTTGAATTAATTCTGGTTGAGTATAACTACTATTGTTCATCCTTTTTCTCCATTCTGATTTTCTCCTCTGTATCAATACTGACTAATTGAGAGTACCTTCCGTTAAGCTTTACTAACTGTTCATGCGTCCCAGACTCTACAATCCCATCTTCTTCAATTACAATAATTATATCTGCGTCCCGAATCGTTGATAAACGGTGCGCAACTATTAATACTGTTCTATCTTTCATTAATTTTTTAAGTGTATCCTGCATTGCTCGTTCATTTAAGTTGTCGAGTGAAGCTGTTGGTTCATCTAGAAACAACACCTTTGGATTGCGTAGAAATGCACGTGCAAGTGACAGTCTTTGTCGTTCACCTCCAGATAGTCGATATCCCCCTTCGCCAATTTGAGTATCGTATTTATCCGGAAGCAATTCAATAAAATCATGAGCGGATGCTAATTTAGCAGCTACAACTACTTCATCAAGAGTTGCTTCTAATCGACCTACTCGAATATTATCGAAAACAGAGGAATCTAAAAGTGCAGTATTTTGTGGAACGTAAGCCACATTCTTCCTCCAACTACCTAAATTATTCGTTTCAAGAATTGTTTCCCCAAATCGGATCTTCCCTTCTTGTGGTGTGTATAATCCTAGAGCTAGTTTAAGTATGGTACTTTTTCCACCACCACTGGCTCCCACAAGTGCTGTAGTGCACCCAGCTTTAACTACAACTGATAAATTATTCAACACTTTTTGTTCCTGACTATATTTAAATGAAACATTATCAAATACTAGATCGCCATTTGACGGGAGATATCCCATTTCTTCAAAATCCACTTTTTTCACAGTGGGATCTACCATGTCAAATACACGTCCTGCGTGTGCAAGTGAGTCCTGAACAGAAGTCCATGTATTTATCAAATAAAAAATAGGATATAGTAACTGTTCGAAGGTTATTAGAAATGCAGCTACTACTCCAATTTCTATTTTCCCTTGACTAATTAGCCAAGCCCCCGCTCCAAATATATAAACGACTCCAATGTAGTATCCAATATAAACTATCAGATCTGACGAATTTTGTAACAATTGAATTATCGTTCTACCTTTATGAGTTAATTTAACTTGAGACCTCCACTTTTTAATAAATCTCTCGCCAAGATTAAATACGCGTATAACTTCAGGTGCCTGCATTTGATCTTGCAGCTGTATATCTTGAAGTGCTTGAGATATATTTGTCTTGGATTGCCAATTTCGAATTGGTTTCGCTAATAAATTACTTAAAAGTGGGATAATGATTGCTATTACTAAAGAACCAACTAACAATTCCCATGAAATTATTGTTAGATAAGCAAGCAAAAATACAATGGAACATATTCGCTCAATTAGTTTTGGTATCTGTTTATTAACACCTTCTTGAGAAGAAACAGCTGATTGATTAATTCTCTGAATTTTATCGCCTGTGTGCCATTTATTAAAATCTAGTAGATTTAATGTAAATAAGCGTCTCAAAACCTGCAACTGGAGATCTAAAGTTGATTTATTTGACAAACTCTGCGAAAACCAACCTCTCCCGATTTCAAGTAAAAGACTTACTAAAAATACAAAAATATAAAAGTACGTAGACGACCAAAGTTGAGTTAAAGATTTTTCATAAACTGCATTAAATAATCGACGTAATGCTTCTGCATTACCAACAGGAATCAATGCAGATAAAACTGTTATCATAGCTAAAATACAGTATCGTATCCAATAGCTACGTACCCATTTAGCTAATTTAATGAATATATAGAAACTACCTGACTGTGAGTGATCTTGATAATTGCTCACAATTCTCACCACCTCACTACATTAATTTTTATGTAATTCGTAGAACGTACTTATTTGATTTGATTTCTTTACAAATAGTTGAAACCTGTCCAAGTAATAATTTTCTGGTATAGTGGGTAATAAAGTATCCCGAATTTTAACTGACCTGGTATCAGTTAAATATACTTTCTTTGAAATTCTTAACATTTCTTCAAAGAAAATTGGAAGTAAGCTTATCGGTACTAATTTCCATAAATCCGTAACAATCAAAAAATCGTATTCAAAATTTTTAGCGTTAGAATAAAATCCAACTCTATGACTTACAGAGGGGGTCTCCTCGCCACTAACTAAAGACATGATATCTATTGATTGGTATCTTCTAAAAAGGTCACGTGACGTACATCCTACTATCATATTTTTCCCACTTAATAACTCAGGAAAAACATTTATAAAACAATCATAGTCGATAGATATTTTTGGAAACTCATTATAGAAATGTTTGTACAAGGAAATTACATAATGTTGTGTTGGAAGGCAGAACAATTCCACTAACATTGTCCTATGTTTCTCAACAAACCAAGTACGATCCTTATAGGGAATTCTTTTCTCCTTTTGAGAGTTCATCAGGACTAATCCACGAATATCCTGCCGTGTTTCTATCTCAATTTCAACTCCATAATTTAATATCCTATATCCGAGCTCAGAATCTTCTAATCCATTACCTTGAAAGTTCTCATCAAAAAATCCAATTTCATTAAAAAGTTTAACTTCAATTGATAATAATGATGAATTTACCAACATCCATTTCAATGATTCTCTATCCGGTAAATCTTTACTTACAATTCTAAATTGTGAAAGTCTATTATCACCATATGCCATCAGCAAAGGGTGATTAAACACTATTTCAGGATTTTCATTATAAAAGCTATTATTAATAATGTTTGTAAATGGATGGTTTTCTGGTTGGTACAAACCATATAAGAATCCTACAAAGACCTTATTGTTACTTGACTTGTGACGCTTAATTACATCCTCAATTAAAGTGACTGGTACAATAATTCCCTCTTCAATAAATAGGCATATTTCGTGGCGACATAACTCTATCCCTTTGTTTTTCATACTTGCAGTTTGAGAGTTACTAATAATTGAGTATCGAATTATTAATTCCTGATTAAAAGTAGATAGAGTGTCATCCAAATTGGAATGTTGCCTGCCAGCGATTATTATTACCTCAAATAAATGATCATTTAACTTTGTTTGTCTCGATAAACAAAGTAGAGTCCGTTTTAATAGGTGGGCTTGACCGTTCGAAATTATTACTACACTGACTTTCACGAGGGGCCTCCTTATAAATAGGAATCTCTATTCTTTAAGCTGCAAACTATAGATTTTCAAATTGTTAACATTAGTGATTTCTTGCAAGTTGTAAAACTTCTCGATTGTTAACTTATTATTGTTGCTAGAATCAAATTCTATATCTTGGCTATCAATTACCAATACTATTTTTGCAATACGCAGCATCTCTTTAAGTAGAGATTCCAGGATTTCAGTAAGAAGAACCTTCCATATGTCCGTTATAAGGACTGTACCGTAATATTTATCATCACAAAAATTCAATAAACCTAATCTCAACGCTACTCGTTGCTGTTCATTGGGAAAGACGCTCAGTTCTTCAACAAGTTCTTGCTTAACAGTTAATAGTGTTTCTGCTTCAATTTTATTTGCAAACGAACTAGACATACAACCAGTAACCATAAATGGCCTAGGGAAGTTTGTTAGAAAGTTGGAATATAAACCTCCAAAATTGTAATCTTCAGGGATAGCTCTAGCACCATCAGTTATCTCTTTTATAATATCTTCAAAATCATATGGCAAGTGGTTACACATAAGCATTACTTCAATTGAAAATGCCTGATGCTTTTTATAGAACTTTACTAGATTTGACTTATTTGTTAATTTTATTGGTTCGAATTGCTCATGCGGCAAATGAAGTGCTCGAATTCTTCTATCCGATCGAAACTTAACACGAGATTTCCACAATCGATATCCGAGTTCAACATCTTCATGCCCCCACCCTACAAATGACTCATCAAATAAGCCAACTTCTAATAATATTTTTCTCTCAACAGAGACCAAACATGTCCAAAAGTATGCCCAAGGTGCTGGAGAAAGACATAGATTATTGTTATAGAATTCGAATCGAGATAATCTTGAGTCCGGATACGCAGCTAATAACTTAGTTCCCATGCATTTTTCAGGTGTTTCTGAACCCGCGATCTGCTCTAAATAACGAGCCACAGGATGATTTGGATTTTTTTGATTCATCCCATGAACATTGCCTATACAAACTGTTGTATTATTCTCATTGTGAAAATTTATTATATTTGATATTAATTCGGTACCAACTATGATACCTGTATCTAAAAAAACACAAATATCATTTTTAGCTAATAGTATTCCCATATTCCGAGCACTTCCGGCCTTAAAACCTTTATCAGATTGGTAACAATATCTTATATCTAATTGACTCTCAAACGAACAGGTGATTGCCTTTGAATCATCACTTGATCCGTCATCACAGATGATAACCTCAAACTCAGACGATGATATGTTCTGATTTTTTAAGCAAAGTAAAGTTCGCTTTAACAAGTCAGATCTATTATAAGTCGGTATTATTACGGACACCTTCATAATAAATTCACTCCGGTTTTATTAATAATAAAATAGGTACAATACTATGACCCGGTATTAACCGAGTTAAATTACTGTACCTTTCCTTGAAGCTTATACACTAATTGATTTTTCAAAAATAAGACTATCTAATGTGAAATTAAAGTTTTCAGATCCTTGTTCTTGTTCTGCCTTAATTAATCGATGCAGAAATAATGCTATCCCTGCAGAGCCAGTTCCGAAATCCGTCGACAAACGAAGAGCTTGCTCTCCTGGGAATACTAATCCATTATCGCGCTTAATACCAAAACGCGCTACACTGTTTCCAACTCGATTTGCTTGGTCTAGGTAAGTTTTATCTTGTGTATGTTTATACATATCTAGTAGAAAGTTCCCAAGTCCTGATAGGCCTCTGAATAGCCCCGGCGTCGAGGTGTATTTCCTAAAACTATCAAGGGATAACTCTTTAAGAATATCTAAGTATCGCTTGTCATTAGTTACTTTCCAAAAGCGTACAAGTGAAGTGCCTACACCTGCACTCCCTTCTATCCAATAGTGTGATAATACTTTCATCCCCTGTGTACCAATAGGACCACGCGGCATACTCATTGCAACATTTGGCAATTTGATTAAATGCGACAAATCATGTTCTAAAGCTTCTTTTGCAACAACCAATACTTTTTCAATACCCGTAACTAAATTGAGGTATAACAAAAATAAACCAACACCAGAGGAACCTAATGCATAGCCGAGCTGTGTTCGACCTTCAGCGTCTCTCCAATAGCTAACTTCTCTATCAGTAATTTTTGTGTTTACTAATCTATCACCAATTTGAACAGCTTTATCCAACCACTCCTGTTCACCGGTTTGCAAATAAAAAAAGAGACATGTTAATCCATATCCTGCAGCCCCATAATAAATATCAGCAGTTTTGAATAGTAAGGTATGACTATGACTTTCCCGCATAATTTTCAGAGACTCTTCTTTGTATCCTGCTTCCCATAGGCTCCAAGCGACACCAGATGATCCAATATAAAGGCCTGGCGGGTATGTGCTATTATCAATTGGCTTGGACAGAATCCAATTGATAATCTCTTTAGGTACTTCTGACACTAATTTAGATAACGCATAAGCCACACCTGCTGCACCGTGTGCAATGCTATTTGGGTTAGTTACAAAAACAAGAGGATCCGCCGGAAATAATCTAAATTTTTGATTATAATCTGCCACATCATAAATATAGGTGATACAAGCATCTATAGCATCAGACAATTCTATTGTCTCATGTGAATTTGCAAAACTTGTTGTCATTTCCAAATTATAACTTTTGCTTAATTCCTCAATTATATATGAAATATCTGGTCTTTCCTCAGGCTTCTCCCTATTGCAGCTTAAAATTAGCTTTCGCAATTCCTCTGGAATGCCCAAGTCTTGTCCACCAATTTCAACCAAATCTTGAGTTACTGATTTGTCTAGTTGCGATAAGTTAACATTTGATGGTCCAATCATACCAATGAAGACTGCACCTAGCGAATATATATCATCTTTAAAATCAAATTCACGAGTTGTCGGTGTAAAGCCTGGAGTACCGAAATTACTCAATGGTTTATCAACATCTATCTCCCAAGCTGCTTCAAAATCTATAAGCTTTACCGTTCCAAATTCTATGTTAGTTAAAATTATATTAAGTAAAGAAATATCGCCAAGGATTATATTTCTTTTGTGAATCTCTTTGATTGCAGCAGCTAGGTTAGCCCATATTTTTACTACGGATTTTAGAAATCCTTCTCTTTCATCTAACGAACTACTATTTTTAATAAATGGACTTTCTTTTATTGCAAACTGCCCGAGAGTAGTACCAGGACAGAATTCTTCTACTAAAAATAAGTGTTCCCATTCCCAAAAGAGATCAATTGGTTTAGGTGTTACTCCTGTATTTGCTAGTTTGGTAAGTATTCGATACTCTTTCTTAAGCCTATCAGTCGCATCTTGACCATACTCATCGATACCTGTATGAGGACGAGCCTCTTTTATTACCACCGAAGCCCCTGTATCAAGATCTGTAGCAAAATAAACACCACCGTTAAGTGAGTAATTTAATGATGTATGTACTTCATACCTTCCCTGGTTCAATAACAATGAAAGATCGTTTTCTTCTGGTTCGTCTGGAAAAGGATCTGTCACCCAATACGGAGGATTCCAAAAGGGTAACCGTTCATCAAGAATCTGCCTATTATCTGGAGTATTCAAAACATATTGCCTGGTACCTTTAACAGTTAGCACCGATTCTCCAGAAATGCCACCATAGCGATAATGAACTACACTCGAACCAGGGAACCTTTTGTCGGAAAGAATGTGCGGTCCAACAAAGTCTTTGAGTTCCTCCCCTAATTGGGTTACTAATTCTTGAAAATGTTGATCATTTTTAGGATAGATAGTAATTATTTTACCTCCGGATTCCCTCCCCCATCCTTTTGATGTCATTCTCGTCACCATTTGTCGATCCAGGGTAAATTTATAAGGGACAGACTCTCGGAAACATATTTTTGATACACGCGAGAGAATGCTTACACAGTTGTCTGGCCTTGCTGAAATATGAATCTTCCACCCCTGTACAACTAAGTCAAACTCAGGCGGTAGCACTTGGAACCACATCCCCCTCCTCAGTATTTTCCATCCTTCTGGGAGGGTAGATTGTACAATTTCAAACATTTCATTCGTAGGTCTGTACGAATCAAATGATTCATACCATTCCTTGTTTACAAAGGTATATTGTAAGTGATACTTCCTGTCCATGAAAAATATCCCTCCTTATGTATAAAGAAAGCTACTAGTGAAAATATTAGTATTTCATAAAATAATCGGAAGGGGGGAGGGTACGTAAAGCGCTTTCAAAAAAAGAAATTATTCATCTAGACAGTATTGCAGCTATTGGTATTGCATGATGAACAACTTTGAACAAAATCCGTTCCAAGGTCTTCTCTCTCTTCCAACATTTGCAGAGCCAGAATTTTCGTCATTTAAGCCTCACCTCCTTTTTCGCACCCCTTCCCGCAAAACCATTGTAAGCAATTGGAAATATAGTGTCAACAATTAAGTATACTTCCTTTTTTTATTAAATTTTACTAAAGATGAGATATTCCTACTTGACTATCATACTACAATGATTGTAAATTCTTATTATTTCATACAATATGATCCTTCATCCCATCATTTGATGATAAGGAAATGCAAAAAAGGGAGCGAGAATTATTGGATTCTTTTCGTTCGTTTTCTCTTAGTAATGGTTTAAAAGTGTATATTTCGGAAACTCATAGAACACCAATTGCATGTTTCCTAATATGTTACGGAGTCGGAAGTGGGTTAGAAACACTAGGTTCTTCCGGAATTTCACATTTTTTAGAACATATGATGTATAAAGGTACCAAAACACTCCCTGCAGGAGCTATCCAAGAATGTATATGGAATCTTGGTGGACAACAAGATGCTTTAACTTCTCTTGACTATACGTACTATTACACTCTACTCCCCTCGAGAGAAATTGAACTTGCAATGAAAATTGAAGCAGATCGTATGCAGAATTTACATTTTAGTGATAACCAAGTTTTACTTGAGCGCCAAGTAATTTTAGCTGAACGTGCAGCAGCTATGAATAGCCCAAAATCTAGATTGTATGAAGAATTATGGTCAACAGCTTTTCGTGAATCACAGTACAGAAATTTAACAATCGGTTCAGTTGCAGATATTAATTCTATTAACACTTTTACACTGCAACACCATTATAAAAAATATTACCGCCCTGATAATGCTTCAATAGTTGTTATTGGTGATTTTAATTTAGAGAGGGTAATACGACAGATAGTGAAAAACTTTGAAGTCATTCCAGCTCCTCCACTACCTCTCCAAGTCGAACGAATCAATGAACCAATTCAAGTTAGTGAAAGACGCTCTTTAATTAAAGTTCCTTCTAGAATTGCATATCACGCTATTGCTTGGAAAATTCCAGGCGATGGCCATCCTGATATATTTGCGTTTGATTTATTAAAAACACTTCTCAGTGGGGCACCTTCATTTATAAGAGGACGTAGTACAATAGGAGCAACGTCCAGCCTCTTTTTTGAATTAGTTGAGAAACATAATAGAGAGTTAAGATTTGTACAAAGCTCAGTTCTCCATACAAAGAGTAATAGTTTATTTGTAGTTACTGGTGCATTTGATCCGAAAATCAATTCTTATTCAGCAGAAAATATTATTTTAAAGCACATAGAGCAAATAAAGATTAAACTCATTGATTATACGAAGCTAGTTTATTCTAAAGAACTAGTAAAAAAGCAAATTGAGTTTGCAGAAGATTCTGTCCTTACTCAATCTATCAACATTGCTAAAAATATTATTAGTTCAGGCTATCCAAGAACTTTCAAAGAATACCTGGATATAATTAGTGGAATTTCTACTGAAGATATTATGAGAATTGCTCAAGAATATCTTATTCCCGAGAACCGATCAATTGTCACTCTCTTACCAGACGAATCTATATCAAGCCAGAACGGAAATTCATATGCAACTGACCAATATACTCCAGCAATAGATGAAAACAAAATAGGTAAAGCTCAACCCATATCAAAATACCTTGAAATACATAGATCACCTAATAAACCAGTTCATATACCTGACTTAATTAATCCAAAAAATCTACAATTGGTTATTTTGGACAATGGAATGCAATTGATTATTTATAGGAACTATTTAAGTAAAACAATTTCGGTTAGATTTTCACTTGTAGCCGGTGCCATACTTGACCCTCCTGGGAAAGAAGGTCTATCGTTTCTTTCGAGTAGGATAGCTACTGCCAAAGTACAACTTTCTAATTGTGATGGTATTGAAATTGACATAACATGCGATATGGAGTTGGTAACGGTAAACTTAACTTGCACAAAAGAAGATATTTCTAAAAGTATTCAACTTCTAGCAGAAATCATTAACAATCCAAATGTTGATGATAATACGTTTCATTGGATAAAAGCTGAAAAAAAGTATAGTACTAAGCCCCACATATCAAAACTTTATCCCCAGGATCATATTCTCAATAGAAACATTGAAGGTTCCACTAGATCACTCAATAACATTACTTCTAATGATGTAAACACCTTTTTTAAAGATTTACTTCCGAATAGATGTATATTTACTGTTGTTGGTGATATAGAACCTATCAGTACTATTAAACTTATTAACTCAAACTTTATGAACTGGAATGGAATAAAAACCCCACCGAATATTCCATTGGCTAGTCCCGTGAAAAGCAGTTATGAACATCAGTTTCAAGCTTCTAATTTGACCGATATTAAATATATATGGGCAGGAGTAAAAAGAAACGATTCTGATTTCATGAATCTTGATCTGCTCTCTTACATTCTAGGCAAAAAAAATTATAATTTAGGCGGACGATTATGGAGAGTGATGCGTGAAAAGTTCGGTCTGTCATATTATCAGCATGTTTACTATGATGCCACGGGCTATCAATCACCTTGGATATTAAATGTAGGTGTCGGACATCATAATACCGAAAAAGCAATTGCAATCATAAATATAGAAATTGAGAAATTAAAAGAGCAGCTAATTCCGTATGAAGAACTTGAGACTTTAAAAACTTTTGTTATTGGAAATATGCATATTCAATTCGAGAACAATAGTACTATAGCTTATTATTTAGATTTATGTGTGCGATACGATTTAGGTCTTAATTATTTAGTGCAACTTCCTCTTGATTTAAATAAAATTTCCTCAAAGCAATTACTGGACACTGCCAATATTTATTTAAATAGTTCTTCACTCGCCCTTTTAACAAATGGACCTAAAGGTATTAATGGGAACGAACCAATTCTAGGAACTAATATTTGATTTCAAGTTGCTCATATTCCTACTGAAAGAAGGGTTCTTTTTATCATGTATACAATTTTACTAGATAAACACTATTCTTCTGAAAAGAGTACCAGTGTACAAAACATTTCTAGAAATTTGGAAATTGTACTTAGAAAGAAATATACAATCGAATATTTACCTACTGATTCGGTACACTGGTCAGATTCTCATTTAAAAGACTGGCTCCTCAATAATGCATTGCATTGTAAAGTGTATTTAGGGAGCGGTTTCAGAGTAATTAAATTATTAAAGCAAGTCAGCTGGGGTGGAATCGTAATTTACAATGTTTTAGGTGATCTGCCTAGAGGAGCATCAGGTCTAAGAGCTTCGATTCCATTTTTGTCAAGATTTGATATTATTTGGTGTACTTGCGAGTCAGATAAGAATATATACGAAAGATTAATTGAATCTAACGGATTTCAGCCTCAGATTCGCATCATTCCTTTTGGAATCGATACGAATATATTTCAAAAATATGATAGTATGACCAAGCAAGAAATGCGACATAAATGGGGATTTGAAAATGATGAAATAGTTATTGGCTACATAGGTAGAATCAGCCTTGAGAAGAATGTTCATTCATTAATTGAATTATTTAAATTCCTTAATAATTTTAATCTAAAAACTAAACTCCTTTTAGTCGGAAAAATTGACAATGTGCCCTTTAAAGAATTTAATATTTGGCCTGCAAATCTAGAAAAAAATATTATGGGTTTGATTAATTCACTCGGCAGTAAGGTGTCCTTTATTCAATGGGTAGAGCATTCTCAGTTGGTTGAAATCTACAATTCAGTCGATATACTACTCAACTTAACTTTACATCACGATGAGAACTTTGGTATTTCGCAGGTTGAGGCTATGAGTTGTGGAGTTCCTATTGTGTGTACTGCCTGGGGAGGTCTTAAAGATGTTGTAATTGATACTGTAGGTTTTGCCGCTGATACATGGCCAACAGATTATGGAATTCGTTTTAATTCTCCAAAGATAATATCTTCTCTACTTAAATTAATAAGAGCCCCTAGAATTAGAAAAGAACTTGGTGAAATGGCTGCAGTTCGCTCTCATAGAGAATATTCTTTATTAACATTTCAAACTAAGCTATTGGAATTAATAGATTATGCAATTAGTCAAGAAAGAACAACATGCCACACTCCCTCTTATACACCATTCGGTTTAAGTTATAATTTAAAATTTAGCTATCACTCTGAAAATAATAATGAGCTTATCCCCCATTTCCCTCAATACAATAGCGCTGCCGATCCATTCTATAGAACTTTAATTCAACCATATGCTTCACATGATGAACCTGAACAAACATTTAGTGTTCATAGTTACTACTATCAATCACTATCTGGTGTAATAATAAAGGATTACTTCATGCCATCGGACTTGTTATGGTCAAGAAGAGTCTTTTTAGAAAATGAAGAGATTGATTGTTTGAAACTACTTTCTAGGTACTCTCTCGAATCAGGCAATGATCTTCATCACTTCAGAAGAATAATCCCATCATTAATAAAAAAAGGGCTAGTTGGTGTAACTCAAGATAGCAATCTCAATTGGGAGGTTCAGTTATGATTAGCTCAATTTACTTACCTCAGTTTGAATATACAGTAATAAACACAGCAAAAATCGATAAAACAAGCTTTGCATATGATCTGCTGGATTACTCGCATATATTAGAAAACATACTATTAGAGTATAATATGCCAAAAGTATCTCAACCTTTACAAGAAGTTTTAGCAACATCAATTCCACTAGATCACAGCAAATTAATTCCCATATTCATTGAAGAAGCAAGATATAAATTGAATCTATACCTTAGTAAACTATCTAACACTCATACTTGGGAAATGCCTTCAAGGCTTATACCCTCACTAACTGATAGAATCAATATAACTTGGGTCGTTTCTGTAAGTCTTCCTAGTATGTCTTTAACTAAAGGCCGTGTCGGAGTATACAAAAAAAATGGTAACGAATATGAAATTAAAATCGCACTTGGGGTACCTAAAAATAATATTTATATGCACCACGGGATAATTATTCGAGGTATTTGGTGGTATATTACTAAGATTATTATTTATGATGTAATTGGATCCAAATATTCTAATAATGAGAACAATAATTTTTATAGAGCTGCACATATTTGTTTGCAAGCACTAATGTCTTATGAGGGTAAGGTCAGTGAAGATAATGTTAGAGAACACCTCATAAAACAAGGAATGTACCTTTCAGTCAAATTATATGATATTATCAATCAATTAAAGCCAGAAGAATGGGTCATTCATATTATTAACTGGATTGATGACTTAGTTAACTATAAAGAAATCAGAAAAAAGAATTCGACATTTTAATTACTATTATATTATCATCCCTTACGTTAAACTATCCATAAACTTACTATCCATTTCGCGCTGGTCGTGCTCCGACATAAATAACTCCAGGATTATTCTCGAATGAGTTAACTTTCCCCATCGCCGGAGGACACATCATTTTTATGTCTATCAATGAAAAAATACTACTTCGAAAGACGATGCAGGAAATCACCAAACACCCTTTTGAACTATTGCTTGGATTACATCTCATTTTTCGATTGGCTGCTATCTGAGGGCTTCCACCACGGATGACCTCTTTCCAGCCCGGGTAGACACGGCTCACTTTCCCATTTTCGCCAAAACTATAGGACAAACCAGCATCCCACACTTCCTTTATTGCATTTCCGCCGATCTGAGCTCAAATTGACGATGCAGCAACTCCGTTTATTTACACAAAACCTTTTTACATAAAAACCGTTATATGTATATGTACCGCCTCTCTTCTATTGTACGAAAGATTAAAAACAAAAGACAACCAACTTTTTAAGCTGATTGTCTCTATGATCAATCTCCAAAAATCCACCCCCAAAATCCCTTTTTCTTAGGTTTTGAAGGCTGTTGGGTCATCTTTTGTTTTATTGCACCCCATTTTTCTGGATTATTAGAGTTTTCTATTCCATTGATTTCCTTAATTCAGCAATCCTGCTCTTTAGTTCAACAAGTTACCGGCCTACCGGCTGCTTATCGGGAATCGGATCAAGTTCTTGCAGCTTCTTCTGAATATTTAGGAGAAGACTCTGCACATTTTAGGAAAGACTCGTAAGTATTAACGCTATAGCTCGCGGAGCGCCTCCGACATACCACTCTGGTATTCTAATTCGTCAAATTAGAATTTTACGTAATAAAATTCCAGCTCTAGTACAGTTAGCCACCTTTGCTCCGATAAGGTTAATGCGGCTTACTACTTTGATACATTGGAACAAATTTGCAAAACGCTCGACATTCAGCTTCATGAACTGCCACTGGTACTTTGTTCACTACGCCGCCAAGTATGGCACAGGGTATCGTTATGACATCCTCCCACTTCTCTTCCGCAAGTCTATCGAAGTCCATGGTCGGACGTTGCCGCATCTGTTTCTCGATTTCCCTGCGGTAATATGCCGTTATCTGCTTCTGTTCCAGTTCACCGCTCATCAATGACTTCACTCTGTGTTGGAGTTTCGGTTTCATCTGCTCAAGTCCAACGACTTGGGAACACAGATAAAGCCTATTGAATTGGGGCGGAAACTGGACTAGAACGCTTATCGGGATTTTCTCATCAGGCTTATACACGATTTCAAACCTCGTTAATTCGCCTTCGACTTTCACCCCACGCCTTTGCAGTAGTTCCAACTTCTTGTCATACACTCGGCAATATCCTGCCACTTGCCGAGCCACTGTTGACGATCACATCAGGCCGCACAAGGGCGACAAGGTTCTATTCGGGGATCGTGACAATTGGCAGCCACTTTGCAAACCATGTCATGACACTAAGACTGCCAAGGAAAATGGCGGTTTTGGTAAATAATTGGCCTATTATTCCATTTGTATTATACTCTTCTTTGTTGGCATCTAATTTCAAAGGAGAGGGTTCTAATGGCTGATGAGTTTAAAGAATTCCTAGAGGGCCGTAAAAACAAGCGCGAGATAGCTGAGGATGTATCGGTCCAAGAACGATATGAACATCAAGTTTTTATGTTGTATAACAATGTAAAAAAGTGGGTCAAGCCTTATGATTTAGAGATCACTGAATATGCCAATGGCCATAATTCCAATCTCACTAGATTGCAGATTAACGTAGATAAGGATGCTAATATGTCTTTTAATCCAAGGTATATAAGCATACCTGAAATGTTATTTTCATCGTCGATCTAAAGCTTTCTGTGAATCAAAGAGAGTTCGAATTGTTTTATGATACCGATATTGGTTGGTATATTCCCGATAATTTACATCCAACAAATGCCACTGAAATGTTTAATGAAGAATCATTCAAGAGGCTGGTCACTGAAAACTTTAAATAACTCACAGGCTATGATTTTGTTTTATTAGTCGCTCATAAGAGCGGCTTTTTTTATTATCTAAGGGAGGAAACGACAAATGAATTCACAAGTAAAGTTTATCGATGGCAGTTCAATTACAGTTGATGAGGCTAACAGATCGTTACAATATAGATCAGCTTTTTTAAAGTCATTCAAAATTAGGACAACTTCCTGATTGTTATCAAGTACAGCAAATTTCATTCTTTCATCCAATAGCAATCAGCTATTTCCTACAGTGTTCTAAATAGTTACTGCTGAAGCGGCTACGGTCTAATATTTGGAGCGGTTTATCCGGATGCTTCTTCCTTATATAGCAGTTAAACGTTTCTCGTGCTGAAGGTTTGTTCTTTCAAAGCATCCGCCTCTAAGAATTCATGCTAGGCGAGTGCAAACTTTAATCCCTACCGACAGCGAGTATTTCATCCTCATTTGCCCCCGATACAGTGGATCCAAGATTCAATTAGTTGCGATGTGCCCACTTGGCATCGCCACCTTTGTACTCTCGGCTCTTGGCCACCGGCTCCTTTTTCATCCTTCTCTTCCTCCGTGGGTTAAGTAGTTATCCAACTCCCAGACATCCGGGAGTTGGAACGTTCATTTTGAAGCTATTTAATGAGGGTATTTCAGCTGCGGGTAACAATGCAAGTTATTGTCCTAAGTCGGCTAACGATATATGCTCTTGTCACTGGCTTTTGACAAGACTCTGGTATTATCACGATAGAAATAGGAATTTCCAAGGACTGCTTTTCTCCAAAAGACATATGCCGGGTATAGAACGCTCCTGCCAGTAGGACCAGATCCCGAGAGCTATAGTTCTCTCTACATGATTAGGTTAGTAGGGGCACTTCGAATCACATGCGATAATGTAGAGGAACGAACAACCCTCTCGATATTCATTTATAGATTAATTTCCCTTTGTACATAATCAAATCCTCTGATTTGATTTCAATCTTACTGCTACCGAGCGCTTTCCCATCCTTGTAGGCGGTTATCTCAAGCATACTCTGTCCCACCGCTTGTGCTTGATCACCTTCTGTCAATGGAGTCCAGTAGATTGTATCGCCTGACTTAAAGGTTATTTCTTTGCCCTGCGATAATACCTTGAAATCCGTACGATTCCAAATTAGCAGTTGCCCTTCTGAGGCTCGAACTTCTATTTTGTCTGCTTCAGTGGATACAATGTTCACTGGAAATCCTGGTACATTGCTCATAAACATTGAATAATTACCGAGTGGGAAAAATACATCAGGTTTTACCTGCAAAGGAGTACCATCTGCCGCATATGCAATAACCACAAACCCACTAAATATTGCAGAAGATTTAGTTTGATTCTCATTGTGAAGGACAAGCGATCCTGTAACAGCAAGAAGAATTATTATCATACAAGAAACGGCGATCATTGCCATTTTACTTCGTAACACTCGAACTAAGGTATGAGGGGCAACTGTACTTGTGTTAGCTTTATGAATAATTGCTTGTTTGATTTCATCATCTATCTTTATTTCGTTCATTCCGTCTAAATACTTTTTACTAATCGTCATCATTAAACCCTCCTACTATTTTTGCTTTCAGCATCTCTTTTGCTCGCTTTAGTTGTGTTCGAACTGTGCTCTCTTTTGTGTTCAAAAGTCCGGCAATCTCTGCTGTTTTGTAGCCTTCATAATAGTAAAGATGAATGACCATTCTATATTTCCGAGGAAGCGTAAGAACTAATGATACGACCTCCATGCTCTCAGGATGATTATTTGGTAGAGGTATCTCTTCAAAAGGTAAAAACCACTTCTTCCAAGGACTCCTGATTAGATCTTTACATGTGTTAATAGTGACTCGAAGAATCCAAGCCTTTTCATGTTCAGTATCGCTAAAGGGACGTTGATGCTTGAAAAGCTTGATAAATACTTCCTGGCACACATCCTGTGCATCCACTAGGTTTCCGAGGTGGGCTAGCGCTAAGCGCAGCACCATCTCAGCATATTTGTTCACCAAGATTTCTAACCGTTCATTCCTGCTTATCTCGTTGCTTTCCAATTGCTCCCCTCCTTCCATCACTAACACGATTGGATGTCTAGAATTGTTTCATTGCACAAAAAAAATTGCTTGTTATCTAAGTTTTAACCAATGCAAAGCACTGACACAACAGTTGGAATAAACAAAAAAAATTTACATGATTTAGTATAGTCCTAATAAAATAGGTATTTATGCATTGGTACAAATAGTGAAAAATATGTTTTAATCATACCTGCACTGAAAATAACAATTGAGATATCAGGACGAATCTCAATAGAAGGGGTTTTTATGAAAAAGGCAACCAGATGGTTAGTTACAACGACGTTATCTTTGACTGCAATTGTAGGAGGCGCTGTATCGGCACAAGCATTATCACAACCCGCAGCTACATATGATGCTGTCGTTATTACTCCAGGAAATTATGCGTATTTAGCAGATGCCACTCCTACTTATAATTGTCTAGCATTCGCATTAGGCAACACTAGTATATGGGAGTGGCCTTGGGAGGAAAACAACCCAACACTTTCTCAAGTAAGCAACTATATGTTGACCAAAGGAAAAAATACTTATGCTTTATCTGAACCAGCCACAGTAGGAATGATTATTTCGTATGGTACTAGTGAGTCTAATATTACACATTTCAGCAAAGTAGCTGATGTCAATTATAGTAATGCGAAATGGGGACAACTCGAAAGATTACAAAGTCTTGGACATAATCCCTATAAAGGCGCTGGACCGTATGGCTACGCAATGAGAAAATATAAAAACTAGTCGAGGAGAATTAAAAAATGAAAAGAATTGCACTAATAATTGCTGCTTTGTTTTCTATGAGTTTTGTAATTACACTTTTTGTTAACGATCATTTTGCAAGTGCTTCAATTGAAGAAAAAGTAGATACTAACATGGTCGCCATTCAAGAAAAAATCAATAAAGAAGTAGAATTAAAAACTGAATTAGCTATGAGCTCAAATCCATATGATTATATTAAAGACAATAAAGATTTTGAGAGTATTGTAGCATTGGGAAATGATGCTCTTCCTGTATTGCAAGATAAAATTGAACAAAGCCCAATTGATGGGCTCCAAGAATATATTCTAGCTATTGCAGTTGAAAAGATTTCAAAAACGGATCTAAAAAGAGACCCTTCAACAGAGTGGAATTCTGCAAAGTTATTTAACCAAAAGTGGAAACAATATTTAAAAAATGTTTCTTCAAAAGTTGATGAGGTTGCCAAATCTTCAAAAACCACCAATGATAAAATTAAAGAACTGATTGAACTAGGTACTCCTTCTATACCATTCATCGCTGATAAGGTAGAAGAAGGAAATGAAGACCTCTTCCCTGCACTCGAAGAACTTACTAAGAATGATAAGGAATTGGCACTTGAAGGAGATGCCTCCAACAAAAAAGAACTGATTTCCAAAAATAAAGAAAAGTTTTCAAAATTAAGGGATTATGTTAATAAGCAATAATAAATAAAAGACCAATTCAGTGATCATCCCCCAGTCAAGTAGACAACAATGAAAAGCTTTTAAGTAGCGACTGCTTCTCGGTATTCTACCGGGGAGCAGTCGTTTAGTTTCAGTGATTATACTCCATGATGTAAGATGCCACGGCATGCTGAAGATCCTTTGGGGTAATCCCAGGTGATTCCCCATATTGGTGAAGACGAAGTAAATGGAACCTTAAGAGCCATAACAATACAAGTTCTTGTCCTAATTCGGCTAACGATATATGTTCTTGTCACTGGTCTTTGACAAGAACATATAAATTTTAAAATGAAAAAGGCCGCAGTTAGCGGCTTCTTAAGCATATATGTTCTTGACTTCCGACACTAACTGAACGGGAATAACGCTGTCAATGACGTTTATCGGGAATGAGGTCAAGTTCTTGTCAAAATCGGGAATGGGATAAAGTTCTTGTCACCCGACAGCAAAAGACGATTGAGCTAATTCAGCTTGATTTATCTAAATCATTTTAGAATTAAAACTTTTCATTTTAGCTTTCCAACTTAAATTCCCAAAAATTAACCCCATAAATATACCTGCAAAATAGTCATAATAATCGAACTGTCTTGCAAAAAAAACTTTTATTATGAGCATAAATATTAGATAAAAGATTTCACCTTCAATTGCCTTCCTTGTAAGATAAACTATTTTGCGTTTAAAGAGTACATCTTCCCTTTTCACTAGTCTCCTTATGCCCATCTCGTCAACTCTCCCATGGTATTAATTAAAATACTCATTTTTCACATTAATATACACATTTACTCCGGACTTTACACCTATTTCTAGTAGGATTCCTCCTAAAATTCCTCTAACAACTTTTATTGAAGTAATATCACTGAACCTAATATTTTTAAATCCGCCCGCATTATCTCTTGCGCCATACAGCAAAGCAAGTCACTCGATCCAATCTAAACATCTCCTTTGCATATCGTCGCGCTCCTAGGGTCTCATCTGAGGGTGTCTTAGCAGGTAACTACTATGCGATCTGACCGAGGAACCGCACTCTCTCTTTATAGGTGTAAAAATCAACCTATCCAATAAACCAGTGTGATCTATTTAACCAGGTCTGTATTTTATACGTAAGACTTGTTCGTATGCAGTAGCAATGAGGACATTGACCGTTGTTTTGGTCGATTTCTTCGATCGGAATCGTTGCAATGTTCAAACGTTTTCCAATACAGGTTCGATGTTGCCCATTATTGAACGTGAAGTGACCACATGAATTACTATATACCATTATGCCGCTCTTGAAGCCATTATCGATTATACTTTTTGCAAGTAGGCGGCAATACATCACCGAATCTTCCGGGAAATCTTCATACTTACTTGAATTGGTAATTATATCGGGAAGTAACATTGTTGACGCTTCTTTATCATTTAACTCAAGAGAACAATTCCCAGTCTTTCTATAATAACAGTCATGTTTATCCATGCGAAAGCAAAACAATTTGTTACGTGGATCAAATGATGTGTCTTGTTCTTTATTGCAATTTTCAGCCATTTATTTGCATCCTTTCATATTAGGTAGCCATATTATTGAACTTCAAACCAACCTTTTATCTGGGTTTTTATCAGAAAATAATAAGATTCTCCAGTGATTAATATAACATTGTGTGTTTTAATGATTTCGAAGACATCTCTGTAGGCCATTGCCTTTCTAATTTTACGGTGGCTTACCTGATAGTACTAAATCAAATAAAGAGATAAGAAGTAGGAGTGTTATATTTGGTATATTTTATGGTATAATTAACCCAATTAATCGAAATTGCCCTTCGCGGAAGCACCCGAAGTCACAGGATACTCCTGTGACTTTTTTCATTTAACTACATGATGTAGAAATTGGAATCGGATTCGGCTGGAAAATTAATTGCGATCAGGATCTATGCTATTTCGCATTTAAAGTTAGATCACCGATGTGGTATCCGCGGGCATCCGGTTAATTGGGCAAATACTTCATACACAAGGAGACAGTATTAGAATGAGAAATTTAAAGTTGATTACAAGTGGATTCATTGCAGGTTCTTTGTTTTTTGGTGGTATTTCATACGCAGCGACCAAATCAGTAAAGATTGATGCATTTTTTGGAGTGAAGTTAATTCAAAATGGGATTGATAAAACTTCAAAAGAGGACGCTCTTAAACCATTTTCCGCAAATGGCCGGACTTACGTGCCTATAAAAGCGGTTGGAGATTTGTTAGGGGTAGATGTCAAATGGGACGGGGCCAACTCTGCCGTTAACATTGGTAAACTTATAAAAGGTACGCCTCTACCACTCGCTAATGGTGAATCGACAGTAAATGAAACGTTTATCGAATATGCCGTTTCGCAGAACCAACAAATGACTATAAACGGAAAGTCCTATGGTTCAAAGGGATACAAAATCTATTCAAAACATAATAACTTTCAAGATACAAACGCGCTTAATTTAACTTTTAACTATAATTTGAATGCACAGTATTCGTCGTTAACATTCGGCATTGGTACGGATGATGAGAAATCAGATGATACGGTCGGCTGCACGGTAACATTCACCGATCAGGCTGGAAGAGTGTTGAATTCTTTCTTATTAAGTAAGGGTTCAATTCAAGAAGCGGTGACACTTAATGTTAAAGGTATCACACAATTGAACATGAAACTTAGCAGACCACAAAACATATCTATTAACACTCAAGTCATCGACCTGATTAATCCAGTATTAAACTAACGCTATAGTAGAAAACAGGATATCTCATTCGAGATATCCTGTTTTCATAAGCCCGTTTCGATGCCTAAATTATTCTGCCAAGAGAGGAATTGTTGCATCAACACTACTTTTATAAATAATAAACGCGGTATTGATTCGCGGACTTCATCCTTCTTAAAAATTATTCTTATTGCCGGCTACTGCGCTGTTCGTTATCGACTCAACATGACTAACGTACGTAAAAACGGCAGACAGACTTTGTATAATGCATTCCATTGATTTTCACAGCAATGGCATTTATATCTTCAATAGGGCCACCATAGTCAGCGATCTCTCCATCCTCGTACTTTACCTGAACAGGCAATTGAGCTAGTTTTGCCCGTTTTAAATCTGTCTCCAATTGTAGTTCTTGACCAACACTGAACATATAAATCGCCTCCTGATGACTTATACTGATTCCAATGAGATCATTGTAGCAAACATTAGTTCCTATCGCTAGATGTCTTGCTAACTAGTAGATCGCAATAATGGCCGTCGGGTTCCGCTGCGTAAGTCTGCACATAATTGTGAAATACGATCAAGCTTTTTGGTTTGAAGGCCTTTACGAAGATATGGAGACCATTCATGTAAACAGGGACGATACTCCAGATTTCATACGATTTAAAATGGAGGACATGAATGACGTTTTCGAAGTCATAATACAACTTCAACCATTGTTAAGAAAATAATTCTACCTGGGGGTAAGTAGCCTAGATAACACATCCGCACTTGTAACGGTTATCCCCCATTCTCTAATAATAGAGGGTAACAACAGGCTCTACGCTGCAGCACTCCAATTTCCGAACACTGTAAAAAGAAACCATGCTAGATGGGCAAATTTGTCCTCTCGCATGGTTCATTTTTATTTGGGGAGTAGTAATGAAACTCGTCATTCGGGCATGTCGTTTAAGCTTCTATAGAGAGTTTAACGGGACTTCCTCTATTAATGATGAGCTGCTATTCCTCACATTCCCAACGTCCTTCGAAACCGGATATTTAATCATTTCAGAATTGGGATAGGGTTTCATGAAGCTCAACACTTTCTCGGTCTCATCGATTTCTGGACTTATCCAGTTCGCAGCATCGGTGCCGGTCAAAATCACAGGCATTCGGTCATGTACGGTGGAAACGAGCTCATTCGGAGTTGTTGTTATGATCGTAGATGACCTAACCTCTTCCCCAGTGGACGGATCCCGCCAAGAATCGTATAAACCGGCAAACCCAAAAACACCTTTTGATTCTAGCTGGAATCGATACGGTTGCTTACTATCGGCTTCCTGTTTCCATTCTTAAAACCCATTGCTCACAACCAGGGCGATTCCGTTTCAGTAAATGTCGGAAAGCCGGCTTCTTTTCAATACCTTCTGCTCTGGCATTGATTGTTTTATATGCAATTTTTGCGTCCTTACTAAAGAACGGAATCAATCCCCATAGATACCCTTCCAATACCCGCTTCCCTTCCCGATTGATGATGCATGGGACTGTCTGGGTAGGAGCTACATTGTAGCGCTTTTTGAATAATCATAATTCACCTCGTCAACGGAGAATGTATCGATAATTTCACTCAGGTCGGCCGCAATCGTGAATCTTCCGCACAAGCAGCATCCCTCCTCACGGGGATATATTTCCCTTAAGAAGCGGTTTTAGTCAATCCATTCATCCCGTTGGACATTTCGTTTTCTGCCCACTTTATGATGTATGTATGTATATGTTATGTATATGTATGTATGTTTTTGTTGTTGTAAAATTTCCAGAAACATACCTTGCATACCGAACATGCGTTTGTAGTATAATAAAGGAACAAATGTTCGTGTGGAGGCGATAATATGCCATCATTACACTCGCAAATAAGCAAATATAAAGGGATGGCCATAGTGATTATTTATCAGGACAGGAACAATCGGATTACCAAGAGACAAATCCTTATACAATCCGTTACCCCTACGCATGTACGTGCGACTTGCCTGGAATCAGGTGGGCTACGGCTATTTAAGATTCACAATATCTTGGCGCATGAGCCGGTGATCCGAAATGCCGGGTAAAGAACGGGTCGTTTTCCTCGCGGATGCACAGTCTTTCTATGCCTCCGTAGAAAAGGCTACTCACCCCGAACATGCGAATAAACCTGTCGTAGTAGGAGCTGACCCAAGTCGTAAATCAGGGATTGTGTTAGCTGCTTGCCCGATCGCTAAATCCTTCGGTGTTTCTACAGCTATGCGACTAGGTGAGGCTCTTGCAAAGTGTCCTCAGCTCGTCGTAATTCGGCCGCGGATGCAAACGTATATCAGCGTATCGCTGCTCATTAATCAGATCTATAAGTCATTTACACCGCTTGTAGAGACGTTTTCGATCGATGAGTCCTTCCTTGATATCACAGGTTCAATCGCACTTTACGGTTCGCCACTTGAGATCGCCAGTCAAATGCAAAGCAAGGTGCTACTCTCAACCGGTGTATGGACCCGGGTTGGCTGTGGTCCAACCAAGATTCTGGCTAAGACAGCAACGGATAATTTCGCTAAGAAACACCCTGAAGGATTTTTTACACTTAATTTCGACAATATCGAGTCTGAATTATGGCCATTACCGATAAGCAGCATGTTTATGGTCGCCTCCCGCATGACAGCGCACTTTATTCGTATGGGAATTCATACGATCGGCGACCTGGCTAGGATGGAACTGCATGATTTTAAGCGGAGAATGCGGCAACGGATGGGCAAACAGAGTGACATTAAAGCCATTTATTACTGGCAGACAGCGCGTGGTATCGACCCTAGTCCCGTCGTTCCTGGAGCGTTTGGGAAGCCCAAATCGATTACTAGAGGACGCGCCTTACCGTGGAAACTATACCAAACCTTACCCGAAATTGAACCTCTGCTACTCGAACTCGTCATTGAGGTATGTCGAACATCTCGGCATCACAAATATAAAGGCAGGAAAGTCACGGTTAGTGCTGGTACGACAGATGGCGTTAAGACAAGCGGCTTCAGCCGGCAAATTACATTAGATAGTTCTAGCTGCTTGGAGCATCATATACTAGCTGCTGCGCATAAGATTTTCATGTCTCATTGGGACGGAAATCCTTTGACCCACCTTGGGGTGGATATTTCAGAGCTATCAGACAACAGCGTGTATCAGCTGGACCTTTTTGAGGATTTACCTCGTAAGCTCGAACTTGCCGCAGCAAAGGATAAAATCAAGGATCGGTACGGTGAAGCGGCTATTCTAAGCGCAGCATCGCTCCTGAAATCTGGCCAGGCGCGTGACAGGGCTCGAAAAATTGGAGGACACTTTAAATGAGTAAATTTCTAGAGGGGAATGGTCGTTGGGGCACTAAGTTTATATCGCCCGAACATCGTGATCAGCTTAACGAGCAAACCAATCCGGATAGATCAATACAAAAGGTGCCGCAGAATTTGTTGATAATGGTACGTGACTCCGTACTTCTGCCAATAATGATGACAGTGGTTGATAACAATCGTCTTGAGATCGAGAGGTCAAACTTTGCCTTGAAAAGACTTTACGCGGCATCTGCAAATCATCTGATAAATATCATCCATGCAGATTTAGTAAGAATCCGCAAAGAATTGAGAGAAAATCAAATTAAAGTAATTGAGGACGAGCGAATCGACGACGCCGTGCACTATAAATTTTTCTATCGTGGTTATGAGCATAAGTTTGCTTTGATGAGGTTTTTAGTAAGGTCAGAAGTCAGTACACGAATAGGTAAATATATCGCTCAATTCGAAAAACATCTCGATGAGGTTAAAAATACGTAATGAGTCTTTGAATAGATACAGGCATCAAAAGTTAAAATAAAAAGCCGGCGTGATGACTCCTCCGGCTTTTTAACATATAAACTGGATTTGATCCAAAGCTGATTGTCCCCTGCTGCCATTGACTGACGATCATCTAGAACTCATGCTTGTAAAGCATGTACTGGAGCGGGTGTAACGAATTCCTCGAATATTGGCGATCTTAGCTTTCCATCTTTAGTGACGCATTGAAATTTGATGCGGCATGTAAAGACTGATGATTTCAAGAAGATCCAATCTTTGTTTTCCCCTTTGACTATTTGCTTTGAGATGGAATGAAAAGCCCGAATTACGTCTTTATGCGGCGGGAATTCTAAGACGCCAACATACTTTCCCTCCAACTGTAATCCCCATCCAAATGAACCCTTTCGGATCGAGGATATCTGGCAATTCGCATATTGATAAGCTTTTACTTTCACGATCACATCATGTGGTCGGGAATCTAGTCTGTAGGTTGAATTACCGTTGTACTGAACGATCCCTTCTAACCCATGCCTTTTCGCGTTCAAGAAGAGCTGTTGGCCATCATCATACAATGGAGTGACTGTTAATATATCAGACGGCGGAACGATCGCCTGCAGCAATTCGCGGCGCTCCAGAAACGTCTTCTTCATCACAGACTGGCCATCTATCCATAATACATCCCAGACGGGGAAATGAGCCTTTAAGGTCTTGCAGATTTGTTTAACGGCAGCCGGCTTCTTTGTGTTAAAACGAGCCATAGCATCGTCCCAAAAAAGTCTATTTGGCTGGTCGGATGGTTGCGTGAGATCGAATGCAATGCACTCGCCATCCAAAATTGCGTTCTTCGCGTTTATTTTAATTTGTTGGAGTTCCGGAAATCGATCCGTTACCTCTGTACCATGTCTTGTGAATGCTCTTACATTCCCCAAATCTATATGCAGAATGATACGAAAACCATCCCATTTCAAACTCGACTTCCAGTCCTTCTTAATTTCAGTAGGTTGTATAGGTTGTAGTAGCATTGGCTTTATTGGTTCGTTTAACATATCAAAACCCTCCAAGTTGACATTAGCACGGAGGGCTTATCAATGGTATATGGAAACAATGGGCTTTCTGCACAAAATTACATCTGTTTTGTGAAAATTATGTAGTAGTAGTCAGTGAAAATAACATTGTAGACTGCGGGCAGGCGTTGTTTAATAAAGATATCCAAAAAAGGATTAAAGACAAACTCAATTACCCATGTTTGTCTTTAATCCTTTTATTATATTATGCTATTAATCAGCATAACCATTATCTTTAGAAGTTTTGTAACTATAAGAAATAGTTTCTTTTGCTCCATCACTGTAGATTACATCAATTGCAGTTACTTTAATTGTTTCCAGAGCTGACTGGTAAGTGAACAGTTTGAATACGCCCATTTCTTCATTAGGCTTAACTGGTCCAACATATTTAATTTCAAACGAGCTTTCGCCAGTCATGTCATCATACGACGGATCACCGACTGCATTAAAAGTCTTCACTTTAACTGTATAATAGTTAATTGTTTTACCAGTTAGATTCTTAAAAAATAGGCTCATTGTGATTCCATCTGCTGAATTTACATTGTAGTTAAAGGTTGTTGGTGCACTCAATTTCCCTTTTCCAGTACTACTAGTAGCGTTTGTAGATGTTGAGGTGTTTGGTGCAGCTTTTCCAATAGTCAAAGTTTTAGTTGATTGATTCCAACTGACATTAGTTCCTAAATATTTGCTGATAACACTAACCGGAACATAGTTTGAACCATTTATTACTTTGACTTCTTCATTGACACTTTTACCATTAACAATCAATTTTATGCTGTTGGCAGCATATCCAACCCCAGAGAGCAACATGCTTCCTAGTACGGCTCCAACAGAAATATCTCTTACTGTTTTCCAATTCATTCTATTTCCTCCCTTATATCTCTCAGGGTATCATTATTCTACAAAATAGGTATAATTTCCTTCTATTTCAATGTGTTTTTTAAGCACAAACATCATGCAGCGTGGAGTAGGTAGTTTATCCCACTCAAACTGTGGAGACGATTTATGGGGTTCGTGATGGTAGTGCAGGTAAAATAAATTTTCTTCTCTTCTTCTTCCAGTTTCCGCTGCCATTTGTGCAACAGTTTTTTCAGCTAGCTCAACCTTCTGCTCTTTAGCATATGTAACACCTTTGTTGTATAGCTCTTTCTCTTCTTTCGTAAGCTCTGACGAATCAACTACATCTTTACTTAGTTCTTCATTGTACACTTGCTCTTTGATAGGCGTATTGTTGCAAGCTTCCCCCTTAACGGTATGCATAGAAAGAGACGGCCTTTAGAAGCACCGTCTTATTTCCATTAGATGCATGCGGTTTGCTTTATGGTCGTACATCGATGCGTACACTGTTTACAGGGTCAGTAACTACAAGAATGAAAAGATGATCGACTTGATAACCACCAGCTACAACTTTAATTTCATCTTGTGGAAAGCCAGATGGATAATTGCTGAATACGAACGTAAACCAGACACCTACTGATGTCTTCTTATCAGGGAAGGTCTGTAGATTTATATTTCCTATTGATCTCGCCCAATTTTCAACTTGACTTTTTATATAGGAGAAGTTATTAATGTATCTACTATATTCGTTAAAGTCCATTGAGCCGAATAGATATATCGTTCCATTATCCACTACTGAAGTCCATGTACCTAAAGAGAGTGTAGTAATATTAGTAGGTATATTGAATACGTTTTCGTTCAATGCTTCAGTGATGATTTTCCTTACCTCTTCGTCTGAAATACCAACGTTGCCTCCAACAGTATTGGTAGGCAATGTGGTTTGAATAGAATTTGGGAAAGCAGCGACAGCTATTTGATTAAATGATTTGCCTGCTACATCTTGCAGTAAAGCAGTAGCTTCATTAATTGAGATAGCGAAATTCAAATCCGCATTACTATCGTCGATGCCTGCACTTGTTATGCCAACGAGCTGCCCTTTCGTATTAAAAAGTGCACCACCTGAGCTGCCATGATCTATAGGGACACTAATTTGTATGTAGTCAATATTACTCTCTGTAAATATGTTGCTTACATTACCTTCAGAAACAGTGTTTTGAACTCCTCTAGGACTCCCTATGGCTACAACCTTGTCTCCCTTAGCTAGTTCTGTTGGATCGCCTATCTCAACAGCCTTCCAGACATCATAATTTACCCTTAGCTTGATAATTGCTAAATCAACGCTCTTGTCAGAAGAAACAACACCAGCAATCTCATATGTACTGTTCTTGATGTCTCTTACTGTTCCGCTTGTAGCACCTTCGATTACGTGATAGTTTGTCAGAAATAATCCGTGGCCTAAGCTAACTGCGCTTCCCTGTCCATTGTCCATCTCCACCATTACTACATTCCCATCATTCTTTGCTGTGTTCTGCTTTGTTGTAAGCTCAGATGTTGTAGTTGGCGTTGTTTCTACTGGCACAGAAGGCTCAGGTTGCTGATCTTCAAGAACCAACGTAGGGTGTGGTGAATCAACATAGATTGCTTTTGCTGCTTTATCTACCTCAAGGTTACACTGCATTGCCTCACCGACAAACCTTAACGGTATGTAAGTAATATTGTTGATTATTTCAGGAGCTACAGGTATTGCTTGAATCTTGCCATTCAGGAAGGCTCGCTTTGTTCCAACAGTCAAATTAATTGTTGTCGTTAAGCTAACAGCAGCAATGGTCTTGTCTTTCGGGTTGTAGAACACTTCGAAGCCCATAGCTTTTAGCAAGCTTTTAAAGGGAACAATTGTAGAGCCGTTTTTCACTATTGCGTTTGTAGCGACTACTTTTCCATCTAGTATTACTGAATAAAAAGTTGTTGATGCGACAGTAGCAGCACTTACATTGCTGACGCCTAGAAACATAAATGCGAGTAGAATGATGGCGATAAAAGATTTTCTCAAATTAGTCCATTCCTCCCCTATAAGATCACCTTGAATTTGATAAGTTGGAAGCAGATATGGATGAAAAAAATGCAAACAAATGTCCTTCAGCGAAATGCTTCTCTACTCTTCTAGTTTTCAAAAAAATGGTATATTTATAATAATCCGACTTCACAATTATAATTCGAAATACCCATAAAAGGTGAATAAATAAACCGACAAAATGACCTACTTAATTGTCGTATAATATCGGTAAATGTCATATTTAGAATGTATGATGGTGGGCGTAACCCGATTCCCTTGGATTGTCTTGAGACTGGCCGCCGCCATTTGCTCCGACAAATAAGTTGAAAGGCTTGTTAAGCTGTAAATGAGCGTATGGATTGCAAATGTCTCATACAGCTCCAAGTGCAGCAGTAACTTGAAAAAGATTTTTGAAGCCGGCAGCTAAAGAAGGAGCGGGATGTGAGTGACTTTGTTGATGTGGTATTTGAGCCGATTGATTCTGACGAGGTTTAAGATACTGATCCTGCCTTTTGGCTTAATGAAAAACGGAGCAGCTGCCGCCGGCATCTGCTCCTGTTCGTTCAACTTTCGTTAATAGATTTCAAGTAAGACAATAGGTTACTCAAGAAGACCAAGATTGGTGCAGAGCCGCTCAATCTTATTCTTCAAGAACATGTAGTTTCTTTTTTTGTTTTACGACGGTCTAGGATAATTGTTGGCAAGAAAGCTATGGCTAAAACAAACCCAACTAATCCTATCACCCAAAACTTCACATCTTCCCAATACAGTCCATTACTCTCATTCAATGCGGCCTCTAAAGCCTCAGGGCCAGAAATGAAATATTGTACATGTTCCTACAATGAGAGCAACCATAATACCAACCACAAATAATAATAATTTAATTGGATTCTCCATGTTGTTATCCCCTAAATAGTTTATTTTTAGCTTCAGTTCTCGTTATATCTAGTCCATTGATCAGGAAACACATATTTACCATTACATACCTTGACGACCACAGCATCATCCTTCGGATCGATAACACGAATGACGGCGTGTGAATGTTTGTTCAGCTCACAGAAATTAAAAATATCTTGTATTTCAATTAATTTTACAGGAGATCCGTATCGTTCTTGTTCGTCATAGCAATAGATATGGTATGTTCCGGGTTCATCACTATCTGGTTCGTCCTTTATTGAAGAGGAGTCAAAAACGTTTTGGTTTGTACCTTTCGATGGATGCTCTAGAGGGTTACTTTTTGAATAATCCGGACCTTCCCAGTAGTAGGCACATGGACCACACTCCCGTGTGGCGTACCAGTAGCCGATTGAACCATCGTACTCCCACTCTTCGATTTTATTTAGACAATTACAATTGGTTTTCATGTTCGGTCTCCATTAATCTGATATTTTTTCTATGGAAAGGGTCCTCTTTTAATATTTCATCATTCTGAGTGCAGTTACGGTACTCTTGCTGATCTGGATATCGTCATCGTCTAGGTGGAAAAAGTTTTCGCTGTAATCTTTAGGGGATGTCTCTACAAGGTGAAAAAAAGTGCTTTTCTGATTGTCATATGCGTCAAGGCGATACATTACAAATGTCCCTTTGTAGACAATCCGCTTATAGGGAATCGGCGGCAGAATTTGTGCGTATAGTTCGTCCATTTGAAGTTCGAAACTTACTTCGTCCAGCTCCCGATAATTGAACAGCTTTAGTTGCTTCACATCAGACAATGCCGGTCTTTGACTCACTCTACCGTAAAATGTAATGATGTTCATGTGATCCCCTTCTTGCTCGTAAAAGAATACGATATCGTTGTCGATAAGGCCGCAGTCCTTTGATAAGAGCTCAATTCTGCCGAGGCGAAAGCACATAATCGATAGCAGGTCGGCAAGATCACCATCAGAGACGTTCGACGGACCCACGCGAGTATCCCAGCGCTTGCGTGCATGGTATGAGAGCTTCAGCTGCTTAATACCGGTTTTTTCAATTATCCGGAGATTCCGATCGCAATTTGTGTTGAGGGCTTTAATATATGCCTCGACATATGCAATTTCAAGGTCGTTTGGTAGGAATTGAAACGTCATTTGCTCAATGACTTCGACTCGCTTTCCGCCTCCACGTTCCATGGATCGAGACATGTTCTTTTCCTCCTTTAGCGTTAGTCTGTATGCAGACTAAGCAACCTCTTGGTCTGATTCGATCACGCAGCTCGAAAGCCCTTCACTCATAATAATTAGATTTAATTCGAATTTTTTAAGTTGATATCCTGCTTTATGCAGCAACTTCAGAAGTGAGGATCGGAGCATTTTGGGGTGATTCTCCCGGATCAACGTAATGGCCTCTTGATCAACACGCGGCACGTTGTTGTTGATGATACCCTTGATTTTCCTCTTCCGCTCTTCGCTGACTTCCGAATCCGGCTTTATGGAGTATTGTTCTACTTTTACGGCATACATACCCTTTTCAACCTTCACGAGAATGCCGAGTTCTACCATACGTGTAATCGTATTGCGGAAATAACGGCTTTTTTTCTGGATTTGTTCCCGTATGTGATGTAGCTCGTGGCCTGCTTTTATAGCTTCGACAATCTCTGCTTCAAGTGCTCTCAAATGGATCATAAAGATTCCTCCTTATATTATTGGTTTCATTTGGTTAATCCTAGCACGACATAGAGATGCTTTCATTTTTTTAAATACCTAGATTAAGCGGCGTTAAAAAAAAAGCACTTCTGGGCAGGATAAATCCTGCAACCAGAAGTGCTTCTTCGGTCTGTTCCGCTCATATGAATCGCTATTTCTAATTATCTGTTTTATAGAAGTTCGTGTCAACAAAATTCATTTATGTTATCGAAACAATACCGAATATTGTTTGGTTCAAACAATTAAGGCATGTTATGATATTAGTAAATTAAGTTAGCTTGAGGGCTCGGAAGCACCGCAGCCTGGACGACGCAATTCGTCTGGGATTCGGTGCTTTTTTTGTTGCTTAGACAATTAAGCCTTATCATATTTCCATCATTCGGAGAGAGCGTTGGGTGAAAACAATGAATGTGGAGTACGAGTCTGATCAAAAATGGGATTATTCAGAAGTTATAGGCGCTTACAATCCCGGTGTAATCGCGGATATCCAACTCCTGATCAGGGTTATCGAAGAAAAGGATTCATATACTTGGTCGCACTCAATCAACGTAGCCAATTACGCATACAGTTTGGCAGAAATGTTTTCACTAAGCAGCGAGCTCAAGGACATAATCTATGTGGGAGCCTTGCTCCACGATATTGGTAAAATTGAGATCCCCGATCTAATCCTGAAAAAGACGAGTACCCTTTCGCCTGATGAATGGGCGATCATGAAGTCACATCCGAGAGTCGGGTACAATGTCCTCAAAAGTTATGATCATTTGATGAGACTCGGGATCTCAGATATCGTTTTGCACCATCACGAACGATATGATGGTAAGGGGTATCCCGATGGATTAGCTGGAGAAGAAATCTCTTTGGCAGCGAGGATCGTGGCAGTGGCTGATTGCTTTGATGCAATGACTTCAAAGAGAGTCTATCGGAACGCCATGGATAGAGCTACAGCTGCGAATGAGATATTAAATAATGCGTACACGCAGTTTGATCCACAAGCAGCCAGGCTATTTGTAGATTTCATCTCAGGAGATCATATTCAATCTCCACCGTACCATCTTCAACGAGCTCTACTGCTCCGAAGACAAAAAACCTCTTAGCGAATATGCTAAGAGGTTTTTTTTAGTCTATAGGTGGCGGCAACAAATCATTTAAAATAAGTGGAATCCTCGGTAGTTCGGACTCTTCAAAGTTTTTCTGTGTGCGACATATCAGATTTTGTTCTCCGGGAACTTTATACTTTAGGTATTCTAGCGCAATCATGCCCTTGTCATAGTTCGAGGTTTCATGATCGGCCTCCGTTTCCTCTGTTGCTTTCTTGAGTTCCAGAATAAATAGTTCGAGCTTCCCTGAAGCTTCATAGTATTTCGCCTTCAAGTATCTTGTTTTTGCATTATTGTGCCTTAAACTGTACATTGCCTCAAGTAGTTGTTTTGATCGTTCTAAGTTTCCCGTAACTATGCTCTGCTCGATCGTTGAATTCCATATTTTATGGTACAAAGGGTTTTGTTTGCAGGTTTCCCCGCAAGGATGATTTCCTTCTATAATGATATTCTCTAGCGCTTTCAATATCCCATGGTATTCCTGGGGCCTCTTCAGTATAAAGGCATGCTGCGCTAAAAGCGCCTTTGTTAAGAGCTTGGTGTTGTTCTTTAGGCGGAAGTCCCTAATTGCATCGTATAGACAAATTTCCGACCCGCGCCAGTCCGCACGATAGAAAAGGATAATGGATTTGAGGTATTTGATATGTGACTCAAGACCAAGTCCATCGGAATTTGAAAATTCTAGTGCCTTTTCGGCCATAGTGTTGGCTGCCCAATATTGGAGCGATGCAGTATAAAAAATGGCTAGGTTATAATAAATAATTCCCTTGAAACGATCAAAATGAGAAGGTTCATTCTCATATCCAGTCATGAGATCAAGTATCTTCTGGCTCTTTCGGATCGCAGAGCCAATCTCATCCATCTCATACAAAGTGCAAATGGAAGCGATAATCGCTTCTAGCATCGTTTTATTTGCTACTTTTTCGTAAGCGTTCAGAGCTTTTGCCTCAAGCTTCTCATATTGGCGCAATGCATTTTGTTTATCACCAGTGAGGCGGGAGTAGTCCCCCTTTGCCTTTAAGAGAAGCGGATAGTATTTATTATCTGGACTAATATCCGTATCAAGATTACGGATCATCTCGGAAACTTCGTTATAACGGCTAAGCAAAAGATAGCTGCGGATAGTTTCGATCTCCCGTTCAATTCGTTCGTCGTCTGGGGCATCCTTTTCAGTTGACGGGTTTAGGAGATCCCTTTGAGCAACACTGAGGGCTTCCGCGATTACTCGGATATCTTGAAGTTTTACTTTTTTATACTTTCCATTCTCGATATAGCTTAATTTAGATTGAGGTATTTTGGTCACTGAAGAAAGTTCAAATAGATTTATGTCCTTCTGATTCCGTACACGCTTTACGGCTTCCCCAACTTTCATGGGATCATATTTTTCTGGAGAAATTACTTGGTAGCGTTGAGAACTCACTGCCGATTGCCTCCTTTCTGAAAAATTTCCATATAGGACTATTATACTAACTGTATGAAATTAGGAGAATAGCTAATATATGAACTTTAGAAACTTATTTAATATACTTAAGGAGAATGGCGTCTCTAAGCAACGTTCAACAGTAACATTGCATTCACCTCTGTAATAGTGGTTGAACAGGGATATGAATATGCATTAAGAAAGAACCAGCCTTCATAAAGACCAGGCTGGTTCTATCGGGGTCCGGTTATGACCGGTTTTGGTGGGGCATAAGCGTGTCGAGATCCTCAAAACTCATCCCGAGCTCTGCTAATGCTTCAGCTTGCGCCAATATGTGCGATCTACTCCTGACTTGATTGAAATAATAATTAGCGCTGACTTTAGAACGCTGTCGAAGTGGGATCGAATCGGACATAGCTGCCCGACATAACAGCATCATCTCAGCGAGATTGACTGCTGCCTCATCTTTGTTCATAAATACCATGGGGTACTCAGTAACTTCATCCTCCAACTCATTTTCTGTGATGATAGCCATGGCGGCCGAATATTTAGAAAAGTCGATTCCGTTCATAGGGAATCCCTCCTGGTGGGTTGTTTGTTATCCTTATTATTCAATTGGTCAGGGCTGGATGCAAATTTAATAATGGTTAACTTGATTACCGGTTGAGGAATTTCCGTATTTCATGAGAATGTACGATACTACCCGGTTGATCTCTGGGGTACTGACAAACGGGGATACCAACCGTTTTTTGATGTTTCGATACTTGAAATACATGTCGCCTTTGCCGAGCAGCCCTTCGGCACCTGGCTCGTCAAGGACGACCATGCTTTCCCCCGTAGAGGTCACCATAAATGATATGCGAGTTGGAAGATTTGCCTTAATAGTTGGAGAAAATACCTTCGCAACGGGTCTTTGTGTGGCCAGAACCATGTGAATGCCGGCTGCGCGCGCTTCTTGGGATAATCGAATCACCATCGTCTCCAACTCTTTATCTTTAGCTGTCAACATCAAGGATGCAAACTCATCAATGACCAGAACGATGTATGCCATTTTCGGATGATCGGGTTCATCCAGCATAATCTTCGCGTTATATGCGTTGATGTTATTCACACGCATGTCCTTGAACATTTCGTATCTAGCTTCCATCTCTTCAATGACTGTAAAAATTGCGTCCTGAGCTTTATTCATGTCGGTAATGACCGGCATCATCAGATGAGGAAGGCTCTGGTAGGCTATCAACTCTACCCTTTTTGGATCTATGAACACAAATTTCAGTTCTTCGGGGGTATTCCCAAATAACAAGCTAACGATGGTGCTGTTTAAACAAACGGATTTACCCGACCCTGTCGTACCTGCAATAAGGAGGTGAGGCATTTCTGCAAGATTTGCAAAGACAGGCTTTCCATGTAGGTCGGTACCGACCGGGAAAGATAGACTCTCTTTCTTAGCCAAATATTCCTTGTGTTCAAGAAGACTCCTCAGATTTACAACATACGGGGTAGGACTCGGAACTTCAATTCCAATATGTTTCGTCCCTGGAATCGGAATCTGCATAGCGATCTTTTCCGCCTGCAGCGCCATTTGGAAATTTGCCTTGTAGGTACTGAATTTTTTCATGTTGATGTCCATCGTCTCGGGCAATAGCTCATACCGCGTGATAATCGGACCGTTTACGACATTCTTCACCTTAGCTGGTAGCTTCAAGGTATAACAGGTTGACTCGAGATCGCGGATCTGTTTATGTTGCTGCGGTGAAAGTTCCTTATCTTCTTCATCCGGAAGGAGTAACCGTGTAGGCAATTTAATAGCGTTCCAATTTGGAAATTTCCATTCGATCTTGCCGTTCTTCAATGAGATCACTGCATCAAACGTCTCGTGTTCCTTGCCTCGCTTTTTGAAGCCGGAGATAAGTGGTGTCTGCCCAGTCTCGAGCAGTTCAGCCATAATCTCTGCAGCAATCGTAACGCCAGAAATTAACTTATTGAATGTAAAGCGGCACCCTTCTGAATAACCAAGACAGCCGTAGAAGTTTCCACGGTCAACAATTTGACCTGCGGCGCACTCTGGACATTTCCCCAGATAGATTAAGGTAGTAGATCCGGAAGAATTGTTTCCCGCTTCGTGTGGTGTGTCTGCAGGTGCTTTATTTACCGGCTGTTTAGAGGGCTCGGATTGTGCTGCAGGACGCTGTGCGACTGCGGGAGTAGAAATTGGTGAAGTCTGCTGCTTTATTTTCGAATTTATAGGAGATTTTTTTGAATCAGTTTGCGTGCCTTTCGTCAGTTCGGCTTCATCCCATTCATTTAACGGCATGCGGGAAACGTTTTGTACGGATTCTTCAACAAGGGATCGCACTAGCTTCTTGATGTCCGCGACAAACTGGCTTCCCTGAGCTTTACCAGCTCCAATCTCGGAGAGATTCATCTCCCACTTTGCAGTCAATTCAGCACTTGTCAGATCGGAGTCTCCTAGGGCTTGTATCAATAGCCGGCCGAGTTTTGTTGGATAGACCAAATTGGAATTGATTTCAATGTATTTACGGGCTTTGAGTGTTTGTATGATTCCGGAGCGGGTTGCCTCAGTGCCTAGCCCATTGGATTGATTCAGTGCTTTCATCAGGTCCTTATCTTCGATCGTACGTCCGGCGCTTTTCATCAACGTAATCAAATTACCTTCCGTGTATCGTGGCGGCGCCGTTGTTTTCCCTTCACGGGTATCGGTCGAAGTAGCTGTGCCGATTTGATGCAGTGTAACAGGAGGGATTACGATATCTTCTTGCTCCTCTTCACTCGTTGCCTCTCCCCCATTGGAATAGTTGTAAACTGCTCGCCAGCCATCGCGAATGACTCGCTTCCCATTTGTTTTGAAGGAGAACCGATCGTCTATGTATGTGTGCAGTGTCGTCTTTTCGTCAATTGCTACCTCGTAATGAGCGGCTATCACTCTTCGAACGATCAAGTCATATATATTTCGCTCATCCTCGGTTAACGATTTCAGATCCGGTATCTTTTCAGTAGGCAGTAAGGCATAGTGATCCGATACCTTTTCTGCATTTACGAATCGCTTGTTACCGATTAGAGATTTTATGGGTGCTGGTACGAAGTTCCGATACGGTTCAAGTTGTCCCAGTTGTTCCAGGATGTTCTGAAGCGGAATGGCGTCATCTTCCGTGATATAATTCGAATCGGTTCGTGGATAGGTGATGAATTCGGCAAGATAGAGCGATTGCAGCGCTGCATCCGTTTGCTTCGGAGAATACTTGAACAACTTGTTCGCTTCAGTCTGGATTGACGACATGCTGAAGAGTTGTGGAGGCAATACCTCTACCTGATTGATTTCAATGCGTTCAACTTTTGCCTGCTTGCCCATACAGTGTTGTGCAAGCGCGTGCGCTTTATCCTGGTCCTCGAGCCGATCTCGATCACCAGAGTACCACTTGCCCCGATAATTTGTGCCTTGAATATTAAAGTCTGCATACACTTCCCAAAATGGCTTTGAAACGAAGTTTTCCCGCTCCAGTTCAAGCTTGACAATCAAACTGAGCAAAGAAGTTTGTACCCGGCCGACGCTGAATACGTGACCGTTGTATTTTTTCTCCTTCATTTTAATGGTGTAGGCCCGGGAGAGATTCATCCCGACAAGCCAATCCGCTTTTTGCCGCGCATCAGCTTCATAATATAGTCCGATTTTGGCTTCCTCGGGCAGCAGCTCGCTGAACGCTTTTTTAACGCCTGTCTTTGTGAGTGACTTCGCCCAAAGGCGCTTCACAGGCTTTCGATTTCCGGCTAACTTTGTAATGGTGTGAAAAATAAGAGATCCCTCCCTAGCGGGATCGCAGGCGTTAATCAGATCGGTTACTTGCGTGTCATGGACCAATGACTTGATTTTGCTAAACAGCTTCGCCTTCTCTTTTGTAACCGTATATTGGAATTGTTCCGGAATGATAGGAAGGTCTTCAAACTGCCACTTCTCGAATTTCGGATCGTACTTCTCCGGATTGTTCAGCTCTACCAAATGGCCGGCCGCCCATGCTACGAATCCTCCTTTCGGGAATTCTGGGCATGGTTCGATTTCGAAGCAGCCGTCTTTCTCTCTATGTGGGAAAGGCGCTGCCAACTTGCTTGCTTGATCTCTCTTTTCTGCGATGACGAGTTTCATATTTTGCCTCCTTTAAACAGAAAAAACACTTCACCCGTGGTTACGGTGAAGTGCTTCTCCATCCCTGACTATGTATTATCTTTCCAGTAATTATAGCACATTATGAGTCTTGTATGGTATAATTGACCTAATTTAAAGTTTAGCACCTTCGCGGAAGCACCGCCGAAGTCACAGGGAAATCCTGTGACTTTTTTTATTAATCTCATTAACTATAGGAGGAAATCAATGGGCGCACCAGCTATCGTTTTACCAGTAACCCTGTACGTTTCAAGGTGTTATGACTTTACGCAGCGAGAATCGGAAATCTACAATATTCTGATCATGAACGGTTATTCCAATAAAGAGATAGCGGATACGTTGGATATAAGCGAAAGAACCGTAAGAAACCACATCCAAAGGATGATGGAAAAGACGGGGAGCGATTCATCTAAAAAAATGATGGCGATCGGAATTCAAGCTGCTTCAATTTACGCCGTTGAAGGAGGAAGAGAATATGAATCATTTCGTGCAGAAAAGGAAGATCACCGAGCAATTTGCTGAGGGCCTTGAAGTTATCGATATTGATTCTGAAATAATACCTTGGTGCGGGCATGTTCCCCAGATATCCTCTCTCTCTCTGATCTTGAGAAAATTATATTCAGCAAATTAGGTAAGTAAAGAAGAGTGAGCTCGCGAAGAACGTGCTCACTCTTTTAATTATGGCTATGTTAATTCTTAATGTTGATTTTCAGCCAAAAATAAAACCGCCTCGTAAAGGGCGGTTTTATTAAGCTATCGTTCCTCGTTAGTGGAATAATCCGAACTCTTACCTATGGGACGTTTCACTGTAAAGTATCTTTGTACATCCCCTCATATTCATGATTTTTTTTCAATCGGTATTAATACCTCTGCTGGTTCTTCCCCATTACTGAAGAAGTTATAGTAGATTTCTATCTGGCATGCTCCATATAGTCTATGACTATAATTGTTCTCTTCCATCCATCTGAACAACTCCTCATAGCCCTCCCCTATTGAATTATTCGTACATAATATTTTGACGTACTTTGTCTCAGGTAAAGTGAAAGAGACCATACCTGGAGGATTTAGCTCCACTAATTTATCCACTTCTAAACATGCAAAATATGTTGCAATTATCCCATTACACATGCCAGGGCAAAATACAGTATCGTAACTATTAGCATTTTGTATCCGCTTTAGAGTACCTCCAAACACGCATTCTGTTCGTAATTGACGGTGCAGCAGGAACTGTCACTAATCCGCCAACCACCCCCGCGACACCTTCTAAACCGGTCTATTACGCGAATTGTGCTGCCGTAAAAGCCGCGGGCAAGGCACCGCTATACAAAGGTCAGCCCGGATATAGTACCCAGTTGGACCGTGACGGCGATGGTGTAGCCTGTGAAAATTAATTAAACAAAAAGCTATTCAACAAAAAAACGTAAAAACAGGCTGCTGGATCAAACTTGCCCGGCAGCCTTCTTTATGTCTTTTGAGCTATCGTTCTCCGTTAGCTCAACAGGCTGCCGTTAATGCTGGCAGCTGTTAATAACGCTCTTGTTCTCCGTTAGTCCATACTTTCGTCAGTTTTTCTAATTTATCGATCCAACATTAACTGAATAAAAACCCATATTTACTTTCTAAAGACTTTAATAATTCGAAGGTAATCTGACGAATACTTGCCAGTTCTACTCCATATACATCTTTACCTTCGTGATAAACATTTAATGAGTTTCCTCTGGTGAACTCAGAATAAGGGGTACTTAATTTAGAATCAACGTGAGCTCCACCGTCTTGGTTAGCTACAGTTGTAATCAGTTTCTTTCGTGTGAATTGGTTTTTCCCATCAGTTAACACATTGATACCTTCCCACCAAGTATTGAATGTAACCCACGGTCTTTCCTTTCTTTTATCACTTAAATTATCAAGAGGAGCATAGTATTCTGTACGTCCTCCACCGTCTGTTGTCGTTCTCCTCCCAGTTAAGCCAAAAGGACTGTTTGGTATTACAGTATTAAAATAGTAAATTTTGTCCTTTGTGCCTAAGTGGGTCAGTAAAGATGTAGAACTTGTAGTATCATGTAACAACACTCTAATTGTCACAGCCATTTGCTTAGCTTCAATCGCAAACCCCTTATCAAAACCTTCGCTTGAACGCCGAAGAAAATAAAGTTGCTCAGATAAGTGCTTTATATAATCAGACTCGGATAGTTTCAACGATAATCCCCCGCATACCTTTTAAGAATATTTTATAATACCCAATTAATTTATGGAATAGCAAAGTGATTCCACTATGCTGCCCGTTAGCTCAACAGTAAGCCATCAGTCGAAGTCGGGCGTTCGTATCCTTCACAGAAAACAAGCATGAAGACACCAACATGTTTTTCTTATTCGACGCTGTGTTCTCATACTGCTTGGCGTCGATATATCGGAACCACGCCAAATAATGTTCCAAATATTTGGTTGCCACCCCGTTGAAACGGTCCATCCATTTCTTCAGACGGCTACGGTAGCTGTTGACGTTCTGGATATGATAAACAACCTTTTACGCGCTGTTTCCCATCGGAATAATGGCGTATTGCCGTCGTTGTATTAATAGGCGATGAGATTGAGAAAATGAAGATACTGCTCCTCATTAAGCATTCCGTATAGCTGCCAGAAATCCAACTCATCTCTAGTGATTTTATCTGGGTTTGCGTGCCAATAATCTTGTTTGTTCATGATCTGGTAATCGTAGATGATCATATACTTTTCACCGGTTACTTGGAACATTCGGAGTTCTTCCGCTAGCTCGTCTTGGCTAATTTCAAACCAAGGCATGCTCTCATAGATACGATAGATTTTATCTCTTGTCCGGTAATATAGTTGATGCGTCACTGACGTTACAAATTGAGCCATAATTATCAGCGTTCTCCCTTCTTCTAAACAAGTTAATGTTTTAAATCTAAACAGCGCGTTTACCGAACAAATGCAGAATATTGCCCGTATATCTCATTACATCCTTCATTAACGAGCCCGTATTCTCCCCTTCGATCGGCTTAATCCGTTTACCTTCTGTGGTGAGACGATAATAAAAGGCGTTACGGCGGCGAGGATCATCCCAAGCCCCTATAACCCATCCTTCAGGCCCTTCGATAGCCCGCAGGAGCTGGTACAAGTACGCGTCATTCAGCTTCCATCGGTGTACCTGTTCCATCGTATCTAGGAACTGTTTGCCAGTCATGTTTTCCTGGTGTTCCAGCATGTCCATGAATAAATATCTCACTGTATGCTTAACGCTGATCATACGGTTCAGTAGCTTAATTTCCTCGTCATCCAACACCGGAGCGGGATGTGTAGGGTCTCCCTGAAGATAAAGTACGAAATGCTTAGTCATCTCGTACATTTTGTTCACCGTCTCAAGGTATGTGGTTTCGAACCATTTCAATTTCTGCCGGCCGGAATCCGTTAGCCCGAATGTTTTGTTGCGCTCGCGGGATTCTAGGTTAGCGATCCAGCCGAAAGACTCCATGGACTTCAGAACATCGTACATATGAGATAAAGCCCGTTTCTGGTCGAACGAGGCCAATTCAGCGTTCATCGCATCGATAAGGTCTTTGCTGCCGATTTCACCCTTTTCAAGTTGGTGAAAGACGATGAGATATAACAAGTCCACCTTGCTGATTCCAAGGCGATCCGGGGCATTTATCGCATTTTTCTTGATCGGCATTTTCCTAATTCCTCTCTTGCTGTGGCATTCTCTTCTGTACCAACTTTTTAATACACTCGAATGTCGTTCCCCGTCCGGCTAGGGTATGGCGTAGATTGTTCAATGACCCGGTAGTAATCTTTGAAGTGATTTAGGAACCGCTCCACTTCCTCGGGTGTTCCCTCAGCTCTGATTTTCAGCATGGCCATCCTCCCGTGTAACGACATTCTGGATGAGTCGGACCACATTGATACAGTCCGCAGATGCACGATGTGCGCCTACTCGATCTACATCGTAAGCATGCATTGCATCGCGCAGGCTGATCCAAGTAAAGTCTTTATGATAATGATTGTAGCTCATCATCACACGAGCAAACGTCTCCATGACGCATTCGGACATCAGGTGCGGCATCGATAATCCATGACGAATGCAATCGGCGATAATCCGGTTACGATCAAATACTTCATTATAGATCAGTAGTGTTTTCCCTTCGAGAAGGGGTTGTATGGCCCGCCATACTTCGGCCCATCCTGGGGCATTAATTAACATCTCATCAGAAATTCCGTGGACATTATTTGCTTCAGCTAATACCGGATCGAGGGGCTTTACGAGTGACTCGAAGAGAATGGTTTCGTCCAGGTCAATGATGGCGATCTCGATGATTTCCGCACCATCGCCGAAGATATTCGTTTCAACGTCGATAACGATATATTCATTTTTATGATGGAGCCAATCGGACATCCTCTGTATAGCCTGGATCTTTGTGTTATTGAGGAAGATTTCATGGCAGCAATAAGAGCATAATCCGTCTGAAAGATCCCACTTACTGCCCATTACTGATTTACAGCTTGTGCAGGTCCGATTGGCGATTTGAGCGGCTCTTGCTTTCTCAATGGCAGCCATTTGCTTATCAGTAGCCTTCTTGCGCGGAGTAGCCTCATGAACATTGTAAAGCTCTATGATTGAATTACTCGATCTTTGATAAACGGTGGCGCGGAGCGTTCCTGGAGAGAGCCCTTGGCTTCGCAGTGTCGTTTTACTCGCGTTTTCCTCCGGCACTTCCCTCCAGCCTGAAAAACGGAGAATGCCGTCATTTTTTTGTTCAGCACTCATCGCTCCCGCTCCCCTCTCCCTATAAACCCTACGTCTATATTACCAGCAGATAGGATAAGGTGTACATGGATTGGCATACTTCTACCTAGTCAACCGGCGGTATAGAACATAAAGAATGTGATGTTTTACGAAGAAGACGGATCTGCAGCAGCATCGATAAGGTTTTCGACTGCAGCAAGGTAATCAAACGGTCCTCGTCTACTCTTCTCGATGCGAATGGCATGTGCCTCGAGTTCGGATAATGGAATACTTTTCGATCCACGCAAGCCCGTTTCTCTCCGATTCCAATAAACTAGAAACGTATTGATCGGCATCAAATAGAATTGGTCCAATTCGGTAAACCAGAACAGGAAGAAACAGATTGCACCGTTACTCTCATGCCGTATCAGCCGCTCTACCTGGTGCTCTTCCACAATGTTCAACGGAAGAGACGTACTTATCTTGGTTGATTTTGCGTCGAACCAGATCGGGGACCCTCGGTAGGTCCCGGTGTAATCCACTGAGCTTTTTTTTGCGTAATAACCGTCTTTAATTCGTGATCCCTCCATACGGAGGACCGTAACCGGCGTCGGAATCTTCTCGATGGTGGCAATTCCTTTCGCTTCATAGGTTTGATTCACCCACTCGATCAACTCTTCAAAAGCCATCCCGCGGCCGCCGTAATTTACTACCGCTCTACGCGGTTGCTGGTTTCTCATCATATCTCACCTCTCCCCTATATTGTCGAGGAACTGGCGTACGGCCGGCAAGTTTGAAACACCCCTGTTTTTAATATGAACTTCTGAAAAATAGCCCATAGCATGGTACTGGAATGATAATAATCAAATAAGGAGGAAAAACCTGCCTTACAGCGAAAACGGATGCATAGCACAAGAATTCACTTTCATTGGAGGAGTCTTATATGTCTTATCTTAGTCTTAATATTATTGGTTTATCTCATCTATTTGTTAATGGACAGTTTGATATTATTAGAAGGTTCACCGCTGATATGGAAAATTCCATAAGAGATAAAGAAATAAAAATGATGGAATATGAAGAAATGAAGGTACAATTAACTCAACAAGAAATAGATGAGTTCTGGGCCTTCCATATTGGTGATCACAATGACATTAATCAAGAGTACCCGATTTTGTTAAGAAGCAATACTTTAACCAGCGCTTACAGTTACTTCGAGAAAGCGTTAATCGAAAATCATGAAATGCTAGCAGGTGCTGTTACTGCAGCTGCCCTTTTTCCAAATGTAACGAATTTAAAGAGTAGTTCAATTAAGAGTATGAATGTTAGCATTATTGAAAAAATGAAGAAGTGTTTTACGGACATCTCCTTTCCATTCCCAAGTGGGGTAGAGTGGGATAGAATATTACTTTATAAAGACATTAGGAACAACATAGTTCATAATGGTGGGATCATTAATAATCCTTCAGATCCAGCAGATAAAGCTATAATTGCAATTAATAATTTGGATTATGTGGATGTCTTCCCTGCTTCTGGACGAATATTTTTCGTTGAAGAATTCTCTGATGAAGTAATTGATACTATGCTTGGTTTTTACGAAAATTTCTTTCAAGAAATTCGCAACTATAAGCAAACGTATAATCTTTAGCAGCCTACAAGGCTGCTTTTTATTTTCATTAAACATACTGACCATCCATCTATTTGTAGCCTCTTTGTATCAGATGGGGTAGAGGCTGTACAACTGCTGAAGGACTATAAGCGGTGTAGAGCACTAGTCGCTACGCTCAAAAAAACACGAGGTTCGCATGCTTATCAACAGCCTCCACTCAACTCGAATTCCTCCCATCACACAACGTGTTAAGTGGAACAATGTGTCCCGCTCCTCCCTCACTTCGTCGGCCGACCGCCCTTTCCTTCCCCTTTTACCCGGTTTTGGTCCTGATTGCGCTAAGTCCGTGTCTAGTTACTCCCTTCAGATCTCCTCCTAGATCCGAGTCTAGTTCTGCATTTCGTTGGTGGGGGTGGGCGCGCGCGGCGCGACGAGAGGATGCCGGCGGTCCGACTAAAAATAGAAGAATTCTGCAACGGAATCTAAACCCGGGTTGGAAAGGGTAACCGAAAAACACACAGGCAAATTACGTAAAAGTGCGATCGAAAGAAGCATCCGGATGGCAGGAAAGGAGAAGGCAGCATGGATAGGAACGATGCGTTGTTCCACTTAACACGTTGTTTGTTGTGTGGAATATAGGAGCGGGTTCGGACTGCGATTTGGAGGTTTGTTGCGTAACGCTGAATGATGCCGCGTTACGCAACGTTATTCCACGTAACGCAACATTATTGTGGTTTATTCAGTCGTGGCGCGGGTTCTCTTGTTTCTATCCCGCATGAAATGAGGCTGCTACCGACGACACCTAAACCGGTTTATTTTCTGCGAATTGCGCTGCCGTAAAAAGCCGCGGGCAAGGCACCGTTATACAAAGGTCAGCCTGGCTATAGTACCCAGTTAGACCGTGACGGCGATGGTGTAGCCTGTGTAATTATCGCATCCCATGTCACGAATTTCTTCAGCAGCTCGCCCGCCTATTTTCTTAAGCATTTGCTGCAGTGCACTCCCTCGATTGACTCTTTCCCCATATCCTTTCCAAATTTTATTTATTACTCATTGTTTCTTAACCGTCTGCATTTTATTTTTCAGCTCAGATACAGCCCGCCTTATATCCTTTATTGTCCTCGTCAAACCGTCTGCCTTTTGGTTAAACTCTTCCGTTGCCTTGGTGAATTTCGGTAATTTGTCCTCCGTCATAATGTACCTCCTCCATGAGTTTTATCTACTTCAGCCTCCACAACGCCGCGTCATATGTATCAATTGGTTAACCAAGCTATAAAATGTTCAATTCTAGCGATGCTACAAATCAAGTATATGTCTTGCTTGATTCACGTCACCTTTTACATAGCGGGATAGTCTATTTGCTATACTTTCAGTTACCTTGCCGTGTTCGATTCGGACACCTTTTGACTTTGCGTATCGATCTAGTTTCGCCAGTGATCGTATATCATCCCATACATTTACTGAGACTCCATTGTTAAAGTGAACCATGTACTCCATAACGACTTTTGCATGGCTTACTTTTCCATAAGTCACTTTATAATGGCCGCCCGTCGTTATCCTTTCCGCCCTCTCCCAACTGATACTTTGATGCATCCAGGGCTTTACACGGATGACACCCGACTCATTCGTTGCTGTAAAGAAGAAGAACGAACTAACGAATATGACGGCTGTTGCCAGTATAAAAGTTCGTAGTACTTTCTTTCCGAAATTGTTTAAACTCAGTAGTCGGGATCTAATTAAGAAGATAGAAAGGACTACAAGCAGCAACGTTGTTTTACTTATAGGAGCAAATGGTGCATTAAATGTGAGGTAACCAAAATAACGCTAAACCAGTAAATATAATCCGTCTACTAAGAGATATAGCAGAATTGCAAATAACGTATAAAGTATCACTTTCCTTGGCAACATGTTCCCCTCTCTCTTTTAGCATTCAAGATTTATTTAAATACAACTCTAGTGGTTCTATGTTTATTCGATTTCATTCCTCCGCCAAGCTTGGATCTGCTGGTACAACTCAATTGCCCTTTGAAACGATTGTATCCATGTCATTGCGAACCGGCTTCTAGCAATCTTCTTACGACGTCGGATTATGAGGTTTGATATAATGGCCGGAAGCCAAAATAGAGTGGCCAAGATCGTGAAGCTTACTATTCCTTGCAAAGAATTTAGAAATTCTGACCAGGCTTGATCCCTTGCGTCCACGCATTTGATGCGAGCTTCAATCAACCACTTCCAAGATAGCATGAATCCCCATACCAAATAGCAGGCTCCGCTCCAGAGGATAATCTTTAATGCTGTATCCCACATGTCTTCCCCTTTCTGGACAAATCTCTGAGCAGTTGGTCCGTTTATTCATGGTCAAATAATCGATAAGCATCTTCCGAAATTTTCTTAGATATATCTCCAGCTTTCTGAGCCGCGTTTCCCACGACCTTATTCGCTTCTGTTAAACCCTTCCGTACATCGACATCAGGTTTTAGTGCTGCCACTTTCTGTTTGAGTTCTTCCGTTGAGGGAACAAGCGACTTTATCCCTTGCACAATCTTGATGGATTCCCCGACTGTTATAGGACGATCCAAGTTTGGGATAAGACCAATTTCATCCACTTTCCGCGCAATATATGAATCTTCCTCTACACCGAGGGCAAGTAGGGTCAAGCTGTGAATCTGTTCGTTGTTTATTAATTCACCATTCGGCTCTCTATTCATTAGAGCCTGTATGATCTGCTGCGTATTCTCATCCTTGCTGACTTCATAGATTTTATATCCCGTCATCAGCAATCGCGCTTCTGGATATAGCGTGAAAAGAAGTAGTTTAGCAAATTCTCCTTCTGTGGTAGGCACTGCTAACTGGGAAGATGTCTTCGTAATTCCCGCTTCTGCTAAGTTCTTTATCATGCTGTCAGCAACTGCAGGTTCCAATCCGGCATATGTTTCGGGGTTCCATACATGTCGTTTCGCCTTTTGTGCTTCTCGCTGCAGTTCTTCAAAGTACGGTGCCCAGGTGGTGTTCGGAGCAATTGTCATGACGCGCGCGTACCCCTCTGAAGCCAGAGTTGCGTTGAAAAACTCCCCGTTTACAAGGTGAACATACGCCAACATCCTCCCATATGGATCATCTGTTTTATCGTGAGTCACGTAGACTGTCTGGCCAAGTAAACGGCTCTTAGTGAATGCGGAAGCCGCCTTCCCGCCCGGCTCGATTCCAGCCTCTTTCGTGGACTCCGGAGTATTCACTCCAATAAGCCTTACCCTCTTCGTTGCTCCAGATTCGAATTGGACATCGCAAGTATCCCCATCGGCGCAATACTTTACCTTCCCCTTCTGGTAGGGCTTAGTGCTAATCGAAATTGTCTGGGTATTCTTGTCGTAGCCAATAAGGGTACCAAAGCTTTCGCTTACAAATCGGAGCGGGATGTAGGTGCTCTCTTCAATTATCTGGCCGGCTGATTCCATCATTATGTGTTTTCCATTCAATACTGCCCTATTCTCGCCCGGCTTCATTATCAGGCGTGTTCCTTTCTTTTCTGCGAGAACTGTTTCATGTTCCGCATCCCATTTCACCGTAATCCCCATAGCCTCTAAGACGGATCGGAGCGGGACCAACGTGGATCCGTTCTTAATAACCGATCGCTTCGACAACTTTACCCGCTTACCATTCAAATAAATGGGAGTATCGACCTTTTGAAAAGTATCGTCCACTGCTCCTGAATTCACCACGGCGGACTGTGCAGGGTTCTTACTGGAACTGTCCACTATCGCTTTTTTGACCGAATTTAGCTTAGCGCTGCTCGCTAGTTGCTCGTCTGCTTTACCCGCACCACCAGACGGAAAATAGAGTGTATAACTTGCTGCAACAAGGGCGATCCCTACTGCAATCACAGCAATCCGTTTCAATATCTTCCCTCCTTGAACGCAAAAATGCACGTACCTGTCCCATTGGAACGTGTACGTGCTTCGACACGATAAATTGTTTGTATTTTCTTTTATTATACCAATGAACGAAACTTTCAGGAAGTATTAATAGTAATCTCCCAAACTGAGCAATCCTCCTAGAATCCCCAATTTAATACGGATGTAGCAATAATCCAAGCCTTGACCCTCTGTTTCTCCATTCTGGGTCTTGGGACATCAGCACGACATTAGTTAAACGGTAATGCTGGGTTAAAACGTACGGGGCTAAATCCCGCTCCACCTTCGATTTTCCGTCGATACCAAACGAGTTCAGCTGTATCTCGTCTACTGGTATGATTTCCAGGCGCTTCGGATAGTTTATTTGCGCGTCATGAATGCTTTGGATTAAGGTGTTGGCTGCGATGCCGGTATGTGGTTTCTTCCGGAGATCATCTAGCTCCTTCATTACCGGCTCGCTGACCAGCATTTTCCCACCGTCATTTTGAAAAATCAGGTGCAGGTAGTTGAATATCTGCTCATGGTACTTTAATAAGAATTGGGCATCGACAGCGAGTGAATGCCCTGTTTCCAGATATGTAGCCAACACATCGTATACCATATTAGTAGAAAGCGACTTCTTGGTTTCAATCATGTCCGGGGGCAAAAGGTTATTCCTCTGTCGCGGCATACGGGGGACAAATAAAGACAACTCCCACAAAAGTAGGATTATTTTTAATAGAGCAAATAATACGATCAACCGCCATGCAGCGGAAATTAGTGAAATATCTGACATACGATGAGCCCCCTTCTATGTCTATTTTACTGGATTCCCCCTGCTTCCTCTACTCTTGGTGGACTAACTTTTCAAATCCATGCCCCACTCTAGCGTAGAGATTCACTTGATCCATCCGCCTACTTTCCGTTTCAACATTCTCGCTCTCAGACGCAAAAACGCACATACTAGTCCCATTCGAACGTGTATGTGCGAGACGACGGAGCGGGTGAAGGGGCAATTCATCTCGCTCGTGTTAGGCAAGCTGCCGAAGATTTAAGTCATTTCTGCCAAAAGAGAACCGGCTGCCGATTATTGGCAGCCGGTTTTTTTTGCGTGTTAAGTTCGAGTAATCAAACTAACAGTTGGAGAGGTGCTCGACACGCGCTTACCGACGAATGAGATCTCTTCGGCATGTTCGTCTACGAGTTGGTCGACCTGCTTGATCAGCGTTAGCGAATGGATCATACCGCTAGCCGATACGTTGACCGTCGGCTTGGCAACCGCTTCGCCTTCTGCGGCGGCGACCGTCTGAGCGTTTTCGGCTCCGACCTCGACACCGACAGAGTTGCCGAGCACCGTCGTGACCGGCGCCGTGTCGATCTTCTTCGTCGACAGCGTAAAGCTGGCGTCTTCCGTCGGCAGCACGACCTGGACCTTACTAAGAGACGCTAACTTCCCTGCGGGCACGGTCACGGATGGAACGTCCGACTTGCCAAGCATCCAATGGCTGACGTTGTAGTCGACCTTGGACGTCGAGAACGTCGTGGGCATTCCGACGACGGTACCCTCGAGCTCGATTTTCACGTCGCCCTTGTCCGCGAAGCTGGCGGGAATCGTCAGTTTGAGCTCGTCGCCGAACTGCAAGCCGGTTTCCCCGGTCAACTTGTTGCCCATGATATTCTGCGTGAACTGTTCGACCCCATTTGAGAGGGTCGCCTTCCAGTTCCCGAGCAACTGGTCGCCGTTGTCGAGCGCGAAGGAGATCGGCAGCTCCTTCGTCTTAGGAGACGTCGTCGGAGATATCTTGGCCGGCGTTTTCGGCGCGGCCGGCGTCGATTTGGACGGCTGCGCGGCATTGCTCGGCGTTTTGGAGCTGCTGCCACCACCCGATGGCTTGTCCTGCGCTCCTGGTGCTGCGTCCGACGGAGAAGCGCCGTTCTTGCTGGAGTTTTGACCGCCGTTCATGTTCTTCACTTGACCCGAATACAGCTGGTTCAGCAGATCCTTCTTCTGATCGTCGCTGAGTTCCTTGGAACTGCGGATCTGGTTGGCCATGCTCGCGGTTTGCGTGCTCGGATTGCCCCCCAGCGCTTGCGACGCTAGCTTCGTCGCGTTGTTCGACAGCGTCTCCAGGTAGCTGCCGAGCTGCTCCATGCCTGACATATCGCGGAACGGTCCGAGCGCGCTCAGAATCGTCGCCGCCGAACCGAAGCCAGTCGGATCAGGCGCGGCTGTCGGCGTCTGCATGTTGATGATGGCGGCCGGGAACGCCGAAGGCGTCAATCCCTTGTTCTCCTCATGGCGAGAATCGGTGCTGACGGCAGCTATCGGCGGCGCGTTGTCCGGAATCGGCGACGTCTTCCAATCCCAGAATCGGTTCGGATCGATCAACTCCGAAGCGTTGCAATGACCCAGCTTCGCTTCGCCGAAAACGCCGCGCGTGGGGAATGTCAGCAACTGCTCGACGTAATCTCCAGAAGGGAATTGGCTAATGTCGATGTCCTTTCTAAGACCGAGAGCATCCTTCAATCGCCCTTCCAATCCTCCTGCGAGAGGCAGTACCAACCAGTTGTCTTGAACCATGACGGTTCGGTTATCCGCGATCGTGAACAGATTTTGCCCGTTTACCGTCCATCCGTCAAGCCGCCTCGCCCGGTCGGCCGGTTGCTCCTCGGCTAAGATGGCGTTCCAATAGTAGTTCTGGTGTTGGTTCAAATGGTTGACCAATCGGCCAAGTGCGAACAACTCTTCGTCCGACAGCAGATCATCGACGGAATCGACCGGCGGATCGAAGCCGTTTACGGGTAAGCTTGTTGAACCGTTGAACTTGATCGTATTCGGATTCGGCGCTCCGGAGAACATGACCCACTTGTCCAAGCCGCTCATCGTCGTCGCTCTCACCTCTTGGAGGATCCACGGCGAGCCGGTAGGATTCGCCTCGAATAAGTTGGTGTCTTGCTGGCCCTTCTGCTTGATCTCAATCGCCGATATATTTTTCCAACGAATCGGTTTGACCGGTATCAATTCCACAATAAATTCTTCGTTCGGCTTGATGCGGATTTCTTCCGTCAAGATCGGTTTATTTTTAATGAGCTCCGGATACGTTTCGTGGTTGAAAGGATCGACGTACGCGAACGCCAAGTCGGCCAATCGGCAAGCAACCGGGGTTCCTCCGGCTTTCGAAATCAAGCTGACCGCGACGTTCTCCGACGGACCTACCGCTCCGGTGTGGAATGTCAACGTCATCGTCCCGGCCAACCGATCGTCCAGCGGATCGCCCAATTGTTTTAGCTTCTTCTTGGCTCGTTCCAAGTTGGCGGATAGATAAGCCCGCTTCGATACGACGTCGAAGCCGCTTCTTACCTTCTCATCCAGCAGCGCGCGCTCTAGCGATTCCCGATTCATCTCGATGTTGATAAAGTCGAACAACTGAGCATCGTGTTGAATGAGGATGAGCGGTTTGCACGATACAGGCCGCGTGATCAGGCGTTGATGCTGAAGCACTTCGTAATAGAGCATCGTGAGCGCGTGGCTGTGGTTATAGTTGGCGATCGTACGGGTGCGAGCCTCGGCCTTTTCGTTCTGCTGGGTTTGAACGACAATCGTCGATTGCAGGTCCCGCAATGAAGTCGCGGATTGGCTGAACGCGTCGGCGAGCGTCTGTGTCGTATGGCCGGCAAGATCGCGAATGCCCGACGAGCTCGTTTCCGCTTCGCCGTAACCGCCCGCGATACCGGCGGCGAGACTGTACATTCCGGACGATCCGCCACCTCCCAGGCTGACCCCGATGCCGCCCATCGACGAACTGCCCGATTGGCTCTCCTTCACGATCATGTCCACCGTTTCGCCGACAGTACGGTCGCGCAGAGTGTCGTTGTTCAACTGGTCGCGTACGCTCGTGTTCTCGTCGCGCTTCCCGCTGTCTTGCCGAGCCCAATCGATGACGGCGATCTGCACCTTCTCGCCCGGCGCGAGCGGCAGGCTGTAGACGATCCGACCGAGCGAGTGACCAAGCGGCGTCCACTCCGTCTGGTATTCGATCTGGAAGCCGAGTAAGGCGGAGAAGGTCGGCTTCGCTTCACCGTGCCGAAGCAGCTGGTTCCTGGGATCCAAGATGTTATTATATCCTCTCGGCGGAGTGATATCGAACCCGACCGTCGTACGTACCGCCTGATGGAAGCGAATTAGCTGCGAAGACAGATTGGCGGGAAGCAGCGTCTCGCAGCCGTCCTCACCGATGAGTAGCGCTCCGGTCATCGAGAAGGAGCCCGGCGACTGCCGCCAATCCATCACGTCCGGCGTCTGCATCGACGGCATCGGAGGCCACGTGCCGCGCCCGTTCAGCATCGCCTCGTCCATTTCGATCTGGAGCACGATTAAATCCGGACCGACATCGCCTTCCTTCATCGCATCGAACGCGAACTTCGCGTCCTTGAACGGATGGACGAAGAGGTGCTTCACGACGAATTTCGGTCGGTTGACCTTATCCAGTTCAAAGCCCTGCTTTGTCAACGCTTGAACGAGCGTTTGCGCAATCCGCATATGCCGCAGCACCCACAAGTCGTAGGAGGCATATCCGATGTGGTCGGTTCCGACAACGCCAAGCGGGTATTCGAGAACAATCCTGGGATCGTTCCCCCCGAAAAACTGACGCACGCTTTCCTCGGAGACTCCGATCACAGCGACCGCGGACAACGGCATGCGGGTCACGGGAAGGCTGTCGACCATCGACCGGGCGAATATCGACAGCTTCTCGAACGGAATCTCGATATCGACCCCCAAATCGACCGGATCGGCGATATTCAGTTCCTGCAACGGCTTCGTGAGCTGTCTTGGCATGAACGTCTGTACGGCGGTGAACGAGGCATTACTTCTGAATGAAGACCGTAAATCTGGCAAAATCAATTCCCCCAATTCGGCATGATTCCAATTCGTTCCTCTTTTTCGCTCGATTCGAATCCTTCGTTGAAAGATACCCGCTACACGGCGTCCGCCCGGATGACGGCAGCCTGCTCGTCATCAACATGCTGTAGGTCGTCTGGGCGATTCGGCGGGTTCGGTTCGTCGCTCAGCCGCTTGCTGATGAGCCGATTGAAGAAGAGCAGCATCACGGAACCGCACGTATTGCTCGAGATTTCACCGGAAGGCAAGGTGAAACCGCGGCGGGCGCCTGGGTGCTGCTCTTCTTCGGCTCCAGTCTTGCGATCATGAAATTTCACGCCGACATCGACATGCCGGAGGTGCGGCGGCGCATTACCGAGCTGATCACCCGGAAGTCGGAAATTTGTTGTTCGTATGCTTCTTTTCCTTGAACATCTAATAACCTCCCAAAATAAATAGAATATACCTAATATTAACAAATAGTAGAGAATGAATTTGTCGTAAATCGTAAGTGAAAAGTGGGAATAAATGTCGAACATAAATACCGAAGAATCGCACATGATTCATTCACTGCAAGCTTTAGTTTGAGATTTGGTAAGATTCGCAAATCCAAATCAATTGCGGATGCGGGTTGGACGAGGATGTTGTAATCATAAAAAACCTAAATATCAAAAAAAGCCTTCAGAATGCTTTTCCTGAGGGCTCTTTTTTATGGATGCTTTCCGATTTGTACTTACAATATCACGCCAGTTTGTTCGTTTTTGATAGTGTTCTTTTCTTTGTTGTTTAGATCAGTGTTTAAGTTGTTAATGGGAACAAGGGCATGAAGTCGCGAGACCGTCTTGATGCGCTCGTATGGGCACTCACAGAACTTTTGTATACTATCATCCGAGTTGCGACTAAGTCTACGATGTCTCTATACTTTGCATCTTATTATTTAGCAGAGTTTCTTCTGTTTATCAGAAACAAGCTTATCTCTCTAGCCGGCTAGTACTCACCTATGAGCTTCCGCATGACCTCTCTTAGATCAGCTTGTCTTAATCGCTTGAAACGAATCGGGTTCACCCTCTGCTTAGAACACTCATCGCCATCTATAAATATTCTGTTGTATCGTTCAAATAGGACGTGGCGATTCTGCTTTGCAATCCCGTAGAGCTCCGCCTTCTTTAATGCCGCCCATCTCAGGAAATGATATCCGAAAAGCACATACCAGGATGCCACCATGAAGGAAAACACTACCGCGAATGATAACCGCTCCGTACTGCTTAATTCACCTTTACGGATGTTCTGGATTAGGAACATGACATTTGCCGCAAGAATTATCGTTGCGACGGCGTAGAGCGTCCACCCCAATGCTCGGGACGGAGGCTTAAACAGCGGCCGGCTCAAGAAATCTCATCTCCTCTTTGTTAAATCCAAGGTTAAGAGCCGCTAGCTTAAATGCATGCGGATCAACGTGATTCGCAAGAACCATCGATAACCTTTCACACTCTTCCCGGGCAGCCTTTCTTTCCTCCGGTTTCCCAAAATTCAGCTTAGCCAGAACCAAGCTCATTTTCGCTAGCAGAATTCCAGTTTCCATTTGATCGATATCTCTAAGCATGATAATTTCTCCTGTCTAGTTTGTATACTGTGCGAGTGAATATTCAAAAGAATGGAGACTGCTTCGCCAAATACGACTAAAGCCGGCAGGCATGGTCTAAGATCACCTTACGCAACGTCTTTCTTCATATTACATCCAACCGGTTTACTAGGCAAAAAATAGAAGTCCCTATTATCCACAAAGCAGAGCTTGTCTGATTTCTCTCAAGCGCTGGCATTGCTTCTAACCAAACTCGTAACATGCTGTTCAATCTTATATATTAGGGAGCGAATCAATGGAATTTTCTAACTGAGTAAAAATAAAAAGCCGATCCACAAATATCGGGCCCGACAACAAAGAAAGCATCTGTATCAATAAGGTATTTTCCAGCACCTCATATCCGCCGAATTCGAAGTACCTGCGGATGGTGGAGTATTATAAGCGACCAGCCGATCCGCGAAGCGTCGTACATGAAGAGATTCTTCATCCCAGTCTTTTGAATAGATATCGATCGTTCCTTTACTAATCGTCCCTTCTCCATACCAAGATAAAGAAAAAGAAGCCAGGAATGACTCCCAGCTTCTCATGCAATTGCTACTCCGTTCAACAATGAGTTAAACGAAACATTATCCGGAAGCGGCATCGCAGCTGGGCGATTAATTCGCTCGCTGACGATCTCCTCTATCATGCTTTCAATTTCTGCGGCTAGACCAATGCTTATCGTTGTGTTTCCACACATTGCGCAATTATGAGCCGGAAATTCCGTCACCTTAATTTCTTTCTCTTCATCCCCAATTCTGAAGAAACTGATCTGGTTGATCGAAAAAGACCGGTCGAATTGTCGCCAGTCACCGTGTCTGCTCTTTACCAAAGCATTCACGTTTTGCATCAAGATTTCTTGGAATTTATCCAGACGGTCTTGAGCATTACTCAAAAATTTCTCTTGGTTCTCGCGGTGGATCAACGCCTTATGAGCACATAATTCTGGACATGAACATGATATCCTCATCCCTTGAACACCTCCTTTTGGACGCAAAAAAGCCTACCTAAAGGAGCTTCATCTTCCTAAAAAAGGACAGACTTTGGCACCTATAGGTAGGCGATTGGCCAGTAATAGTCTAGCAACGGTACTCCCTAGGCCGCTTGGCGGGAGCAGAAAAGTGAGTAAAAGTATGCCTATATTTTATAGGTATCTTACAACTAATTAATAGAGTCAAAAAGCCAATATAATAGAAAAAACGGATCGCTCAGCGACCCGTTTCCCGCTTCTGTTGTTTGAAGTAAGTTCTATTTTCTTTCCAATTGTGCTCGAACACCTTCTTATACGCTCGAGCCTTCCTGTTATTCTTGATGAGGGAAATTAAAGTTTGTTAGTGGAACCACTGTATTTATGCGGCTTATTAGGGTTACTTATATGTAATAAAACATGGGGTAAGTTTGTTAGTGGAGAGAACTGAAACTGAAATCAGAATACAAATGAGGAAATTAAAGTTTGTTAGTAGTCAATGAACATGAGACCATAAACTGTAGCAAGACAACACAAGTAAAACTGCTGTCTTTCGGCCACTTAATATATTCGGGTCAACTGGGTCTATCCCCAATAAAAATAACATCATAAAGTTGTTATACTCAAAAATGGCGCGTCAAAAAAAAGAAAACCACACGGAGTTGTACACTCACATGTGGCCAATACCATTGTTCCATTTTTATTAATCACATAATCCTAATATGTCGGTAAATATTGCATCCTTTATAGTTAATCGTCGATTTACTTTTTCAAAATCTTCAAGCTGATTCCATTCGAAAACAGTATCATATAAGTCATATAATTGACTTAAACTAGTATAACCTGATTGAGATAATCTTTCCTTTACGACCTCGACCGCTTCCATTAACTCAAAAGTTTGTGGAGGCCCCCACAGACTTATCTCACCAACAAGGGATTCATGCTCTATTTCATATAGTAAATCAATATTGTAGAATGGAATGATCTTTGATAGTGTTATTTGAATTTCCTGCCTTAAAACGAATGATCCATTTATACATTCCTTTAATCGAAAATAGATATCAACAGAGGGCCAATTTCTATCCCTGACGTCCACTTCTATAACAGATTCTACACTCTCAAGACCTTCAGGTAAATTATACACCGATACACATTGTTTCTTATACCAATCATCGAGTTCTCTAGTTAGGTATAGTTTTTTAAGTACTAACCCATACTCAGGAAACTCATCAATAAATTTTTGTCCATGTAGCATTTAGTTTCCTCCTACTCATCAAATTTCCTACTTGAAATACCATCATTCAGTCTGACACCTGTAACAGGATCATATTCTCCTAAGTGATTTTTCCTCTTACTATCCCATTTTTCGAGTGTCCCACGCTTACTATCCCATTGCCAGTAATATCCATTTTCATCCACCCATGTGGCTCGACTGTTGTTCTTAACTTTCTTCATACCTTGGTCTGTCATCCAGTTGGTCAATTTCGTGAGTGTATTTTTGATAGCCCCTCTATCGGCCTTAACTATTTTATTTCTATCGTTATAGCGATCTTCATTTTTATAATAATTATATAACCCGCTGTCTTTATCCGCCATTAAAGCTGCATATGTTCCCTCACTCCCAGCAGCAACCATCACACCTCCGCTGACGAGAGCTAAAGCACATCCACCGCCGGCAGTAAACAGACACGATGCCATACCCCCACCTTCGCCAGCAATTGTTGCTGCCAATACATAAGCAGATACTGTAACCATGAAACTGTCGTAATAAAGTCTTCCAAGATAATAATCAGAATTATGGATGGTACCACCGACTTCTTCCATAACATAACTGTAACCACCGAAAGAAATGTTGTCGGCAAACCCACTAGCAAATCCTAAGACTTTGTGATACCATTTGTGCCCTGAGGGATCAGTGTAAACCAATGGATTATTCCCCACATACGTATACAAATTCATACTCAGCGGATTATCAATCTGCCCCTCATACGTATCCTCAGTAATAAATTGACCTAACTGGGGATTGTACCAACGGGCTCTTAAATATTGAAGATCGGATGTACTATCCCAGTACTCCCCACTATATCGGAATGGGTTTGTTATCTGTTCTACTGCTGTAAGTGGTTTTCCCCACGTATCATAGGTGTATTTGTTCAGCAAATTACCTACACTGTCCCTGAGCTCAATAATATCTCCGTGTCCGTTTGAGAGATAATAGCCTTTGGCAGCACTTCCCTTCTGAGTAGCGACTAACCCTAGACCACGTACGTACCGAGTACTACTCGTTACGATGCCATTCTGTACAGTAGCCTCTGCAATAACATTTGGACCATCATTGTAGTATCTTGTCGTAACTCCATTCTCCGTACGTTCATAGAGTTGCCCATCTCCATTATACGCATAATCGACGACGCCTTTTGTTGATGTGGACTTTTTCAATCGATTATATGAATCGTACTGATAACTTTTGTTAGTTAAATCCATGGCTAAAGTCGAGTCGCTAAAAACAGATTTTCTATTTCCACGTTTATCATACTCGTAGGTTGTACCTGAAGTAGTATCCGTCTTAATTCGATTAAGCGGATCATAGGTCAATACCTGAGTAGAGTTCGTAGGCGTGCTTCCGTCTTTTCCAAGTGCACTTATAATACGTTCAATATTGCCTTTTGCATCAAAGTCGTAGTCAAATGTATTAATTATCGTACCATCCGACTTTGATTGCGTTAGCGTATCTAACTGTAAACCTTTATACGTATAAACTGACTTAATATTATTTTTTAATGAGATTTGTTGAAGCAAGTCATTTTTATAATAGTTATACGTAGCCTCCTGATCTGTTGTGGTAGCACCTACACCTGTTAATCGATTCCGTTTATCATAGGTGTAAACGATTTTGTACCCAAACGGGTCCGTCATAGTATCTCGGAGTCCAAGATTATTATAGGTGTATTGTATATATTTCAAATCTGGATAGATCACCTGTAACAACTCACCTGTGGAAGGCTTATAATTATTCGTGGTCGTTCCTATTGAATCTAGCATCGTTTTTCTTCTGCCAGCCAAATCATAAGTGTACGACACAATTCCATCTGGTGAACTTACTGATTCTATGCGATTACGGTTATTATACACTTTTGTAAATACTTTTTTATTTCTATCTATATAACGCTCTTGATATTTACCAGCCAACTTCTCGTAATAGAACTTTTCATCATTTCCCGCCTCATCAAACTTCTGAATAGGACGGCCCAACTCATCGAATGAGGTGCTTTTACTTTTTAAATCTGGAAAAATAGTTTTTGTTAGTTGACCAGCCAAGGAGTACTCATATTGAGTCTTATTTAGGAATGGATCCTTTACAGCCAGCAATTGTCCTAACGCATTGTACTCGTAAATGCTGCTATTACTGCCATCTGACACATTTACCATATTCCCGGCATAATCATATTGATACGCACTTAATAATTGGTATTGACCGGCCCTCCACTCTTCGTTCGATACTACCCTACCTAAAATATCTAAAGAAGTCCTGGTTGTATAGGTTTCCGGGTCAATATTCGTAATTTGGCGGTTAATATCATCATATTGCGTTATATATGCAAAACCATCAGGCATTGTTCTGGTAGTCAGACGGCCCCAACTGTCATATAGGTAACTCGTCTCCTGCGTAGATAAACCTGCATCTCTAGACCACTTCAATCGACTGTATTTATCGTAGCTGTAGCTTTTTAAAACTCGATAGCTGCCATCCAAAACCGCTTCTTCAACCTTATGACCGATTGGATCCCAGTCAATTCGGTTCTTTACCCCTGTTTCATCTCGAATTTCCACTTGATTTAAAGTGTCATTGTAGGTCAACGACGAATAAGAAGCATCGCTATTGTTCGTAATAATAGTTAACCTTCCTAGCTTATCATAGGTATACGTGGTCTTTACCCCATTATCATCCGTTAGTGATTTTACTAGACCGGAGTCCGGATAGTATTCTAAGGTATTTACTACATCAGTTTTTATTAGATCCACATTGGCTACAGAAACGGTTTGTTTTGTTGCATATGCCCCATTATAAGTGGAGGCGTACTCGTTAACGTATGTGATGTCTCGATTCGTATCCTTAACCACAATATTCTGGGGGTTACCATGCGAATCAAAATTTTCGTATCTGGTCTGGCCAAGAATGACACCATTTGTGTTATCTTTCTTAACCGTTACACTTGTCAGACTTCCTTGTGAGTTATAGGTCAATGCTGTAAATTTACTAGTTGAATCGTTTACCTTTTCTGTCATATTACTTAGCAAATGAGAGGCAGCATCGTAATTATACGTTGTTAAGGTACCTTTGGGATTGATGGAAGTTAACACATGCCCATAATCGTCATAGGTAACGGTGGTTTCCTCCAGGGAAGAAGATGTACTTCCTTTCATTGAGGCTGAAGATGTTTTAAGGGGATTCGTAATTTTATTTACTTCATCATACTGAAAAATTGTATTTTTTTTCTCATCACCTGCCACAGCTGTAATCATGTTCAGATAGTAAACGGCTGGTTCAGTATCACTGATGAAATCTTTTTTATAATCATAGGTTGTCGTCTTGAGCCCATCGTTCGTGTTCACATAATAATGGGGAATATCTTGATTATAACTGCTAGCATAATCCGTATTTTGGCCGGATGTGTTCGTATACGTAAAGGCAACTGAATTATAGATGAGTCCAGCAGCATTATCTTTTCGTTCAGAAACCCGATAATTCTGATTGACTGCATTTGACCCAATCATCCGATTTACAGCAGATGTTTCATACGTAAAAGAAGTAGTTGCTCCTGTCGGATGGTAGATGTTGGTCAGTAATGCCACCTTTTGAACTTGGGAAGGTGTTGATGAGAATAAATCGAATTTACTATCCAAGTATGAATAGGAATAAGAAGTATTTCTGCCCATCACATCGGTTACAGAATCCAATATTTCTGTTTTAAGTGCTTGAAAAGGCGGCAAAGGGTTATATTGAATGTTGTCATGTTTGTAGTATGTAACCGTCTTGGTGCCTTGAGTTAACACAACAGATGTAGGGCTATAGACAATGCCAATAGAATTGCCTATTACATCGGTTATCGTTGTGAGAACTTTCCCATAGGTAGGATCGTCACTATACTTAAATTGAATGGTGTTATCATAAGCATCTGAAATTTGAATGAGGTATCCTTTACTCGTAAAGAAATAGTTCTTCTTCTCAAGAGTGCTTACAACCGTACTTGATTGTTCTCCATTGACAGTAATAGGAGGTGTATTGTAGCTCACTGTCAAATCTTTGAATGGATAACCTTTTAACGTTGTTCCAGATATTTCATAGCTCCCTCGGTCGCTAAGGTTTAAGTAAGATTTCCCTTCCTCAATTTTAATATTTGGTATATTCCAGGACCAACCTTTACCAATCGGAAACAGCCTTTCTTCGTAGGTTTTGTCTCTCGACTTGCTCCTCCAAGAAAGTGGTTTAATTGGGTTTGTATCTATATCGATCAAATTAGCATTCGAAACAGTTGCAACTTCAGTGACAGACCGAGTAGAAACGCCAAATTGATCCGGTGCTGACCAATTGGTAATGAAGGCTCGTTGCCCTCTATTTTGCTCAACATAACCAAGCCAACCACCGGCATCAATCCAGTTTAACATTGTAAAAGAATTTGTTACATGAGCGGCATCAATATAGAAACTGCCATTAACAATGGTTGTTGGATTCTGATAGATCTGTCCGCTTGAATCTTTTCTTTCCTCATATTGAGTCCCACTGAACGTAAGCTTACAGAAGCAATAGGGCAAGTATTCGTAGTCTTTCTTATAAAAATCTGAATTTGAGCTGTCATATACTCTCGATAACGAAAAAGATAACCCATTTCTTCCCGGTAAAGTAAGGTCTGTCGCCTGTACGTTTAAATTCCCAGTCATCGTAGAGACCGAATCTTGTTGGGTTTGTAATAAATAGGGTGCTTCTGCACTCTTCGCGCTTAGATGTGATAGGGCATTTAATATACTTGGATCAGGGGTGGGATTATCTGCTGCGATTACGGGATAGTTAGTTTCATCTTCAATCAAAGTAGAAGGACTTAGCGTAGGCTGTACATCTGAGATGTAGGCTTCTTCAACCAATGTAGGATTTAGGTTTGTTGAATGATCTACTTCATCACTTAGGTGAATTACTTTCCATGCATCGATTAAACCGCTTCCGTATTCTTTGGCAATACCTAACGGTAAAGTACCGCTAACAAGTCGGTTAATTATTTGATTACTTGTAAGCGAACTACTGTGTTCTATTAATAATGCAGCTACGCCGGCAACATGAGGAGCTGCCATAGACGTACCACTCTTAACAACATAAGAACCATCTAAGGACAGGCTGCTGATCGCTACGCCTGGTGCTACAATATCTATCTTACCGCGATTTGAAAAGTCTGCAATTTCATTATTGGAGTCTACGGCACCTACCGATACAACGGATGAAAACTGGGCGGGATAACCAACGGAATCTGATCCATTATTTCCTGCTGCAGCAATTAGGATAATATTCGCATTTGCTGCTAGATCGACAGCGTCCTGTAAGGCTCTAGAATAGTAGTTTCCGGTAAAGCTCATCGATACGATATCCATTTTTTGTTCTACTGCATATTCCAGAGCTTGTATCACATTGCTATACGTACCTAAACCTTGCTTGTCTAGTACTTTGAACGAAAATAAATCAACACCTGGAGCAACACCGACAATTCCATGATCATCACGCAAAGCAGCAACAATACCAGCAACATGTGTTCCGTGACCATTGAGATCATCATAAGTGGTTTCTGAACTAACAAAGCTCTTACCACCTTGAATTCGGAGTTCTGTGGATTCCGTATCAATACCAGTATCCAAAATCGCGACTTTTACTCCATGACCGGTTAGTCCATCATCTTGTGCAAAAGAAGCCTTGATTTGTGTAATGTTCACTGGTGTTTCTTCTTCGCTGCTTATTGCGATAGAATAATTCTCCTCCACATATTCGACATTGGTGTCAATAATTAAACTGTCAAATTCAGCCTTCGTTAATTCTGCATCCACAAGTTTATTTAGTTTCAGTTCTTTTTTAATTTTAAGTGTTTTATGTTTTTTCTTCCCTGCACCTGCATCTTTAAATTTTATAAGATATCCTTTATTTGAGGGGTTAAAACTTTTCTTCACACTGACCGAAGATTTATTATTGGCTGTTTTAACATCATTAGCATAGATTGTGATCGTATTGCTCCAAATCATAACTAGCATCATAAAGATACTAAGTAACCTCTTCATTCAATATTTCCTCCTATACAGCGATATAGTTTAAATTGACTCCCCTACAGGTTGTATTAATATAAATTGATCCACATAGTTATTAGGACCGTTTGGGGAAAGTTTACTGTTATACCTCTTAAGTTGTACTCATAAGATTTCCATTTGCATCATAATGAAATGTAATTATTGTACCATTCGATAAAATAACTCTATCTAATCGATTAAGTATATAAATATAGACCGATTTATTTAAAGGACTACTAGCTTGAGAAGTATTTCCTGCCGTGTCTACTGCTTTTACTGTGAAATTATATGCAGTGTCAGATGTAATCCCAGAGATATTCCTCGATGTACTAGTTGAATTCCCTAAAAAGCTGCCATTTTTATAGATACTATAAAAAGACACACCAACATTATCAGTTGATTCATTCCAAGATATGGTAATATCAGAAGCCGTTGATGCAGTTACTCGAAGCCCTGTTGGTATCGTTGGTGGGGTTATATCTTGAATTACGCTGATATATACAGGACTTGAAAATGGTGTTGCAAAACCTAATGAATTCCACACTTTTACTTGCCATTTATAACTCATATTATAGTTGAGTATATTTGAAGGAACAGTGTATGAATTTGAGGATGATGTTACTTGTCCCGTGTCCTGAACTAAGTTGTTCGAAAGATCATAGATCTGTATTTGAAATTTACCTTGAGTGTAGCTTGGATCATTGTAAAGCCAACGTAGTGATGGAGTTTTTGTACCGATTAAAGTTGGTGCAGTCGAAACAAGTGAACCAGGAGTCAATTGAGTAGGTGTAAACGGGGTACTACTTGTGTAGTTGATAATTAAACTAGCTGTCTGAGCCTCTAATGTTACTTCAAATCCTCCGTACGGCAAATCAATCATCATACCGTAGTTGGGCATGGAACCGTTTATCCAATTCGCAACTACAGTTGTATCCAAATTAAAGGTTCTTAATGAATTCGAACCACTTGGAAGGGCTCCGAGTACGGTGCCACTGGAAGATACGAGTGGAGATGCTGCATATGTAGGAGAATTATTCCAGGTTGGGCTACTCCAAGGAGACGTTACCCGATAAAAATTAAGGTTCCAACTACCTCCACCACCAGCTGCTGGACCATATTGATAAATGGATAAACTCGCGCTACTAATAGTAAAGGAAGATGGAAAAACTGGTAAGTTAAAACTGATGTATCCTTTTTTATTATTACCTGTACCTTGATTAATTTTAATAAAATAATTACCATCGGAGGTATTCGGTGAGTTTTGTGAGGTAGTTGCAGCATTGCTGGTAATTCCTGTTACTGTTGGATCAATTATTACAGGATAAACTAAGTTTTCTAGTTGGGGAGTTATGTCAAGGTAAGTTTGATCACCTTCTCTTCTGAGATGTTGTTCAACCTCACGAGTTGTTCCGCTACTATCCACTAGCCAAGCAGGTAAAATACCAATATCCCCTGCTTGAAGATTATCATCAATATCCCCTTCTACTTTAAATGTAAATGAGTCAGGTGATTCGTCGGATTTTAAAATAATAGACTCTTTTAGCTCATTGCTACGAGCTTCAAGTTTAACATCAGTGTTTGGCCATGCATCCGTATAAGTTATTGAGTTTTCAAATATAAATCCTTCCGAAGTTTGGGATTCTACTGGAGTAAAAAACAAGTGGCTCTCCCCTTTTCCAAACAGATAACCTTCACTAAATTCTTTCGGTAACTTAACATCGTATGGCACTTGTAGTGCGCGAAGCGCAGTATTTTTCCGGTCTTTTACAGGAAGACTATCTCCTCTGTTAGCTGAATCATTGATGAGTAATTCTTGTGATAATGGAACATTATTGATATCAATGTCCATTTCGTCTACTAAGTTTGTCTTAATCTCTTCCCAGTTACCATTCACATCAAGATAGTGGGTATCAACATTATTAATCACAGTTTGGTAGGTTCCATCACTAAGCTTAAATGTCTTACTATTATGAGTTCGCTTCTCTACTTGCTCAAACTTTACGTTCTTTGTATAATCACTGACATCTGTATCTTCTAGAGTCTCAAACTCTAAAGGTGGTTGCTCCACATCCACAGTATTTTCCGAGTTGACTCCGTTTAAAGATAGATCAGAATCGGGCGAAACTGCTAAGCTACCACTCACCACAACTGCAAAAATCAACAAAATGATACCAACAAAGAACGAGCTTTTTTTAAACATTGCCCTCACATCCTTTTTAAGTTAGTTTCAACTTATGTTAGTACGGTTGACCTCATGAATTGAAGCACGTAAGCTAAGGACCAATGTAGTACTTGACACCTCCATTTTTTCTAAGATTTTACAAACACAGTAAGTATATTAGATGTATACATTAATTGTTGTCGATTTAAGATGTCGAATCGTGTTTTTTCTGATTACTTCGTCTTTCGCTATAACTTCTACATCTCGGGATATCGTTGATTCACTTAAAATTGAGGTTCTTGATTGTTTTATTACACAAACATTGACTTATGGAATACCAACAAACAAAGAGTTAACAACCTTTCAAACAGTGATATCATAAAAACCAAGGTTATTTGGGGTAAAAAAAACAGCATCCCTTAATTAATAAGAGTACCACCTCATATAGACCAAAAGGTGACTTCATAAGAAGTCACCTTTTGGTTTATATTTATACCACGTTCCATTGTTCAATTTGACCTACATGCATAATATCATCCCTGAATATGAATCGATGCACGTAAAAATTGTATAATCCTTTTGTGTGAAATTATCAGTCGTCATATCCTTTGAATGCCCACTCCTATCAATAATATTGAGCTTTAACTACAGCAACTACTCTTCCCTTTCCTTCTGACTAACAAACCTTATTTTCCTATGATATGTTGATTTTGACTTGATTTCCGGTTCGACTAACACACTTTATTTTCCACTAACGCACTCTATTTTCCACTAACAAACTTTATTTTCCCTCATCAAATAATTCTTGGCGAAAACTAGGATTTCATCGTTACGTTATTCGTGGCAGCCTGTTGGCTGGGTATAGAAGGATCCGGTTACTCATAGGTTGTTTGGTGTTCCACAAAATTCAATCTGCTTCGGGTTCAATTCCCCAATGCAGCTCTCACCGGAATAAGAATCCTGGATGTAGGCAGCATGAGTGTTCCCTCTCCCCCACTCCTCGTAAAGAAGCGGGCCGAAGAACGATTTATGCTCTGGGGAAAACATATCGATGTCGGATTGGTGGGTTTGAAGAAGAACACGCGTCCTGATCCCAAGCTCCGGGATTGGAAACATTGATTCCAGAGATAATACGAGGCTCATCGTGATTTCTTCGGACAAGCTCCGCATGACATCAAGTGTTCGGAAAATATAATTCTTCAACTCAGATTCGTGATCACCGAGCATTACGTCCTTATCAGGCTCAATGATCAACATGAATTGCTGAGGACTATCAAGACGGCAAATTTGGGACCAAAAGTTCCACATCGCGAGTACCATCGCAGCTGCTTTCTCATATGCGGATACGCCGGTAGGAATAATGAATTTCCGTCCCTCTTGTGTTAGATGCCACTTCACATTACTCGTCTGCTCCAACGCCTCAAGCAACATTTCCCTAGCGTTAAAATTGTCTATCGCCTCGAATATGCGGTGATACCCATGCGTTGGACCTTCTATATGTGATCTATACGTTACAGAGGGCACATAATCTCGGAAGTTGAAGCCCCCTTTTCCTCGAGCAACGAGATTAAAAAACATAGCTGGGAAAATGCCGCGGCGATCGCGAAAGATATGATCTGGATCGTACTCGGTTGACAGATCTGGTTTCTCTTCGAGCCACGTAATAGAGTCGTTTGTTTCGGAAGGATAGCTCTCCCCGTATTGATCCGAAGTGATCCAAAATACCGCCTTTTCATCATATTGATGTACATTCCCGGCAACTTTACTGACAATGCTCTTGCGGGCCGATTTAAGATCGTCCCCTACAAAAGCAATCGTTGCGTAGTCCGGGTTCATCCAATCCCAGCGAATTGACGGTCCGACCTGATTTCCGTCTACCACATTGCCCATTATCATTTCTCGTTCCAGATGTATGTTCTTATATTCCATGAGATCCTCCTCGCAAAAAAAGCACCGGCAGGCATGGTTTTCCCATACGCTGACGGTGCTTCCGCAGCTTCACTTTGATTTATTATCCTTATTATAGTATGCGTTAAATCAAGAGATCAATGGTTAGGCGTCGTTAGAGGACGCAGCTCTATATGTCGATTGCTTCTCTGTAGGCTCACCGGACTACAACACCTTTTCAATAGCAAGAAGGAGGAGCTGTAGCTCCCCCTTCTCGGCTCCTAATATTTCCGATGGAATCGGAAGTAATCATTCCAATTGCCTAAGATGTAAATCGTGACTGATGTCGATCTTTGAACTCCATTTGAATACGTCACTGTGAACGTGAAATTGTACGCTCCATCTGCGAGATCTTCCAGGATCGTTGTCGTTGTATCCTGCCCAATATATCCTTTCCATGTTGATGCGCTTTGTTTGGTCAAGGATGCCGTTCCGATACTGGCGGCAACTACAGATATACTAGAAGTCGTTGTCGCACTTCCTCCAGCGCTTGATGTTACAGTCGGTAAACCGACTAAATCAAATTGCTCTCCTCCCCAGAACGTATTTGCAGGCCTTTGTGCAGTTGGATTTGCAATATTCCACTTTAGACGGTTTTGTTCCCATTGAGGGGTATGATTTACTTGTCCCGCAATCCCCAATGGTTGAACAATTACATCTTCTGAAGCGTCCGTCAGATTAACTAGTCCTTTTACATCTGTCGCCCTTAGCGTAACCTTAAAAGTACCAACTCGATTTTCAGTGACAGATCGAGGCAAACTGATGTCTGTTGTCGTAAATGATGTACTATAAGCAGCTCCAGGTTTACTTGGATTCGGTACGTATACGACTTTCCATTCAAAAGTCATCGCATCGGAGTCTGGATCAACGCTCGTATTTGTACATCTTATTACGTCTCCTTCGTACCCCGGATTAGGAGTACATGAAAATGATGAGACTGGCGGCCGGTTCGTTTCTATGTAAAAGAACTTCGGGTCGCTATAGTTGCTCCATTCATACCCATCAAAGACTCGGACGATGACATACATATTTACCTTTTCCGGCAAATCTATGCCCGGGGTCCAGATGTATGCCCCGCTGCTCTTAATCCCCGAATCATGTACCAGTACACCACCATATCTATAAACCTTCATTTGGTACTGAGTTTGGAGATCTGCATCTGCATCGAAGTATGTCCATGTAAAATCCGGCCGGAGAGTCGTTAATTTGGTCGGATTATTCTGATCCGTGCTAGACGGCATCGTTATGTTTGCACTTGGCAGCTGGTTAAAAATGTTGACCTTCAAACTAAATTGCGCTTCTGCACCTTCTGAATCTTCTACAATCTGACGAATGTTAAACGTACCCAAGCTACTGAAGGCTTTCGTCCAGGTTGTCCGCGAATTGCTTGCAAAGGTTTCGGAACTACCAGTTGTATCATTCTTCACGTAGTACTCATGCGCTAGCTTCGTCCGATCCCCGTCCTCAAGATCACTTGCAAACGAATCGAAGGTAACAGTAACACCACGGAATGTATTGATATGGCTGCTAGTAAAGCCAGGATCAGGAGGCGAGTTCGGTGGAGCTAATGTTGTAATTGGCAGCATGACCACAGTCCAGTCACTCCATGCGTCATACTCATCTTTGACGGCAAGCCCAACTTCGTACGTACCGATCTCTTGCGGCGATACGAGCTTCTTATCCGAATACACTCCGCTTGGTGAGATATAGTAAAATTTTTTCTCAAGTACGCCCTTAGTAGTTTTGTAGTCGATCCCTGTTGCCTCGGTGGAGTAATCGGTACTGCTGAAATACCTATCTGGATCGTTGCTCTTGTCCGTCCAGGTGATTGTGCCATTTGTCGCAGCTGAAAGTGTAAAACTAGCAACTGGCCTGCGGTGAACCGTGATCGTTTTCGTAAATTCATTGGACGATTTACGGTACGAGTCGAAAGTCATATCTGGATAAAGGTAACTCGGATTTGGATCATCCTTCGCCTTAAGCTTTACTAGATAGTTCCCGACCTTATCAAATTTTAATTGAGCATTATTAAACGTCTTATTGTTCAGAGCCGATAAACCTTGGTTATGAATGAATCGTACCGTATGCTGCACTGTCCAATCGTACAAACCACCTGCAGCTGGGTCATTCTCGGGATCGGTATACAGAATATTATTGTACTGCACTTCTGCAGACGCAGATCCCGATTCCCAAATCGCATATTGATCCGACCATACATTATTTGTCACAAGCGGCTTATAAGCAAGTGTTCCAAATGTCATGTAGGACTTGTTCGAAAAATATCCGTATCGACCACTGGAATAAGTAGCGTCATCGGCTTCAAACAGTGGTGTGTTGTCTAAATATACCGCTATATGCTCGCCACTCGCCTGCAGTTTAACGGAGTACGTCTTCTGGCTTAGCAAGGAATAATTCTGTGTTTTAATCACTGTACGAACGCCATTCTTGTACATAACAAGATCAATTTTATTCGCGTCCGTTTCTAGCGCATAACCATTTTGCCTGTCCTGCATACGGAATGAGAATCCGAACCATTCTTTGTCATAATCAACATCATCTATCTTGAAACTGAACTTATATTCAGTGTCAGATTGAGAGGTTGGTGAGTAAAACTGACCGTTTGTGAATGAACGGATTACAGCTGGATTTGTCGTTGGTGTACCAACGGAGATCGTCATTCGCATTGTAGATGCATACGAATAACCTCCATTGTTGGGATATGCTTGTGAAAGCGATAAATATACTCCATCTCCTACGTACTGCCCATATTCTGCATCAGAGTAGTTACATCCCTTTTGCACGTTCCCAACCGGATTTCCAGCTGCATCATACACCGTATTCGTGCCAAACCTGGTGTACATCAATGGATAGTCGTCACATGTCGATCCGTCACCGAGTGAATTGCTTGTTCGGTAGCCGTCAATCGTGAACGACTGCCTGCTTTTCGGGATGATATTTCCTCCAAAATCAGTTGAAAACTGCGTCATCGATCCAGAGTAACCAGAATCGCCATAATGATAAAGCATTACTTCATCGCCTGCCTGTGCATCAACCATTTTCTTAAGACTTCCAGTCCCTGAGTTCAGCACATAAACGGCTTCATACGTATCCGGCCAGACATTACCTTCTGCTACGTGATCGTAGTAGACTTTAGCGTATAATTCCTTTTTCGTCGGGTTGAAAAAGAAACCACCTTTAATTTCAGGATAATAGTACGCTGATGAGAACGACTTCGCGTTCGTAATTCCTAGATTGCTTCCAGACAAAGTATCTCCGATATACTTCCTCCAAGCGAGCGAATAGTCTGCATTATATTTCGCAACGTTTAGTTCGTAGATACTCCCGCTATAAGTTAGAGCTTCATACCGATAGATAGCACCCGTTGCATCTCTCATTTCCTCAAGATAACCATAACCCCATTGCTTCTTCTCTGCTTCTGTCGCACTCGCAAACTTATCTTTGTTATACTGCGAATTTGGAGCCGGCATGATAAAAGTTGATGGTATCTTCGTCAGCTTAAAGTCCGGTGATAAGTAGTACATATTTTGGTAGGATTGACCGACTTTAAGTGCTGCAGCATAACCAACATACGAATCAGTACTACCCGCTACAAGTAAATTGCGGCCCTCTGAGCTGATAAATTGCATAGAAGTTACGTTTGTCCCGTTATCTGTCAAGGCTTGTATAAAGTCAGGAAAATCAAAAGAACTATAGAGCTCCTGCCCCGTAGCAGCATCATAGACCCCAATATCGTAAAAATCACGTGTTTTACTGGCGACATATCCGCTCCAATACCGACGGACATATAAATATCCATCAGACATTTCGTATTCTCTTAATTGCTGCAGACTAAGCGTAACATTATTATAGGTTGACCCATTATACTCAACATTCGCTTGTCTTGATTTATCAGCTTTTAAGATAAATTTATATGGATGCTGCCCACTCTCATACTTTTGGGAAACGGACCCGTACTGATCGATTACATCTTTGATATTTGATAATTTAGATGGGTCTAGCGCGTAAATACGATCGTTGTAGGTGTAAGTTCCTTTTTGCTTATCGTAATCATAATAATAAGTCGTATCGTGCTTATCAAAGTAAATGAGCTTCTTAGATGATCTTATTATCGGATACGGAAGCCCAGCGTTAAGATTAGGCCAATCCAACCTCTTACCGTACTCATCGTGAATATTTGCTACCACGGAAGACTGTAATGCGGCTCTCCATGGTGAAAGCTCATTCGATCCGTATCCGTTATTTTGTAACGGATAGGAATCCCATCGCTGCATTGTGGTGTTAAAACGAGTGACATTGTAATCATATGTATCTACAATTTGCTTTCCGAAATTGCGTCCCTCTCCACTTACGAGATCGGCTCCTTCGGCGCTCCACAAGTTTTTCTTATTATTCACGAGTGTGTTTGTGCCTGGTACATATACGGGCCAATTCAGCATATCAACAGGTTTTATTCGTGTGTACGGATCAAGATCTGGCTGCGGGTTATTCCCTTCCATCTCAAATGACACTTCCGGCGCGTTATTAACGACATCAAGCGTCAATGTGGCTTGAGCATCTGATAAGGTGTCATCCCATGCGCCATATTCCTCCGTGACCTTAAGGTAGAATAAGTATTTACCCACTTTGGTTGGCGTGATCTGCATCTTTGCCATTGTCCCAGTAGCGGCAATCCAAGCTTCGTCAGCAAATCCGTTATTGTTCGCATCATACTTGTACTTATATTCTGCGACTGTAATAGTATCGCCATCTTGGCTAGTGGATTTGTTTACAATATCCAGGTGCGTTCCGCGAATCGATAGTGCCGGCACGATTAGCTTTGCGATCGGCGGCAGATCCGGCTTTACAATGATTGTACAGGTAGCAGGAGCTAGAGATTTCAGTCCCGCGCTATCGTAGACATGCAATGATACCGTAACCGTGATATCAGAAGTCGTAGGATTCGTGTAGACATTCTGTTTATTGGACCACTCGTCTTTCGTATGGTCAATTGTACGGCCCATTGGGCTGTAGCTGCCCGTGCTATTTATCGCACCAGCTGCCAGCGGATGATTGGCAATGACCGACGGTGGGCATTCAATAACTGGTACTGGATTCTTCGAAACAACTTCAATATAGGTACACGCAGTTACCGTTGCTCCGTGTTCATCACTCATTTTGGCACACACATTGTGGTAGCCAATCGTATCCATCGTTAGACCATGCTGTCCGTCAACATAATCAGTACTCTTTGATGGAATCGATTTTACAAAGGTGTTTCCTGCATCAAAGTCAAACCCCTCAAAATACAAAGTATCTCCATCGATATCATTCGGGGTTGGCACTGATGGATCATCGATATAAATCAGATCCAAGGTTGTCCCTTCAACAACTTTATGTAACGGTACCTTTCTGTTATAAGGATCAACAAAACCGATTATAAATTCTGGCGGATGATTCTCACCAGGAGGGGCAATGATGGCTTGCTCATAGAAAAAGGTTATATACACTTCCGGCAGCGCCGTGGTCAAATTCACGCTTGCGGTCGATCCCGTCGTAACAGTACTAGAAAAGGAGACATAAGATACGTTTTTCCCCTTGACCGTTCCATACGAACTGTCAGCTGCAATCGACCTAGAGTGCGGCAAGGTTGTCACCGGAATTAGCTCTTCACTGCCCTGCTGGCTATAGGTACCGGTAGGACCTGTTCGCACCATATGACGTACGTGAATTTTACCGGCACTGACTACATCGTAGAAGTAAGTTAAATTTACGGTTTCAAAATCACCTAAGTATGGGTTAATGGAATAATCTCCTGCTGTATATGGCGGCAAGAGATCTGGGGCACCTGATTCGATTTTTTTCTTATATCCAGCGTAATTGAAACCAGTTTCAGTTGGATGAATCGGATTATAATTTTTATTCTTTTCGAGAATATCTGTATGATCATGAAAAACGGAATCCAAACTCTGCCCATCGGTTGAGTAGTGCTTTACAATTGCCTCTCCTCCCCCTTCGGGCTTCTTCTCATAATAAAGATTGAGATAATAGGCATCATAAGTTGCATCATATGTCACTGTAGGCGGATTACCTGGTGTGATTACGCCTCCAGATGGTGAAGAGACAGTGCTCTTTTTATAACCTTTATATTCGTATTCTGCATTGGTTGCAGGAACTAGAGTATATGGGCTACCACCTAAATTAGTAGACTGGTCCACAAACAAACTGTCAATATTGGTTCCATCAGTGGTTTTGTGGTGGACTTCCATATATCCATTCAATTCAAATGTAAACAGTACAGGAAAGAAATAGCGATAACCCTTTACATTAGGAGAACAACCGCTACATGCTCCATCCTGCAAACGAATATCATATGGATCGCTTGTAGTTAGATCTCCAGATATTGAAACTGAAAAGGATACTGAACTTGTTCCATACCCAGACACGGTTGATTTACTCGGACTAGATGGATTATTTCCTACATAATCCTTATAGTTTAACCACGACTCTCCTGCCCTTGATTCCGAAAAGACGGTCTGTTGCATTCCGGAGTTTTGGTCAAACCTTGAAACTGTTACATTTTTCACGGTTCTACCAGCGAACGTGAAGGTGTATGGATTGGTGATAGTAACGTCTAACTGGCCCTTAGAGTACGGGTCCCAATTGCCACCAGTCGAATCTGACCAAATATCTACATACACGAACCCAACTGCAAATCGTTTGTTGGAATTAAGATATTCTCCGTTAGCGTCCTTTTCCCTTACTGGAGTAACACTAGGGTTTGCACTAGAAGCAGAAGCTCTTTGAATGGATATTAAAGGGAACATGGAAAATACTAGTGAAACAATTACAACATAGGATATAATTTTTTGAAGTATCTTTTTTCTTTTCAATGAAATTACCCCCACGGATTATCTATCAAAATCACACTACCCGTACCGTCTTTAAGCCGATTAGAAGTGCGAATTCCAATATATTCAACCTTGTTTTCTTCAAAGCTTTTGGAATTGCCTAGCACTGATACATCATTAAAATTAATATGAATCCCTTTCGAAACATGATCTCTTAAATAATTTAATGCAACTCCCTTTTTAGGAGCAGTATTTTTCTTCAAGTAAAAGAGATCTGAACTCCTCTCAAAATTTGTTTTTATTATTGTCCGAAGATATACATTTTCAGTAGAATCATATGCAAGATCAAGTTTAAAGTAAGTAACCACGCCTATTTTAAATGGAAAGTCTGCATTTCTAACAATCGATGCTTTGGTGTAGTCTCCTAACCCATCATCTAAAAGGTATTCCCCACCTTTGAAATATGCTAAATATGGCTTTATATTAACTGGGGAAATAATATCATTTAGCTCTGGGACTTCCTTACTTCCAATCCAAACAAATCTCAATTCAGAATCCCACTCAATCGCCACACCAAGTCCTTCACTGATCACTCGAATCGGTACAAGTGTGCGTCCTTTTTCAACAATAGCTGCCTGTGACAGTGATACGCTTTTCCCATTTATTACTGCCACATTCGATCCGATAGTTAGCTTGATAGTCTTACTACCTTTGGTAACAAGGATCGTATTTCCCTGTTGGGCCACGGTCGCTTGTAATTTCTCAGAAACATACCGAACAGGGATCAGCACAGTACCGTCCACCATTTTAGGCTTTACATCGAAAACAATTTTCCTAGCGTTGTATAGAACTTCGATACTTAAATCCGACTTAACTATGCTTGTAGCTGCTTGCGTTACAGAAGTAGAACCAAGTGGTACAGTCAGCGAAAGAGCCAATACGGTTGCTAGTAATTTCTTTTTCATAGAAAACAATCCCCTTCTATAATTGAATGGATGATGATATTTCTGAATACACGTTGCTCGGATACTCAAGTGACCCATCGTTCTCCCTTGGTTGCTGGCCAAGCACGATATTTAGTTATTTTATATCCTTAATTTAACTATAACATCGTTTCGTGGGTCCTTCATTTTTGGACCCACCTATTCTCGCCTTCGCGCAAAAAGCACCGACAGGCATGGTTGTCCCATACGCTGACGGTGCTTCCGCAGCTTCCTTCAATTTGAACTTTTTTTATTTTAGTATTTTGTTGAATGAAAATTCAATTGCTATTTTTCATCATTGAAGACATTGTTTATGTCCCATTCTTGATGGCCTTAAACCGATCGGCAGCAAATATAAGCTACCATTAATTTATATATCGACCATTCCGGAAAAATCTTGAATATGTAGAATTTCCGTTTTTCAGAACTACTGTTCCATCATATACTCCATCACGGAAACTTCTTTCATGTGGGCTATTTCGTCCGACATACTCGTCGGAAACATATAGCCGCTTATGGCCCCATTTATTTGAAAGAGACTGGCTCGTAAAAAGACTGCTAGTACCCTTTATATTCATGAGAACTTCCCACTATAAAACTCCGATCCGCTGAAATAGCAAACGGCCGCGGATGCCTCATAGAGATAATAGCAACAACAGCTGGACCATCAATTATATCAACATAGCCATAGGTCGCGTTATTGTATGTGCATGGGAATCCTGCAGGACTTCCAGGGCATCCGGTTTCAAGCTTATCAAATACCAACAATTTTACTTGATCGGTTGAGCGAAACATGTTTGGTGCGATCGGAAGATTGCTCGTATTTAACTTCAAATTCTTTTGAAGGGTTGCCATAAGTACGTTCTGTGTATTTGCAGAAAAAACAATCTTCCCGTTCTGTGCAAGTTCGTTCTTGTCGATTTGCAATGAAGCATCATGGGTCGCAAGATCGAGTGTGTTTTTCAGTCGATTATATGCTGTTGCAGTCGTATGATTATCCATTTGCCATATCCAAAGCATTGTACTTATTGCTGATGTGAATAGTAAAAATATTGCCCATTTCATGGTTACTTCGCCTCTTTACGGAATGTATTCCGACATTTCGGTAGCGCTAAATTTATAGTTGCCCGAAGGTGAATCCGAACCGAACCAATTCATTAATATAAACATCGATCCAATTGGGTATTGAACAGAAACATTTACGTCTGTGCCTCGGGCTACCCTACCTGATGTTGTTCCAGTTACTACGAGATTTGCGGTTTTAAAATTAAGTGACTGTAGCTCATTCTTCATGTTATTGATGAGTGTAGGCGACAAATATCCATCCCTGGCTGCGAGTTTAACATATTTGTGTGTCGTGTTTTCTAATACTACGCCCCTCATATGGACTACTTCATTCATGAATGGTTGGAACATGAAGAATACCATAAAAGGAAACACAAGCAGTAAGGTTATGGCTTGCTTCACAAGATTTCGGAGGAAAAGTATTTCACTTCTCCTCCTTCACCTCCTACTGGAAAATAGTTTGGTAATGCTGTTGTGCCCGGTTCTTTGTATCCTTTCCATCCTGCCAGACCGCAGGGAATGCAATTGCGACCAGGCAACTCAGGGCAAGTGCGATTAAAAGTATTTTTACAATGATTTCCTTCATACTCCAACGCCCTTTCTAATTGCGTTACCGTGGGACATTTTTCTCCGAAAGCTTTGTTGATAGATTGGTTTCCGATGTCTTTGCTGTCGGGAATAAACTCAAAAAGATAAAGGCTGTAAAAGCTGAGCATACAAGACCGATAACAAGTATCTTTACAATGATTTCCTTCATTGTAGGATCACCCCACCGATTAGTTTTGCGGTATCGTGGCGCGTGTTACTTGTGCGTCCTTACGTCCATCGACGGCATTGCTATCGCCCCAAAGTCCGGCTGCTACGAAAAATGTGAATGCGGATAAAGCAATGGCGATAAGTAGAACTTTTATAATTACTTCTTTCATGAGTAGAATCGTCCTTTCATCAGCTTATTGATTGGGGGCAATTCTGCTGCCCCCTAAATGTCATTAGCTTTGCGGAATAACGGATCGGGTCACTTCGTTATCTTTTCTGGTATCCGTAGTGCCACTATCAGCCCAAAGACCGGTTGCTATAAAGAATACAAATGCGGACAATGCGATTGCAATAAGTAGAACTTTAACGATTACTTCTTTCATGGATTTAGTCTCCTCACTCATAATGGTTCGATATATTCAGTTAACACAGGAAAGCGCCTTTGTTCAGAACATTAATTTTGGGGAATTGTAGCGCGTGTAACCTGAGTGTCTTTGCGACCATCTACCGCGCCGCTATCTCCCCAAAGCCCTAAAGCAACGAAAAAAGTGAATGCACTTAATGCGATTGCAATAAGTAGAACTTTAATAATTACTTCTTTCATGGGAATATCCCCCCTTCTATAAGATGTATATATTAATATTTTGAAACCAGCGCTAAGGAGGAGGCGCCAAGCTGTTCGTAACCCTTGTATGCGAACGATCGCGGATCGTCTTGCTGTCTCCCCAAAGTCCCGTTTCGCTTGCAGCGTAAACGACAATTGCCGAGAGAGCGACGGCGATCAGTAATACCTTCATGATGACGGGTTTCATCCTAAACCTCCCTTGATTAGTTCATGTTATATGTGGCGCCCATCATGTCCTTGTATTCCAGGTAATAGACATACATCCCACATATAATGACCATCATTACTCCCGAGAAGGTCAACACATAAGCGATAACGCCTCTGTCTTTCATGGCCCCTCGGTAAGCTTCCTGTCGTTTCTTTTTAAGTTCCTCGTACTTTTTTTCTAATAGATCAGCAACTTCATCCGGAGAAGATTGCTCCACTTGGTAAAGAATTTCTGCAAGGGATTCCGCTTCCGGTGTGCCTACTATTTTTGCGAAGCTCTGAAATGCCTTTTCCTTGTTGTACGGATCCAGCGGATATTCTTCAAGGAACCGATCAACGGCAGGTTTAACATAGTTCAAGAAACGACGCATATACAGAAACATGTGATAGACAGTTTGCTTTGTTGTATTCTTATCAGCGTACTCATTTGAGATGAGCTGCTGAAGAATGAAAATCTCAGAATTCTTTTTTCGCTGAAACTGTACCTTTACTGCTTTCAGCAGGTATTCGATCGGAAAGGATTCACGGAGCTGTAATGCAATGTACATAAGTACCAGAATGAAAAGTCCGAACACAGGATAACGTTGGTCCATATTCATCAGGAATCGGATATTGAGAATTGCCGCTAGAATTAGTAACGTAATATCTCGAAATAAACGGTACTTGGTTGGCGAAAAGCCTGCTGCGAGCAATCCCGCTTCTTCGAACTGCTGCAGCATATCTGGCCTTTTATAGAACTCGACAACTCCTTCTTTCTGAACGTCGAAGTAATGCCGCATTTGAGTCCAAATCGACAGCCTTCCGGGGGCAATGCTCAGTCGGGCAAGCTGAAGTACATATGAGACGAATATGAGAGGCAGGATATACAAACATAAAAGGATTATGGTATTTACATCCATGTCCTCACACCTCATTCCGTGGTTTTTGGATAATATAAGCAACTAAGGCGCAGATTAGCGTGAATAGTAGTGTAAACACGATCATTCTTATGCCCGGTGTCGTGTGAAAGTAATAGTGCCAGGATTTTCCTAGTGACGGGTATTGGTTGAGATAGATTACTGCTGGGAATAGAAATGCTGGCATGTATGCTAGTTGGATCGTTTCCCTGTTCTCGGATTTGATTTCCTCTGTTATCTTGGCCACTTCACTCATATCGGTAACGAGCCATCTAAGACCTTGCTCAATGTTGTCGCCCTGCTCTTCCGATTTGTGGATCAGTATTCCAAGTTGAATTGCCCAAGTTGTCTTTATTCGGAATATGAAAAGCTCGATCGAATCCTCAATTTCTGCATTGGCCGAGCCTTGCAGAGCAGGTAGCAGCCCAACAAAGGCATTTAAGATATCGCCATTCAGACCTTTTGTGGTTTCAAAGACCGCGTAATACAGGTTTCCTCGATATTCGGAGTATTTAAGAATCAACGTGTTTACAGCAGGAACAAGATCGTAACTATTCTTGACCCGAACCCGGTGCAATCTCATTCGCATAAAGCAATACGGTAGAGAACTGGCCATTATTGATATTAAGATCAACCATCTATCAACAAAGTCCGAGTACTGAAAGGTAGTCCTATTAAACAATCCCGTCCAAAAACCATATACAAGGTATGTCGCCACGAACGAACCTATCGTCATGAGGATGAATTGCTGTAGCCGCTCCTCATCGCTTTCTTCGCCAGTCTTGATCGAACGAGATAGTAGTACCAGGTGCCTCGCCCATTTTGCAGCAGGTTTATTAGTTTTGCTCTTTTCAAGAGATGCAGGAAGGCCTCTGAACCGAACCACCCTTAAAGCCTTTGTAACAGGAAAGACCAATTTGGCTAACAAATATGCCGTTACTAACGGGACTCCCGCGATCAAAACAGATCGTATGACAGGATCAAGAATCACCTTAATTTTTTCCATTATTGAATGTGGATTCATTGTTCACCTCACCGCTTAAACGGATTATTCATTGAAAGCTTTTCAAGAAGCTTTACCATTTGCACGGTTTCCGAAGGAGCGTATTTCTCCATAATTGATAGGATTCGTTCAGGTATGTAGCTGGAATATCTCCAAGTGCTGTCTTTACGATCCCATTCCACCAAGTCGTGCGTTTTGAACTCTTTCGTGTTCGGATTCCAGTCGAATACAGATAGTTTTACAAGACGTTTGCTCCGGTCCTTCAACTCTTCCATAACGATTGCAAAGTGAATGTTTCTGGATGCTCGTTCGTATTGAGCTTGATATGCTTTATTCGGATGCTCGTCCAAGATAACGTCTGCCAGCTGCGAAGGAATATTATCGGGATCGGGAGTGTGATAGGTGGTAAGCGCGCCCGGTAATCCCCGCTCACATGCTTTCAAGAATATTTCGGCTTCCAGGGAGCGCAGCTCCCCGACAATGATATACTCATAATCGCTTCGGAGAACCAAATCGAAAATCTTAGTTTTATTCTCCTCAGTCAAGATGAACTCCATGACTTTGTGCTTCGGATAATGCTCGGATATCTTCAATTCATCAAAGTCTTTTTGAATTATGAGCATCTTGTCGTAGCTCTTTCGTTCGGCAATCATTGCCGAGAGCAAAGTACTCTTCCCACTCTTAACAGGTCCACAGATCTTTGTTGTGCCACGGCCCTTTGAGATTGCCCTAAGAATGTCCACCATTTCATTAGGAAAGGTTCCGTATTCTGCAATATCCTCCAAACTCACTCGTTTGATCGTATAATGCCTGAAAATGATCGTCGGACGTCTAGTCCAAGGCGGAATTATGATCGTCACACGAGTACCGTCTGCCATGTCGATTTGGAGTGAAGGATTATGCTGGTTCAGAGAAGTAATTGGGTTTCGTAGGCTCAATTGCTTCGCAACCCTCAATACATCAGATTCAGAAGCATATGAGATGTCCTGCAACTCATCAAGTTGGCCAGGAATCTCGAAGAAAATGTTGGTCCCAATTATACTAGCCGCCTGTGAGTCTTGGTATCTTTCGTGTTTCCACCATGTCGAGATCGGTCCAAGACCATATGTTTCTTGATAGAATGCCTCCACAATGTCGGTGTAATAAGATGGGTAAGAACTTCCAAGTAGGTTATTTCTTCGCAAATACTCTTCAATTTCACGCTTGAACCAGTCAATTGCTGTCTTGGAACCGATGATGGCTTCATGTTGTTTGGTGAGCCATGAGGTCTTTTCGTGATCCTTACTTTTTTCGAACCGATCCGTAAAATGGTCAATAATTGAACGCTTAATCTTATTGAACAAGGAATCGGATTCAACGCGAGGGCTCGGATCAGCTTTTCGTTCTTCCTCTTCAAGAATTTGCTGTTCCTGTAGGTAGTCACGGATGCTAAACCTTTCTTCACTCCAGTCCCAACTTTTTACGACGACAGTAGCTTCTTCCATAACCCCGTTTTCTCCTTCGCTGTCTTTCTTCCTTGATTACCCATCAGTCGCCCAACTACAATTTCACCGAGAGCATCGAAAACATCATTTGCCTTCTTTTTCACGCCTTTATTCCGACTCTCGCAGAGCAATTTCTTCTCAATCTCACAAATCATCCCTTCAACGCCGAAGTCAGATATTGTTGCAATTACCGGCACCTCCATGCTGTTTTGGAGAGCCTTTGAATCAATTGGGAGATCCAAATTATTTCTGTTTACAACCAAAAGGAACTCATCTGATGTAATTCCTAATAGTCGGAGAATGTCGTTATTCATTTGACTCCACATTTTGGCCGATACCGGCTGCTGATTACCTACGAGTAATTTAACTTCGGATTTAATCAGGCCTTGCAGGGTTACGTTATTGCATGGCGAGAACCCGACATCGAGAATGACAATATCAAACTGTTCAGCAGCCGCTGTAATAACATGCTCGACTTCCTCAGTTCTAAAATAACCCCGTTTCGTGAAATCTTGGTTCCCCGCAAGGTAATGGAATTTTCTTGAGTCATCATAATGCATATAATTTATCAGTTCACTCGGCTTAATTCTTTGCCGGTTATCAACGATTGCTGCGTACATCTCGTCAAAGGTGTTTCCAACATAATTGTCAACAAAGGCAGTACCTGGATTAAATTGGTTTAGCCCGAGAACACAAACGGATTGTTCATTACTTTCTGCCAGTTTCTTCGCAAGGCTTAAAGCTACGGTTGTACCTCCAACTTGCGGATGTGTCCCTAAAACCGCGCATACGTTTCTGAGCCCTCTAGCCTTGCTTGATATCCCCAAAATCCGTTGGATGATTTGAGAGGTCGATTGCCTAGGATGGATCGGCTTTATTCCATGCTGCTTACAGAGGGCTATTTTGTTCTCGATGATTGATGTCTTTGGACTATTCGAAATCAGATAATATGTTTGAGTTGACTTAAAATCTTGTGCAAATGCGGTTAAGGTTAGTGGCTGTACTTCCCGATCTGAAATAATCAGAATATCATATTCCTCATTCCGAGATGCCTCTGAAGCTTTTGCGGTAATAAAATCGGATTCCGGATCAAAATGCTGATATTCCCTACGAAGATTTGTATCTTCGCCGATAAACAGTATCTTTTTCATTGAGTTGCCTCCTATTACTGATAACTGATGACGAACTTATAATTGTTCTGTACCAGCTTGTTTATCATTGCCCATTGTTCCGGATTAACGGCGACTTCCAGTCGAGCTCCCAAGTTGGAAGAGTTAATCCTCGGAGTCGAATCACTTAGTGCAGTCGAGTTCGGGGGAAGTGAGTCAGTGATTTCGTTTGCCGTGTTGTCTTTGAAGTAAGCAACTGTTATCCCTAGAAGTTTCTCTCTTGCAACAGCCAGTAATGGTGCGTTCGGATCTTCTTTGATTCCTGCATTTACGTTAGCGCTCCCTTGCACACTGTTATCTTGCTGGTTCGCGGTTGCCGTGAAATCAACCCTTGCACTTTTTGACATATCGACTATAGGCAACAGTGACACCTTATCCAAGCGACGGAGGGATTTCGGGAACGACATAACCCATTCTGTCGGAATTTCGATAATCATTTCCCCATCTTTCTTTACTACCGTATTAATCTTATCTGCTGTAAATTGCTCGTTTATCCCCATCGGAGCTTGTGCTTCCTTTCCGATGATTTCTTCAGGATTCACTAAAACACCGGTAACCAGATCGCTTAATCTAACTCGTTTAATCGTTAAGTCCTCCGATCGAATGACCGTATGAATCGGGATTTCACTAACTGTGACAACCACTTCTTTTGAATCAACCTTTTCCGAATAATTCTCTACGTAATAATTAACCCCCGCTATATGCCCTATGAAGACCACCGCGTAGATAATCAACGCAATAAGCAACCTCACCAATTGCGGTAATTTGAAAAACCAATTTCTCAAGTCATTCATCCTTCCGATTTGTTAATTAAGCACCTGTTTTACCCCGATTTCTACGTCAACATCCGAGTACGGGGCCCTGATATACCCATCGATACCGGCAATGATGCTTTGAAGGATTTCATCTTCAGACTTTCTCTCAGTGATCCATAGCACTTTGCAGCCGATTGATAACTTATCAGATCGAAACTGCTCAAATTTCAAACGGTCTAAGTGCTCATTCAAAGCGATGATGCACAAATCAGAATGCAGAGGTCCGACATCATCAAAACCTTTAAACTCGACGACTTCGATTGTTAACCCCATTGTGTTGTTCAGCAGCATAGGAGTTATTCCCGTGTTTCCGATCAACACTGCGTTGATGGGTTTAATTTCTTCCACTTCCACGGACATGTTGATGTTTGAAAGAATTACTCTGTTACGGCCTTGCTCTTTTGCTGTATACACTCCATCATCAGCGGATTTGATCCATTCCGTGATGGTCATACCGGTTTTCCACTCGCAAACTCCGCAAGAGAATGTAATGAAGTATTCCTTTCCTTCATGCTTGGAAATTGCTGTCTTTCTTACATACTCCAAGATTGAATGCATCCTTTCGGAAGCTTGTTTACCATTCGCATTAGGAAGAAGTACGACAAACTCCTCTCCTCCATAACGTGCTACAATATCCGAGGAACGTATCTGCTCCTGTAATGCAGCACTCATACCTTGAAGGACTAAATCCCCTATGTGATGTCCGTAGTTATCATTGATCGATTTAAATTTATCTGCATCGATAAACGCTAACGAAATTGGATATCCATTTCTTTGCGATCTTTGCAGTTCCAGCATGATCTGATGATCAAAGTAACGTCTGTTATACGCTTTGGTTAGCGGATCCCGAAATGCCAACTCTTCGAAGCTTCCAATGCGCTTGATCCAACCCTTGACTCTCGCCAGCAATTCCTTATGGTTTACTGGGTGAAGAAGGAAGTCATCGGCTCCTTTATTGAAACATTCGATCCGAAATACATCTTGGTTATTCCGAGACAGGATGATCAGAGGCAGCCATTTTGTTTCTTGCTGACCTTTCAAGCTAGCAATAAAATCAAGATGATCTTCGTTTGGACCGTCATATGATAAGAGTATTGCTTTTATACTCATTGTGCTTAAGCATTTAATTGCTTCTTCTAAAGAAGGTTTTATGATCGGCGTTAACCCGCCATCTGATAGGATTTCTGCTATCACGGCAGCGGTGGTCGGGTCTTCCTCTATGAGCAGTACAAGCAGTTCCATTCAAGTCCCCTCCCTCAACCGCCAAACAATTTGCTGATAATTCCACTACGCCGTTTTCTAAGATGACTGATCGGGTAATCTTTTGGAACAATCCGCTTGATCACTCCATATAAGGCATAAATTAATTCGTCACGAATGATCTCGTCATCGGCAAGTAATTTGCTGTTCCAGATCGAATCAATCACAGAACTATACGGTAACTCTGGAATCACTGATATCGGAGTAAGTGGTAACGAACGTAACCATTCGTTTCTGTTGGCTACCTTTACATCCCGGTTGGCGATTATGTTTGCCGGCTTACCTAGATTCCGAATTTCGAAAATTACGTCTGTGTTCTTCTTAGTTTCTTGCTTATAAAAGCGAACCGGAAGCAGTGGGTCAACTGTTATCAGTAACTCATCGGCGCTAAGACAAATGTCTCGAACAGATGGGTCGTTCCAATTGTGCGATACATCAAGAAGTACGATTGGTTCCTTAACGTGATAAAGCATCTTAAGGGTATCGTCGGCAGACCAATCATTTGCCTTTTTCAGCCCTTCCGGATGAATTGGATACCAGGTCGTATTCCCGTCTCTCCACTCCTCGTTGCGATTTACGATAACCCCATTTTGTTGAACTTGCTCCGATAAAAATTTATAATCCTTGGGACATTTTTGTTCGCCAAATAATAATGAATATAGGACCGGATCACCTGCAGGATGCTCCACAACTGCGTTGCTAATGCCTATGTGATGGAGTATTCGGGAGATCGCCATTGTCACGAAAGTCGAGCCGGATCCAGAATATGCGCTACCAATTGCAAAAAGCTTTGGCTGAACTTTTATTTCTCTTACTTTCTCTACGTACTGAACTACTTGCCTTTCAATAATCCGTTCCCGCTCAACGATTTTTTCCTTTTCAATTACAACCGGTTTAGTCGTTGTCTCTACGGCTACATTAATGCTTCTCGCACCTTCCACTGCTACAGTTCGATTTCGCCATTGAATGTCAGGATCAACTTCGCGCAAATGCTTAACATCGGAAAACGTTTTAGGTTGTTCCATTAATACAACGAATTCGTCGATGCTAACATTAGATGAAGTGTTTCGAGTGAAAATGTTATAAATGCCAAATGATACAAGGTCGGCTAGTAAAGGGTGTCCTTCGTTTTCGTCACTAAGGAAAATGAAACTAATGTCAGTTTGGCGTTCACGGATCGTCAAAATCGTATCCGAAAGGAGCTCTAAACGTTTACCAAGATTGTTTTTTCCAATTGAGCTGGAGATGATCAGTCCATAAATGTGTGTCCCTTGGGCGATTTTCTCCTCAATTGTTGAAAGCAAATGTTCGAGGACTACGACGATTTCAATCACCTTTAATCCTCTAAGCTCAAACTTTTTCTTCAATTGCTCGGCAAACTTGAGATCTTGGCTTGCTATGATGACGTTTTTTGCGGGCGCTCCGCTTTCTTCCACATTAACTCCCCCCTTCCACTACTGAGCTTCCTTACTATTCAAATTCCAGATTTTATATCCTAACGATCGCTCAATTGCAGATTTTAATTGCTCGTCTGGATATTCTAAGCCTGCTTCGATTCGACTTATCTGCATTTGGTATGTGAGCTGCTTCGGATTTGTCTCATTAATGGCCATTGCTAGTTTTTCCTGGCTCATCTTTTTCCGGACTCTGCAAAGTTTCATCACTTCACCTGGATGTAGATCCACTTTTGCTTATATCTCCTTTCTTCGAAAGCAAAAAAGCACGCCGAGTAACCCTTTCGGGTATCTCGGCGTGCTTCGCCTACAATATGTTTCTATTCGGTTTGTTTAATTAAACAAAGACATTTCTTATATTACTGCTGGAAACTATTGGTGTCAATGTTTAGGCGCCCTTTTAAACCAACTCATGAACCCGCCGCTGCCTTTTTCTTTGTTTTTATCAGCTACGTTATTCGCCGCAGCGATGAACGACCGTATTTCAAAGGCAATATCACTATTGTCTTCCTGAAGCTTTAACAGATTATTCTTCGCATCCTCTACTTCTGATTTCGCTGCAGTCGGATCAATCATTACATTGTATAAACGTTGGCACTCTTCTTTTATAAGTCGTTCTCTTTGCTGTTTTTCTTCTAGCTTTACCTTAACAATCATATCATCGGCCTTATCTCCATAATCACGAATAATATAAAGTAACTCCGATGGATATTCATGCTCCAACTTCCGGATTTGAATGGCCATCTCTTCCATTTCCGAAGTGCTTGAAGCCGTTTTAATCAAGTCGTAGATTGCTCCCGCTTTACTCCGACACTCATTTCTCATCTCTTGCGCTTTTTTATTTTCTGTCGTTTCAGAGTCTATTCTCTTTTTAATTTCCGTAACACTTTCGGAAACGCCTACAACATTTTCATATTTTTGCTGGATGTCATCAAGAACCTCGCGGTTCCGTTCACCTTGACCCTTGAGTTGGATGATTTCGTCACCCAGTTGTTCAAGCTTTTGTTTTGTTTCCTCTGAATCAGCTGGTAGCAGTAGTGATGGAGCCATTTCTTCAACTTGTTTCTCTATCAGCATCCGCAAATCAACATGAAGCTTACCATCGGTCCCTTGTGAAATAGCGCCTGCAGCTGTCAATTGCGTGAATAATGATTCCATGAGTTGTTGATATAAAACATCCTTTTGTGTCCTCGGCGCTGCCGGCGTATGAGGCTGAACGCTGATCGGTGGCCTTTGACTCACTGATGGACTGTAAGCCTTTGCCCCTGCTGTCTCATAAATTAGTGCTGGTTTCATTCCATACTTTCTTAATAGCAGTGCCATTTTGAGTTTTATAACAGCTTGATAGTCAATGATAATTGTCCGTCCAATGCTTCTTGTTTGTAAGTAGTTAGCTAGCTCTTTTACAAACGCTCGCATTATCCCTGGTGTTGATAGATAACGGGTGGTATCTGCTTCAACACAAAACCACTTTTCGAAATCCGTTGTAGTATACTCATGCCGCTCAACAAGGACAGAGAGGGTTTCATGGTCAAATAATTCATCTATTAGATTCATCCGCTGAACGGCATCAAACAGCGGATCATTACCAAACTCCGCTTCAAGCCGCTCTCTTGTTATTTGTTCAACCAGCACAAAATTTGCCCCCGATCTAAATCCGGTAACTTCTACTATCATTTTATAAGATTTCATAAGAATTTATCAATGTAAATTTTCAGATATTTTATTCTCTTTTAGTATATTTGACTTATATTTGTCCTCATTTATAATAATTTAAATTTATTTTCACTTTTCTTCTTTTGTTTAAACTTATTTTGATTTTTTTAAACAAATTTATTAAATTTTATGTTCATAAATTCGAATAAATTTTCATAAATTCCGTTGGAAAGGGGCGTCCGGCCCTAACCCATCCCGTTTCGAGTCATAAAATCATATAAATTTTCATAAAACCACTCAAAGAAGAGGGGACATACACTGATTTCAAAAAACTTAGGTGTAATAACTGCGAACATGCCAAATAGCCCGGTAGATGTGACCTCCGTGCCAAGAGAACATTTTGAAATGACTGGAACCTCAACAGAAATGAGATAGTATGGCGATATGTACCAACCCTGAACGCGCGCGTTTATTCGTAAGCCTTCAGACCAAAATCCTTTTCAGGAATACCGATTCTATTATCTGGACGAGCTCACCGTTACTCCCGGGTTTTATGATTCCTATGAGTGTCCCATAAAATCTTATAAATTTTTATATACAGCACTATGTTCTTATTAATTCTAGTGTTCTCTCATTTCAGCGACTTAACGCGGCGTTACGCTGCATAACGCCGCGTGATCACACTTGCCCTTGTTTACCCCTACCCCAGGAGTACTGCGATGGGGGAGGGCGGCCTTCCCGGACATTTCTAAACTCATAACAACTGGGATGATATAAGAAGACATTGCTACTCATATTGCTGGTTATAAACCACTTGATGTAAATGTATTACGAAATGACCAGACCATAGAATTCAGATTATTTTACGAATAATAAGATCAATAAAAAAGCGACAGATTTGGACTCATACTCGTCCATGGCTGTCGCTTTTCGTATCCTTTTTATAGGTCGAAATTGGAGTTCCTCTTAGTCTTTTCCTCTTGTTTAGGGCTAAACAGATCAAAGTCGTCATTTACAATGCCCTTAACGGCAACCGCTTCTTTTTTCTTCACTTCTTTGAATCCGGAAAGATCAATTACAGGGCGGTTGCTGCGCTGTTCTCGTTTGGTTTCTAACTCGCGTTCTTCCTGCTCGATCTCACTTAGCATCTTTGCAATCCTTAGTGGGAGCTGGGAGGATACGACGCCGGCATAGAGAATTGCCTTAGGCTTTTCATCAACGAGCTTATTTTTGCTTGTAATTGTTCCCCATTTTGCATTCTCGATCAGACCAGAGTGAGGCTTCTCCGCATTGGCGGCAAATTTACCGAATCTCTCTTCAAGTATCCGGAAATCTGAGTCAGTAATGATCTGATTCTTACTTTTAGGGTGCACTACTGCGATAAAACCATTAGTTGCATCCAGCTCATAGTCATAATCACTCGCAGTTGGAGCTTCTCGGAAGCTCTTTTCGATCAACTGACTCATGTTATTAACTTCAAGAGAATCCCCTTCTTGGATATAGCATTTTCCGAGTGAGAGGTATCCTGGTGTACTAAGAACATCGAGAAGCTCGTCCTCGTCAAATGTTTTCCCAGAGGGGAGGGAGGTTAAGAAGGCGACCTCTGTTAACAAGGCTGCTAACATCGAGTTCCCAAAATCCGTCCATTCCAGTTTAGTTTCGGTATCGCTGAATATACCTTCAGTCATCTGAAATAATTTTTCATTGTCAATAATCTGAACCGATCCGCAGCTCTCATTCTGGATCATTTCATGAATATGAGAAAGACCCCAGCTGGCGTTTTTCTTAATACCACGCTTTTCCCATGCACCTGGTACGGAAACGATTGCTCCGAATGATGGCTTACCGTTGAATGGTTCCCGGACACGCGAGAGGTTGTTAAGCAAAATAGGAACTGCTGCGTTCCCAGTACCGCCGCCCATACCTGCGATTACAAATACGAAATCTGCATCAACGACTTCTGGCGATTGCAAAACACTGATTACTTTATCGCGGTTATCTTTAATCGCAGCTTGTCCACGTTCAATGTCTTTAATAGCCCCGTTGTAGCCGTCAAGCTTAATGATATTTTGGACGACTTTCAGATCGGATAAGTCAGACTCAGAAGTGTTGATGGCAATAACATCATGCTTCAGTCTGGCCATTTCATCCCCTTGTCGACCACCGTATTGTCCGCATGAGATGAAACAAAACTTTAGTTTGCGGCTATTACCATCAGTTCTGCTAGTAAATCCTTCAAGAGAAATAAATCCAAGATTAAGATCCATAATTTCGCACGCCTCCTAAATAAATTAAGAATTATCTCGTATGTATTCCGCTAACTGGATGCCACGCAACTCATGAGGGACGTATTTTTTCTCACGTTTGTTCATGGTAGCCCCTACCGATACAAATCCTACAGTTTCCAAGACGAGTAAAGCCTTCTCCACCTTGTATCTATCCCCGATCTCCTTAACAAGATCAGTCCAGTTAATCCCATCAGTCCTATTGTTCCATATGACTCTAAAAACCTCGATCATTTCCCGCGGTATCCGTTTACCCATAAAGTCCACGATCTCTGGCGGAAACTCAAGAAAATCGTTATGCAAGAATTGCACCTCCTTATTGTTGCGTTAGGCACCGTATTCGAGGAGCCAGAGCAAACAATTGTTCAGCATTAGTGTTGCGTTACGCTTCGTGATTATAATTATGGGCTATCATCTCTCAGCCTGTCAATAATAGGATAGCCATATGTAGCCATATTTCTATGATTATTATCTTAATTAGCGTTGCGTAACGCAACTTAAAATTTCTATAGAAGCAATTATTAACGTCGCGTTATGTTGCGTTACGACGCTTAATCTACTTACGATGAAGCCAAACCCCTTATGTTTCAAGGCTTTTATGTTGATTAAATTACGTTGCGTTACGCCGCGTAATCTATGCTCGTTTTCCTCTTACCCTATATATAATAGGGTATATTGCATTTATATTACGTTGCGTTAGGCAACAGAATAGTTTTGAACTAATATCATATCTGTCAACTTAACTTTTGGTCACCTTCAGTCTATCAGGCATCGTTCTAGGGCTAAAAACGCTCGAATTGATTCCAGTTGGTGGTTGAAAGCAGATTACGAAAGAATCTATATGAAGAAGGGCATTTTGATAAAAATTTATAATTTTTGATAAGAATTAATGGGATCTGAATTAACTTAATTCGATTTTAATAGGAACAAAAATAGAGTGGTGGTGGTAGAACGCAGCCCAAATGAGACCCAACGTGAGTCGTCATTCGTCAAAAGGACAAGGCCCGTTTTAATCTCTTTGGTAGAAGCTGCTGAGGTAAAGAAGCTATCCCCATGTGATGAATACTTAGCCTATGATGATTTTATGGAGATAGCTCTGATTAATTACAATTGAAGTCACAACGTTCATAACAATAGCTCCACCCAATTGAAGTTACTTTAGATATGACAATGGATAGGTACAATGGTCATGACAACAATGAGTTATACATTATCATCTGGATTGTTGAACCTGTTGTCACAATAGTTGTCACATGAGCCATAGGTACATAAATACCATATACTTCAAGGCTTTTATCGTGATAACGTAAATGACAATGAAAACGACAATGGTGAGACGCTACTCCTAACCAGAGTTAGTTTGTACTTACATTGACTTGAAAGTAGAGGTTAAATAATGCGGTTCTATTTGGATGGTAATTTTGAACTTAATAAAATCGAGGACTCAATCCTCCAAAATTTATATCGGTTCCGGCTCCTTACGACTGAGCAGATCCTTTTTCTTATCTATCCTGAGCTGGTGACAAACACGTTTCCGCTTAACCCTAAAAACGATTCAGCTTGGAGGAAAAACTACACCGCAAAGTATTCTCGTATTCGAAAGGAAATACTTCGACTCGAACGGTTCAACTTTATAAGATCGCAATTATACAAGGTCACTGCTCGCAAGTTATCCGTCTACACACTGGATACCGAGAAGCTAAGCGTCGTTAAGGATCATCTTGATATTGACCCGCTCCACTTTGGAACAGGTTGGGATGATGACTTTGGCGATCTATCCATCGACTTTTTCGATTTTCCAAAACGGTTCGAGCATCATTTGGACTCCGTTAATTTTTTCATTCGAATGCAGTTCCTAAGCCCTCAATTCACGTTCATGAATGAGATCGACTATGTAGACAATGTGTACGCTGCTCAAACTTATAACCTCGAAAGTGGTGACTCAATAAAGTTCAGGCCGGACGGCGAGCTAAAGATCTACGGATTCCGGCAGGAGAAAAAGAATCCAACTCCAGGGTTCCATTCGTGGATCGAGATTGATCGGTCTACGGAGAACACAAACGAATTGTCGCTCAAGTTTGAGAACTACAGAGGTTACCTGGCGCAAGCAACAGCAACGAAATCATCCAAGCCACCAATTATCCTTGTGTTCACTAATGCCACAACGAAGATCGGCAGAAGGTGGATTTCTCTCTTCAATGCCTATCAAGCCAACTTGATGAATTACAGCTCTTACATGAATATGCTTGTTTGCAATTCGGAGAATTTGTTTCAGACGCTTAGTTCCTTTACCGAGAGGAACGGTATGCTTCTAAAGATGAAGCAGCGGGTAGAGGGAGCCGCTAAGCCTGATATGGGGTTTTTGGGGACGGTACATATGGGGAATGGCAGGAATAACGATCAAGATCAGGATCCTATCACACCTTTACAAGTGATGGCTAGTGATGTGCTTGGTTGGATCCCACATTTTGTAATCACCGAGAACAATCCCAATAGGGTCCAGATTTATCTGTTTCAAAAGTTCGATGGATATGAATCACAGGGATTATGCCGAGTACTAGACTTTCTCAGTAAATGGTCACAATTCCCGGATGAGATAAAGCGGGTTAAGGAAATCGTGCCAGTCTTTTATTTCAAGGACGGCTCGCCTATCGGGGTTCCTAAACAAATTGATGGATGCTCAAACGAGGAAAAAGCTGTATTAGCCAGATCGATATGGTATGGTACGGAACAAGGAACCTGGTACGATGAATCTCTTAAGCCGATGATCAGTGAATCAGTGATAAACCCGCTCACCTATGGACTTCATCTGAAGATATAAAACCAAGACGTGTGTTAAGATTCAATTCTTAGCACCGTCTTTTGTTTTGCTCATAATGAATATGCCCCTATCTGGTCAGGCACGGGGAACATTATGAACACATCAACACCCGTTTCCTCAGCAGCAGCGCGAGAACGATCCATTTTTTCGCTTCAGACCGATTACTTAACCGGCTTTGCTTTTATCCTGATCCCGGTGCTATGAGCAGCTTTTTTTGCTAGTTCAGCAAATATCCTTGCTTGTTCTTTTGTGATCGATGATGATTTTGCCATAAAAATCCCCTCCCTGGTCCAATTCTATTAATCCATTATTGCCATAACTCTTGAGGTTTAAGCATATTCCCCCGGCTGCTCTCATATCTTGTCTAGTAATGATGGACAAATGGACAAACGGACGAGTGGCCCTAGAGCTAATGGAGGTAAGAGGGTCATAATGACGATAGGGAGGAGAGATGTACTGTGAACCTTAACCCAATTTTTCGAGAGCCCACTCCCGCTTCAGCGAATAAGCAACTCTTGGGCAAACCTAACTTGCAACCCGAGAACCCGGTAGAGTTAAAGGAACAACCAAGACAAAGGAAACCGCGGAGCGATAAAACCCATGATATCCGGATCTGCGTCACTCTAAACCAAAAAGCTCTAATTCGCCGATTAGCCAAAGAATCGAAGTTAGCCTCAACGAAGTATGCGACCAAATTATTGGTATCATCTTTATCTTCATGCAGAATCCTACCCGAATACGATTATCACGATACAAAGATCTACGTACACGTAAAACCAACTCAGCTTGATTATCAGAAGGTGTTCGATTTTGCGGTTACCAACGATGTGTCGGAGCGGGAAGCGGCAACACGGCTTGTTATGCATGGATTACGGCAGCGTGGTGGTTTCGATTGAAACCTCTTAGTAAGTTGAATCTCATCTCTAGACGCCTCCAAGAATTATCCTCACCGCGAAAAGGGATACTCGGCGGCTTTTTAGATGCGCTCCTTGGATCGTCTGAGAATCATCGAAATGCCAAAGTAGAGCTTAATGTGCGGCTACCGCAACATGATTATGTGAGAGCTGAGATGTTCGTTGGGGATATCATAGATATGGCCGGTGATGATGTTTACCTTCGTGTCGATGAACTGATCGCAATCTTGTATCAAGATTTCCTAGTCACAATTGTAAAGGGAGTCAACCAGAAGCAACTTGCCGCAAAATTAGCACAGAAGCGGGAGAGGTATCTGCGGCAGTATCAAAAAGTCGAGGAATTTTTGAAAGTATCGCCGAATCATTGGAAACTCAGTGAACGTGTGGTCGCAAGGAAGGTGAAGTGGGTAATCATTCGTTTGGAGGTTGCTCGGCATGTCGCTTTCCGAGGTGAAGGATTCCTATTGGATCTATCGTTAATTGAGCCAAAGTTTCATATGTCCCTTGAGGAACTCATTTCCATACTGACAATGGATTTTATCGCCCAACTTCGATCTGGAAATGACGCAAAAGTAATTCAACATATCATTAACAACCTTCAGGCTGAGTAATGTACACGTACTGGATAGTGGAGAGGGTACCAGTGCTAGCGCAAGGGAAGATCGTCTTCCTTGTTCTTGCGCCAGTAAGTGAGACGCATCGTCTACCTCCAATAATTTAGTTGTCTACAGCTGATATCATGCCGAAAATACATGCCACTACGAGGAAAAACACCATCGTCCCTCAACTCCTTTCTTCTTGTATCTTTAGTATAGTACAGGCTGCGGCTCGAGGCATTTTTGCAGGTACCCAACTTGTCAGTCGAGCGTCACGCTCCATTTTTCCGAAAGGGAGATTGTTCCTTCACGGGTCTTTCGGTTATAATCGGGGTATATAATTTCATAACCAACACGCGAGTAAGAAGCACTTACTTGGGCCATTGGCCTAAGTATGTGCTTTTTTTTGTGGTTAAGGAGAGGAGGGAGTTTATCGAAATGATGATGGCGCTCAAGTTTCTCGTCCTTCTGCCGGCTAATATTGAGTTAAACTATATGGTCGTCCCAAAGGATGATGGTCGTATTTGAGATCGCAAGTACGAGAGAGAGGAAGGAGACGAAGCTTATTGGCTAAAGAAGTTTATATGAATGATGAACATCATTTCGGCAAAGGGTTGCTGCCAGCGTATGGACAGAAGATTTGGGTAGACTTGCGAGAGGGGTTGCTAGAGCTATACCGACTCTATTTTCACACCGGTTTGGTATCCCTTTTCATACTGGTTAACACGGCGATAGCCATTTCTTCTGCAATGCTGTGCATCATGCAATTTAATCAGGCTGCAAACGGTCCCGACGCCATCGCTCAATTGCTTCCGGATAAATTGGATTGGATCGCAAAGGGACTCGGTATTCTGTACCTTCCTATCCATCAACGTCCGCTTGTATGGCTATGCTGCATCTTCATTTGCTATTTTGTATGGTGCTATTCCACCATAACGCAGCCGATCCAACGCGGGCACAAAACGATTCTATCCTACACATCAGAGCGAGGCCGCAAGTACACCTTGGTCATTACCTTTGTACAAATGTCGCTCATGTACTGCGGATTATTCGCTTGGTATATCCACACGTTCACCTTCGATTACTTTTCGAAGATTCGTGTAGAAGACAAGCCCCATTTGAAAATAACGACCATGGAGGGGTTTGTTGATTTTCTGATGGTCATACCGATTATCATTTGCCTTATCGTTGCTTTTTTCGTGGCCAAGGAGTTCTATAAGAACGAGGACTTCAGGAAGCGTTTCTATACGTGGGAATTCTCCTTCTTATCGGATCAGTCGTTCTCATTGAGAAACAAGATGTGCGATATAGTTGTCGGTTGGGATAAGAAAACGAACAAGCCTATTGTATTGTCCGAAAAATCCCGCTTCCTCCACGAGCTTGTTGTTGGTGCGACAGGAAGCGGGAAAACGAGTACCACCATCCTCATCCGGATCGTACAGGACTTAATCCGGATAGCCAGAGGTCACAAAATGGGTATAGTAGTTCTCGAACCGAAATCCGATTTGATCCGTGATGTAGAGAAGCTTGCCGATAAACTCGGAATTCCTAAGAGTAAGATCAAGGTAGTTGATCCTACGGACCTGGTAAAGTCGATCCGATTTAATCCAGTGGCCGGCCCGTTAGAAGCGGCAGCTGAAACATGGCGCGGTACACTTGATGCTTTAACAGGCGACCAGGATCCTTTCTTCAAGGATCAGCAAGGGGAAACCGCTGCCGCGTATGTCATGCTAGGTAAAATTCGCTACGGTAATCAATTCAGCTTCATAACCCATTTGCAGCGCATGTATTCCGAGCCACGTTTCTTAGCGGATATGACTGAAGATGTACGTAAGTGGATCGAAAACAATTTGGCAAACCCAGCCATTACTCCTGAAGAGCGCAGCTTGCTCGAAAGGTATGATCGTGTCTGCGGCTTCTTCGAAAACGACGTGCTCGAATATACGGTTACTAATAGCAAGGACAGCGGTCAACTTCCGGTTCTCTATCCGCAGGGTCATAAGTATGCTGGTAAACAGGTTGTTTTGAATAAGAAGGACAAGTTTATCGGCGGTGCGAAAAAATACATAACGGATATTAGCTTGAACGCTATGCTTAGCCAACTCCTTATGGCGAAGGAGGGAGAGGAAACCCTTGACCTTGATTCCTTCCTCAATGATGGGGGTATCCTCTTGTTCAATAGTGCGCTTGCGGAGCTCGAAGAACTCAGCCTTATATTTGGACAGTTCATCATTCGGCAAATGCAATCCGCTGTATTCCGTCGTCCAAAGCAAGAAGATGGCTATAAACGGATTCCTATCTTCTTCACGATCGATGAGTTCCCGTTATACGTTAACGAAGCATTTCAACGCTTCCTCACGCTCGGGCGTTCTTACTTGGTCGGAACACTCATTGCAATTCAAAACTTGGCGCAACTTCGAGATGTCAAACCGGGTTATGATGAAACCATTCTCGCCAATGCCTCCAACAAGACGGTATTTGGACGCGGTGAGTTAAAGGATAACGAGTATTTCAGTAAGAGTTTCGGGGAAGAACCTATCATTGAGGAATCCATGAACGAGTCGGTGACTCCAATGAGTATGCCTAATCAATCTCGTGGACTCCGATACAATACGGCCCGCACGCTCCAGCCACGATTTACGCCAACACAGATCAAAGAGCAGCCGTTCAAACATTTTATCGTTGAATTAGTAGGCAGAGACGAAAGTATTAAGCCGGCTACTCAGTCATACGGAAAATTCGTGAATGAAACGAAGTTTTTAAAACGATTCATCGATATAGGCAAAATTGAGCTTGCCACTAAAAACTATAAGGCGCTTTCGTTCAAAGGGAATATCAATCAACTTTCCTACTTGGTTCGTCAGCTCGATGACAACAACCAAGATGATAGCATTGCAGAAGCGGGAGTATCATCTGAAACACCGAATGCGAAGCAGCCCACCACTCAATCTCAGGCGGAAGCAGTTAAGGAAATCAAGGATGGAAATAATCAAACTGCCGCGGCTTCTGCTCCACCACAACCAAATACTGTGGATGAGGATGATGACTCGTTAATAGAGTGGCCGGAATCAAACGATGAAGATGGCAATTTCGACTGGCCAGATCCGGACGCAGCGAACTTCGCGGCAGGTGAATCTACTCAACAGGTAGAAGTTGGGGCGTCAGAGGACTCCGGAATTTTAGCTGATCCCATCCTTGCAGAGCATCCGATCAACAATGAGAATGAGCAGGAAGATGTAATACCGCAGCATATCCATTCCATTCCGGATGATATTGATGCTCTGGTAAAGTCGGTCCACGATAATCTTGTTGGTACCGGCTCATCATCTAGCGGACGTGCTCCCACTCCAGCTGCAGAGAATCATCCGGTTGATCCAGCTTCAGCACAACAACCAGAGAAACCGAGAGTCAATCCTTTTGGTGATCACCTCGATGATCTCGCTGCATCTGATAGGCAGAACACTGACACTGACAAGCAAAAACAATATGCAAATGTCAACATCTCAAAGGTCGATGATTACAAAGAGGATTTGTAAATGAGAGAACCGTGTCCATGAGGCACGGTTTTTCTGTCTCTCTTTGCTGGAAAATTCACGCTACCTAATCGTATAACTTTTCTCTAAATCAGCTGATATTGCGCTAAAACGCCTTATTTCATGCGGTTTCTCACCTACCTCAACTCAAAATAGGGAAGTCAAAAACTGGTTATTTATGGTACAATACACGATATCAAACAGTCATTACACGATTTCGTGTTTTTAGTTCGGAGGGCGATTATGGATCTTATCTCCGAATATCAGAAGAAGCTAGAGGATTTGGAGAATTCTAAGCGGGCGTTACAATCCTTGCCTGACGGAACACCGGAACTCTCCTTTTTGAAACTGGTTACGGACCAGCAGATAAGGGACGCTCAAATGCGGTTGGAACGCTTTACGATGGGCAAGCTCCCATATCAATGCAGCTATTGTTCCGGTTGGATCAAGACAGAGGGCATACCTACGATGGTCGGCTCTATCGTCATGTGCGATGCCTACAAATCGACGATCAATGGCGTGATCAATACACAGCAGGCCGAGGATGAGTGGGGGCTTTCGAAGGGTACAATCCGTCAAGATTGTCACCCACGCCACGCTGTTTTACAACCATATATTGAAGCAGGCTTAGTCTTTCAGTCCGGACGGTATTGGCACATCCATCGATCAGCTATGTATGTCCACTATGGCAACCCCACCGCAATAAGAGACTCATAATTCCAAGAATTATTCCGAGAGTAATTTATTAATTTCATACTCCCAATAAGGGCTGTATCGGCGCAGGAGCATGCAGAAATCCTAAGTAATCATCTCAGTGGGGTGAAAAAATGGACCGTGATTCGCAAATAATACGTGATCGGCTCACGTATTTGTATCCTAATAAAATCGTTGAAGGGCTAAGCACAAAGGATCGATCTCTTTACAGTGTGATATACGGGTATCTCAGGGAAAATCATCCAGATGTTGGTATAGAGGAATATATCCGCTCTCTTGGGTTTGATTACATACGTAGGGCCACAGGAAATAACGTGGTGGGGGATTTTGACTTTAGCTCGGTTCATTATCTTACTAATCATTTCGATGATGTCAACCAAACTATACTCGCTCAGTTCCTTGGCATTTCTCGGCAGCGAGTTTCTCAACGTCTATCTGAAGCTACACAGGGAGGAAGAGATTGGAGGGTATCTGGTCTTACGGATGAAGAAAGCCTTATTGTGAAAAGCATGGTCGAGGAGAACCTTTTTGTTTTTGAATATGATGACGACAGCATGGCGATATTGACCGCTGCGCCAATGGGTCCGGTGTTTTTGCATCGAAATGGTGGGTCTATTAGGTTTCATTTCAATTTTGATCTCGAAACACTTCAATTCCTTGCATCAAAAGATAGAGATCGGCTTAGTGAAATAAATTATGCCCATCGCCGTGTTTTTGAACAAGTCTACGTCGGAGGCCAGATGTTTTATCGGCCAAAATCGGGAGAGAACACCATGAACATAAGACATTACTGCAGCGTCCGTGGACTTGATTATGATGAGTATTTAAATCATCTTAGTATTCACCCGATTATGGATGGAAGAACGTTAACAGATGAAGAGTGGTTTAATAAGTTGTATCCCTTTGTAGAAAGCGATGGGGTGCTTCGCGTCCCTCACCAGTCTACTGTTCAAACAGGTTTGGTGCGGCGTGCAAAAATGTTTGATAAGAGTGCTCAGGAATATGCAGAAATGCTCGGATTTCAGTGGAGACAGCGCGATTTTGCTTCAGAACATCAACGGCGTATGGTGAGGTATGAGGAACTTGTGCGGGAACAATCGTTTGACGGGTTTGTTTACTTACCTACGGAAGAGGGATTGTATAGGTCTTTATACTATTTTTTACGGGGTCGCAACGAAACCATTCAAACGTTTTTAGATAGAATCGGTCTTGAGCGGCTGGATAAAGAAGAATACCAGTCTCGTTTTGGGATTACAGGCGCAATTTTAGAGAAGTTAGAAGAATTGCAGTCGGCTCCTCAATATGTTACGAGTCCAACTGAACGGATTGCAAGAAACAAAAAAATGGTGACTTTGCTCAAAAAACTGTATGACTACCATTGCCAAATTTGCGGAACGGGTTATCCTCTCATACCACGCATCGAAAAGGATGATGGCACATATTATTGTGAAGTCCATCACGTGACTCCGCTCGGAACAGCTGAGACGGCTTTCGACGTCGAGACGTTGGACCATTATTCAAATGCCCTTTGTTTGTGCTCCCACCATCACTCCTATGTCCATTATCACAAAGGTCTGTAATCAATATGGAAGGAAACCAAATTTGTCTTCTATCGGTTCAGGGTGAGAAGTTGCCTATCCGAATAAACAAGCACATCAAGCTCGAAATAAAGGTTTCATAAAACAGCAGTAGTCTGAACTTTTATTTTCTCATCCATCCATGACTGTTGTTTAAGTTTTATGAGGTCTTCAAAGACTATATTTTCTCACGACAATTAAATCAATTAATTGACAGTTGAGATAGGTTCGCTTTACAATGGACACAAGTAAATATTTCCGGATTATCTCAGGAAGCACCTGCGATTTGGGGACCCCCCATGCGCTGGTGCTTTTTTGCGTTTCCGGACCTAACTCTATATCAACACGAAGGAAAGGTGATTTTGCATGTCGAGTCAATTTGAGCAGGAGTTCGACATTACTCCTGCAATGCGCTCCTGGGCAGATATCAAGGAAGCACAACGTACAGGCCGAATCATGGTTGGCCACACGATCGGTATTGAAACCAAAGCGCTTGGTGGCAGCAAAGAAGAAGTTTTAAAGATCGATTTTAACGGTGTATACGGCTACCTACCGAAATCTCGCGTAGATAACTACAATCTGCGAGGCATCCAACATTACTTGGATCGGGAACTGGAGTTTGTCATCGATGAAGTTATTATCGACAAAGCAGCAACAGTTGGCATTTTCCTAGCAAACCGTGCGAAAGCTCTTGAAAAGAAGGCGGAGCGTTTCTGGAAAGAAGCTCAGGAAGGACATGTTTTCGAAGGGTTTGTTCGCGGCGTCGATCAATATACTTTGTTCTTGCTAGTTGAGGGCGTTCCATGTGAGTTGAACCGCTCTGAAGTTGGCTACGTCTTCTACGAGGACCTTACTGAGGCGTTCGAAATCGGTGATACGCTTCCTGTAAAAGTCACAAGTATTAACCGTCCAACGAAAGAACAGAAAGGCAAGATTTTGATTGACTCCCGGACGCTGCAGGTCGATCCATGGACAAATATCATCAACTACCAAGTAAACGGGATCTACGTAGGGGAAATCACAAAGATTCATCCTGAACACGGTATGTTCGTTGAACTTATTGATTCACCTGGCCTTGTCGTCCGGACAAATTTCCCTCCTTATAGTGGGAATCATATTTTCAAAAAGGGAGAAAGCATTCGGGTTCGGATTGCGAAAATTGATGCAGCGGGTCGGCGCATGAAGGCAGTCGCTTTCGTTCCCCAAAACTCCAAGAAGCGGGATACCGCCCGCTACGGTCAGTTCGGTTCTTATGGTTCAAGGTAATCTTACCAGTTTCGAAGAGAGTCCGAAGGGAGGAGCGGGGGAGCGGGAGACACCGATCCCCTTTAACTCACCGATGGTGCCTGAGCACCTGAACCCCTATACCGACTCCGTATGCCCGAGGGATATTTCCGAACTCTTGCTTCCGGACGGAAAGAGGTTCGGGATGTTTTCCGACCCGTATGCCACCATCGAGTACCACGATCCAAAGTTCGGTTTGCAGAATGGTCGATATTGGCTGGATGCTCAATTGAATGGCGCTGATGTTTCGAAGAACGACCTAAAGCTAGTCGATGTGCTTTCCTCAAACAGAACGATGACTAGAAAGCAGCTGGAGAGAGTACTCTTCTCTGATCTCCAACCTGGCGACCGGACCGGTATTGAATTCATCAAGCGATGCCGAAGCCGCGGCATTATATGTGCCTACCGATGGGCTACCCCGCTCAAGGAAGATCGGAAAAAGCCGCTTGCGTACATACTGACCAAGGTTGGTGCCGATGCGGCCGAGATTCTCTTTCACCGCAAATTAAACGAGGAACAGTGGGCACGACCGGTTGAGTACGGACCAGGTCAAGGACCAGAAATGACATCATATTTCGTTGATCTTGCGGCGAATGAATTATATGCTGAGCTCGTCCGAATTGAACGCCTCATATCATGGCAGCGTCGGCCGGTAATCCGCGTCGATCAAAAGGTATTTCATATCCCAGTTGCCGCTTTCGAGGTAATTCGGGACCGCAACGACTTTCTTCAATTCTGGGTAGAAGTGTTCCGGCCGAGCAAAGACTTTATCCGAAAAACAGCTGAACGCTTTGCTCGTTTGCGGCAAGTTTATCTCAAACTTCCGGATCACAACCGACCGGCTCGTATCATGTTGATCGCCGACGGCGAAAGCCGGATCCCTCTTCTAAGCCGAATTGCTGAACAATATATGCCAGAAGTCCCGCTCCGTTTCACAACGGATGAGCGGCTGCTTGCGGGCATCAGTCGGGACACCTTCCTCGAATATAACAATTCCGAGAAGAAGATGACGGCAAGCACCATTTCGTTCCTACTGGAAGACGCACCTGGCATGAAGGCCTCCGCGTATTTCTCGGAATTGAACAAGACGGATGATGACGCTTTTGAAGATTAAAACATATTGCTGAAAAAGGTTTGGATTCTAGTCATCAAGCCTTTTTTAGCAGGAATTCTTCTCCGAAGATAGGTGAACCAATGAATACGCGCATCGATGAGAATATACGGAGAAAAGTGACGGTCGACTTTATTCTAGCAAATGAAAATAACGAGACAATAAAATGCTCCTTTAGGAAGCTGTTTGATTATGACGGCAATATGTATGTTGCATTTGAGGACACCAATGAAATGATACACATCTTACGAATAAGAGATCCTTACAGTGAAACTCCAAAATTAGTAGAAGTACCGCAGGATCACAAAGCTATTATATATAATCACTTTCAGTCTTTAATTGGTGAACGCATGATTTATGATGGCCACATTTGAGGAGTAGAGTTCGGAATAATTACCACTCTGCTACTCTTATAAGTTTGAATAATCCAATAAACAGTGGCAATCTAGGACTAGTCCAAGGCTGCCACTGTTTTTATTTTGGATAACCTGTCTCTTCGAGATGTCTTATAAACTAGCAGTAAGGCTGCCTCAGCTATTTTATATTTGAGTTCTGTTATTCATCTGTAAGGAGTCGAGCCGTGCGTAGGTTGACCCTGCGCGGCTCAACCAAGCTATTTCTTTACTTTCACAGCAGTTGTCTCAAATACCTTAAAATATGACAGCTATTCTTTCCAACTCAGCCTCCAGCATGGTATAATAGGGACATTCTTTAATTATCATTTCTTGCTCCTGCCAAGCGGCCCAGGGAGTACCGTCAGATTCACCTTTCTATTAATTGATCTACGGGTTTACCATGCCCAATTTCAAAGAACCGTCTCTTGAGACGCAGATTATGAAGTCCACTTGGATTTCAAGATTCTATCTGCTGCTGAAGAGTCGGTTCTTTTTTTGTTGATTTTTACCGACTAATTAAAAGCTGAAGGGAGAGAGAGTATGTGGAATGGAATCTGAAACGAGTCAAGACAATGTGGGATCACGTCGAGGTTAAGCCACCGAATATACCGGAGTTTCGGGTTAATCGGTACAATACCACGATTGTACATCACGAGATCGAATCTGCAAACATAGCAACCGTTCCGAAATTGTTCGCTGAGCTGCAAAGCTTGCTTCAAGGACGTTGCTTGGATCTGCAATTCATTTTTGATGGAGAGTATCCCTGTTCTGAGCTTAAGGCTCTCGGATTTACGCTAAGTCATGGGGAGAGCCGCATTTGGAACAAATCGCATCCCGAATACCGTATTTCAGCGATCCGCATTGAATCTACTAACTCATGGATTCTGGAGGTCATGAAACGCTCTGGCCGCGGTGTTCTTAGCGATGCTGCCCGTCTTGATTTTCTAACCAGTAGCGGAAAGTATGAAGTGCAACTCACAATTCCTCTTGAAGTGGATGTGATTGCCTCATGAAAGCTGCGATCCTGGTTGATGAGATCAATGCAATGATTCAAATGCACGATATTGGCATTCACGGAATCCGCCCATGGGTTGAGTTTTACCGTGCGATCCATCAAGTGCTCACGAAAGATTTTGGCCAAGCAGAAGTAGGGTACCATTTCTACGGAAGCCTGCCACCAAAAGATGTAGCCGGTACGAGGTATTTCGATCGGAAACGGTTTTTTCAGGCACTCGAGCGCGATAAGATACAGGTTCATGAAGGATTTTGTATTACGGACCGCGCCGGCAGCCTGATGGAGAAGGGAGTCGATATGTCGATTGGACTAGACTTGTTTGAGTTTAGCCTGAACGATTTCGATCTCCTTTTTGTTTTTTCCGGGGATTCTGATCTTGTCCCTGCCATCCAGCGAGCGAAGCTTCGATCTAAAGTCGTTGCTGTAGTTGGGCGAAAGCAGCCTGCTCGACTCTTCAAAGAAATGGCGGACGGCATTCTGTACCTGGAAGACGTAATTGATTTGATTGAGGATAAGCATTTAATCCGAAAAAAATCCAAATCCCCTCACACAAAGGAGCGAGTTACACATGTCCCACACAACCAATCTGAGCTTTCAGCTTAATGCACCATTTCCATATCGTGCATATGGAGTGAACTATGAAGGACAAGCATATGTCAGTGTCCAATGGGTGGTCGATCGACTCAACGACGTCATCGGCCCGCTAGATTGGAGGCATGAGTTCTTCGATGTGAACGAAAGCATGGATGATTTCTCCGTTGAGTTGCTAGGGCGTCTTTCGATCTGGAACGAGTCGAGACAAGAATGGATGGAACGCGTAAATTACGGTAATGACACCATGACCATTATGCGTGAAGCCCAAGTCCCTACCGCTCAAGACCGAATGGACTGTAAGAAGTCTGCTGTTTCGGATTCGCTCAAAAAGTGCGCTTGCTGGTTCGGTGTTGCCTCTGATGTCTTTAAAGGCTTTATCGATGTAATCAAGCCAAAGAAATTCGATAATGGAAACAACCCTTTGTATCACCGTCTTGTTTCAGCCCATGGAATTGTTGAGCAATATGGGGCCCACAAGTACGGCATCCCAATCCTGCCGGATTCTTACCGGGATTATTACAGGGATAAGGGATGGGAAGGTATCTTCCAATCGGATATCAGAGCTTTATTTACCAGTAACCAAGGCGATACTGGCGCATCCATCAGTAATAAGGGAAACTCCGAATCCTCAGAGCCTACATCGATCCTTCCGGATGAACAACAAACCGGAACATCTTCAGGCAAAGGGAACGGCGGCTCTTCATCCCGATCTACTGGGGGCAGAGGAGGCGGCAGCGGTTCCGCAACTAGCGGTTCCCGCAGCAGCACTTCTAGTAGCGGCGCTAGCAAACCGACTCTCATCCGTATGAAGGTGCTTGATGCACCAAAGTTCAATCCGGATGGATCGGCTACGTTCCGTGCGAAATTGGAGAACAACAAGGAAGTCACCGTCATTGCCGGCAAAGCGCTTGCAGACGAAGTGAGAAAGATCCAGCCTAACCACGTCGTCAAGACGAACGGGTGGTATCGTGAAGATCAGCAGAAGGTCACGCTGGCCACTAAGGACGGCAAGATCGAAGTAGAAACTGCTGCATAATTTCGGGCAATTACGCCCCGTGTAGAAATGCCAAGGAGCTCAGCACCGCTGGGTTCTTTGGCTTTTTGATTATTTCCCCAAATTCGGAAGGAGACATAACCATGAAATTTTCGAAAAACAAGTTGCCGGAGATCGTAACAAAGCAATATATGGAAAAAAAGATCGACTACGTATCTCGGGTCAAACGAGCTGAAATTTTAGAGGCTGGCGAGGTCGCTTCCTACGTGAAAATCGATTTCCTAGACGGCAGTAAGAGCTTGTGGGTCAGTAAAAATGGTAAGTCGGATTACGTACATTTCTGCGAATCCTTCGCCGGTGGACGCCCGTGCCCACACCTTGGATGTGCTGTTGCAGTTGCTGATATGGCCAAGAGCCAAATCGATCGCTTCGCTCTCCCAAAAGATCCGGCTGAACTGAACACATTCATTTCAGCTATTCCTGATTCCGAATTCGAAGATGTTTCTGATGTCTTCGGAATCCCTTCATTCGCTGAAGAAGTGGAAGAGGCTCCGACCGTAACAGCTGCAACTCCCGCTTCTGCACCATCTGTACCAACTCCCGCTTCTGTAGCAAACCCAAAAGTAAAGCGAGATTGGAAAGTGGGATGGACGGAAATCGAAACATACTTGCATAGTCAGAGCGTTGATCGTCGCCTACTCGTAAAGATTCAAGAAAAGCGTAAAGCTGTTTGCGATCTAGCTGCCACTACGCCTATGTCTATTGAGCCTCTAGCTCCGCCGACACCATACCAAGGTCAGATGCTGGAGCGTGCACTACGCCACATCATCATGGGCAAGTCCTTATTACTTGTAGGGGACAAAGGTGCGGGGAAGGATACGCTCATCAACACAATTGCTTGGATTTTGGGGTATCCTCTGTATCTGCAAACAGGACACAAGGGATATACCTCCGAGACAATTGTTGGCGAGAACATGCCGACTGGCAAAGGACTTGAAGTGGCATTTAAGTATACTGCATACGCAACATGCGTCATGAACGGCGGTTTGGTTCATTTCGCCGAGCTGAACATGCTGATGCCAGATGCCACCTCAATCTTTCATTCCGTCTATGACGACAATAAACAGCTCTCCACACCGCTTGGCACTGTGCCTGGCCACCCGGAGCACCTGTTTATTGCATCGATCAACGTCGGAGAGCATTACGCGGGAGTTAAGGCGCTTAATGCGGCTCTGAAGGACCGTCTTGCGGTTCTCCATCTGTCGTATACAGCGGACTTTAAGTTCCTGATAGAGAAAAAATCCGGGCTCACCGATCGTCATGTTCTTCAGTGGCTTGAGGACATCAAGAGTCAAATTGATCTCCTCTACGCAACTGAAGGCGCAGGTGATGAATCCCGGACTGTTCGTGGTTACATTGATGCTGCCAGGTACCTAAAGGAGTTTGGCATCAATGATATGACCAAGATTGAAGCGATCGAGGACTTTGTAATCAACAAGTGCGAAGATCGAGATGAACGTTTCGCCATTCGTAGCCAACTTCGCATGTCGGTTTGGAAAGCACTTCCGAAGACAAAGGAAGAGGAAGACTACGAAACTGGCGTAGCCTGAGATGATTGAGGGACCTCCTAGTGAGAGCGTCCCTCTTTCCCATTTATTTAAGGAGAGTGATTCGGTATGTCAAGAACGGCAACCGCTTTGATAAACAAAGTACAAGTGATTAAGGAACGAGAAAGAGTTCGCGTCAAACGTTGGCTTCATATCCTGTTCGGCGGCCGAAAATTCGGTTTCCAATGGACGGATGCGCCTACATCGTACACCGATGGCAAGGACGTTTTTTCCAAGTACGATATCGTTCGACCGGGTGGGGGACCAGAGTTTACCGAGGACGAAAAACGGGTGATCCGGAAGGGAACTTCCGTCCATGAGCGGGGACATATTGAGTACGATGTCATTGAGGATTATATCAACTGGTTAAAAGAATACTCGAGCCCTAATCGTTCGGATTGGGAATCAAATCTCAAGTATCCTAGCGACTGGACGAAATTTTTCGGTAATGTCATTTTAGATGGTCGCATGGAGAACTTTACGATCATCGATCACCCTGAAGTAGACGAATACCTTCAGTTCAAGAATTACAACTGGAAGTGTGCACCGATGATCCCACAAAACCGCGTCCAAGATTTTCGGCTGCTGTATATGACTCGCTCCCTTGGCATGCTTGATCCCGAAGGTCTCGACCCTGATTCAGTCGCATTAATCGACTCGGTACAATCTTTAATCGAAAAAGCCCGCTTCGAATCCACAACAAAAGAGTGTATGGAATGCGCCACAGACATCGTTCGGGCGACATGGCCAACACTGATGGAGTGGATGGAGGCGGATGGGCAATCTCCAGCTGAGCCGATGTTCGGTTTTCCAAGCGATGATGACGACCCCAATGTTTCTTGGGGGGATCGGGATGAAGTGGAACAGAACGTCATTCGCGTCAAGGTTCGTATCAAAACGACTGAAAAACCTGATGAATCTGAACCTGACGGCGGTCAAGACTCAGAAGACGTTGACGGCGGATCTGGCACTGATTCGGAAGGGGAGGAGGAGTCCGAAGACTCTTCTGAGGCTCCCGATTGTTCAGGCGCTCTAAGCGCTGCTGCGAAAGAAGCGGAGTCAGACGAAAACGATGCGGAAGAAGAGATTGGTCCCTATGGGGAGATCGAGATTACGATCGAGATTGACCCTGGCATGAAAAGACCGTCATTCGCAGCAACCGTTAAGTCTATGCCTTACAAATACCAGAATCTTCATCTTTACCAGTCCGTTGAGCGGACGATGAAGCGGGATATTGATCTTACCTCGAAGGTTCTGAAGGAATTGTGTGAACCAACACCCGACGAGCTGCTGTTAAACCAACGGAGCGGGAAAGTGATGGTAAACAGAATGTGGCGCAGCCAGGCCCTTGGCGAAACAAACTTCTTTGCACGTAAGCTCAATGGCACGCCTGGTACAGAGGTTCGGATCGCTATGATGGCCGATATCTCGGGCTCAACTAACAGTAGCTTCAGAGGGACTACCTCTAAGGTAATTGACGAAATTCGTAAAGCCCTCATTATGATGACGGCAGCATGTGAGAAGGCCGGCATCCCTAATGCGGCTTATGCGTTTACAGACTACAACGATACCGTGATCTTCCCGTTAAAACCAAGTGGTCGTTTCGGTAGTATAGAGAAAGGATTCCTTGGCGGCATAGAGGCTGAAAACGGAAATCGGGATACGTTAGCGCTCCAACACATGATTAACGAAATGTCCAAGTACAATGAGGGCATTCGGCTGGTGATCATGATTTCTGACGGAATGCCGTGTTTTGAACGGCATGAGGACGAGAATACCATGAGGCTCATGGTGCAACAGGCGGAGAAGCAGGGCATCGATGTTCTTTGCCTTTATTGCGGACCGGAACAGCAGGACATCCTTGAGTTGGTTCAGCACATGTATCCGGGCGGCGCAATTAACGTCGGCAAGAATCTTGCCCGGGATCTTTCCCGCCACGTAAAGCGAATTATTCGCAAAAGAAGATAGTCTTAGACTAGGGAAGCACACCATGTGCTTCCCTTTCCTATGCTTTAAAGAGTTATCCAATCCAATAACAAGGAGACGAAGAATATATGAACCCTATTAAAACTCAGTTTACCGGTGCAATCGAAACGCTTAAAGCGGAATACTATCGGCTGGAAGAGCGATCAAACTCCTTATCCCATGAAGAAAAAAACCGCCAGGATGAAATTACCCGAGCTATAACTCTCTTATCCGGTGACTCGCAAGTCTTTGCCCACCTGTTCTCTTTCGGTGCGGATACGAATATCAGTCTCCATCCTACGGAGGAGCTGGCGATCCGCGATGTAAGGACCGTTTGGAGCAAGAGCGATTACAATCCGGAGGAAGACGGTTCAATCATCTTAGCAGCAAAATTGAACGGGGAACCGGGAGAAGGTAAGTGGAGCCTGACACATGAAGGCGGGCTAATCAGCAGCCACGGCTCTAATTTGATTGGTTACTCCATCTTTGAGCCGGCTGTAGATGATAACGAACCTGTTTCTTTCGAAGCTCGAGCGAGCAGCTCGATCGATTGGAGCCGTTATGAACTCACTGCCCAGGTCATGGCCACGCAGCAACTCACCATCAATGACGAAGGCACCGAAATGAATTGGAACAGCATTGATGAGATCTTCAATACAACGCTGATCTTCGTCAAAGATATCTTGCAGGATGTCGTCTTCGATGTCGATACCGAGGATATAGGTGACGATCAAATCATCGAGGCTGTTGTCCAAGCTGTAAAGTTGCATGAGATGGAGTACGGGGCTGATGAATAATCGTTACGTACGGTATAAGCTCATTGCTCAATACCGTCAGAGTCAATATAGACCTTCGTTTACTAATCCAATAATCATGAAGAGGAGTTGCTTCTGAATGAAGAACATTGCGAAGTTTGGCCGCTATTTTGAGAAGAGAATAGAAATAGCATTCTGGGTTAATATCCTGATGTGCTCAGCATTCATTTTGACAGGACAATACATGTTTGCCGGCATGACGCTTGCTCTTGCAGTTGTACAATTTCAGCCGCGGATCATAGTCGAGAAAATTCCAACCGCTTGGCAAGAAATGATTCGGAATCGGGTTCTGCAGTTGACGTACTGCTTCGGAACGAAGAGCTATCTTGTAACCACCAGCGGGGTGATGAAGGTCGTACGCTATAAAAAGATCGATGACAACACATTGTTTGTCTGCAGATACAGCGCGGGATACAACTCGGCAATTGCTGAGTCAATCCGGTTCTGTAAAACTACTGAAGAAGCTGTTCATCTCCTTGCTTCCATGTATCACCAGGAGCTGAGGGAGCTGCGCAATAAGTTGGATCAAAATCTGGAGAATGTTTAGCGAAAAGTGGGGGATGGATTTTCCGTCCCCCACTTTTTTACTGCCTCCATCACAATATAAGCTACACGACATTATCTTTGGAGTATTCCATATAGTGAGTCACAGCGTGCCTTCTATGAGAAGATACTAGGTTTCGACATGTATGAGTCCTTGTTGCAATCTAGTGTCGAAAGATGTACGATTATGGTAATTTCATTACATATCAACTCACGGAAGCACCGTCGGGTCATGGCATAGCCATGTCCGGCGGTTTTTTTGTTGGATCTTTTTGCGATTGTCTTGTTTGAATCAAACAGATAGAATGAAAGGAGGAGCCTTTGGTGGAAGGAGGCAAGAATCAAATGAGCAAAAAACTTATGAGCTTATTGGATGAGATAGCAATGGAGAATTACAAGGTTATCAGTTCCAATAAAACTCTTTCAAACTCGGCCGAAGATATGATTAAACACATGCTAAATGATAGATATAGTAGAGTCGTAAATTATACCTCTGGTGATTTGGATAAAGCTTATATTGCCATTGGACGTAGTATCAACACGCTCAAAGAAAAGCAAATAAAAGCAATGGAGTCCGGATCGGACTTAGATGACGGCGAGATTTATGATTTAGCTATTCTTGAACTCAAAATGATGATTATTGATACAGCTGTCGTTGTTCGGAAAGAAGCCCGCGCTAAAAAGGGTGAACACCCTGTTCTACATAAACATCTTGATTATCCTGTCTTCAGCGTAGATAATCCTCGCCGCACTACCCTTGAAAAGTTGCAGAAAAACAATGGGGTTATCATAGAGAAGCGAGAAGGGGGCTTCCGTCAACTCACTTTTAGAAATGCTAACGGCATGTTCCTTACTGACTATGATCATAAAGTCTTCGCTTCACTGTGCAAGATTTGCCTTGATCGTGGATTCCCAAAAGAGATGCATGTTGGGGTAGGCGAAATAATCGAGGAAATGAAGGTACCTTCGCCTGGCGGAAAAGACTATGAAAGTATTCGTAATAGTCTGACTGATATCTATAATACCTCGATCGTTTTCGAGGATTCGAATACAGAAGATTTTGACGATAGCAGTTCATTCGAATACCATCGAATTTTCCAAGCGCTTTCGGCAAACGGTAAGAAGTTTACCAGTTTCAAGGTGCTATTCCAGGATTACATACATGCTGCCTTAAAGCAGGGCGATTTTATTAGCATCAACATGTACCTAATGAACGACCTCACGATGGATACAGCCCGGAGCTTATATAAAGTCATCCTGAATGAGTATAGTAAAGAAGAGAAGGAAGTTTACGAATTCGAATTCAAGACTTTAAGAGCCCACATAGATGTGGACCGCAGCAATGACCATCGTGCGAACCAGTCGATCAAAAAAGCATTCCAAGAGTTATGTGCTTCTGGCATTATCAGCAATTTTGATGATGTTAAGATCGGTACAGGTAATTGGATGTACTATGTCAGACCTAATACAGCTCAACTGCAGTATGCAGCAAAAAATCGTGATATGGATCCGATAGGTGAATTGGGTAGAACAGGACCGGTTCAGCAATCGTTTCGATTTCTTAATGAAGTAGCTGCTGGATCTGAATAACTCAGCCCAACCAAAAAGCCCCCCAACTCATTCTCATTTGATAGGGGGGTTTTTCATTTTTATTTAACGGATATAAATATTTTTTTTGATCTTTATCGGCTTTTCTACAATAAACCCCGAGATTTTATACATTAAACCCCGAAATCTTATACAATAAACCCCGAAATTCTCTACATTAAACCCCGAAATCTACATTAAACCCCGAGATCTACATTAAACCCCGAGATCCTATACATTAAACCCCGAATTCTACATTAAACCCCGATATTCTCTACAATAAACCCCGATATTTTCTACATTAGTTCCAGTTTGCGCCATTTAGAAATAGATGTTAATGTCGAAAAAGCAAGGAAAATAAATGCAAAAACCTCCGCTTCAACGGAGGTCGGATTTTGCGATATAATGCCCGGCGCCAACCGGTCATCGATTTTGTTTCCCCAAGATGTTAGTTTTCTAACCCGCTACAATCTGCGCCAACAGAAAGTAGCAGCGAACCAGAAGATAAAATTGCCTTCTCGCAAAAATTGCGATTATGAAGGTCTACTTTAATTTTGCCTTCATTCAGTTTGAGCTTCATTATATAACGAATTCACAAGCCCGTAAAGAGATCCACCATATATAAATCGTGAAGAAAGGAGGTCCACCAGACGATGGGAGAAGCCAAACGCAAACTCGAAACCTACTCGCAGCGTTTCATGCAATTGAACAATAAAGTCCAAGGTGCAACTTACCCTGTCTCAGTGGACTATACCTTTCTTTCTGATATATTCAATCTTGAGAAAATGTATGCAAGCGATGAGGTAGTTATGTTCCGCCGTAACAGCCACCCGCTTCGTAAATTCCATGTAACGGAGACAACTATTCGACTGATGATCGTGATCTCTCGGCGTTTTAACTCTCAAGGAACGCTGACGGGGTGCCCCACACACAAACTGTATAGTTTGATGGTTGAAGAGTACGAGGATCCGTGTTCGAAAGAACAGTTCTATGCCGAAATCCATAAGTTCAAGGAGCTTGGAATCCTTACGCTTTCTCAAGATGGCGTCGTTGACACATGGAAGCTGGAACCCTTCAAGCGCGATACAGGGCGTTTTGTGCTTTTCTCCCCAGTTGTATTTTCAAAAGCTTTCACTGATCTACCGATCGCATCGCAAAAGCTATATATGTATATTGTTTCGCGTAACGGTGACCGGGTTGGGTCAGAGTTCAAAATCAACCTGGATAAGAATTCATGGATCTATACACTCACTCACAAATCACGTCCAATTCAAATTCGTGAGCTCATGAATTCATTGGCAAAACTAGAACCAGTTAATAGACAACCGCTAATCATCCAAAGTGCAGTGGAGAAAGATGATTTAGGCCGGTGGTCACTTCGTTGTACCCTTAATCCTGCATTCATCATTAAGCATGAAGAGGGAGCACATTACCGTCTGGTACCCAAAGCTAAGATTCCGTACAGCAAGACTGTCGCGCGCCTTCGGATTCTCTTTGCCCAGTACAAAATAGGTGAAGTCGAACAATTGGATCAAGGGGTACTCTTTTTAGACTTGGTCCGGCTTCTCAGTAATGCCAGCATCAAAACGCTTCGATTTGCTGTGATCCGGATTAAAGAAATGCTGCAGAACAACTTCGGCGGGCCTTACAACCTGGTTAGTGCGCTTGAGACAGAATTGAAAGATCGCACATTCATTGCTTTCTCGGAAATCTTGAAGGAGACAGGCGCTGATCGTTACCTGGGTATCGAGGAAGATTATGCTGATGCTCGTCCGCTGCAGTTCTTTAGAACTGTAAAAGAGGCGTTCACGGTTAGTGAATTCAAATCTGTTTGTGCCACTGCTATCCCGCTTCTTCGCAAACGATTCGGCCGCCAGCTGGAAATTGATGATCCACATTATTCACTCAGGAAAATTCGACCTGGAACACCGGCAGATGATGAATTCTATCTGGAAGATTTCCTAATAGAGTTGAAATCCAAAATGAATAATAAATCGCACATCGCGTCTTAATCCGCTCCCCTGTAAAATGGGGGGCTATTTGTCGTATAGTATATGGCAATCTACAAAATCCAGATCGTTTATCTATTAGATAAAACATAGGGTTAAACCATTATTTCAACCAAAGGGCAGCCAAGTTTCAGTAAATCTGACGACGACTGCCCTTTGACTTTTTATTAAAAGTTATTATTTAAGAAATTCATTCCCCCGTGCACTAGTCATTTTGGTGATATTGGTTATTTTTTTAGACAGTTCCTGTGTATTGTGACTAATTACTCTGGATTTGTGGACAATGGAAGTAGACTAAGCTCGTTGAAAATCTAAATTTGCGGTATTTTTCTATTTTCTTAACCACTATCTCAAAGAGTCTAAATTAATATCATAATACTGCCGGATGTCTAAATTAATATTCACAGCATCCTTCGAATCCCTTGTCCCATATGAGATAAAAGAGTTGATAACCGGTCCTAATAGGTTTTGTTTTAGTAGGTACTAATCTTAAATCATATATACATCTAATCAGGCTTAGCCTTATTATCTTAACTTGAAAGAAAATGGCTAAACATGATAAAATGAGAGCATACTTCATTTTATGTTTTAATTGCATCCGCCAAGCGGCTCAGGATGTTATGTGTGGGTATTATTAAGACCCAGAATGACCTCGTTAGGTATTGACTAGCACACACCTTATTTTTGTGTGCAAAAACGTCGATGGCTAACGAGGTCATTTTGTTTTTTTGACCTAATTTTACGACGAAGAAGGAGGTTGGCAAATGCCAAAAATATCTCAAAGCACCATTGATGCAGTAGAGCGCGTACATACGTATGACCTCGCCATGCAGATGGGACATTGGACGAAGGCGCAAAGTGGCTCTATTCAAGTTCGCTGTCCAAATCCAAGTCACGTTGAAAGAACCCCCGATACGTACATCAAAAAATCGACAGGTATTTTCATGTGTTATGGTGGCGGCGGATGTGGAGCGAAGGGAAAAGCACTTCAGTATTACGCGTGGGCTACATGGGGCTGTTGGGATCCAAGAACTCATTTTGTAGATGCCGTAATCGATGTTTGCGAACTCATGGGTATTCCCATAGATTATGACGTTACGAATCAAGAAACTTCGCGAAAGAAAAGGCAGCCTGCAATGCAGACTCCTGCAGAACCTAGCACTGTTTTTGAGGACGTTCCGGCACAGCCAGCCCAACTATGTGACCGTGTATATCGGCGCTTTCTTGAATTATGCCCGATTTACCGAGAGCACGTACAGGAATGGGCTACGAAGCGTAAGTACACGAAGGATCAGATAACTGCCTTTGGTCTTCGCTCCATTCCAGTCACTTGGCAGGAAACCAAACTCATTGTGGACACGCTGCTAAAAGAAGGATTTTCGCTCGAGCGAATTCCAGGGTTTACAAAGCGGATCCGCAAAGACGGTAATCGGCTCAACGAAAAGGACTGGTACTGGACCATCAACGCCTACGGGAAGTATTTCATACCAGTGCGTGATGATTCCGGCTACATTGTCCGTCTTCGGATGGCAACAGGTCAAGACAAGAAGAAATATACATGGTTTTCTTCCGGTCCGAACATTCTTCCTGTTCGCAATCCTGATGGCCAAATTACAGAATTGAAGGTACTGGACCGTACCCTCGACATTAATGCTGAACCGCATAAGATGTGTTGGGGTGGAGCGTCTTCGAGTCATCACATCAATGTCGTTCCGCCATACCAGCAGCTGGCTCATTGGGAACCAGGAGACGAAATCACCGATATCATCGGATTTGATTCAGTCGTTATAACCGAGGGAGAACACAAGTCATTCATCTCGGCGAACATCCTGAAGAAACCAGTTGTCGGCGTGCCTGGTGTCGGCAATTATCGTGATGTTCTACCCGCTTTGAAAAAGTGGGGAGTTAAAAAAGTGATCGTCGCTTATGATGCTGATGCATTTGTAGCGAAAGAGAAGGACGGGCAGAAGAAAAAAAACGAAGAGGTATTCAAAAACCTCATTAAGTTCGCAAAGGAAATCCTCGAAAACGATGGAATCGAACTGGTCTTCTGGATCTGGAACATCGCGGACGGAAAAGGTTTGGATGATATCCTCTCTAAAGGCAAACTGCCGATTGAGGTAAATCCCCGCACACAAGTACGTACCCCTGTGGCTATCTAAATATTCTAATTCATTTACTAGAAGGAGTTGTCTATTAAAGTATGAACCGAGTTATTTTAATAGGGAGATTAACTAAGCAGCCTGAAATGAGATATACTTCGACCGGAATCGCCGTCACGCAATTTACGCTTGCGGTAGATCGCCAGTTTACGAGCGGCGGTCAAAGTGAACGAGAAGCGGATTTTATCCCGATCGTCACTTGGCGGCAGTTGGCTGAAACTTGCGCGAACTACTTGCGTAAAGGCCGCTTAACGGCGGTTGAAGGTCGTATTCAGGTACGGAATTACGAGAACAACGAAGGCAAGCGCGTCTATGTGACGGAAATCATTGCCGACAACGTTCGTTTTTTGGAATCGAGTAACCGCGAAAGTGGTTCAAGTGATGAAGGTGCGGCAAACCATGGCAGTAGTAGCAGCTATGGAGGCCGTTCTGAAGGTGCGTCTCGGAACAGTAATCGCGATCCATTCTCTGATGATGGGCGTCCGATCGATATCACTGAAGATGATTTGCCATTTTGATAGTGGCGAAGTGTAATCAGAGGGAGGAATAAAAACGATGCATTGTAACCATGGAAAGACAGCCCTTGTTTATTGTGCAGATTGTCACGTTACCACATTGCAGGCTGAAATAGCCAAACTCAATTCCAAGATAGAGAAGCTTAGGGCCCGTCCTGATGTTGATTCCATTCACCAGCACGACGAAGCACTAAGTACGATCTACTTAGAATTGAAAGAACAATGTAGGAATCGTCACGATTTACGATGCGATTCGCATTCCGAAATTGCCCCAGTTCGAATGGTGGCGCAAAAACCATAATTGGATTGTGTAGGAGTCTTTCCCTTTTCCAGATGGGGAAGGCTCCTTTTTTTATTTGAGAGGAGAGTGTGTATGAGCACAAAAGTCTACAGCCATTCGCGTCTTACGACATACGAGAGCTGCATGAGAATGGGCTACCACAAATATATCGAAGGCCGTCCAGACCCGTCGGGGCTCCCTGCTCTTATAGGGAAGATATTTCACTTCGCTTTTAGCAATCTCATAAACGAGGGACATAGTCCTGAGGATTCCGTCATGTTCAGCATCCACGAACACGGTGGTCTGCCGGAAGGAGAGCGAGCATCGGATTTGATCCGAATGATTGAGTACGCATTCCGACGCATTTCAGCGATTCAGGGGGAGTTCTCCGACATTACTTCAGAGACTCACCTGAAGATCGAAATTGCACCCGGAATCATTGTTCAGGCCTACCTCGATTTGATTATCGAAGATCCTGCTAACGATGAAGTCATTATCGCGGATCTGAAAACGAGTTGGGCTCCGTTTGAGGCTTCTTCAACGAAACAATTACCTCTCTACGGGCTTCTTTTCAAGGAGATGCGCGGTGGATTTGTTCCGACCTCATTCAAAGGGATGCTGATCTTCCCACGGGTAGCAAATGCGGACTCGGAGATCTTCTTCACCGATGAAATGCTAGAACAAACGCGAGAATGGGTAGTGAGTCTGGTACAAAAAATAGAGGCTGCCGGGACGGATATGAACAATTATCCGATGACCAACAACCGAAAAACATGTGAATTTTGTCCGTTTTCTTCTCTTTGCGCTGCAGGTTTTGTTGATGGCTTGCCTGGAAATGGCATACCAATAAATGATGCTGAAGCCGCACTCATAGGCCAATATCTGCTGTTTCAGGAGCAGGCACTGAAAAAGATGAAAGATGGGCTCAAATCTTATGCGAAGAGCGTCAAGTCGCCAATAGATTTACCGATGGGACGATGGGAGTTTAAATTGAGCGATCCGACTCCAAAAATTCCGCTTGATATTCTGCGGCAGTTTGCTGAAGACCACGGCCTTAATGTGGATGACGTTATTACAGCCAACTCCCAGAAGGTGAAAGAATGGGTTGAATCTGATGTAACCGGCTACCTCAAGTCGAATGCTTCATTTACCAATCCCCGTTCAACATTTGTCTTTACAGAATTTAAGGAGGAGAAGAGTGATGCCACTATTTGCGTTTGACATCGATAACACGCTGGCTGATACGGCTAGTGAAATTAAGAAGCGGGTTACAGATTTCTCGGAGAAAATTTACCCCTTCCCGCTAGAATCTAATTTTTTTGAGATGAACCCGGTTGTGTTTGCAGGTGCCGATGCAATTGACGGTGCTGCAGACGCCCTCCAAAGCCTTTACAAAGCTGGTTCAAAGATCATATACATTACCGCTCGATCAGCGTGGTTTGAATCTCTCACCAGACATTGGCTTCGTCTGAATGGCTTTCCAGATGGGATAATAATCTGCACATCAGATAAACGCTCAGTCATTCAACAGTACAAGCCTATATTTATGGCGGATGATGCTCCACACGAAATTGATCGCTTAATAGATTTAGTTAACGTTCTCGTTCCTGCAAAACCTTATAACGAGGGTTATGCCAATCGTTTTGAGAGATGGGATATGTTTCCGCAGCTGCGGAACATGGCTTAAGAACGATGAGAACAGAGATGGGGAATTTAAGCTATATTTGCAACCGATGCGGTAAAAACATTCGGTTTGATGGAAAACACGGCGAATGGTGTGTCTTGCAGCATGTCCGTCATGGCCAATTGTTTGGTCAAGCGGAAGGGGAATATAACGGGTACGGCCGTATTGTCGGAAACCCGGTTTTTCGCCACCCGAGTCCAGCGAATCCAAATAGTCAACAAAAAATCGAACGTTCGGAAGCGATGCCTGACTCCAGCAGAGAGCTAGGGGCTTTCGCGATGTCGGGGATCTCCGCGTGGCATAAGAAGTGTTATTATGAGACGCCCGAAAATAAGAGAAATGCACTCCTGATTTCTCGAAGTGATCCGGAACAGGGAAGTGGCAGCCTTAGAGCTGTATATGTCGAGCGAGTGGATGCCGGCACTATCCTGGATATCTTGATGCAGAATGGATTTGAACCGAGTGATCATGCCTCTCATGTCGCCATAACGTTGCCATCTGGTCATACGCTCGTTCTTCGAGATTACGGACTAGAATGGCCGCCGCTAGTGGCGATTACAGTTGGAGCGAGATAGTCTACTAGGTAAACTAGTTTACTTTGTAGATTAATCAGAAGAGTATTCATATTTTTGAGTGAAAGGCAGTGGAAGTCAATTGAATTATTTTGACATCAAGGCCCGGGAATGGGAACGCCGCTTCATCAAGCGGCTTTCCTCTGGTGATATGGTATGCATGACGGGAACCGGCAAAACGAACGTTATTGAAAAGGTGACGCAGATGACTTTCTGCTTCAAAACTGCTGCGGAGAAAGCTTCTTATAGCATACCTCGCGAAAAAGTAAGGAAAGCCATTTCGTTCCTTCTCTTTCGAAGGACGACGATGCGGAAGCAGCTGGAGCAATTCTCGCATTTTAATTCGTTTCTCATGGGACTGCTTCGACTGATCTTTGTTCAGGTATCCAAGTTAAGTTTCACTCCAAAAGGTTTGCGGTTAAGCATGCGCGGTTTTCGTTTCATACCGGCCGGCATGGACCGGGATCCTCGGAAAATCGGGTTAGCAAAGGAAATGGGCACATCAGTAATTCTATGTTCGTATTTTCATTTGCGAGATGACCTAAACGAGAATTTTCGTTCATATTGCAGAAAGTTTGGAGTGAAGATTCTTCTTGATTCAGGCGCTTGGTCACTATTCAGCGCCCAGGAGAGAGGTAGAAGAGTTGAGCCAATTAATGTAAGGCATCTAATCCACTTTATCAAGCGTCACCGTGACATATTATATGGTTGGATTAACCTGGATGACCTCAAAAGCCCGGTAGCGACGAAGGTGCACCAACTCGTGATGGAGAGGGCGGGAGTAATACCGATCCCTGTCTGGCACGCTCATAGTCCTTTGGATGAGCTCGATCGTATCGTGCACCAGTATGAGTCTGAAGTAGACTTTATCTGTATCGGAGGTTTGGCAAAAGCTTCAGCTGATGAACGAATAGAGGTGTTAGACCGAGTATTCGAGAGACACCCTAATTGTAATTTCCATATCCTCGGCTTTTCGTCTCCGGAGATTCTGCGCTACCCCGTTTTCTCCGCCGATTCTACTGCCCCGATTTGGAGTCACCGGAAGCGATTTTTAATTACGGAGAACGGTCAAGTACCGGCAGATAAGGTAAATACGGATTGGAGTGGAGAAGATTGTTTTGCCTATAACTTGAGCTATCTTAACCGTTTTGAAGAGGAATATGCAGGACATGAGATGCAGCTGCCGATCCTCCCCAAATACTCCAGAAGAAACCTTCAGTTTTCATTATTCTGATAGGATGGTGTATAAGAATGATAGATGTAAATTCATTTTTGAACAATCCGCTAGTATTGGTTGTTGCATTAATGATCACGGTTTTCCTAGTTCGAAAAACATACCGAAAGGTAACGGGTCTAATAGTTACTGTTTTGGGAATTATAAAGCTAGTTCATTTTTTTGCACTACTCCAATAAGAAAAACACCCCAACGGACTTCCGAAGGGGTGTTTTTCTTATTGCCTTATTTTCGTCGGCGTTTCATCTCTAATGCTACTACCTTGCCACCTGACGCTCTAGCAACCTCTCTGATCTCCTCACGCTGTTTCTCCTGGTGTTCCTCTTGAAGTCCCTGATACATGGAGTCGTAATTTTCTGCCCAATCAGGAATGTGCTCTTCAGGATATGGGCAAGTAGGCAGGGAAGGGTTATCGTATGCATAATTCATCTGTCCGGTCACCGGATAATGAAGTGGTGAGCTCGTATCCAGTTTTCGAGTTGCTCTGTATTGATAATCACGGTCCTGACGGAGGCGACACTCTGCCTTCCATGTCTCCAAGATAATTTTACCTGCTTTTCGATTCGGGTATAGTTCCATCCATCGGGTTTTTGGTTCAACCTCACCAAATGTTTCCTTCACTAGCTTATCGATTTGTTTCCAGTTTGAGTGATCCTTAATTGCGAGAGCCAAAACAGCAGCTCTAGACAAGAAAGCAAGAAGAACCGGAAAGGTCAGCGCATAATAACCGTCGAAAAGATTTGTACCATTCTGTTTTATGTTATTGGCCAGAATTAGTAAGGGGATCATCGTGAAGATGGTTAAACTGAGCCAGGCTTTGCGAGGTACAACTTGCCAGATCGTCGGCCGTTTTCCCGCCGGGGTGAACACCTTATATTCATATCGTCTATAGATCAAATCCCGGTATGCTTGGACTACAAACGGGTAAAAGGTGTTTCGGAACGGATTGTTGTTTTCCCACCGAATCCACCGCGGGGGACGTAGCATATAAAAATGGTGTAAAGGAGAGATGTAAGGCGTATTAAACCACCGGATTATCTCCTTTTCAAACAACTTTTGCCGAATTTCTTCAGCTAATGGTGCATATATAGAATAGGCTCCCTTGCAAAGAATCGGCGTTGTGAAGGCTACCGTTACCCATACCCAGTGAGCCGTAAATAAGGTCCATGCTGCACTGATCAATTTCTTGTACTGCTCGTATGGAGAAAACAGCCCGTCGGTGAAATAATCTATACCCGCGAGAACGGGGAATGCAATGAGTGCCAAAAGAATGAGTTTAGAGCATATAGAAAGAATTTGTTTTCCCGCTTCCTTCAAGTTGGTCACCTCGATACAGAATTGTGTAGCTTACTTACTTTTATGTTAAGCCAGTATGGAGAAACTAGCAAACTTACTTACCTATCACTTATGACATATTTTGTCGAAAAAATAAGTAATTCAGTCGTAATATGTCGAACTATGGCGAATTAATTAATACTGTGGTAAAATTATCTATGATACAGCTCTATCAAAAATTGTCAAGGGCCATTTGTAAGGTCGAATAGTCGATGACTTTTCTAATTACGAGTATTATAATGAGAACAATTGGATATTTACAATTATAAAGGGGGGCTTATCTTTGGATAATACAACTAAATCACAGTTAACCTGGAGAAATCTCCTCAATATGAAGGAAGAGTCATCTCGGACTGTTACCGTTAATATAACATTTGATCAAGAGATCGATGAAGAGGCAGTCAAACTTTTCATTTTCAATGCACTTTCGAAGCACGCACAGAGTTCATATTTAGATACTAATCTTGAGGATGCACCGAAGCCAAGCGTTATCACAGTGGAATAACATAGAAGAGTATTTTGTAAAGGACTGATTAGTGCTTAAAATCACTAATTAGTTCTTTTTTTTTTGAGATCAAAGAGAACGAATTAACCGCCCCTGATCATGAGGCGGTTTTTCTTTTACCATAACCAAAATCGTTTGTGCTTCACAGGATCTCCGGCGTTTCCGTAATTCGTTCGCTATTGTTCAGTGAAAATAAAGTATTAGATTGAAAAAAGTATTAGCCCGTGAAAATAAAGTTGTAGACTGTCACTGGCGTTAAGCTAACGGGTAGTTTACTACAATAAATACCACAACAAAACTCATTATCTACCGTATATATGGTGAATTACTTTACAAGTGGTTTTAGGGTTATTACTTTAATTTCGTTAAACATAAGAAACTGAGGGGAAAGAAATTGATGAATGAGACTACAGTTTTACAAGCAGAAAAAATTGCAAGCCATTTTCTAAAGGAGCAAGTAAAAACATCATATCCGATTGTAGATAAAGGTATCATGAATCAGATATGCGTGGTTGAAACGGACAATCATAAAGTTGTTGTACGTATGAATAACAAAGATACTTATTCAAGCTATATCAAGGGAAAATGGTGTATCGAGCAAGCGACTAAAGTAGGGATTCCTAGCCCTAGAGTCTTGTCTGTAGGTGTTGATAATGAAACTGAAACTGCGTACATGATTCAATCTTTTGTAATTGGTAACAACGGAGTGGAAAGTTCAGTTTCTAAGCTATATGCATGGAGACAGCTTGGCGAATATGCAGAGCTTATTTCTTCGATTCCAGTAGAAGGGTATGGAGAAAAACTGTTAGATCCAGTGCAAGGTGTGTTTTTTTCTCCGCCGCATGAAGGGTCAGACGGTAGTTGGCAAGGTTATTTACAACATAATATCAATAGTCTGACAGATGGAGATCGCTTGATTGAGCTAGGAGTCATCTCTCAAGCGGAATCGCAGGAAGTAAAAAAGCTATTTGAAAACCTGAAGAATGAGTCGTTTCGGTTTGGATTAATTCATGGTGATATATCTCTAAAGAATATTGTTGTCAATGAAACAAACCAAGTTAGCTTGCTGGATTGGGGCAATGCAACAGTGACCGTAGTACCCCATGGAGCTGTTGCTCAATTAATGCATTATCAAATACTCGGATTAGCAGAAGCTCCAACTATGGAAGAATTTAAAGCGTTTCTTGAAGGGTACGGGTTGAGCGAAGAAAACTTTACTGAAATAAGACATTTTCTGTTATTGAAGGCTTTTGATAACCTTAGATGGGCAATTAATTGTAGTCCAGTCCATATTGAATCCTTTTCTGCGTTCGCGAAACAAGTCGTTGACATGATAATGGGGAAGAACGGTAAACTATAACATCATTGTGGTGAAGTCAGCCGACGAATACGTTAAGCTAACGGGTACGATAGCTCAATCACACCACAAGCCGAGGCTGCCTGTAAATGGAGTGGCTGGCTTAAAAACATTTATGAATTTATTGGAGTTGAGACCGAGATGAGTAAAGACAAAATAGATAGAAGGAAAGTACGCAGGCAAAAACGGAGGGCGGCTCTCAGTAATAGTTACGAAATAGACAAAAGTGATGCACAAGTCATTCTGGACGCAGTGTTCTCCTATATAAATGACCGTCGTCACGAGCCCCGTATGATATTATTTATGGTTAGTAGGGATCAAGGGGAAACTTGGACAGATGAATTAGTAAACATAGCTGTTACCGACCCTAATTTGTCCACCTTAAAGATAGGAGATTGGGTTAAAAAGAGGGGAGATGAAACGACCTACGTAATCGTAGCTAATGAAGGCGAGAATAAAATCCATGGCGCTTTCCAAGACGATCCTGACTCCCCTCTATTTCTTCCAGAAGGTCACTTGTATCAATATGCTTTACCATACACTTAACCTAAACCTTATCTAAATTATACTATGATTAAGCTAACCGGGAACGATAGTTTAATAAACATCAACGAGGCTGTCGAACTATTGATTCGGCAGCCTTCATTACGCTAACGGGCAGGTTAACGTAACTTATTTTGCGAATACATTAGGGCAGGGCGACGAATACGTCGGGTTCCTTTCTTGTTAAGTGATAAGAGTATACCTTCGTAGACCTTACCTCCATTGAGCTGCGTGAAGCGCAGAAAGTAAGCTCCCTTGACCAGAAAAAAGGGACCGAATCCACATCGGACGAGGCCCCTGCTTCTTTTTCTTACGGTTTGGAGGTCTCGTTAATCTTCTCGAAGTACGGGGCTAGCTTGGAGGCGAGCTGCTTAAACTGCTGCTGTTCTTCTTTAGTCAGTCTCTCTTCATGTACTACCCCATTTTCATCGGTGATTTTCAGCTTTAATTGCACAAGCTGCTTGGTCAGTGCCGTATACTCCTTAAACTCGTCTTCCGTGAGCTTTCCTTTTGCTGTCTGAAGCATACCCTCAATCTCTTTATAATCTTCCTGCGTACCGCCGTGCTCTTCAATGGTCGTAGAAGAACCGAAAATATCATTAGCCAGATAGGAACCAGCAAATGCGGCGGATGGAATTAAGATGACTATTGCGGCAATTCCAATGAGAATACGTTTTTTCATGGGAGATTTACCTCTCTTTTCGTTCGCATAGTGTTGATATGACTGTCGGACACGTCCATACAAATCGGGAGGGCATTGCATCGAATCTGCCACCTGACGAAGCTCGTCTCGTAACTGCTTGTCAATAGACATACGCGTCTCCTCCCGTCATTTTGAATCGTTTTCGTAGTTCTTTCAGTGCCAGGTGCTGCCTGGATTTCACTGTGCCAACGGGGATTTGCAGCATATCTGCGATTTCTTCCATCGTATAGTCGTACAAATAACGCAGGATGATGACCACTCGTAGTTTGTAAGATAACTGGCGGACTAGGCTGAACAGCTCATGCTGCATTTCGGACTGCAGGACAGTTTTGTCTGTCCAGTCGAAATATTCGCCAGTCGTCTGGCGGTTACGTTCAATGAGTCGAATTCGCCGCCAAGCCTTTCTCTTCCAATCCTGGACCTGATGTATAGCGATACCGTGCAACCAAAATTTGAAAGGCCGGCTCGAGTCGTATGTGTGAAACGACCGCCACATTCGCAGATAAACCTCATTCACTATGTCCTCAATGTCCTGTTTGTTGTAGACGAGAAAAGCAACCGTCCGATAGACATCTTGGTGAGTCGCCTGATAGACAAGCTGAAAAGCCGACTCGTCGCCCAACGTCGCGTTTTCAAGCAATGGAATTAATTCTTTATCATTCATAGGGGCCCCTCCTGAACGTGTTACAACTCTTAATTCGCTCCTATAAGGAAAAAGGTTCAGTAAGAGAGGAATTTTTTTAATAATACTATCTTTTTAAGAACTTTGCCTTTATTCATGAGCTTTCCCAAACGAGGAACACCGGGAAAAATCTGGGGCACGATAGCTCAATAACCATAACCATCAAGAGACGGTATCTGGCATAAGGGCTGCCATTTCTCAACTACCATGAAAGAACGAATTAACTTTCATGCTCTGTGGTGCAAAGAAGAGATGCATGAATGGCTAACGGGCAGGATAATTTTAGATTCAGTGGAATATCTTGTATTGGTAAAGGGCTTTGATATACATAACATGTATAAAAGGAGGGCGAAGATGGGGAGCTATAATGACTTTGCAAAGCAATATAACGACATGGTGACCTCCGGGGGACCTAGTGTCTCATACAGATATATTTTGCAGTACTTAAAAGATAAATCTGATCTTGCCGGTCTAAATGTATGTGATATCGGTTGTGGACAAGGTGAATTAGCTTATCAACTGTCTCTGCTTGGAGTAAAGGTAACTGGTGTCGATTTAAGTGAAAAGCTTCTGGAGTACGCAGAAAATCATACAAATCAGGTTACTTGGGTGCAAGATGATGCTATGTCGCTACATAAATTGGAAGATAGTGCTTTTGATTATGTAATATCTAGCGTAATGCTGATGGATGTTCAGGACCATAAGAAGGTGTTTGATGCTGTATATCGAGTCTTAAAACCAAATGGGATGATGATATGGGTAATAATGCACCCTTGTTTTCAATCACCATTTAGTTATCCGCTAGGTGACGGTTCTAGAAAGATTATTCGATATGACTCGCAGTTTTGGAAGTCGGAAGGCGTGGGTACAATTCGCTCTACTTTAGGTGCTTTTCATCGACCGCTTTCACAATACTTAAATGATTTTCTTACTTCAGGATTCATAATAACTCGAGTCGATGAATTGGAAAGGGACACTAATGCAGTAGACAATTTACCTTCAATGTTTGCTGTGATGGGCAAAAAGGATCGTAATCACGATAACGGCAGCCCAAAATGAACTGCTGCCTTACATTCAACTACCATGAAAGAACGAATTTACTTTCATGCTCTGTGGTGCAAAGAAGAGATGCATTAAATGGATAACGGGGAACGTTAGTTCAATAAAACAGCAGCAGTCTAGGACTTTATTTTCTGGTCCATGGCTGCTGCTGTTCCGTTTTAGGGGCCAGTCTAATACTTGTTTTCAGAGCATGACAGTTTTGCAATTTGAAACAAGTTCTGCTCAGCTGCTTTTTTCCCAATTAGGTGTATGGTATAATATGATTATATTATTTTTTCATTTTTGCTCCTGCCAAGCGGCCTAAGGAGTCCCGTGGCTTTACAGCGAAAAGGCGTCGCTCAGACGACCGATTGATGAAATGTAGGATACGTATGCCTACTTTTCGGAATCGACCGTGTGAGGGACGCTTTTTTTTTGCGCCCACATAACGATTCGGAGGAGGATCACTCTTTTTGAGGTCCATGAGGTTTCTCGTGGCGGAACGGCATCTATTTTTGCAGTGAGTATTTGTCATTTTTCTGACGAACAAAAAATCAAATGATGGTGAAGGAGGGAAGCCCCTTTCAGGGTGAATGAAAGGGGATTTTTCCTTTTTCATTTTATCGGGGCGAATAACATGAGCAAAGTTCAATTAATGGCGATGCAACGCAAAATTGAGTCTCTGAGAAAGTTGAAAGAATGCACAGTTATCGGTGCTTTGAATCTAAAGTAAATTAAACATCATTTCTGAGGAGTTGTTTATGATGCATCAGGTATTAACTGATCGCCTTGCAGCAATACGGGAGAAAGCTGAACCGGGGTATAAGCATGTCGTTAGTGAGGATACTGTTACGGATCTTTTTTCGGATATTCGATTTTTGTTGGCCGAAGTTAGTCGCGTCCATACCGAATATACCGATTACCGTGCCTCGCATAACCTTCATGCGACTGAGATGATTGAGTTGGAGCTCAAAGATTGTGTGTATGGCCCCGGGTGCTTTATTTCGGCTTTGAAGTTAGAGATTGAGGGGTATTGCAAAAAGCACAACCTCTCACTTTCTTCCGAAGAGTATGAAGATATTGCCCAAAAGCTCACGAACAACAAAGATTTGAACGATACACTTCTGGACGTGATTACTGGTGCCATCGATGATTATCTGTTGGACCAACCGAAAACCATGCAGGCTGCATATGTTTTCGATATCAATGACAAGCGCGCTTACGAAGAAGCGATTAGTAAAGATTTTGATCGATATTATTCATATGGAAAGGGGCAGCTTTTTACGCTCCATATGGATGATCTGAGTGAAGATGAAGTAAAGGAACTTGCTACTTTGTGCGAGGATCGTTATGTTGCTGGTTTCAACGGCAACCGCGTCGTATTGTGGCGGTACTGAAGCATCATCTAAATCAAATACAAGAGAGGTGGGCGTATTTCGAGCCTGCCTTTTTTGTTGGGAGGAAAAGTCATGGTGCAGCAGCTGCAGTTTGATCTATTATATGGCGGCATTATGGAGCACCAGGCTCCAGACGTACTCGATAAGCAGGATGATGCACCAGAAGTGAACCTTGACGTTAAGCACGTTGTTTGCTACAGCGGAGGGGAGACATCGGGCATTGTTGCTTATGAAGTAGTTCGTCGTTATGGCGCCGAGAAAGTCATTTTGATCAATCACGATATTAATCCATGGGTAGAGCATTGGGACATCAAGAGGTACAAGTTGGAGTTGGCTGCACTCCTTGGTGTGGAGATCACATATGCAAATATGCCGGGATGGAATGAAAAGGATCAATTCGATGTATGCGTGGAGGCTAGGGCATTTAAGGCCGGTGTTCATCCGCTCTGCACGAATCGGTTGAAGACTGCTCCATTCCATAAATGGCTAAATGATAACTTCCCCATGGATCCCAAAACGGGACGAAGCGACGAAATCATCATTTATTATGGTTTTGAAGCAGGGGAGACGGAGCGGATCGAGCGTCGTCGCAGCATACTCCAAGACAAGGGCTACCGGAGTGCGTACCCTTTGGCGGAATGGAAGGATACCATTCGAAGCACAGGGGAAATTGGTGTTGCTCCTCCAGAGACATATCAGATCTGGAAGCACGCCAATTGCACTGGATGCTTACGAGCGGGTAAACAGCATTGGTATGTCGTTTACTGCAGGCGCCGGGATGTATGGGAGAAAGCGAAGAGAGCTGAAAGATTGATCGGATATAGCATTCTCAAAGACAGCTATCTTGAGGAACTGGAATCGAAATTTGAGGCGATGCGATTAGCCGGCGTTCAAGCCGACGAAAAGACGAGGGCAGCTACCTTTTGGGCAGCTGTAAGGAGAATATTGGGGTCGCAACCCAAAGAAGAAGAAATGGTATGCGAATTGTTCGCATGACATATCAGGGAGGACGTATTAGATGAACATGACATTGAAAAAGGTGTACCGAGTGAGTCGAAAAGAGTCTGCACCAAGAGTTTTTTTGCAGTCACTAATTTGCGAGGCAGCGAATTTTTCGAAGGGTCAGGAGTTGTTTGTTCGGGTACTCGAACATGAACAAGAGATTCATATATCAAGCAAACCTGTAGAGGATGCTATTGCATCAGTGCATGTTTCTGGGCGAATGAACAAGCTGTCCGGCAAATATCGGCCACTTGTCGATACGGCCGGCGCGAAATATGCGTCTATTATTAGTATAGAAGACAAAGTTGAAATCACGGTATACCGGGATGGGAGCCTTTCCAATGTTGTTGTTCGTCCGCTTAAATTCAATGTTCACGCAGCGACAACGATAACCACGCAAAGTGATGAACGCTTGAAGTTACTGTCTCTATGCGCAGGCGCAGGTTTTGGAACAGCCTCTTTTTTAGCGTCGGAATATTTCCGCCCAGTCATGGAGGTAGAATTTGAGGATGATTCCGCCGAAGTGCTGAAGCATAATTACCCCAATTCTCTACTCTATATCGGTGATTTACGAGATTTGCAAACCGTAGTAAAAGCCGATGTTTCGCTTGTTACACTCCCGTGTAACGAGTTCTCGAACTTAGGCAATGGGGGAGAAGGGGTATTTAATAACCTGATTATCGGTGCAGCACGCATTCTGAGAGCAGCTGATAGTCGAACTATTTTTATTGAGAACGTTCCATCCTTTTACAAGTCATCTGCATACTCGAAGCTTCAATTGGCTCTACGGGATATGTATCCGTATTGGTTGGCCCCAATTGAGATCGACAGCTACGACTGGGGCTCTATCGCTCACCGGCCGCGTGCATATTCTCTCGCATTTAAAAGTGAGGAGGATATGTTTGCATTCCAAGTTCCGCGTAAACCCCGCTTCCTACGCAAGAAACTTCGTGATTTCTTAGATGGTAAGAACAAGGGGAATGAATCTGCGTTTGAATGGAAACCGGTCGAGCGTTGGCTTGAAAGCTTCAGGTCTAAGGCAGAAAAGGGGAATTCGTGGGCAAATCGGAGCATTACTAAGACTTTTGTGAAGCCTGATGCCACGGAATTACAAACTATTCCTAAACGCTATCGTTCCCAGTCTAGTTCCAATTCATACGTTTTGTCGGATGATGAGAAGCAATTCCGTTTCCTCACAATTTCGGAGTTGAGGCGGATATTCTCGGTGCCGGAATGGTTTGAGTTCCCTAGTATTACACCACTATCAAGACAGTATGAAATGCTAGGACAAGGAATTGACGGAAACGTAATAAAAATGTTCTCGAACGCCATAGCTGAGCTCTTTTTGTTGAGTCCAAAAATAAAGAAGAACTCTACAGCAAAAGGTACAGGTCAAGAGGAATCTAAGATTCCGATGTCGATGGGAAATGACGGCCAATTATGTTTAATGCTATAATATGCCAAAACACTTCTCTTAATAGAAGGGCGCTGAAGAGATCAAGTGAGAAAGTTTCTAAAATATATTATTGCCGCTCTATTTGTTGGCGCTCTGCAGCTTTGGGGTGAAAACTCCGAAGTTGCATCGAGCTTCTTCGATAAATACATAGAGCCGATATTCGATAAGCTATCCATCCCACTTGTATGGTTCGTGATCCCTATTCTTGCTTTACGAGAGTATTATAGTAGCAGGATAAGCTCACTAGAATCAGACATGAAAAATGAAATGGAGTTGCAGATTAAGGCCAACAAACAGCTCTCTGCATACAGAAGGAAGGATTTATTCCAGAGCTTCATTACTTCGTATGTTGAGCGCGAAGATGCTGTTCAGGCAGTTCAGTTGTATAAATACTCTTTAAAGCGTAAGCTCGGTGAAATTGAAGTCAAGGTAGAGTTTGTTGACGGATACGTTCATGAAGGTATTGGGCTGAACGCACTTGTGAAAATCTATTACCATTTGGATAAAGGGATGTACAAGGAGTTTATTTCAGCGAAATCGAAATTGGACAAGCATGGAGAGATTCAACCTTTACTCAATTTTGTACGGACACACAGATCACGATTTCGCGGAATGACACCTGAGAGTGTAACTGAGAAAGAAGCAACGCAATTTGCGTTAGTCCAGCTTGTAGTAGATTTAATCGAAGGTTGGTTTAATGAGGAGTTCTATGATTCCGTAGAAATTGACCTTAATCTACAGGAAGAAACCCTGGTAAGATTAAACGAGGCAAAACGGACTGGAATTCTTCGAGCTATCCTTTTGAAGAATAGCTACTATCGTTTCTCGCATACTGGACTTGGAGAAAAGAATGGGCGTCTGTATATGGCACGTCAGGTTTTTCTTTGGGATGTAAACCATGTGTTCTTGGTGACACTGGATCCGGATATTCTTGAGGAACATGCAGCCGAAGAGCAGCTGGATCAGATTCAAAGTCGGTTTTTGAGTGGTCTACAAAACTGGTTTGAAGTGGTGTATACTAGAAATGAAGAGAATACAGGAGGTGATCAACATGAGCAGGCGGAATAATCTCAAACAAACGCAGATCAAAGCAAACGCACTCGCGCAGGCGAAAGCGCAGATACTGCAGGAATTGAAAGAGGCTGGCTTACAAGTTGCTGCAACTGGAATGAGGCCCTCTGAGATCCCTTATTATTCAAGCGTTTCTAATAAGCATAAACGTGAATTAGTTGTTAATTAGATTAAACAGAGATGAGAATGGTCCTTCGGACTGTTCTCTTTTTTTGTTTTTATGAATAACCATCTGTATACCGACAATAATGGATTCTATCAAATCTATTGGGAGGGGCAGTACAGTGGTTAATAGAAAATCAAAACAAGAATTAAAGAATGTCATAGGTTCATTAAAGAGAATGGGACTAGGAATTCAAGTAGGGAAGTCGAGCATCAAGAAACCCTATTCATCAGGTGTAGGCAAGTCCGGCAAGGGAGAGCTTCACATTCGCGATAAATAATAGGGAGTTTTTTTCGCGATGATTTTGTGATATTATTAAGCCATCTAATTTTACTTTTATTTGTCCCTGCCAGGCGGCTCAAGGGATTCCGTTGTTTTAAGAAACACTCATTGAGTGACTAAATCTGCCCAATTTTGGTAGAGAAACGTCTATTGACGTTCATTTAGTCATTGAATGAGTGTTTTTTTATTTGCACTCATATTCGAATGACAGAAGGAGGTACTGGTGTTGGGTGTTTCATTAGAACGTTTCGATCAGATGGTTTCAGAAGCGACTCTAAGCCCGGACGATGCAGTGTTGGATGAAGGGGCGATGCTTGTAATTGAGTACATGCTCACCTGCAGCAGGTTAAGTGAGATCGACTTCGACTCATTTACCTTAAAGCAGGCAGTACACGCTCTTGAACATGTCGGATGGTTTGCTTGTTATGAATCGGAAAACGAGGCAGAGGTCAATAGCAACAACATGCTGACGCAGATCAATCAGATTGCGCATATTCGGCAAATTGTTGATGGTTTGCGACCTCCGAAAAAATCTTTTATTTGAGAGGGGAATTCGTGCAAAGATGGGTAAATCTTGCGCCTATGGATCTGACACTCTATGGGAATATTATCCTACAATGGATAACATCGTGATGGCAAAAATGATGCATGACCTCGATAAGCATCTTTCGGGGTCGTGCATTTTTTCTGTCGACAACTTTCATTCCCAGACAGATTCTTTATTCTATCGTTGTATTAATCTACTATTCGATGAAGAGTTTGAGTTGGATGAAGAAGTGGATCAGGATGAACGACGTCTCGTTATCCCTGTTCCCACGATAATGGAGCTTACACCAGAAGAACAACAGGAACTCGTTGCCCCGTTGAGGTCGATCTTTTGCGATCAGTTTGAACTGGAGTTCGAAACCACGCTTGGCGATGGGGAACTACAGGTGGTTATCAAAGGCTCGTTTGGATATTCCTACGGGGCGCTGAAAGAGTTTATTCAATTCAAAATGAGATTGGATGAGAAGACGAAAGGAGTGGCTGTGGATGGACCGCATGCCTGATAATGGCCGTATTATCTTGCTTCCTGAATCGGATACGAACCTAGCCCGCGTAATCAGCAGGGAGGAAGGGTTCACCGTTAAGGATCAGAAAATTCGGATTGGGGACCTATTAAATGCGATGCTTTCAATGGTTGAACCGTTCGAGCTTACCGAACTCATCATGAAGAGTGATGATGTCGTGAGTGAAATCGTTGAGCCGGCAATTTCCAACTTGTCGGGGAAGAGCCTTTCCAAAGCCCTCGAGATGGTTTTAGAAAAAGCCGAGAAGACAGAAGATCTAGCTCTAATCGCTGATCTATTTAAGGCTGTTGCAGTAAAATTTGATCTTAGTGTACTGGACGAGAGAAGTTTTAAGGGCTTCCTCGACTATCTCTTTATGAGGGTGCAAGGAATCAAGAACGACGAGGTCTTTGCCCAAATGTTCTTGTTTTTGCTGTCTAAAGTGAAATTGGCAAGCAACCGTAATGAAGAACTTATCCGTGGCGTTCTCGGTGCATTAAAGAAATTTGAGAACGACGAGGCAAAGGAGTTCTTCAGAGGGGTCGCTGCTGAGTTTATTCCGAAGGTAAAGACGGTTTCTACACCGATCTTGCCGAAAGGAACTGTGTTATATCAGAAAGAATTCGATGGGACAAAAATCGTTGTCCTGGAGCGGGACCGGGCTAGGAGAGATGTGATCTTTCACACAACCTCATATAGCCAAGTGGGTCATCCGAAGTTGATGTTTGCTTTTAAGGTAAAACAGGGTAGGATCGTGGATTGCCAAATTGTCGCGGTTAAAGATGTCACCATTAGACCAAAGACAAAACTGTTTCGGTATCCATTTTCTAACGTCCGTTCGAGCAACAGTGCTTGTTGGCCGGATCTAGCGAATATCGAGATTCAAAATCTGTTCCAGCTTCAAAATTTGCCAGAGTTGTTCTTTAACTCACCGGCCAATAACGACCTCTTTGAAGGTGAGAACCTTCGGGAATGGTTCTATAAGCTACAGAACAAAGATTTTGATGATTCGGAACTCAAGTCACTCAATGTGAACGTTCAGGATTTCTTTGAGATGTTCAAGTCGGCTGCTGAACCCGCCGACAGTGAGATGCTGCAGGATGATGCCAATCAAACGGCAGTCGCTGTATAAATACCTTAAATTTGAGAGGAGAAACCCAAGATGGAATATATGGAGCACAATACGTTGGAGGAAGAGCAAGGATTGTTATCGGATAATGCAGTTATAGCCGAAGAGGATCAAAGTGATCAAGTATCCGATTTGGACGTTGGCTCATCAAGCACCGGATTCGATATGGTTCTGAACCCTGATGGTCAACTTTCTTTGTTCGGTCCGGATCCTGTAACGGGTGCTGTAGAAGAGAAGAAAGGCAAAGGCGCTGCAACGACAAAATCGGTATCGAAAGCAGCAGGGAAGGGATCAGTTCCAAAAACACCTCCCGCTCCGCTAAAGCCGAAATTGGAGAAGGTTCCGTTGAATGAGCCGGATTCCTGGTCTGTGCGTTTTGGCGGACAGACATACCTCATCAATACTTTGTTTGAAGAGGAAATCGCGACTGGAAAGACGGAAGCTACGCTTAATGAAATCCGCGAGAAGCTTGCAATCGATGAGGGGAATGTAGAACTCACCGAGGCTCGCGCGAAATGGGACTTTGAAAAGGAAGCGGAGAAGCTCCTTCTTCTGGATGCGTTTGGTACATCAAAGGGGTGCTACTAATGCCGGGTCTCTTCTGGAAATTGCGCGACTTTCTCAAGGCAGAAAACCGTCAGCCTAACAATATCATCGCCGGACGTGATGGACGGTTATATGAGGTTAGGGACAGTTTGTTTGGGCGGCTTGTGTTACACAGGCCGCTTTTCCCTTCCCTTGATGAAATCAAAGAGGGATTCGATTTTCAATTGCCGAAGATTCCTAGTCACTTACTATCTACCGCCATTTCTTTCTTTAAGGCATATTGCAACCGAGATGAGCAGTATGAAGTAATGGTACAAGTGTATTATGATCTTCAGACCGGCAATTATGAGCTAGACTGCCCGAAGCAAACGGTCCGGTGGGATGCCATTGAAGCTGATTGTACACAGCGGTTAAACGATCCACGTTACGTCCAGGTACTTCATATCCACTCGCATAATGCGATGCCGGCATACTTCTCTCCTAAGGACGACTCCGATGAGACGGGGTACATGCTGTATGCAGTGGTCGGTAATTTGATGGGGGAGACACCAGAGATGAAGTTGAGGGTTGGAGTAAGAGGTCAGTTTATCTCACTCTCCGTCGATTACATCTTCGACAAGCCGGATTTATGTCAAATTGCTACTTATCCAAATGAGTGGCATCAGCGCGTACATAAGTGTACCTCTATCTATAAGTACGATATTGAAACGATGATTCCACTCATGTACAAGTATTGGATCGCGGAAGCTAGTGAGCAGGAGATTTATGAAGACGCTATGATCAATCACAATTTTCCGAGAGTGCACGCTGCTGACATGGTTGAAGGAATAAAAATAACAAACCTTGATTCCTTCATTCGTGATTGCGGTCCAGCATGGGACGCCTACTTGCAAGAGGTGGAGTGATTCATAATGGCAAGAGTCTATAAATAGATTAATAAGAAATCATGGAGGGGTTAGAATGTTAGATCGATTAATTGAGATGTACTCACACGAATGGGAGGTAGTGGCGCTTTTCGGTGGCTTAGTTATTGGGTTTGCTGTATCAATATTTTTCCACGAATTTGGCCATTATCTCGCTATTTTGTCTTATCGAGGCAAACCACGGTTCGGTTATTGTGGAAGAGGATTAAAAACTAAATTCTTTGTCACTTCTGCTTTTGGTGACGATTTCTATTGGGAACTCTATAATAGAGATCGCTCGAACGCATGGATGAAACAGTTCGTAATAAGCGGATCTGGGCCACTTGCATCGTTCCTTTGCGCAGCTATCTTTTTTTGGCTTTTATTCTTTACCGCCAATATGGATATACCTTTCGTCCTATGCATTCTGTCTGGTGCATTGAGTTTCTATAATTTCGCACTATTTTCAGCAAACGCAAACATGTTTCTTGGATCTAGTTCATCTGATGGATACAAGATTAGACTGGCTCTAAAATACCGCCAGGACTTCGTTGGACATCTTGAAGAGATTGGATATCAATTTACGCCGGACCATTTGAAGGCAGAAGTTGCAAGGTTTCAAAGGATATAACAATCCATTATGTAATAGCTGCATCGTAACTAACCCACCGCGGGGTCTAATTCTTGACGACCTCGTGGAGCGGGTCGTCACGGGAGGAAACAGTATGGATAAGGATATGATGATTGCAAGTGCTACTCAATGGGCATGGGGGGTTGTGCTTGATTTTGCGAGATCCGCTTCTGTTGTTGGAGCACACGAGGATCAGGCTTTGCTCAAGCGTGTAGAAGATGCCGTTCGGCTGCTTGATTCTGCCCAAGAGAGCTTTAAGCCTGTGAAGGAGATCTTCGTATTTGTCATTATGGATAAGGGTCAGTGCAAGAAAGTGATCGTTGAACCGGACCGTATACGTTTAACGGGGCTGGCTCGATCAGCGATTGAGGGGTATTTGGCGGACAACGGATTCGGAGAAGAGGAGCTGGCTACAGAAGATGGTTATGCAAAAATTGTCCGTGTCACTCCTGGCGATGCTGACTCCGAAGAACAGATCTGGTCGTACTCCTTTGACGGTGAAGTTAGCATCAATTACGCTTTTCGTGAACTGATCTCTTGATTTACAAATAATGCCACAAAAATACGATATGTGAGAAGAAGGGCAGCTAAGCAGCTGCCCTTGTTTTTTTTCGGTATGAGTGCATTATCGGCGTTTCTTTACAGGGCGATCAGGAGCTTCGAGCTTAACATGGACCGAGAATAGTCCAACAATTTTTAGCAGCACATCTACTTTTTTAAATTTACGCATGGTATCACCTCCTTAGTGGCGCAAAAAAGAGCCGTAGCCGGTGGCAGCCGACTGGCTCTTTTTGATTCCGATTTTTAGTGGTTCTATTGTATTGCCCGCTTAAACCAAACCTTTAGCAACCTCACCTCCCAAAATAATAACCGGCATTTGAAAAAAAGTGCCCTTAAGCCCAAATAGACTACTAGCCTCAGAAAAAGCCGTCGGTATAGAAGCTAGGAGGGGACGGTTTGCTCTATAGCACCTCTCCTTGCATTTTGGTATAATGAATCCATCTCTCTTTTCTATTCTATTGCTCCTGCCACGCGGCTCAGGGAGTACTGTTGTTTTAAAATCGCTTTTCCAAAAAGCGCCATTTTACGCCCGAAGTGGGTCGAAATGGGGTTTTTGGAAAGGCGATTTTTTTTGCCTTTATAAAAAACCATTGGAAGGAGATGTGCGTATGTCACATTCGAAATTGTGGGGGGAGAATAGATGAAGACGATCTGTCTCCAGGAAAACCAGTATGTTCACTTTATGATTCGGCAGATTGGAGCTGGTGGTAACGGGGGCTACTTCTTCCGGAACTTACTACAACTCATTTCGTCTTACAAGGCTGTGAATTTATCTGAGCATAATAAGGCCTCGTTTGATATATTGATCGCCGATGGTGACGAAGTAGAAAAGAAGAATCTGAGGAACCAACTTTTTTCCATGGATGATATTTCTGAGAAGAAGGTTATTGCACTGGCAGATCGTTACGGAGGGCATTATGACGTAGATGCGAAGCGTGTGACGGAGTACGTTACCTCACTGGATTTGCTTAAGCGTCTGTTCCCAAAACCCGATAATGGCCGCCAAATTATCCCGATTCTGGTTGGAATGGTTGATAACGATCGTTCCCGCCAGCTTTTTGATGAGTTCTTTCACTCCGAGGCAGTGTCAGATTTGGTTTGGATCGATCTTGGCATTGAAGGAATGAAGGAATATAAGCGTCCGAATTCGGAGGAGAAGAAGATCATGATCGAAAGTGGGTTTGGCGGACAATGTGTAATCGGGCTGAAATGGGGCGGGCAAGTAATTTGTCCTCCTGTGACCAGGGTGTACCCGAACATTTTAGAAAACGATCACACTGCTTTCCCAGGTCAATCCTGCGGTGAGTTGTTGCCTGAAAATCCGCAGCGGATTATGACCAATCAATTTGCTGCACAGGTTGCTTCCATGGTGATGAATAATCTCTTTCATACCAAGAGCATTTACGCTTCCGTAATCAATTTCAATGCTCAATTCGGGCAAATGAAGCCAACGTTTTTGACTTCTGATCAAGTCAATGACTTCGAGAGAGCAAAGAAGGAAAGGGTGACAGCATGACGTCAACCATAGCACAATTACCTGCATTTTGTCTTGGTGAGTTGGTAGAGATTAAGTGCACTGATAGGACAAGTGAATGGGCGGTTTTATTTCGCAGTTGGGCGCAGCTACCTAGTGGAGAATACCATTTGGAAGGCTTTCGTTTCGACGTGGAGGACAATCCAATTGTATATATCAGCGTCGATTCGATTGAATCTATCAATGGTTTATCGCTACTGACGAACGAATGGTGATCTCACGAGGATATGTAAATAGAACAGAATAGAGAGGAGGCATCGCCCTCTGGCTTTGTAAGTAGGAGCTGGAGTTGGCGATGCCAACTCTCGCTTCTGCTTTAAGGCCACGGCGAGTGGGAATGGACGTAAAATTTGAATTTGTTCCGACTAACCACCGAATTGCCATTGAAGAAAACCTGAGGAAACCCAATAATGTCTCCCGAAGGATATGGTCATATCTTAAGGAGGAATCCTGGGATTTCAGAGGTGTGGTGCGGGAGCACAGTGCCATTTTTTCAAAAGGATCGGATTATATGGCTCTGCATCACTTTTTGAATGAAATGCCAGTCGGGGACCTAATGGGTTACGCGACTGATATTCTCTGGAATGAGGCCCTCTCATGTGCTGAACCGGCAGGAGAGTTTCTCGCCCACATGGAGAGCAACGGGTATGTTATTCGCTTGCCGTATCAAGCTTGGATTGACGATTGGAGCAACGCTATCTTATCCCGCATGATCCCAGGCATCGAGCGTAATTGGCATGGTTTTTCGCCAAAACACAAGCTCCTCTGCTGGATCACGGACGGAAAAGATTATTTTCTGGCAGAATTCTTCTTCGATTTCCCGCTCCCGCCGTATGGCGTAGGTGAACCGCTTCCTTGGCCTTCGCTGGATGAGTGTTCGGAAGTGGTAAAAATGGATCTCTTCGATTATTTTGGTTTGGATCTCCCGAAACCGTCTAAGAATGTAACAGAAGGCGAAGCGTTTGAGATCGCAGATGAAGTGGATGAAGAGATGCTGGAAGAGTCGTTTGAGGTCATCGAACATTGCATGAATTCGTTTGAACATGTATTGATTGCATACTCCGGCGGCAAGGACAGCCACACGTGCCTGCAAATGGCGATCAGATATAAGATGAGACATCCAGATTGCAGCACGAAGATTTCCGTCATAAGTGCCGATACGCTAATTGAGAACCCTCTGCTTATTGAACATGTTTACAAAGTGAAGGAGCGGGTTGAATCATTAGAACTCGACATCGATTTCCGAGTTGTCACTCCAGACTTGGAGGATACCTTCCACGTTTGCGTGTTTGGTAAGGGTTATACGCCGCCGAGTTCCTTGAATCGCTGGTGCGTGGATCGACTAAAAAAGTCGCCTGCAGATGAAGTTCTCGAAGAATTTGCAGCATACTATGCCGAAAGTACCGGTGATCAAATTGTTTTGCTTATCGGTACGCGGAGCAAAGAGAGCAGCAACCGGTCCCGAAGTGTTTCCAAGTACTTCGGCGATGAGTTCTTCGGGGAGCATTCAATCTCAGGGATAAAGACTTGCGCGCCAATAAAGCGTTGGTCGGCACGTGATGTGATTACCTATTTGGTGAGGTATGAGGCCCCTTGGGGAGATTACGGAAATTTCAATCTTATCAACCTGTATGGCTCGGCCGCGGGGGGATGGGAAGAGTGTCCGATCGGAGCTGCAATGTCCGATATAAACGATGGAGTGTCAGCCTGTACGAGCTCAAATTCAGCAAGAATGGGCTGCGTCTTGTGCTCGGTGGTACGGCAGGACACCTCACTTGAAAATATGGCTAAGGATTACCCCGAACAGTTGGTGCCTTTCGTCATCATGCGGAAGGTGCTCAAGGCAGCCCAAGAAATCCGCTACGGATCTTTGACCGGTTATAAACGGGAAAGAAAAGGCTCGAAAGCGATAGCTGACGGTTATTATATGCAGGGTCTGCTTTCAAGCGGGCTCGGCGATTTGACGCTGGATGTCCGGGTACTGTTACTCGAAAAAATGCATGATTTGGGTTTAAAGATTCCTCAGAAGGAAGTGTTTCAGATTTACAGGGAGGTTCGACAGCGGGAATTTTCCGAAGGCATCGCGCTAAGTGGCAGATTCCAAGATGCTTTGTTCGCATTCCTCCTGGTTCATCCCGGTTATTTTGAAACATCGTTTTCGCCAATCTGGGACCCGTGGGGCTGCGGTGTGGACACCTTTTCTGAAGAGGACTTAAAAGCCATAGAGCGAATCACAATGGCACATAGGGAGCGGGCAAATATGGAAGAAGAGAAGCAAGTAGAACAACTTGTGTTATTTATCCTGCCCGAAGCGATCTGATTGAGGGGAGAGAGGCATCATGTTGCTTGAATATCAGTGGTATCATGAATTGGTTAAGGCTAAAAAGAGCGATCCGAATAAGTCGTCGTCGGGTAAAGGCAAGCCACTTGAATCAAATGAAATGACTACCGCACCGTAAAGTGAAAATAAGAAAGCGACGGGGATATGTATTCCCGTCGCTTTCTTTTATCTTAATAAGTCAACTGCACTGGTGAGTGCAATTGTTTTCACAAACGAAGCAACCTTTTATGGATGCTCGTGTAATGATGATAGTTCATGATAGTTGGACGAAAAGCAGCAATTAGAAACCTTCAAAGAAATCCTCTGTCATCGTTATTGAATGATTGTCATCGATATCAAGACTTTTAATTGTATCACGATACCCATGAACAATTTCTTTAATTAACATATTTTCAATTCTAACTTTTTCAATAGCTGCTTTCTTCCAACCTTCATCATGAACAGTAGACTCCTCTAGATAAATAAGCATTTCATATTGAAAGAGAAGATTTAATAGTTGCGGTCGTGCCAATCCTCTATTTGTATCATTAAGCACTTTTAAGAAATTCTTACGATCTAATTCCCCAATCTCTTCTCTTACTTCACTGGACATGGTCGCTCCAGAAAAGTTCAAAGTCTCCTTTGATGTCTCTTTTACTAATGTTATTATTGGTGCATCTTCGCGCTTTATGTGGGCGAGACGAATCTTTCTTAAGGTTTCTTGCTTTACTAATAAACCGTATAAGGGGGCGTAAACCTCATTCAAACGTCTTATAAAGATATCTCTATTTTTCTCATATATATATTTTCTCCAAGTCACTCCAGCAGTGATGAACCCACCTATCAACCCAACCAGATTTAATGCGCTTAATATCAGACTAATAGACCACACCCAATTTGTATTTGTTGATGCCTGGATAACATTAACATTTGCAGCGAGTAAAAACATGTGACACTCTCCTTTATATTGAGTAAAATCCACGATTGGCATCACGAAAAAGGCCGGGGATGCTTACCTCTGTCCTTACTTGTGCACTGCTTCCGCAACCCTCAAATAATAACGTTAATTGTAAAATGTTGTCAACTTTTTTTTATAAGGAATCAGTTTTTGATATTTAACAGGAGATCGGGGTTTTTCTCGTTTAATACATTTAGATGAGCTAACTTGCGAGTCGGTGATCCGCACTGGTATATCGCTAAATGTGTCAATTAGGCTAAGCAGCAAGTCAGAGCTACGTTGATAGAATCTTACGCGATGTTCGATAATAATCGACATAAAATGACGTTTTACCACCATTTACTAATAACTCCACGGATGGTAGCATGTGGATATGTAAGAATCTTGTAATATAAATATAGCGAGGTGAGTCAGTCTTTCATTGCGAGGCAAAGGGCTTATCATTCATTTTAGGAGGAGTATACTTGAATTTTAAAAAGTCAGTTACATTGCTTCTGATTACAACTTTAATTTTTGTTTTAACATTGACAACATTTGATGTAAACAAAGGGTCTGCAGAACAATCTGATCGAGAATTAGAAGGTACATATTTATCAGCTGCAAAGAAAATAATAGGAGATATTAATGATAGTGGATCATTTTATATTGACCGTAAAAACGGGTTTAAACTTGTATTAGCCTTGTCCAAAGATGATGAAAAGTTAAAATTAATACAAGAAAAACTCAAGAATGTAATTCCATCAGATATCCTGGAAATTAAGGGTAAGGACAAACATAAATATTCAACCAATGAATTATTGAATATCAATAAGTATATATTTGATCATTTAGATGAAATAAAGAAAGATGGTACAAATATTGTCGCAAGTTATATTGATGAGGTGCTAGATAAAGTAATTGTAGAGGCAAAATTAATGCCTGATTCCACCAAAAAATCTCTTGAACTGTTATTCGGAAATGCAATTGATATTCGAATTGATGAATCATTTTCAGACATGATTGATACCGTTGCTTCAAGAACTGGAAATAATACGGTTCTTGGTGGAGGAATCGGTATTGTTAGGAGCGGAGGTTGTTCGACAGCAGCTACTGGGTACGATGGGAATAATAAAAAGTATATTATTACAGCAGGTCATTGCATGTTAGGAACCGGTTCAACAGTGAAACAGTACACTACTACTGTCGGTGTTGATTATGCTACGGCGTATGTAAATGGCGGCCAAGATATTGGTCTCGTTCAAATTACAGATACTACGAGAAAAATTAGTAGTTTGGTATTAAAGAATGGTGCAACAGATTATGACGCGAAGTTTACGAGTACTGGTTCTGTAACTCAAGGGCAAACTGTATGCAAAGCTGGTTTAGCAACCAACTATACTTGCAGTACTGTACTGAGTACATCATACACTAGTATGAATCCAACTACTGGTGTTGATCTACCTGACCAGATTAAAATAGCTAATCCCAACTGGACATTCCAAAATGAAGGAGATAGTGGAGCCACTTTATGGAGTGGAGAAGTGTTACATGGTGTTATGTCACGGAAATCAAGTACTCAGGATGCTAACGCTTTTGCCACCGCTAGCAAAATATCGTACTTTTCATATTATTGGCCATCGATTAATATTTACTTATCTGCTACTCCATATTAGGATAAATTAATAGATTTTTGGAGAAAAGGGGGGGATAAGATGCGAATTTCAGTCGTCGTGTTAATGTTTATCAGTTTGCTTGGTATCACGGCTTGTAACAAACAGAATGAAGCTGTCGAACCGCAGCCTGTAAAAGCTACTTACACGGGTTACATCACAAAAAAAACCCCTGATCGAATTCTTGTAGCTTCAGAAACGAAAATGACCGGTAGCGAGATGTACGGGGCCATATGGCTTGGATCCTCCGACGACAGCCTTGTTATCGGACAACACGTAGAGGCTACTTTGGAAGGAGATATCGATTCCTCCTACCCTGGCGTCGGATCCGCAAGCAGCGTTGTCGTCTTACCTATTTCGATATCGGGCGAAGCAAAATTAAAACCTGAGCAAGCGCTAGCATTGGCCATCTCTAGTAAATCCGATATGTTAGTTCCAATTATCACGAAAATTACTTACGAGGGGACTACAAAAAAATGGATGATTGGTATAATGGACGGCCTGGCTCCTAAACCGAGCGAAGAGATTGTTACTATTAACGATGAAGAAGTGGAAGGCAAGTAAGGGAATTAACACTGCGGCTTCTTTTAATACTGGAATAAGAAGCTTAAAGTCAATCTAATATGAACTTTGAAAAAAGAAGGCGCCTAAGGTGCGCGCCTTCTTTTTTGCTATTTTTGGTTCTTGCGCTGTACTTCCATTTTCTCGAACGCCGCAGTGTGGGGCTTCATTGACATAATCCTATTGATTTCCTGCTTGCTAAGTTTTACAAACCCGTACTGCCGGCGTTCTTCCGGTTTCAGGTCTTCGTATAGCCGTGTCATGGGTTGTGACCCTCCTTAGAAAAATGCCAACTGTCCCGTCTTTTCTTCGATTAAACTTAATGCCTGGTCTATTATTTCCTCCGTATGTGGATGTGGTGACTTGTCGAGTTCATCTAACCATGTTTTACGTCGGGCAAGGAATTCTTCGTTGGACTTCTGATATTTTCGGATTTGTTCCATTGTGTATTTGTTCATGTTACCGAACGGTGGGTTGGACGCTACTACCTCAAACTTCAGGTTCCGAGCCTGGGCTTTCACGATCTCTAGCTTCATTCCGGCAGGCATCTCCGACCATGGGATAGTCATGAATTCCCACTCACACTTGAGGGCGCTGTTCTTCTGCAGATCAAGTGGCTGAACATAGATTTCAACACGCTCCTTGTTTTCTGAGAAGATATCTGCGGGAGCGACATATTCTCCAAGCAAACTGTCCCCAAGGTAGATACGGCTGTTGGTGTTAAATTCATAGTAGCGGTGAATCCGCATTTCTTCCTCGGAAAAATGAAGTCCTATAATCGGATGAGGTACATATAGGAGCCAGGGCTGGTATAAAAATGCCTGGATGCTCGCGGCTTTCACCATCGCAGGGTTATAGTCCGCTCCAACGAGGTTCAAGTTGTCGGAAGTAAGCAGCATCGCTCCCGCTCCAAGGCATGGTTCAAAAACACATTCGCTTCGCCGAGAAGGATCGCCACTATCTCTGCCACCTAACATTTTCATGATAGCCATTGTAACGTTTAATGGCGTTGGATATCCGCCAACTCCGGACTGCCCCGAGTAATCAATTAAAAAATTGGAGAGATAGTCGCTTGGATAGAGTAGCATAAGGGAGATATCGAAGGTTTCGTACCAATGTCGCCATGTCCTCTCGTTGATGTTCGGTTTTTCGAACCAACCGATCCCTAGTCCGTATCCAAGCCATTCCATGAAATCATGACCGCTGTATCCGTTACTATAAGCTTGATCCATGTACTTGCTTAGCATTTTCTTAACTTGCTCAGCCCCATCAAACATACTGAACGGGCAATCTGGAATAATATCCGAGGTGAATTCGAAACGTTGGTTGTTCAGTATGTTAAGCCATGCGCTCCATCGGCCACGGATTATTGTCTCAAGTTTCATCGCCATGCCGCGATTCCATCCGAAATGTTGGCTTAATGCTACATCATGCGCCGGCTCTATGTATAGAGGCGAACGTTCGATCTGAGAGACAAGGGCGTTCTTCAATAACCGTTCTTCTGGTTTATAGCTTTGGAGGAATTTATCGATCGCGCCTTCCTTGATGCGATCTTTCTTCCGGCTGCCGCGAACCACTTCTAAACCTTTTTCCACGTCTTTCTCATCATGCTCCAATATATCAAATATCTTCCGCGCTACCTGCATTGCTCGCTCCCCCTTTAGGAATACATGTATTCTGCTCTCTTGATATGCCGTTCCCCTTCGAACCATTCGAAAGGGGAAATGATGTCTTGTAGTTCCCATTCATGAATCGTCGGATCGTGGAGCTGCCCGATGCCGAGCCTTCGCATGGCTTCATCAGCATGGCTGACGTAATTCTGTAGACTAACGGCCTGCTGATGGAACCAGTGGGCATCCGTCCATTCACCAGAGGCCAATGCGATTTGGATCGATTCTTGAGCATCTTTTAAATCTCTAACGGTATTAAGCTTCTGCATGGCCAAATAGTTCTTTTCCATCGAGATTTGAAATAGTGCCAGCCCGCGCCGCTTACTTTTACCGATCTTCTTCCATCCTGCTCGTTTGAAGCAATATCCCGGTATTTCACTGATTACCTTCTGCTCGTTCACGTATGTAATAAAGCCGTCTCGGGGAATTTGGCCGCCCCATTCACAGACGGTGGCAAAAATCGCCCATTTGATTAGCTCAGAGCTGAGGTGATCGGATTCGTTCCTGAAGATCGTACACTCGAAGGCTACATGACCATCGTCCCGAATCCCGCTCCAAGTAACCCATACCGCTTTGGCATCAACAGTCCGCAGCACGAGGTTCCGGCCGGGACGGGTAAACTGTTTCGAGCCTACTTTCTGACGACTATAATGGCGGTCGGCGAGTTCCCTGCAATCCTGATCGCCTTTGTTTGTGATGAGCCAGGGTCCGTATTTCTGATATAGGTTGAAACATAATTGGGTCATGAGATTCCCTCCAACGTCCTCTATATATTTATTGTAGAGGAGGGGAGACGTGGGGACGAATTTTGAAAGGGCCTATTTTCACAGTGAGTGAAAACAGACCCTTGTAGATGAATTTATGAATACTTGTTAGAGGTTAATATGTAGCGGTTGAACTGCTTTTCCCTCATCGTCATAAAAATCATCATGAATCTCATAGAAGACTCCGTGCATTGCTAGAATCTCTTTATACGCAGTTGGCTCCAAGCTCCTAGCAAGTAGTCGGTGAAGATGTGTTCGGCACACATTTATTCTTAGCGTCACCTCGTTGTAATCTTCGGTTAGATATAAAAGCGTATCATGGACTTGGCCGCACGCATCACAGGGACCGATTGGTAATGTTGATTCGGTTGGAAGCGGGAGGACTTCAGGTTTCTCACTATTGGAGATGTGGATCACATATTCAAGAGCATGATTTGGGCACAGAATAATTTTGTCCTTCCCGTCATCAAAAGAAGATAATATGGGTTTGAAATTGATGAGACATTCTGTTCTGCAACACTTTTCGGACATAAGATTCACCTCTGGATATTTTTATGGCTTGCTTTCATTTCGCAAAGAAAACTCTGCGATTCTGGCAATGAGCGACTTCCGATTGATGAACATTAAGCTTGCTTCCCTCCACAATAAATTGTTCTGTGATGAAGGGGTTATAGTATGCAATTTGGTTGGCGCCAGCGGGCGGATTAGGGGAGTTGGCAATTATAAAGGTTCCTTCTACATATGCATGAACACTACGAACACCCGTCGACAAAACCCGGCTTCTTCCCTTATCAGATACCTTAAAGAGGGCATCTCCAATAGTCACAGTATCCGCATACGCAACAACCAATCCTGTTTTTTTACTCCTAATGGAGAAACAAGATCGATTTAGATTCTGATAAACTTGTACTCGGTCTCCTGCCTCGAGAGACCGATTCTTTACCAACTCCAATTGGATCACGCCTTTCAAATCTGCTATCTCTAGCATAAGGGAAGGCGGGAAGTGAGGCGATTTTGGAAGGGGATATCTTGTATTCTTTCGCGCTATTTAATACAATATAAATATACCTATCATTTTACTTATGCACCTGCCATGCGGCTCAAGGTGTACCGTTGATTTACTATTGGTTCATGATAGGGATAAATATGCCCAAAAACGCCCTCAAAGGCGACTGTTAGCTTTAGATTCTTTCTAAAGCAGAAGTCTCCTTTTGAGGGCTTTTTTTGTTGTCCGAAATACAAGGAGGTGAAGAAATCAAGGAGAGGGCAACAAGGCTTTTTGATTAAAAACAAAATTATATTTTTGAGGAGGTGAAGGGACCTGTTTTTTTGGGTCCCATTTTTATGTTCAAAATTCCTGCTGAGATGCTTAAAGGCATTATTGGTCCGTTAGCTAAGTCTGCACGCAAATCCGGAGCTGGCAACAAAACACTTTATATTTCCACGACTGAGGAGAGCAGTGTTTCGTTTTATTTCGCAGATGCTGCCCTGAGTGTGGAACGAAAGGCAAATGTAGCTATTGAGGCTGAAATGGCTGTCGCAACTATGCTATTCGAAATCGATCAGAAGGTATCTGCTCTTCCATCAAATGAAGAAATCCTGATACAAGTCCAGGGTTCCCGCTTGATGATGAAATGGGGCGGGAGAGACTCTCACATCGCAGTTGATTTGATGCCGGAGACAATGCCAATGCTAGAACCGCCTACACCGGAATCCACTGTCTCCTGGAAGCCAGGCGCGCTGCACGGGATCGTTCGTATGATGATTCCATTTTGCGCATTGCCGGGTCACGAAAAAGCAAGTTCGCTTCCGGCAATTCTCGGTATTCATTTCAGTAAAGAGGAAACGGGAGAGGTCTTTCTGCGTGCAACGGACAGTTTCAAGTATGTTCGTTGTTTGGCACAGAAGCTGGATTGGTTCGACAAAAACCTTTCACTTGATGCTCGAATGCTTCAAGCCGTTTCGGAAGTTTTGCCACCGGACGCAGAAGTACAAGTCGGGATCACGAAATCGGGTTTGGTCGTGTTCAATACTGGTCTTGCAACGTGCATTGCAGCGCCGCTCAACGGGGAACTTCCAGTCGCCTATATGGACCAAGCCTTCGACTACAAGGCAAAAACCAAGATTAGGCTGGATCGGCTTGAGCTTATTGAGCTCATGCGCCGAGTCCGAAAGGTAGCCGCAAACAACAAGCCGTATACGATTTTGCTCATGAAAAATGGACGCGTAACGGCTCAGACGATTGATGGATCCCTGGTGCAGGACTTAGGTGGTGCTGTCGATGGTGATGGTGTTGCTGCAATCGCAATTCATGCAGAACACATGGAAATCGCTGCAACGTACTTCCAATCGCCTCATTATCGCGGTTCGGATGAAATTGTACTTTACGTAAGTGGTTATCGGTCGCCGATTACAATCGGACTTGATGGTCAAGATCGCGTAAACATGACTGTCCTACCGGTTGTCGTGACGGAAGTAGAGAAGTTGAATTCGGCACCATCTACTGCTGCGACTTCGAAGTCAGCAGCAGTAGCAGCCGGCATTTAAAAAAATCACAAAAAGTGAGGTGAGTGCCTCCGCGATATTAATTCGCGGAGGCTTTTTGATGAGTTTAATTCGAGTGAATTATAACGATAAAGCTTTGGTTTTTCGGGGGGAACATATCCGTGATTCGCTTGTGATTTCTGAATGCTTCGCTTCCGAGGGAGTACAGGAGAAAGAATTATCATGGCATTACCTCGTGACAAGAAGTAACGATTCGATGACCAATCATCGAGTTGTATGCCAGCTTGAACATTGGGGTATAGAGACCGATTCGGAGGAGCTGGTAAAGCTTCAATCGGTTCTCCGTCGTAAACGCAAGAACTACGAACTGGATATGATTCCTTTATCGGAGATGAAGATGACGAAACGGTTTGTGGATGCTCAGCAGAAGGTCAAAGACAAGTTCGGAGGCGTCGTTTTTGCGGATGGTACACAGCTTTATGATTACCAGATAGAGTGTGCCTCGTACATTGTGGCTAAGAAGCGGCTGCTAAATGCGATGGATATGGGCTTGGGCAAGACAAGGACCTCCATCGTAGGCGTAGCTGCTGATGAATCCAATAAACGCATCCTCATTATTACGATGTCACGTAACTTGAACGACTGGATACGGGAGTTGAAGAATTTGGGTTTCGAAGATGATTACATCATTCTCTCGAATCCTAGTGACCTGCATAGTACAAAACGTTTCCATCTTGTTTCATACGAGAAGTGGGCTAATGATGCAGGACGGGTCGTGTATCGCCAAAAGGAGCATACCGAATGCCCGCATTGCCAAATCTCATTTGGCGGGGTGTTCAAGCGGAACCTTCGTTATTGTACCGTTTGCAAGAAGCAAGCTAATCCGCTCGAAGAGCGATGGAGCGACAAGGATAGGCCGGAAGAGTGTCCGAAGTGCAAATGTGAGTGGAAACCTGGTCAGCATATTTGCAGCAATGTCATCGAACAGCATATTGGTCGGAGGGAGAAGCGCGTTTGTGGCTATTCAATCATTGAGTCGAAGAAGCCAGCGCTCTATCAGTTCTATCACAACGGTTATGATGCTTGCGTGGTAGACGAGGCTCACTATATCAAAAGCGGTGACACACGTAGGGCTCTTGCAGTTCGACGAGTTAAGACGAGAGTTAAAGTGGCACTATCTGGTACACCGGCTGAAAACGGAACAGAGGATTTGTTCTGGATCCTCGGCTGGTTAACTGGTTTCTCTTCCCGATATGACGACCCACTAGCAAATGTAACCGGTAATCCTCGTCCGTTTCAAGGATATGGGAAGGTTGGATATGAAAATTTCAGAGAATTTTACGGGGGCGGGAAGAAACGAGCGGTATTGGACATCGACTCTGTGCAAGCAAGAGTATCCAACCACGAGAAACTGTGGAAAGTCCTAGACAGCATTATGTACAGAAAAAGAAAGCAAGATGCAGATGTACAAGCTCATATTGCTGTGCCGAAACCGGAACATCATCGCTATCACGTAGATATGTTCCCGGCCGAGAAGGAGTTATACGACAAGAAGGTTCAGGAGTTCTCCGATTGGTACGAGATGGAGCTCATGAAGAAACAAGCAGCGGTGGGGCGAGGGGACGTTTACCGCATCAATACGATTGAAATCTGTACGTGGATGCGCAAACTCCAACAAGCTGCCTCATGCCCGTGGGTTTTCCCAGAATACGACGCCTCCAAAGGCGTTAAGACGGCTAAAATTCAGTTCCTTGAAACCAAGGCGATTGACCTCCTTCGTAGGAATAAGAAAATGCTCATTTTTTCCGGTCACAAGGAAACGATTGAGTATCTGTCTTTGTCCCTCGATAATATCGTATTTGGGAAGAGGGCGGAATTCATTCATGGTGGAGTAAAGAAAGAGGACCGTTGGAAGTTGATCGAACGGTTCCAGGATCCGAATGATCCGCTTTCGATTCTCATTCTGTCCCATCGTACAGGAGCTGAATCGTATACCTTAACCGAAGGGAAGAGTGTCTTTTTGTTCGATTTAGACTTCAACGGCAAGCGTATTGAACAGTGTTATTCGCGAGCCGTACGTTTGGGTCAGAGAGACGTCGTTGATATCTGGTGGCTAATGAATGTTGGCACAATAGATGTTAATATGCATGGTCTTTGCTTATCGAAGATCAGTGGTGTGAACTTGGCTATTGATCGGGAGTCGCTTGATTTTGAGGAAATCGCGAACGAGTTCGAAGGTGATGCACTTGCTTCTACAAAGTCGATGGACATGGAGGAGTTTGCTCATCAGATGCTCAAGAGTGGAACGTCTCGTTCGCAAATTGCCTAATAAAGATAAGAGGAGAGGGTACTATGTTTCGTTCCGTTCTGGAATTAAACGGGTTTACGAATATTGCTCAGCAAGAGAGAGTGAGGCTGCCGCGAAAAGGCAGCTCTCACAGAATTCGTTAATTTGAGGAGGAGGACAAGACAATGACAACATATTATGTAACGGTTACATTCAAATGCAAACAAGGTGGACAAGAGCATAGTCAGTCATTCGAGAATATGGATCAAGCAAGAGAATACACGAACGGCACGACATGGATGATAGTTGGATATGAGTTTGTAGATCAAAAGGAGGTTGTTTAGCCAATGGCAGCACCTTTCTTTGAAAAATCTACGGGCATTGTTGTAATTGAGTGGTACGAGTCGAAGGGAACTTCCTCGGCTCCGACCCGTCATCACTTTGAAGCAAAGCCAATCAAGCTCCAGCTCCACCCGAAAGATCCTTCCAAGGTCATCCGTATCTACTTTGAAGGTAAGATGCCATCCTGGTTGAAACGATACGTGAAGGAGAAAGAGCATCCCTTTGAATGTACTGAGATTTATCAAAATGGCATGGTGGGCTGGTGGATCGCAAACTGGCGTAAGTTTCATATTGAGAAACCGTTGAATGCTCCAACAATCAAAGGATGCATTAATGCATTTATTGATCTAATTCCTTTGGTAGTGGTAGATTATCGTGACCGCGTAAGGGAAGGGATGGATACAATTGCAAGAAACCTAACAATCGACCAAAAGTTTTATGAGCCATTTGGCTTGTATTATCGCCCCGAAGAAATCACAGGCGATGGCGGGGCTATGGTCATTGATGAAGACCTATTCCCAAAACGAATGTCCGATGAATCAGATCTTGACTTTGAATGCCGCATTCGGTCCCACGGTCATTTGGACCGTCTCATTTTTGAGTTAACGACACCTCTTCCTGTCTCGACAATTGAGGATGAAGAAGAGATGGTTGAACCATCTGAAATCGAGGGAGAGATTGAACTTGACCCTGTTGATGAAGAAGGTTTCGATCTAGAGTTTGTCGAAGAAGGTGAATTCGATCTAGAGTTTGTTGAAGAAAGCGAATTCGATCTAGAATTTGATGAAGAAGGCGAATTCGTTCTGACTCAAGATGACAATTCGTTGGATGGTCAATCGTTGATTTTTGAAGAAGATTCAGATGATGAGGCAAAC